>NZ_JAMXKG010000020.1:0-55704 GCF_024494405.1 Fictibacillus sp. WQ 8-8
TGAGTAAGACCCCTTAGAGATGATGAGGTTGATAGGTCTGGTGTGGAAGCGTGGTGACACGTGGAGCTGACAGATACTAATCGGTCGAGGGCTTATCCTTATTAACAAAAGCGGTATGAACCGTTTAAATCCGACAAGCGTTGGAGATCCTGACGAGAACACGTTTTTGGTGTTCGTAGGAGGGATTGAAACGATCTCGAGGATATGGTTCATGGAGCTGGACGTTAGCATCAGTGAAAGTTTGGATGAAAAGTTATCTAGTTTTGAGGGAATATACCTCAAAATAAGGTTTGTCAGCGACAAGATATTCAAGGAAGCAAACGACGACTCTCCGGAGTGTACCTAAACGTACATGAGGAAGAGGAGGAGTGCGCTGACGAAGAAGATCGCCGTTGATCACAAACCGTATAGTCTGGTGGCGATAGCGAAGAGGTCACACCCGTTCCCATACCGAACACGGAAGTTAAGCTCTTCAGCGCCGATGGTAGTTGGGGGCTTCCCCCTGTAAGAGTAGGACGTTGCCAGGCATGAACGAAGCACTGTTGGAAAGATTCCAGCAGTGCTTTTTTGTATGTTTTTTTATGAAAATGACGTGATAGGCAAGTAAACCTTGTCGAACCGCAAGTAACGGGTGTGAAATCGCAAGTAAACTCTGTCGAACCGCAAGTAAACGAGCCAAAGCCGCAAGTAAACCCTCCAATTCCGCAAGTAACGCTCCCGGACAACAAAGCAGAACCTTCAAAACCGTATCCATTAGCCACAAAAAGATGATTTTCAAAGAGAAAGCGAAAAAATAAAGCCTATACAAACTAATTACTTGTTCTATTTTTCATAAAACCATCGAGGGATCAACCAAATAAGGTGGTTTGCATATCGCCGCCTGGGTCGTGCTCGGAGCAAGGGATATTCGGTGGTTAGCAATAGCGAAGAGGTCACATCCGTTCCCCTACCGAACACGGAAGTTAAGCCCTTCAGTGCTGATGGGAGTTGGGGGCTTTCCCCTGTATAATTAGGACGTTGCCGGGCATGAACGAAGCACTGTTGGATTGATTTCAGCAGTGCTTTTTTGTATGTTCTTTTTTATGACAATGATGGGTTTGGCATGTAAAGGCTGAAAAGTCGCACGTAAAAGGGCCAAAGCCGCATGAAAACCGTACAAACCCGCAAGTAACAATCATTTAGCCAACGGAATCCAATCATTCAGTCAGAAGCCACTACTTTTACCATCTTGTTCTTCGAGCATAGAACATTTATTTCACTGAATCGGACGGGAAGGCTTTAATTTTCCAAGACAGACACGAACAAATTCTGTTTCACATACATTGAACTAGAGCCTAAACAGAAACGAAGATTAATAAGGTACGAGAGTATAGAGCGGAGGAACTCTGGAAAGAATGAAGTAATGGAGGTGGATGGAAATGAAATCATCATTGAAACCAACAGGGGAAATGTGTTTAATATGCGAGGAGCATAAGCAGACCGGTATTCATATTTTACATCAATACATTTGTATGGACTGCGAGAAAAAAATAGTTTCTGCTGAAACCAATGACGAGTATTACAAACACTATTTAAATCAATTAAGAAAACTAAAATTAGTTAATTCTTCTGTATAAAACAGGCCAACATGGCCTGTTTTTCTCTTTGGAGCGAAAAGCAGAGAGGTTTGAGGTATGCTAAAATAGAAGGATAAACGTAACTTCATGCAAGAAAAAAGGATTGCACATGATAAATGAACAAAGAACCCCCTTATATGATGCCCTCATACGGCATAGCCATAAAACAAAATGGTCCTTTCATGTTCCGGGTCATAAAAATGGAGCCATCGGTATTGGCGGCAATCAAAACAAAGCCTTTGCCTCAGTTCTTCCTATAGATGTGACAGAGCTGACTGGACTGGATGATCTGCATGAACCATCTGAAGCCATTCAGGAGGCGCAAGCGTTGACGGCTTCCTTGTATGGCGTTAATTCCAGTTATTTTTTAGTGGGAGGAAGTACAGCGGGAAACCTGGTCATGCTTTTGTCCGCTTTTCAAGAGAATGATGTAGTGTTCGTTCAGCGCAATTGCCATAAGTCTGTCTTAAACGGGCTTGAGCTGGCAGGGCTGCGGCCGGTGTTTCTCTCACCGGGCATCGATCCAGTTGGCCAGTTTGCCACTGGTCTTACTCTTGAAGTGGTAAAAGAAGGTGTAAGGAAGTTTCCGGCAGCCAAAGGGATTATGCTGACTAACCCCAACTATTATGGAATGTCGGTGGATCTTAAGGAAATAATTCCTTATTTGCACGAGAACGGACTGGTTGTACTGGTGGATGAGGCCCATGGAGCCCACTTTGGACGGGATGGGCAGTTTCCCGAAAGTGCTCTTGAAGCTGGAGCTGACATGGTTGTTCATTCTGCTCATAAAACACTGCCTGCTATGACCATGGGTGCGTACTTGCATTTCAACAGTTTTCGTATTGATGAAAAGAGGGTAAAACATTATTTACAAGCCCTTCAATCCAGTTCGCCATCTTATCCCATCATGGCCTCGCTGGATTTAGCCAGAGCCTATTTAGCCAGCCTGACTCGAAGGGATTTTAATGAAATAAAAAAAGATGGTGATCATTTCCGGAAAGCTCTGAACCGTATTCCTCAACTAAATGTGCTGCCGGCTTCTGCCGGCTGTCTGATGGACCCTCTAAAAGTTACCGTACAGAGCACGACGGGTCTTACCGGATATGAGCTGCAGGAGAAGTTAGAGGAGAAGGGGATTTTTACGGAACTCGCAGATCCCATGAATGTCCTGTTTGTTCTGCCCCTTGGAAGGATACCGAATCTCAGCGCATTGATTGAAACCATTCAAGGTGCCCTGTCAGACGGGATGTTTCACAAGGAACATTCTCGCATCCCTTTACAGAGGGAAGAGACAGGCATCAGCGCCCTTGCAGTAAGCTATAAAGAGATGCTTAAGATGGAGAGTGCAGAGATATGGATATCCCACTCTTCCGGGCACATAGCTGCCCAGTCTGTTATTCCATATCCGCCTGGCATTCCTTTGATTGCCAAGGGAGAACGAATTACTGATGAACTGGTGAAAAACTATCAATATCTATTAGAGCATGGCGCCCGTTTTCAGGGCGGCCAAGGCAAAAAAATAAACGTATATGCTGAACAGAAGGAAGAATAGACGTGAACGGATTATTTATTACGATAGAGGGCCCGGATGGCTCAGGAAAATCAACACAGATTAAAAAACTGGCTGATTATTTAGAAGAAAGCCGTATTCCATATCTTTTAACCCGTGAACCGGGAGGAACAGCGGTCAGCGACCGGATCCGCTCTTTGATTTTAGATCCGGCTCACCCAGAAATGGCGGATGAGACGGAAGTGCTGCTGTATGCTGCTTCACGTGCGCAGCATGTGAAAGAAAAAATTGTTCCGGCGTTGCAAGAGGGCAAACTGGTACTGTGTGACCGCTTTGTCGATGCGTCCATTGCTTATCAAGCCTATGGACTCGGTATTCCTGTAGTGGATGTCACGGCGATCAATCGCTTTGCAACAGGTGGATTAAGCCCGGACCGAAGCTACCTCATCGATATTTCTCCTGAAGCAGGGAGGGAACGGATGGTCAGCCGATATACTGAAGAAGGACTTGACCGTATAGAGCAGAAACAGCTGGAGTACCATGAGAGAGTAAGATCAGGATTTAGGGAAATTTATTCAGAAAACAAGGAACGTTTTCTTCTTGTGGATGGAAACCAGACTATAGACCAGGTTTTTGATGTCATCAAAAAGGATATTAAACTTCTTCTAACGAACCGATATAACTAATAAATTACAGGAGGGAAAAAGTATGAAAATGATCATTGCAGTGGTTCAGGATAAGGATAGCAGCCGTTTGGCGGATGCGCTTGTTAAACATGAGTTCCGTGCGACCAAGCTGGCGACGACCGGAGGCTTCCTTAAAGCAGGGAATACGACGTTCATGATTGGTGTGGAAGATCAGCAAGTGGATCGTGTAATGGACATCATCAAAGAGAACTGCAAGAGCCGCAATCAGCTGGTTGCCCCTGTATCGCCGATGGGCGGTAATGCTGATGCATACGTTCCCTATCCTGTTGAAGTAGAAGTTGGAGGAGCCACTGTATTTGTTCTTCCTGTGGAAAGCTTTCAGCAGTTTTAAAATGACGGAGGAATCAAAATGAAAATTGGCCAAGATCCCCGCCCTTTAATCGATACGAAACAAAAAGAAGGAAAGCTCAGCGGAAAAAGCGGACATGCTTTTGGAGAAGCTGTTACGAGCCATCAGGAAAAGCTGCAGTCCGATCAGCTCGGCACTCTTTTTAAGGACGTAGAGAAGCAGGGGCAGCGGCTTGCTCAGTATCAGACCATGAGAGATTTTAATCAGTATAAACAGCTTGTGCAGCGTTTTGTAAAAGAAGCTGTTGATTTTGGCATGAATCTGAAACAGAGCCGCGGCTGGAACAGCCAGGGAAGGCAGCAGACCACGAGACTTGTCCAAGAAGTAGATACGAAGCTTCTGGAAATGACAGATTTGATGTTAAAAAAGGAAGAAAAATCAATCGGCCTGCTCGATAAGATCGGTGAAGTCAAAGGTCTTTTGATTAATCTGTATACGTAGGTGGAAAAAATGAGCTGGGAACAATTAAGTGAACGGCAGCCAAGAGTTGTAAAAATGTTAACGAATAGTGTTAAGAAGGATCGTCTCGCTCATGCTTATGTGTTTGAGGGGGGTCATGGAACAGGAAAAATGGATATGGCCCTGCAGATCGCAAAAACATTTTTGTGCAGGGAAACAACAAGTGTTGAACCATGCGGAGTATGTAAGGATTGTAAGAGGATCGACTCAGGAAACCATCCGGACGTTCATATCGTCCAGCCTGAAGGGCAATCCATTAAAATTGATCAAATCCGCGGTCTGCAAAAGGAATTTGCTTATCATGGAATGGAATCAGATAAAAAAGTATACATTGTTGAACATGCCGATCGTATGACGGTACAGGCCGCAAACAGCCTGCTTAAATTTTTGGAAGAACCGACGTCATCCACGATCGCCTTTTTATTGACAGAACAGGTGCATCGTCTGCTGGAGACCATTCTTTCCAGATCTCAGGTTGTTTCCTTTTCTCCTCTTCCGCCAGAACAGCTTATGAAATCTTTGCAGGAAGAGGATATCTCTTTGCCTATGGCTGCTATGGCAGCTGCATTAACGAGTGATAAGTCAGAAGCACTCGAAATTTGTAGGCAAGAGTGGTTTGCACAAGCACGAGACAAAGTGATACAATTAACAGAAGAGTTGAGAACTCGTCCCAGCCAGGTATTTGTTTCATTACAGGATAACTGGTTGTCGTTTTTTAAGGAAAAAGATCAACTCGACAATGCATTAAGCCTTTTACTGATCTGGTACAAAGATCTTTTATTTATACAGCTTTCAGAGCCGGAGCACCTGGTATTTGTCGATCAGCGGCAAGCGTTAGAGCAGCAAGCTCTACATACCTCACAGAAAAGAATCAGTGAGAAAATGCTGGCTATCTTAACAGCCAAGCAACGTCTAGGTGCAAACGTAAACCCCCAGCTCCTGATGGAGCAGCTGGTGTTACGATTACGGGAGGGATAAAAGCCTGTGTATGAAGTAGTCGGAGTCCGTTTTAAAAAAGCGGGAAAAATATACTATTTCGATCCTGGCGACCTTGATATCATAAAGGATACATTCGTAATTGTTGAAACAGCGCGCGGAATTGAGTACGGAAAAGTCGTCATAGACAAGAAGCAAGTTGGGGAGAATGATGTTGTACTTCCTTTAAAAAAGGTAGTAAGAAGCGCAAACGAGAAAGATACACTTGCGGTAGATGAAAACAAAAAAGCTGCCCAAAATGCTTTTGAACTGTGTACGGAAAAGATAACCGAGCATAAGCTTGACATGAAATTGGTAGATGTCGAATATACCTTTGACCGAAATAAAGTCATTTTTTATTTCACTGCAGATGGACGCATCGATTTTAGGGAACTGGTTAAAGATCTCGCTTCCATTTTTCGAACGCGGATCGAGCTTCGGCAAATCGGAGTCCGTGATGAAGCAAAAATGCTTGGAGGCATCGGCCCATGCGGAAGAATGCTGTGCTGTTCCACTTTTCTTGGTGACTTTGAACCCGTATCAATTAAAATGGCCAAAGACCAGAATCTATCGCTTAACCCCGCAAAGATTTCTGGATTATGCGGCCGTTTAATGTGCTGTTTAAAATACGAAAACGATTATTATGAAGAAGTCAAAAGAGAGCTTCCAGATGTGGGTGAACATATCGCCACTCCAGATGGAAGAGGTCGCGTTGTTGGATTGAATATGCTCGAGAAACTTGTACAGGTCGAACTGCCGGAACTTGAAAAAGTAACGGAATATACAATTGAAGAGCTCATGAAAGAAAAGGAATTATTTACGCAAGCTACAGAATAACGAGGTGGAAAGCACGTGGAGAAAGATCAGATTTTTTCCCGGGTGACCCATATGGAGCAGCAATTGGCAGCTTTAACGGAACAAATTGGAGACTTAAAAGCAGACCTTGTCGCCTTATTGGAACAGAATCACAACCTGCAAATGGAAAATTACAATTTGCGAAGTGCTCTGAAGCCACAGGAAAAAAAAGGATCCAACTCCTCTGTTAAAAAGCGGCCATTGCCACAAGAATCGGCAGATATCGGGGAAGGCTATGACAACCTGGCCAGGCTGTATCAAGAAGGATTTCATATTTGCAATCTTCATTATGGAAGTGTGCGAACAGAGGGCGACTGCCTGTTCTGTCTATCATTTCTTAATAAAAAATAAAGAGTCTTTCCAAAGGGGAAGACTCTTTTCTATGTTTAAAGAAAAACTCTGTTCGTCAATGTTGTTGATTTTGGGCAGGGTGTGATTAACCGCCTTCTGAAAAGCTAAAGGGTATAAGCAAGCTTTTTCCCCATCTGCTTTTCTGGCGCTTCATTTGTTTCACAAATCAGCCGGCTCTTATCATCGTCAGCGATCACCCCTTATTATTAGAGAAAAGGACTTGAGGGCCTCTTTTAACATCAGTATGCGATGCCCAATATGATAGGAAATCAACAATATGCTTTAACAAAGCCAAAGAAAAAAGTGAAGCAGAAAGAGTGATGTAATGGAAAACCTGTTAAAAGGAGACGAACGGTTAGACTATCTAGTTGATGAATCTTTGAAAATCATACAGAGCCCATCCGTCTTTTCTTTTTCTCTGGATGCCGTACTGCTGAGCAGGTTTGCCTACGTACCCATTCAAAAGGGAAACATTATCGATCTTTGCACAGGAAACGGAGCCGTCGCCTTGTTATTGACACAGCGTTCGAAGGCTGCCATCACAGGAGTAGAGATTCAGGAACGGCTGAGTGATATGGCCGGCCGTAGCGTGGAAGTTAATGGGATGCAGGATCAGGTTTCAATACTGACAGACAACATCATCAATCTTCCTGGAAAGCTTGGTACAGGAAAGTTTGATACGGTCGTGTGCAATCCGCCGTATTTTTCCTCGGTAAATGAAAAAGATTATAATGAGAATCCTCATTTGGCGGTAGCCAGGCACGAGATTCATTGTACACTTGAAGATGTGATCTCAGTGAGCAGCAAGCTGGTAAAGCAGGGAGGTAAAGCTGCGTTCGTCCACCGTCCTCAGCGGCTGATGGATATTTTGAGCCTGATGAGAAAATATAGGCTTGAGCCCAAAAGGCTGCAGTTTGTTTATCCAAAGCATGGCGGTGAGGCGAACATGCTTCTTGTCGAGGGAATGAAGGACGGCAAGCCTGATCTTCATATTCTCCCCCCGCTGACCGTGTATGGAAAAGACGGGCAATATACGGAAGAATTGAAGAAGGTCTTCTATGGAAAATAAATTTTATGTTTATATTCTGAAGTGCAGTGATGATACCCTCTATACCGGCTATACCAATAACCTGGAAAAGCGGGTACTGGCTCATGAATCAGGAAAGGGAGCAAAGTACACAAGAGGGAGAGCTCCGCTGCAGCTTGTTTTCTCCGCTGATTTTCCAACTAAAGAAGATGCGATGAAAGCAGAATACCGAATAAAAAGAATGACGAAGAAAGAGAAGGAACACTTGATCAAGGAAGGAGGCGCTGTATACCATGTGGCAGCAGAACAGCTATCAGAGCGGTCATGAAACAGGTTTACTCTATTTAGTTCCTACGCCGATTGGAAATCTGGAGGACATGACTTTTCGTGCGATACGGATTTTAAAGGAAGCTGATTACATAGGAGCGGAAGATACGAGGCAGACGAAAAAGCTCTGCAATTACTTTGAGATCCAGACCCCTCTTTTCAGCTACCATGAACATAATAAAGAAGTGAGCGGCATGAAGCTAATCGACCTGCTGAAAGAAGGAAAAACAGTGGCACTTGTATCAGATGCAGGAACACCGGCCATTTCCGATCCGGGTTATGAACTTGTTGTGAGCGCACTGGAGGAAAAGATCCCTGTTGTTCCTCTCCCCGGGGCGAATGCGGCATTATCTTCATTAATTGCTTCAGGACTTAATACGAAGGATTTTTACTTTTACGGATTTTTGCCACGGGGCAAGAAAGAAAAGAAAGAACAGCTTGAGCGGCTCAAGTCCTTTCCATTTACGATGATCTTTTATGAGTCTCCCCATCGGCTGAAAGAAACCTTATCCATTATGCATGACATTTTGGGTGAGCGGAGTGTTTCAATGGCGAGAGAATTGACAAAGAAATATGAGGAGTTCATCAGAGGCCCATTAAGCACGGTGGTGGATTGGACTAAGGAAACAGAGATCAGAGGCGAGTTTTGCCTGGTGGTGGAAGGCTCGTCAGATGCACCTGAAGAAAAGGCAGAATCTCAGTGGTGGGATCCTCTGACGCTTGTTGAACACGTCCAGCATTACATCGATAAAGAACAGCTAAAAAGTAAAGAAGCGGTAAAAAAAGCAGCGGCAGACCGAAATCTGCCAAAGCGAGAAGTATACCAAGCCTATCACGTTGAAAATGAAAGCTAAACACATAAAAAAGAGCCTCCTGTCATCAGGAGGCTCTTTCAATCCTTATTTTGTTGCTTGAAGTTGTTTTTGAAGTTCATTCATGATTTCTTGTGCGCCTTCTGGGCTAAGAATGATTTTGCCGCCAGCAAGTGAGTAGTTGTCATCAGAAACTTCCCCGGTTACTGCACAAGTCATATTGGGCTTGTATTTTTTAAGGATGATGCGGTCATCATCAACGTAGATTTCAAGTGCGTCTTTTTCAGCAATTCCGAGTGTGCGTCGTAATTCGATTGGAATTACCACACGTCCTAGTTCATCAACTTTACGAACAATACCTGTAGATTTCATTTTAGTAATCTCCTCCCGAATAGTAGATATTTAAATCCTAATATTAATTATATATATAATCGTCAGAATTCGACAAAATCTTACGGATTCATCATAACAATATTTCCAGATGAGGTCAACTATTTTGCAAACAAAAATTTCTCTATCTATTTACCCGTTTTTCTATAAGTTCAATCATACCAGATTATCTTTACAAACAGGTAAAAATAGGTTTAGAAAATTATTCTTGTTTTTCAAAAAAATTACTGGGAATTATTCTTGATAAATTCGTCATTATTCGACAAAACTGACTTTTAAAAAATACTCCCTTAGCCTATTCTTCACCGTACATCCTGTTTACCTTGACATGACTTTACGGGATTAGGTATATTTTGAGTGAAGAAAAGAGCATAATGAAAGTATTTACATAAGTGATTTCGCACTTGTTTTGTATTTTATGTCCCAGAACAAACATTTTTTTACACTTTTCATAGAACTGACAAATTTGAAAGTCGAAATGAGCAGTCACTTTTTTCTGTAAATAAAATGTCCCTCTTTTTGCAGGGGCTTTTTTCATAGTTTATTAAATTTTTTAACCGGAGGAATTCATTATGGGAGAAAAAACATTTTATATTACAACACCAATATATTATCCAAGCGGAAAACTCCATATCGGCCACGCGTACACCACAGTAGCGGGCGATGCCTTGGCAAGATATAAACGCTTAAAAGGTTATGAAGTTATGTATTTGACTGGAACAGATGAGCATGGCCAAAAAATTCAGCAGAAGGCGGAAGAGAACGGAGTAACTCCGCAGCAATATGTAGATGAAATCGTGACGGGGATCAAAGATCTTTGGCAGAAACTCGATATATCTTACGATGACTTCATCCGTACAACCGAAGACAGGCATAAAGAGGGTGTAGAGAAAATCTTTAAGCGGCTTCTTGATCAAGGAGATATTTACCTTGGCGAGTATGAAGGCTGGTACTGTACGCCGTGTGAATCCTTCTTCACTGAGACTCAGCTTGTCGACGGAAAATGCCCGGACTGCGGAAGAGAAGTAAAGCGCGTAAAGGAAGAGAGCTATTTCTTTAATATGAGCAAGTATGCGGACAGGCTTCTTCAGTTCTATGAAGAGAATCCGGAGTTCATTCAGCCGGAATCCCGCAAAAATGAGATGATCAATAACTTTATCAAGCCTGGGTTAGAGGATCTCGCGGTTTCCCGTACGTCTTTCGACTGGGGTGTGAAGGTGCCCGGCAATCCGAAGCATGTTATCTATGTGTGGATTGATGCGCTTTCCAATTATATTACAGCGCTCGGTTATGGATCAGAAAACGATGAAAAGTATAAAAAATTCTGGCCGGCAAATGTTCATCTCGTCGGGAAAGAGATCGTCAGGTTCCATACGATTTACTGGCCGATCATGCTGATGGCACTGGACCTTCCGCTTCCCAAAAAAGTCTTTGCCCACGGCTGGCTGCTTATGAAGGACGGAAAAATGTCCAAATCCAAAGGAAACGTTGTCGATCCGGTAACCTTGATCGACCGATATGGATTGGATGCCCTGCGCTATTATCTTCTCCGTGAAGTTCCTTTTGGTTCTGACGGCGTGTTCACGCCTGAAAGCTTTGTAGACCGGGTGAACCATGACCTTGCCAATGACCTGGGCAATCTTGTGAACCGTACGGTGGCGATGATCAATAAATACTTTGATGGCGCCATTCCTGACTACGAAGGCAATGTGACGAACTTTGATCAGACTCTTGTTGATTTTGTTCAGAATACCGTTAAAAAGGCAGAAGAATCTTTGGAGAACATGGAGTTTTCGGTGGCTTTAAGCAGCATCTGGCAATTGATCAGCCGCACGAATAAATATATCGATGAAACCCAGCCTTGGATCCTGGCAAAAAATGAAGAAGACAAAAAGGCTCTGGCAGCAGTCATGTATCATTTGGCGGAGTCCATCCGTATAGTTTCCGTATTGATTCAGCCGTTCCTGACAAATGCGCCTGCGAAAATCTGGGGACAGCTTGGGATCCAGGAAGGTGAGCTTACAGACTGGAACACCGTCTATGAATTTGGAAAACTGCCGGAAGGAACAAAGGTTCAAAAAGGAAATCCAATCTTCCCTCGTCTTGAAACTGAGGAAGAAGTGAGCTATATTCAGCAGTCTATGGGTGGTGCAACTGCTGCAGAGCAAGAAGAGAAGGCGCCAGTAGCTATCGTTGAAAAAGAAGAAACAGCTGAGATCTCGATCGATGATTTTATGAAAGTTGACCTTCGAGTGGCTCAAGTCATCGAGGCGGAGCCAGTGAAAAAAGCGGACAAACTCTTGAAGCTTCAGCTAGATCTCGGTTATGAGAAAAGGCAGGTTGTCTCAGGTATTGCAAAGTATTACCGACCTGAAGACTTGATAGGACAAAAAGTCATTTGCGTCACCAACCTTAAACCGGTAAAACTCCGGGGAGAACTGTCAGAAGGCATGATCCTCGCTGGTTCAGCCGGAGATCAGCTGACATTGGCAACGGTCGATCAAAGCTTGCCGAATGGAGCAAAAGTCAAATAAAGTACGCGTGAAAGGGGAGCCTAAAAGGGTTCCCTTTTTTAATTTTACCAGGGGTCAAATGGGGCATGTTATTTCCAGTATGTAATAAAACTGTAATGCAATTGTTATCCAGACGTCTTGGTGTTATAGGACAAAGGTATGATAAACTGTGAAAGTATTAATTAGGAGGGCTTTCTTCATGTTTGATACACACGCACATTTAAATGCAATTCAGTTTGAAGAAGATCTTGAAGAGGTAATACAAAGAGCTTTGGATGAAGGAATTTCACATATTGTTGTCGTTGGGTTTGACCGGCCGACAATCAAAGGCGCTATAAAGTTGGCTGATACATATGATTTTATCTATGCAGCTGTAGGATGGCACCCCGTGGACGCGGTGGATATGACACCGGAAGATTTACAGTGGATCGAAGAACTCGCAGCTCACCCCAAAGTGGTGGCTTTAGGTGAGATGGGGCTGGATTACCATTGGGATAAATCACCGGAAGATGTTCAGAAAGATGTCTTTCGCCAACAGATTCAACTGGCTAAGAAAGTGAAGCTTCCGATTATTATTCATAATCGCGATGCGACACAGGATGTCGTTGATATTCTTAAAAGCGAAGGTGCCGAGGAAGTTGGCGGAATCATGCACTGTTACAGCGGCAGCCTGGAGGTTGCTAAACAGTGTTTAGACATGAACTTCTACATTTCTTTTGGCGGGCCAGTTACATTTAAAAATGCCAAGAAGCCAAAAGAAGTGGCGAAAGAGATCCCGATCAACCGGCTCCTTATCGAAACGGATTGTCCTTACCTAAGTCCCCATCCGCTCAGGGGCAAGCGAAATGAACCATCATATGTAAAGTACGTAGCTGAGGCTATCGCCGAGTTAAGAGAAATGCCTCTGGAAGATTTAGTTAAAAAAACTTCCGACAATGCCAGACAATTATTCGGCATCAATCGCTGACCGGTTTTGTCGAAAAGAGAAAAAAACAGGCGAAAAACGTTGTAAATCCAGCAAAATCAACATTACGGAAGAGGAAACTGTCGAACGGTTTTCCTTCCCTTTTCACCCTTTTTCCTTACATAATTGGGCTTGTGTAATTAATTTGCATAAGAGGGGGGATTTGACAACGAATTATTCAACGAATATACTTCAATCCTTGTAAAGGGGGAATGGATGACATGAACAGGAGCAAGAGTAAGCTTTTTTATGATTTCTTCACGAAAAAGCTCGTAATGGCTGCTGCCGCGATCATCGTTCTGGCTGTAACAACAGGTTTCGTAAGCTATGAAACTTCGAAAACCGACGTTATGATCATGGTTGATGGGAAAGAGAAATCGTTTAGTTCACACGCAGAAAATGTTAGGGATGCACTTTCTGACTATGGTATATCGGTTAACCGCCATGATGAGGTGGAACCAGGATTAAACGAGCCGCTTAAAAACGGCATGAAGATTGAGTATACACCTGCACATAAAATTAACTTTACGCAGGATGGAGAAAAACAATCGGTTTGGTCAACAGCCAGCACTGTTAAAGAATTTTTAGGCGAACGCAATATCAGCGTGAACCAGCATGATAAACTTAAGCCTGGTTTAGCAACGCCGCTCAAAACTCAGCAGCACATAAACCTTCAGCAAGCTGTCTCAGTTGACCTTGTTGTAGGCGGAAAAGAAAAGCAAGTTTGGACCACTTCGACTACGGTCGCTGACCTTTTAAAACAAAACAAAGTGAAACTAGGGGATCTTGACCGGGTAGAGCCCGCTAAAGAGACGAAGTTAAACAACGACATGAAGGTTAATATCATCAGAGTAGAAAAGGTCACCGATGTAGTGGAAGAAGATACGCCGTTTGCTACCGTCACCCGTAAAGACGGAAAACTGGCAAAAGGAAAAGAGAAAGTGGTAGAACCGGGCTCCAAAGGCCGGGTATCGAAAAAGTATGAGGTCGTACTTGAAAACGGGAAAGAGGTTTCCCGAAAATTAAAAAGTAAAAAAACATTGGAAGATAGTTCAGATAAGGTAATAGCCGAAGGCACAAAGCCGAAACCTGTTACGGTTTCGCGCGGAAAGAGTGCTCCTTCCGGAGGCAAGGAACTTTATGTTACAAGTACCGCTTACACTGCGAGCTGCGCCGGATGTTCGGGCAAGACGAGGACAGGCCTGAACCTTCACGCCAATCCTAATGCGAAAGTCATCGCGGTAGACCCAAAAGTCATTCCGCTTGGGAGCAAAGTGTATGTAGAAGGCTATGGCTATGCTATCGCTTCTGATACAGGCGGTGCCATCAATGGCAATCGCATCGATGTTTTCTTCTCCTCTCAGTCAGAGGCTGTCAAATGGGGAAGAAAAACGGTAAGAGTTAAAATTATTAAATAAAGCTAAATTCCAGATATAGAAGAGAAGCAGGGGAGCTGTGTCCATACCCGCAAAAGCGGGTATGGATGCCAATCCTCTGCTTTTTATTTTCCTTAAGTGAAAGTAAGGGTATACTAGGAAGTAGTTTTTTGCATGACCTGGGAGGAAATCATGAAAATTAAAGAAATAATTGTGGTTGAAGGAAAAAGTGATACCATCGTGATACAGAATGCGGTCAATGCGGACACCATTGAAACAAACGGTTCAGAAATAAGTGATGAAACGATAGAACAGATCAGGCTTGCTCAGGAAAAAAGAGGGGTTATCGTGTTTACAGATCCTGATTATCCGGGGGAGCGCATCCGGAAAATTATTTCAAACAAGATACCCGGTTGCAAGCATGCATTTCTTCCCAAAAAGGAAGCGATGGCAAGAAATAAAAAAGGCATTGGAGTGGAGCATGCCTCAAAGGATTCAATAAGAGAAGCACTGCGTCATGTAAAAGAAGAATATATAGAAGAAACGGAAAAAATTTCATGGAACGATCTTGTAACAGCAGGGCTAATCGGCGGACAGCAGGCAAAAGCCAGAAGAGAAAAGCTTGGAAAGAGCTTAAAGATCGGATATATGAACGGAAAGCAGCTGCACAAGCGCTTGATGATGTTTCAGATTACTGAACAGCAATTTGCTGATGCCATGAAGGAAATTTTACAGGAGGAACAGGAAAGATGAAGGATATCTCAAATCCGCAAAGTACAAAAGCCATACTGAAGAAACATGGCTTCACATTTAAAAAAAGTCTCGGTCAGAACTTTTTGATTGACCGTAATATACTGAACAATATCGTTGCCCAGGCTGATTTAACAGAGGAATCCGGGGCTATAGAAATCGGGCCGGGAATTGGTGCGTTGACAGAGCATATCGCTCGCCAGGCAAAAAAGGTCGTTGCTTTTGAGATTGACCAGCGGCTGCTTCCCATCTTAAGCGAGACGCTGGAGCCTTATCCTCATGTAAAAGTTATTCATTCTGATATTCTTGAGGCGGATGTTTCTCAAGTGATAGGACAAGAGTTTGAAGGGATAGAGGATATTATGGTTGTGGCAAATCTTCCTTATTATGTGACCACACCAATCATTATGAAGCTCTTAACGGAAAAGCTTCCGATCCGGGGAATCGTCTGTATGATCCAAAAGGAGGTAGCGGACAGGCTTGCAGCTAAACCGGGAACGAAGGATTACAATTCCTTGTCGATTGCTGTACAGTACTATGCGGAAGCAGAAACGGTTCTGAAAGTGCCTAAAACGGTTTTTGTGCCGGCGCCTAACGTGGACTCTGCCGTTATCAGGCTGACCCTGAGAAAAGAGCCGCCTGTTCAAGTGAAGGATGAAACCTTCTTCTTTGAAGTGATTCGTTCCTCTTTTGGCCAAAGAAGAAAAACACTTTGGAACAACTTGCTGAATAACCTTCCATTAAAAGAGAAGAGAGAAGAGCTCCAAGAAGTTTTTGATGAAATTCAGATCGATCCAAAACGAAGAGGCGAGACCCTGACCATCGAAGAATTTGCAAAACTTGCAGACGCTTTAGCTCCCCTTCTAAAATGAGACTCATGTTTCTAATCCCGGCGACATATCTTTAAAAAGGATGATGTAACTGGGATTTGTACTTTTCTCCAAACAGGGGGAGTTCGATGAAACTTGAAATCGGATCAGTGGTTGGCAGGACGTCATATAAATGTGATCTATTGTTTCGAATTGTAGGGTTCAATGAAGATAAAACAGTGGCAGATCTTGCCGGTGAAGAGATGAGACTAATTGCCGATGCTCCGGTTGCTGATCTTGTAACCATGTCTCCGCAGCAGCAGCACGAAAGGCGGCAGGCGGGGCAGGAAAAGGAAGAGTCCTCCTATAAACTGTTCAGGCAGGATTACTACCTGCTCAGGCAGAAGAGAGAATACCTTTCAACAAACGGCTATGAATATGACCAATCGTATTTCGAGCTGCCCGGCCGGGTTCTTCACGTAGATGGTGATCCCCTCTATTTAAGCAAATGCCTTGAGCTCTATAAGCGGCTTGGTGTTCCTGTATATGGGATCCATCTGAAGGAAACAGAAATGCCTGAAAAAGTTCCCGCTCTTGTTGATGAAGTGCGGCCGGATATCCTGGTCATCACCGGGCATGACGCCTACATGAAGAACAAAGGATCAATTGATGATATGCAGGCTTATCGGCATACTAAATTCTTTGTAAGAACTGTAAGAGAAATTCGGAGAAATTATCCTCAGCTTGATCATTTAATGATTTTTGCAGGAGCATGCCAATCTCATTTTGAGTCATTGATAAAAGCGGGCAGTAATTTTGCAAGCTCACCGGCAAGGATCAATATACACGCCCTGGATCCTGTTTATATCGTATCCAAGATCAGCATGACTTCCTTCATGGAACATGTAAATGTGATGGACGTCCTGCGGAACACGCTCACGGGCCGGGAAGGATTGGGCGGGGTCGAAACAAAAGGGTTCTTGCGGACTGGCATGCCGATTAAATCACAAACCTTTACCCAATAAGAAAACTCCAGCCTGTTTGCTGGAGTTTTCTTATGCTTAAAAAAAGATTATTGGCAAGCATACATACTTTTTTACAATTTCCCACATAATAAAAGTGAAAAAAGGATAATTTTTCATTGACATGACAACTTCAAAATTGCTATAATTTTAGTTTTAATTTGACAAAAAGTAGCGATTTGTGTTACAATTTGTCTAAGTGAGGTGGAGCCGATATGGGTAAAACAATTGTGGACATTAGACGAATTTTAGAGTCTAACGTGGGTAAAAAACTTTCTCTAAGAGCCAACGGAGGTCGTCGCAAAACGATTGAACGACTTGGTACCTTAGAAGAAACATACCCTGCCGTATTTATTATTAAACTGGATCAGGACACCAACGCTTTTGAACGTGTTTCTTACAGCTACGCTGACGTATTAACGGAAACCGTTGAACTAACTTTCTTAGAAGAATCCCAGGTGGTTAGCGGGCAGTAAGAATCCTTACTGCTTTTTTTTGCCTTTTTTTCAAAAAACGAAGACTTAAGCAAACCAATGGTTGATACATAACATTTTATAATCCGTAAAATACTACCCTTATCGCTTATTTTTGAGAGGGGTATTGCATCATGAGCCGTAGACGTGGAATGATGTCTGAACAATTCAAGATGGAGCTTGCAAAAGACCTTGGGTTTTATGATACGGTCCAAAAGGAAGGCTGGGGCGGCATTAAGTCCAAGGACGCAGGCAATATGGTAAAGCGCGCTATAGAAATGGCGCAGCAGAACCTGTCCCGACAGCAATAAAATATGCGAGACGCCGGAGCCATGCTCCGGTTTTTTGTATATAGAGGCGCTTCCCGTTTTATGATAGTATCAAATTATCTTAAAAATATAGGGGAATCTTTATGAATGATAATAAGATATCCATCAAGGCTCCGGCAAAAATCAATTTGTCTCTGGATGTTCTCGGTAAACGGGAAGATGGGTACCACGAAGTAAAAATGATTATGACGACGGTAGACCTCTCTGACCGTGTGGAACTGACACTCCTTGAGGAAAATCGAATAACGATTGAATCTACAGGCGGGTTCGTCCCCCTCGATCAGCGGAACCTGGCTTATCAAGCAGCTTTGCTTCTCAAGAAGACCTTTGGGGTTAAAAAAGGAGTCGGGATCCACATTGCTAAGAATATTCCTGTTGCAGCTGGACTTGCAGGGGGGAGCAGCGATGCAGCCGCGGCATTAAAAGGCCTGAATGAGATCTGGAAGCTCGGACTTTCTCTGGATGAACTGGCTGTACTTGGGGCAAAGATTGGTTCTGACGTATCCTTTTGTGTTTACGGCGGTACCGCTATCGCTTCTGGCAGAGGGGAACATATTCAGCATATTAAAGCGCCGCCGCCTTGCTGGGTGCTGCTTGCCAAACCCCCAATCGGTGTATCGACTGCCGAAGTGTACCGAAGGCTTGATACCAAAACCATTGATCATCCTGACATTGAGGCGATGGTTCATGCAATTGAAACGAATGATTATGAAGGTGTCTGCGGCCAGCTAGGAAACGTTCTCGAAACGGTTACCCTTCCCATTTATCCGGAAGTAAAGCAGATCAAAGATCAAATGCATCGGCTCGGTGCAGATGGTGTGCTCATGAGCGGAAGCGGCCCAACCGTTTTTGGACTGTTTCAGCATGAGTCGCGGGTTAACCGTGTGTACAACGGCCTGAGAGGTTTTTGCCATGAAGTTTACGCTGTACGCCTGCTGGGTGAGGGACAGGAAGACTTTAAATACTAATGTTCTTTCGCCCTCTTTTAAAAAACGGATAATTTGAACGATTTTCATTTGTATGTTGATAAAAACCGTATGAAAATGGTATATTAACTTCA
The DNA here is from genome assembly GCF_024494405.1 of Fictibacillus sp. WQ 8-8. Classification (NCBI taxonomy): domain Bacteria; kingdom Bacillati; phylum Bacillota; class Bacilli; order Caryophanales; family Fictibacillaceae; genus Fictibacillus; species Fictibacillus sp. WQ 8-8. Next base: position 18,675 of record NZ_JAMXKG010000020.1, read on the forward strand.
AATATTCGGTTTTTGGAGGCGCAGGATGAAGTTAAAACGAAGCGGAAGAATGGTTGACTTAACCACATACCTATTGCAGCATCCACATCAGTTGATTCCATTATCATACTTTGTGGAGAGGTATCAGTCTGCCAAATCATCCATCAGCGAAGACTTGGCCATCATTAAAGAAAATTTTGAATACCAAGGGATTGGCTCTATCATTACAGTGGCTGGAGCAGCCGGCGGCGTAAAGTATATTCCTTCTGTTTCTGAAGCGGAAGCAAAAGAGATCATTGAAGAACTGACCGGAATGCTTGAAGATCCTGACCGGCTGCTTCCCGGCGGTTACCTTTACTTAACGGACATCATTGGAAATCCTAATCTGGTCAACCAGGTGGGACGGCTTTTTTCCTCCGTTTTTTCGCTTCAAAAAATTGATGCCGTCATGACCGTGGCGACGAAGGGGATACCTTTGGCGTATGCAGTGGCCTCGCAGTTGAATGTTCCTGTCGTAATCGTACGCAGCAACAGCAGAGTGACGGAAGGGTCTACTGTCAGTATCAACTATGTATCGGGATCAACGAAACGCATTCAAACGATGGCGCTGGCGAGAAGAAGTATCAAGAAGGGTGCCAGCGTACTTATTATTGATGACTTCATGAAGGCTGGCGGCACAATCCGCGGCATGATCAGCCTGATCAAAGAGTTCCAGGCGGAAGTGACTGGAATCGGTGTACTCGTTGAGGCACAGGATGGAGCAGAGAGGCTCGTGGATGATTATGTGTCATTAACCCGGCTGGCCAGTGTGAATGAAAAGGAACAGAGGATAGAGGTTGAGGAAGGAAATTACTTCATTCAAAAGGAGAAGAGATAACGATGAACAAGGTACAGACTGCAAAAGCACCTGCAGCTATCGGCCCGTATGTACAGGGGATGGTTGTTAATAATCTTTTTTACAGTTCAGGCCAGATTCCTCTGACAGCAGAAGGCACCTTGGTGGAAGGCGATATTGCTGCGCAAACCCATCAGGTTTTTAAAAACCTTCAGGCTGTTTTGGAGGAAGCGAACTCTTCATTCGAGCAAGTAGTAAAAACGACTGTCTTTATCAAAAATATGGATGATTTTGGAACCATTAATGAAGTATACGGAGAGTATTTCTCTGAACACAAGCCTGCCCGTTCTTGTGTGGAAGTTGCCCGCCTGCCAAAGGATGTGCAAATTGAAATTGAAGTCATTGCCTTAGTCAAAACGTAAAAATAAAAAGATAGGAAAATAGCACCTTTTCATTTGAGAAGGTGCTATTTTTTATTTTACATAATTTTTTAAAAATTTTTATTATATATAGAAGGATTTTGAAAAAGAATGAAGAAATGTTGTTATACGTTCTTATTTATGGAAAAAGGTGGTGTTTGGAATGGAAGTGACTGATGTAAGACTTAGAAGGGTGAATACAGAAGGACGTATGAAAGCGATTGCTTCGATTACGATCGATCATGAATTTGTTATCCATGACATTCGTGTGATTGATGGGAATAACGGTATGTTCGTTGCTATGCCTAGCAAAAGAACGCCGGATGGGGAATTTAGAGATATCGCTCACCCGATTACGTCCAGTACACGCGAAAAGATTCAAAACGCGGTGTTGACGGAATATCACAGAATGGGTGAAATGGAATCTGCTTTTGAAGAAGCAGGGGCATCCTAAACAGCGTATAAAAGAGCTCCTTACTCAAGGAGTTCTTTTTTTATGCTTTTTTTAGCGTGGGTGGTTTTAAGACAGGAATGAAAAGGGAAGTTCCAATGATGTATCTAGTCATTAAAGTACTGCAAGGATAGCTATATTCATAGCCAATAGTAATGTCATTATGAGTATCAATGCTTGAGTTATTGGAGCTTTTTAACTAATCTAGCTCCACCGTCTTTCAGCTTTATGCGGTCGCTTCAGCTTTTTAATTAATCTAGCTCAAATGGTTAGAGACTTGAGTCACTACGCCCCTTCGGCCCAGGCAAAGGGCGTGCTGAATCTCAAGGCTTCCAGTGCACGGCGTCTCTGCCAAACCATTGGAGCTTTTTAACAATACATTGACAAATCCTTCACACTCCTTGAAATGACTGTGATTATAAGATATATTCGTAAGGGAATATCAGCAGAGTAATAGTAAATAATAGTGGAGGTCATTTATGAGTAAACGCTTCGCAGTAGTGTTAGCTGCAGGTCAAGGAACGAGAATGAAATCCAGTTTATATAAAGTACTGCATCCTGTCTGCGGCAAACCGATGGTACAACACGTGGTCGATCAGATCTCTCAATTGGACATGCAGAAGATTGTAACGGTAGTAGGCCATGGCGCCGAAAAGGTTAAAGACCAGCTCGGAGACCGTTCAGGATATGTACTTCAGGAAGAACAGCTAGGAACAGCGCATGCAGTCATGCAGGCTGATGATGCCCTGTCAAAAGAGGACGGCATTACGCTTGTTGTATGTGGCGACACTCCTCTGATCACTGCAGAAACGATGCAAAAGCTGATTGATGAGCATCAGGCCGCCGGCGCGAAAGTCACGATTCTTACTGCGAAAGCAGAAGATCCAGCAGGTTATGGACGTGTACTTCGCAATGAGAGCGGAACGGTTGAAAGAATCGTTGAGCATAAAGATGCAAGTGACGAAGAAAAGAAAGTACAGGAAATTAATACGGGAACCTACTGCTTCGATAACCAGTCCTTATTTGAGGCTCTTTCTTCTGTCAATAACGATAACTCTCAGGGTGAATACTATTTGCCAGACGTAATCGAAATCATTCAGAAGAAAGGTGAAGTCGTAGCAGCTTATCAGACTCCATCTTTTGATGAAACACTTGGTGTCAATGACCGTGTAGCCCTTTCGCAAGCGGAAAAAACGATGAAAAAACGAATCAATGAAGGGCATATGAGAAACGGTGTAACCATCATTGACCCTGAACAGACGTATATTTCTTCTGACGCAGTCATCGGAAGAGACACCATTCTTTATCCAGGCACAATGATCAATGGATCTTCTGTCATCGGTGAAAACAATATCATTGGACCAAACAGTGAAATTAAGGACAGTAAGTTCGGAAACGGAAATACGATCAAACAGTCCGTCGTTCATGACAGTGAGGTCGGTAATGAAGTAAACATCGGGCCGTTCGCCCATATCCGCCCAGCTTCTTCTATTGAAGACCAGGTAAAGATTGGTAACTTTGTGGAAGTGAAAAAATCGGTAATGGCACAAGGAAGCAAGGCTTCTCATCTAAGCTATATCGGTGATGCGGAGATTGGCAGAGAGGTGAACCTCGGCTGCGGATCGATTACCGTTAATTATGATGGAGAGAACAAGCATCTAACGAAAGTTGAAGACGGAGCTTTCATCGGCTGCAACTCCAATTTAATCGCTCCTGTAACAGTCGGGCAAAACGCCTATGTCGCTGCAGGATCTACGATTACTGATGATGTTCCGGGTGAAGCATTCTCGATTGCGAGAAGCAGACAGACAACTAAAGAAGATTATGTTTCAAAATTAAAGAACAAAAAATAAAGCATAAAGCTGTTTACAAGAAAATTGAGCAAGTAGTTTAAAAAACGGAAGGAATAGGTGTTAATGGCTACTAGTTATGTTGATTCTACGTTAAAGGTTTTTACGTTAAATTCAAATATTGAACTCGCACAGGAAATTGCGAAGCATATTGGAATTGAACTTGGAAAAAGCTCTGTAACCCGCTTCAGCGATGGCGAAATTCAAATCAATATCGAAGAAAGCATCCGCGGGAGCGAAGTTTATATTATTCAGTCTACAAGCGCCCCAGTTAATCAGCACTTAATGGAATTGCTTATCATGATTGATGCGCTTAAACGTGCTTCAGCCAAAACGATCAATGTGGTCATTCCTTATTACGGGTATGCCCGCCAGGACCGCAAAGCGCGTGCGCGTGAACCTATTACAGCAAAACTAGTAGCAAACCTTTTAGAAACTGCAGGGGCGACAAGGGTTATTACTATCGACCTTCACGCTACCCAAATCCAGGGATTCTTTGATATTCCAGTGGATCAGCTTCTTGGTGTTCCGATTCTTGCCAATTACTTTGAAGATAAGAAACTTAATGACATTGTCGTGGTTTCTCCTGATCACGGTGGAGTAACACGTGCAAGAAAAATGGCAGACCGTCTGAAAGCTCCTATTGCGATCATTGACAAACGTCGTCCGCGTCCGAATGTGGCTGAAGTCATGAACATCGTTGGTAACATTGAAGGAAAGACGGCGATTTTGATTGATGACATCATCGACACTGCAGGTACGATCACACTTGCTGCAAACGCGCTTGTTGAAAACGGTGCGAAGGAAGTCTATGCATGCTGTACACACCCTGTATTGTCAGGTCCTGCAATGGAACGCATCCAGAACTCCAGGATTAAAGAACTTGTCGTGACGAACACGATTGTCCTTCCAGACGAAAAACGCACGGACAAAGTTACTCAGCTATCTGTGGCTCCATTGCTTGGAGAAGCGATTATTCGCGTTCACGAACAGCTTTCTGTTTCCAAACTATTTGATTAATAGACAGCTTTCGGAGGCATGGTTTTTGCTTGCTTGGTTTAAAACTTCGTAAAATAGGGTAATTCTTATAGAGACTTATATTTAGGAAGGGTGAAATAATATGGCAACAGAACTCAAAGCCAATAAACGAAATACCACAAAGCGTTCTTATATCACTCAACTTAGACAAGAAGGGAATGTGCCTGCAGTTGTATACGGCAGCGGCACAGAACCTCAGTCTGTAGCTGTTACAGAAACAGAGTTTATAAAAGTAATAAAAGACCATGGACTAAACGGGGTTATTTCCCTGGTTACAGATGATAAGAAAAAATTGTCGGTAATGGTTCAGGAAGTACAAAGAGATCACTTAAAAAATGAAGTCAGACATATTGATTTCATCGTGGTTGACCTTAAAAAAGAAATCGAAGCTGATGTGCCTCTAACGGTTACAGGCGAATCTCCGGGAGTGAAAGAAGGCGGTGTCCTTCAGCGTATTCTTCATACGGTGACGGTAAAAGCCAAGCCGAATGATTTCCCGGATCATATTGAAGTCAATGCAGAAAATCTTAACATTGGAGATTCCCTCCTTGTAAAAGATCTTCCGGCCTCATCTTCTTATGAAATTGTTGATGACGAGGAAGAGGTTGTTCTGACTGTTACACCTCCGGCCGTTGCTGAAACGGAAGACGAAGATGCTGAAGATCGAGAAGAAGCAGAAGCGGATCCAGGCGGAGATGCAGAAGGAAAAGCTGTGGATAATGAGGACAAGGGTTCCGGCGGGCCTAAAGAATAATTAATTGCAGAAGATAAGGAACGGCGCAGCTTGCAGGCTGCGCCGTTTGTTTTGATTGGTGCCTGGCTCAATGAGCTTTTCTGTAGGCGTTCTTAATTAATGACCAGCACAGTTTAGTGTATAATATGAGGTAGCATCATCATAGGCTGTTGGTGTAAGACAGCGGCCATGAAAGTGAGGATTTCATGTGAAATGGTTTGTAGGTCTCGGAAACCCGGGCAGAGAATATGAAAATACACGCCACAATGTGGGCTTTTGGGTGATCGATGAATTATCAAAGCGTTTTAACATTCCTTTAAACCAATCGAAATTTAAAGGGATTTATGGGACTGGTGTAATTAATGGAGAAAAGGTGTATTTGTTAAAGCCTTTAACGTATATGAATTTATCAGGAGAAAGTGTCCGCCCTTTTAAAGATTATTTTAAATTGGCTGTTGAGGACATGGTGGTCATTTACGATGATCTGGATACCCCTGCAGGCAAACTGAGGCTGAGGGAAAAAGGAAGTGCCGGCGGCCATAATGGGATGAAATCTATTATCGCCCATATTGGCACTCAGGAGTATAACAGAGTCCGATTCGGAATTGGAAGGCCGTCCAATGCCCAGCCTGTACCGGATTACGTTCTCAGTCCGTTTTCTAAAGAGGACGCTCCTCTTATTGAATCAGCTCTTCAACGGTCATCTGATGCGTGTGAAGCCTTTCTGTCTATGCCGTTTTCACGCGTCATGAATAAGTACAACGGCTGAATAGAAATCCCCTGTTCCGTTCATAATGGGAGTAACATAACATAATATGAACCGGATAAGGGGGCTGAGTCATTGGCTATTCATTATCATTGCCGCCACTGTGGAAAGCACGTGGGAAGCCTGGAGCACCAGAATCTTACTTCAGAACAGCTTGGTTTTCACGAGCTTACTTCTGAAGAAAGGCAAGCGATGCTCGAGTATGACAAGCAAGGGCATTTACAAGTCAAAACCATTTGCGAGGATTGTCATGAAGCGCTTGAGAGAAACCCGGATTACTATGCGCTCCATTCTTTTATTCAATAAGAAAGTCGCTTTGGCAGCTGGCCAAGGCTTTTTCTGTTTGAAGCAGAATAGAATATTCATATCATAAACGGGGAAAAGAGCAAGAAACACCATCAGTAAGCATATACAACATAGTACTGAGGAATACACGGGTTTGTATTTCATCAGGGGGGAGGTTTACATGTTAGGACTTAAAAAGCTCTACAGCAAGGGCGATGATTTTCAGGCTGTACTGACAGGTTTAAAGGAAAACCTGAAAGAACAGCTGGTCGCCGGATTATCCGGATCGGCAAGGACGCTTCTAATTGCCTCTTTATATGAGCAGACGGGACAAACACAATTCGTCATCACTCATAATCTTTATCAGGCTCAGAAGCTCTATGAAGATCTATGCAGCCTGCTTCCGGAAGAAGAGGTTTTTCTTTATCCGGTCAATGATTTGATATCTTCAGAAATTGCAATTGCCAGTCCCGAGTTAAAAGCTCAGCGGTTAGAAGTGCTTAACTTTCTGACTCATAAGGATAAAGGCGTCATTATAGCTCCGATTGCCGGTGTCAGGAGATTTCTGCCGCCGAAAAGTTTATGGAAACAGAGTCAGCTTGGATTTGAAACAGGAATGGATCTTGAGGTAGAACACGTATTGAACACACTCGTGGCCATTGGGTACGAGCGGGTAAGCATGGTTTCCTCCCCAGGAGAGTTCAGTATGCGCGGCGGAATTCTGGACATCTATCCTTTAACAGAAAGACTGCCGGTCCGAATTGAGCTGTTTGATACGGAAATCGATTCAATTCGCTTTTTTGAAGCGGATACGCAGCGATCTGACAAAAAGACAGAAAAAATATTGATCGGGCCTGCACAGGAGATCCTGCTCTATAGTGAACAATTTGAAACAGCGGTTGAAAAGATGGAAGCTGGAGTGTCCTCCACACTAAAAAAGATTAAAGACAAGCAGGTTAAAGAAACGCTTGTTGAACATACGGCTTATGAAATCGGCCAATTTAAGGAAAAGCAGCGCTACCAGGGGATGTATAAATATATATCCTTATTTTATGATGAGCCTGCCAGTCTGCTGGATTACGTGCCGAAGGACAGTGTTATCGTAATGGATGAAGTCAGCCGTGTTCAGGAGATGTCGAACCAGCTGGAAAAAGAAGAAGCAGAATGGCATACATCACTGTTGATGCAAGGGGAAATTCTGACGGATATCCGTTTATCACAAGAGAGCGATATCCTACAGCAGGCACCATTCCATAAAATTTATCTATCGCTTTTCCTGCGCCATGTTCCGCACACCAATCCGCAGAATATTGTAAATGTCGAAAGCAAAGGAATGCAGAATTTCCATGGGCAGCTACAAGTCCTGAAGGGTGAACTGGAGCGGTGGAAGAAAACAGGATATACAGTCGTCTTTCTTGCCGCCAATGAGGAGCGGGCAAAGCGTCTGGAAAGAGTGCTGGCTGACTACGAAATGGAAGCGAGCCTTATTTCTGGCGATACCGTACTTAAGCCGAAAGTGAATCAAATTTTGATCGGTGACCTATCGAGTGGTTTCGAATCACCGAAACAGAAGCTTGCCGTCATCACAGAGGAAGAAGTCTTTACAAAGAAAGCAAGACGTCCAGTACGCTCTCAAAAAATGTCCAATGCCGAACGGATCAAAAGCTACTCAGAACTTAAAGTCGGCGATTATGTTGTACACGTTAACCATGGGATTGGGAAATACTTAGGGATTGAAACCCTTGAAATAAAAGGGGTCCACAAAGATTATCTTCACATTCGGTATGCCGGAAATGACAAGCTCTATGTGCCTGTCGAGCAGATCGACCAAGTGCAGAAGTTTATCGGTTCTGAAGCGAAGGAACCGAAAATCTATGCCTTGGGCGGAAGTGACTGGAAGAAGGTCAAAAGCAAAGTTAAGTCTTCGGTGCAGGATATTGCGGATGACTTGATCAAGCTCTATGCTGAACGCGAAGCCAGTGTTGGTTATGCGTTCGGAAAAGATGGAGCTGAACAGCAGGAATTTGAGTCCTCCTTTCCTTATCAGGAAACAGACGATCAGCTTCGGGCTATTAATGAAATTAAGGTCGATATGGAAAGGACCCGCCCCATGGACCGCCTTCTTTGCGGGGATGTCGGCTATGGCAAAACGGAGGTGGCTATCCGTGCCGCCTTTAAAGCAGTTATGGACGGTAAGCAGGTGGCATTCCTCGTTCCAACGACGATCTTGGCTCAGCAGCACTACGAAACCTTCCGTGAAAGATTTGCCGAGTTTCCGATTTCCATTGGTTCACTCAGCCGGTTCCGTTCTAAAAAGGAACAGTCGGAAGTGACGAAAGGGCTTAAGAACGGAACTGTTGATATTGTCATCGGAACACACCGTTTACTTTCCAAGGATGTCCAGTATCATGATCTGGGCCTTCTGATTATTGACGAGGAACAGCGGTTTGGGGTTACTCATAAAGAAAAAATCAAACGGTTAAAATCTAACGTTGATGTACTGACGTTAACGGCGACCCCTATACCGAGAACGCTCCATATGTCCATGCTTGGTGTAAGGGACTTATCAGTCATTGAAACACCGCCTGAAAACCGTTTTCCTGTTCAAACCTATGTAGTGGAATACAACGCATCTCTTGTGAGAGAGGCGATCGAGCGCGAACTTGGGCGCGGCGGCCAGGTTTACTTTTTATATAACCGTGTAGAAACGATTGATCGGATGGCCGAACAGATATCAGCTCTCATACCTGATGTCCGGGTAGCTGCGGCTCACGGACAGATGTCGGAGAACGAACTGGAATCTGTCATGCTTGATTTCCTTGAAGGCAATACAGATGTGCTAGTGTCCACGACCATTATAGAGACGGGTGTAGACATACCGAACGTCAATACATTGATTGTCTATGATGCTGACAAAATGGGCCTCTCCCAGCTTTATCAGTTAAGAGGGAGGGTTGGGCGCTCCAACCGGGTCGCTTATGCTTATTTTACCTATCAGCGGGATAAAGTGCTTACGGAAGTGGCTGAAAAAAGACTTCAGGCGATCAAGGAGTTCACAGAACTTGGCTCAGGCTTTAAAATTGCAATGCGTGACCTGTCGATCCGAGGAGCGGGGAACCTTCTTGGGGCTCAACAGCATGGTTTTATTGACTCTGTTGGATTTGACCTCTATTCTCAAATGCTGCAGGAAGCCATTGAAGAAAGAAAAGGCGACAAGCCGAAGAAAACTGTGCCTGTGATTGATATTAATATTGAAGTGGATGCCTATATTCCTTCGACCTATATCGACGACAGCAAACAGAAGATCGACATGTACAAGCAATTTAAGGCGGCGAACTCCCTTGCTGATGTCGATGAGCTTCATGACAGTCTGATCGACCGTTTTGGCGATTATCCGGTTGAAGTGGAATGCTTGCTGTTAATTGCGAGGATTAAAGAGCTGGCCAAACAAGAAAGCGCGGACAGCATTGAGCAAAAAGGCGATACGGTAACCCTCATGCTGTCGCAGGAAGCGACAGAGAAAATAGATGGTGCCAAGCTGTTTGATATCGTCAACAAGCTCGGCCGGTTCATTAATCTTGGTGTGGAAAAAGAAAGACTTAAAATATTATTTAACAAAAAACGCATCTCGGATAAAGAACTGCTTCAGGCAATGGAGCAGGTACTGAAGAAGCTAAAAAGCGTCAAAAAAGATAAAGCCAAGTCCAGATCGTAAAGAGAAGCGGCATCCGGCCAAAAACAAAATGCTTTTGATGAATAGAACTCGCAAGGTAACAAATAATACTAGCAGGGAATGGAACAATCATCAAAAGAAGGTTTCATTTATGTATTACATCCAGTGAATACACCATATGAAAGCGAGGGCATTATTCTATGAAAGCAACAGGCATTGTACGCCGTATTGATGACCTTGGCCGGGTTGTTATACCGAAAGAGATTCGCCGTACGCTCCGCATCAGAGAAGGAGATCCACTTGAAATTTTTGTGGACAGGGATGGCGAAGTGATATTAAAAAAATATTCACCGATCAATGAACTCGGTGATTTTGCAAAAGAATATGCTGAATCCTTGGCTGACAGTTCGGGACATTTAGTTCTCATCGCTGACCGTGATACTTTTATTGCGGTAGCTGGCGGATCAAAGAAAGACTATCTGAACAAAAGCATCGGCAAAATGATTGAATCATCAATGAACGACCGAAAATCACTGCTTGATTCCAATGGAAGCGAAGTAGAGATCGTAGATGGAACGAAAGAGTCATCATCCTACGTTATTGCACCGATTGTAGCGAGCGGAGATCCGATTGGAGCCGTTGCTTTAATATCAAAAGAAGGCAAGAAAATCACAGAACTCGAGCAAAAGCTTGCAGAGACTGCAGCGGGCTTTCTTGCCAGACAAATGGAACACTAAAAGAAGGAAGCTGAGGCTCCTTCTTTTTTTCTGCTATTAACCAGGCGCTTCAGCTTTTCTTGATCCAGCTTCAGCCGCTAGAGACTCGACCACTTCGGTCTTTGTCAGAAAACAAAAAGCGTTTTATGCCAAAGACCTCCAGTGCATTTCGTCTCTAAACAGCGGCTTCAGCTTTTCTAACTATGCTATAATACTTATACTTTTATTCGATGCAGTGTTTAGGAGCAGGTATGGACGAACAATCGAAACGGATTTGGCATGGGGCATTTTTGTTGACCATCGCCATGTTTATCGTAAAAATTCTAAGTGTGGTTTACCGCATTCCTTATCAAAATATAACAGGCAATACGGGGTTTTATGTGTTTCAGCAGGTGTATCCGTTTTACGGCATCGCCTCAGCGTTTGCGCTGGCCGGGTTTCCTGTTGCTCTTTCCCGTCTTCTGTCTGAAAGGTCAGAAGGTCTTTTAGAAAAGGAGAGAGGCACGATCATCCGAAGTGCATTTACTGCATTTATTGCGGCGGGCTTGCTTCTTTTTCTTCTGTTGTTTTTTGCATCAGCCAAGATTGCAAGCTGGATGGGTGACCCGGGGCTTCAGCTTCCGATTCAGGCGACTTCGCTGATCTACTTGACCGTACCCTTTGTGGCCGTTTTCAGGGGAATCTTTCAAGGATTTGAACAAATGAAACCCACAGCTTTTTCCCAGGTGGCAGAACAGTTCATCCGGGTCGCCTGTATCATTGGGTTTTCCTATTATTTTATTTCACATGGCTATAATGTCTATATTGCTGGTGCGGGAGCTTCCGCTGGCTCTGCTGTCGGTTCTTTGGCAGGGCTGCTCGTTTTAGTTCTCTATTTCAACCGATCCGGGAGCCGGAAGAAAAGCTGGATAGTGGGGTCCAAGCCATCAAGAAAGATAGGTTTTCAGCTCCTTTCAGCGGGGCTTCTATTATCATTGAGCTCAATGATTTTACTTTTATTCCAGCTGGCGGATGCGTTTACGTTCGTAAATCTTCTGCAGCAAAATGGGGTGACGCTAGGGGAGGCAAGAAGTTTAAAAGGGATCTTTGACAGGGCGCAGCCGCTCCTTCAGCTGGGTACGGTCATTGCAACATCCATTTCCCTTGCTGCTGTCCCAGCGGTGGCCGCGGCAAAAGTACGTTTGGACTCTGCCAGAATTCAAAAAATATGCGGTATCTCGATAAAGGCTGTTTTTATTATCGGTCTAGCCGCTTCGGCAGGCCTTGCCGTGATTATCGAGCCTGTAAACCGGATGCTTTTTGAGAGCGCGGAAGGATCCTTGGAAATCGCAGTCCTGGGTATCTCTATCCTGACCGTTTCCCTTTTCCTTGTATCCACCGGCCTTCTGCAGGGGATGGGTTACAGTACCTATCCTGTGATGAGTGTATCAGCTGCTTTTATTGTTAAAGTGGCAGGAAACCTTGCTATGATGCCGTTATGGGGTCCAATGGGAGCAAGTTTTGCCACTGTATTGGCATCCATTGCCGCAGCGGCAATAAATCTTGTCATATTAGAAAGAACAACAGGCTTTGCTGCTGCAGAAAAATTTTATGGCATACGCATCGGCGGCGCTGCGGCTGTGATGTCGCTTACGGCATGGCTCATAAAATCAGGATTGGATCGTGTGATGACAGAATCCAGATCGGCGGATGCTGTCATTTCACTGGCTGCCAGTGCAGGCGGCGGGGTCGCTCTTTTTGTGGCACTCACAACAGCTAAAGTATTTAAGGTGGAAGAACTGGTCCGCATTCCTAAACTACAAAAATTACAGCATATGTTGAAACGCTGGAAAGAAAGAAGGAGTTAACATGCCTTATTCGATAACAATACTTGGACTGGGAGCAGGGGACCTGGATCAGCTCACTGTAGGAGTGTACCGGATGCTGCTTAAGGCAGAACATGTCTTTGTCCGTACAAATGATCATCCAGCTGTAGCTAAGCTGGAGCAGGAAGGCGTCAAGATGACTTTCTTTGATGACATCTATGAAAAACATGATGCTTTTGAAGATGTTTATCGTGAAATCACTTCTGTTTTATTCCAAAAGGCTTCTTCAGATCACATCATCTATGCCGTGCCGGGCCATCCGCTTGTTGCCGAGCAAACCGTTCAGCTGCTGCTGAAGGAAGCTGACAGCCGCGGCGTTGAAGTGAAAGTGGCGGGAGGCAAAAGTTTTCTGGATGAGATGTATACCGCTTTAAAAATTGACCCGATTGATGGATGTCAAATCTTGGACGGCACCAGCTTGAAGAAGGAACACATCCAGATCCGCAACCACCTCATCATCGTGCAGGTGTATGATGGATTCATCGCTTCCGAAGTAAAACTGACGTTAATGGAAAAGTATCCGGATGACTTTAACGTTGCTGTTGTGACCGCTGCAGGAAGTGCCGAAGAATCCATTCAGTGGGTTCCCCTCTATGAACTGGATCGTTCTGTCACGCTCAATAATTTGACGGCCGTCTATGTTCCTCCCGTTGATAAAGAGGAAATGCTGTACCGGGATTTTGAGCATCTGCGGGGTATCATCAGAGAACTGCGCGGGCCGGACGGCTGTCCATGGGACAAGAAACAAACGCATGAATCGTTGAAAAAATATTTAATCGAAGAAGCCTATGAAGTGCTTGAAGCCATCGATGATGAAGATGATGAGCATCTAGCGGAGGAATTGGGGGACGTTCTCCTTCAAGTCTTGCTGCATGCCCAAATCGGTGAAGATGAAGGTTATTTTTCAATGGATGAAGTGATCTCGAGTCTGGCAGAAAAAATGATCAGGCGCCATCCTCATGTATTCGGTGACGTAGAAGCCGATACAGCGGATGAAGTGCTTCAAAATTGGGAGCAGATCAAATCTAAGGAAAAAGGAAATGAGCACCGCCGCTCGCTCCTTGATGGGGTAGCAAAAGGGCTTCCTGCATTGCACAAAGCTTATGATTATCAGAAAAAAGCGGCAAAGGCCGGTTTTGACTGGGATGAGGTCACGCCTATTTTAGATAAGTTAAGGGAAGAGTTCGATGAATGGAAGGCCGCAGAATCCAACGATGAGCGCCGTAAGGAATTTGGGGACATGCTGTTCACCATGGTGAACCTCGGACGTTTTTACGGCATCCATCCGGAAGAAGCACTGGCTCTGACGAATCAAAAGTTCTATGCCCGGTTCCGCTATATCGAAAATGAACTAAGCAAAGAAGGGCTAACTCCAGAGGAAGCCTCTCTGGAAAAGATGGACCAGCTCTGGAATCAGGCGAAAGAAAATTTGTAAAACCGGGAAGGAATCTGTTTTTTCTTAGAGAATATTGTTCGAGAGCAAGCAGAACCCTTAAGTTTTCTGGACTTTGCCCGAATCTTTTGAAAGAATGCTAAGGAGGTTTTTAAAAATGAACAGAAATGAACTAGTGACAAATATTGCTGAGAAATCAGGTTTAACCAAGAAAGACGTTGAAGTGGTAGTAAGTGGTCTTGTTGATGAGATTACAAATGCGTTGAAGAGCGGAGACAAAGTACAATTCGTAGGATTCGGAACGTTTGAAACAAGAGAGCGTTCAAGCCGTACAGGGCGCAACCCGCAAACTGGAGAAGAGATCAGCATCCCTGCCTCTACAGTTCCGGCTTTCCGTCCAGGGAACAAGTTAAAGGAAGCCGTAAAGTAAATGCGTCTTGATAAATTTCTTAAAGTCTCCCGTCTTATTAAAAGAAGGACGGTAGCAAAGGAAATTTCTGATCAAGGCCGCATCGCCATCAACGGCAAACAGGCCAAATCCTCTTCGGTTCTGAAAGCCGGTGACGAACTTTCTATCCGTTTCGGACAGAAACTCGTGACCGTTCGCGTAGACGAGCTAAAGGAGTTCACTAAAAAAGAGGAAGCTGGCCAAATGTATACCATCATCAATGAGGAATCACTTCAATCAACGGAAGAAGAGCCTAAGTTCTAGGCTCTTCTTTTATTTAGCTCTTGTTCTCAGCTTAAAACATTAATTTCATCCCTAGTCCTCGGAGGATGCGCTTTTCTTTGTTTAGTCCAAGTTCTAAAGTTGTCCCTCTTTTCATAAACATAAAGCGAAAGAGGGGGATTAGAATGGACCAATATCATAACTATGGCTCCTTAAATAATGCGAACCTTCCAGATCATGACGTGAAAATGGTTGGCCGGAAAAAACTTGAGATCACTGGTGTCAAACAGGTTGAAAGCTTTGATAACGAGGAGTTTCTACTGGAAACAACGATGGGCTTTCTTGCAATCCGGGGTACCAACCTGAAAATGAAGAATCTGGATGTGGAATCCGGCATGGTGTCCATAGAAGGGAAAGTATTTGACCTTGTTTATCTTGACCAGCAGAGCGGGGAAAAAACCAAAGGATTTTTCGGCAAGCTTTTCAAATGACCTTATCTGTACAATTCCAGACGATGCTGTCCATGGCAGCCATGGGAATATGGATCGGGATGGCGATTGATACGTATGGCCGTTTCGTCCATGAACGCCGAAAATGGTACTGGCTGCACTTTATCAATGACTTGATTTTCTGGCTTCTGCAGGCACTGATTGTCTTTTATGTTTTGCTTCATGTGAACCATGCCAATCTCCGTTTGTATATTTTTGCGGCTCTTTTGTGCGGCTTCAGTTTTTATAAAGCGTTGCTGCAAACAGGCTATAAACGCGTGCTGGAAGTAATGATCCGCATTGTCACACAATTGTTCCGCTTTTTCGTAAGGCTTTTCTATGGACTTATCATAAAGCCTGTAAAATGGGTAATCTCTATCATTTTAGCTATAGGCATTTTGGCGGCAAGATGGGTTTGGGCCATTGTTTTCACGCTGCTCAAGATTGTTTTTTCTCCAATAAAATGGTTATTTAGACTGATTTCGCGTTTCATTCCTAAGCAAACATGGTATAATTTAAAAGGTAAATGGCTAAAAAAAGCAGGGATTCTTATTTCTCTGAAGAATACAGTCAAAAATTGGTTCCGCAAACAGGAGAAATAGGAGGGTGGGCATGGTCCAGTTTAATAAAGAGAAGATTACTGAATTAAATACGGGCTACGTTAAAGAACATCATCTCCAGCAAAAGATCGACGCGAAGAAGAAACGTGGTTTATATCGACGCCTGGCAGCTTTTATGGTGGTTTTTTCGTTTTTTGCCTTTATGCTGATCTCAACCATCACTTCCCAAATGGTCTCACTCGAGGATAAGGGGAAGCAAGAAAAACACCTGAAGGCCAAATTAGAGCAGACGAAAAATAAGAAGTCACAATTAAAAGATGAAGTGCATAAACTAAAAGACGTTGATTATATCGGGGAGATTGCAAGGCGTGATTACTTCATGTCAAAGAAGGGGGAGACCGTATTTAAAGTACCAGGGTCTTCGTCGGATTGACATCCCGAATTTTTCACATGTATAATAAAGTAAACTTATGAATACCTAAGGAGGAGCATTTTCTTCATGTCAATTGAAGTAGGCAGCAAGTTGCAAGGTAAGGTTACAGGAATTACTCATTTTGGAGCGTTTGTCGAGCTGCCAGGAGGAACAACCGGACTTGTGCACATTAGTGAAGTTGCGGACAATTATGTTAAGGACATTAACGACCACTTAAAAGTCGGTGATGAAGTCGAAGTTAAAGTCATGAATATCGAAAAAGACGGCAAAATCGGCTTGTCCATTAAAAAGGCGAAAGATAATCCTGCACCGGTGAGAAACAGCTACGGAGCAAACAAAGGAAACTTTGGTGCACCGAAAAGCGGCGGATTCGGCCCGTCAAAAGGCGGATTCAATAAACAGCGCAAAGGTTCTCCTCGCGGCAATGGTGGATTTAACACGGCTGTAACATTTGAAGATAAAATGAGTAAATTCTTAAAAGACAGTGAAGACCGTCTGGCAACATTGAAACGCCAAACAGAGTCAAAACGCGGCGGACGCGGAGCTCGCCGAGGCTAATAGGCTGCTGACTTGAATGCTCAAGCTTCACAACCTTATATAAATACAAAGACATCTCTCAAGGGATGTCTTTTCTTTTTGATTTTTTCAGGCGGATCGGCTGCTTCAGCTTTTCTTTTTAATCTTTTTTGAAAAACCGTTGACAGGTGGTATGGATTCTTGTAATATACTACTTGTGTCTTTAACATGGCGGTGTAGCTCAGCTGGCTAGAGCGTACGGTTCATACCCGTGAGGTCGTGGGTTCGACTCCCTCCGCCGCTACCATGTTTTTCTACAAAAAAAATAAGACTGGCCCGTTGGTCAAGCGGTTAAGACACCGCCCTTTCACGGCGGTAACACGGGTTCGAATCCCGTACGGGTCACCAATTACATATAATTATCAACCCTGTATTTTTTTATAAAAATACAGGGTTTTTTGTATTTGTCCAAGACAATACAGATTTTTTGTATTTGTGCGTCGAGAAGTTTTTTGAACATGCTCTAATCGTTTGACAAAAAATGTGAATTACCTGTGGGTATAATGATACACACAAAAACTATAGGGGTGGTGTGGAGGATGTATCAAAAGGCGGACAGAAATGTAATGGGACCTCTTCGGGCGATGGTGTGGTTTGAGAAGACGCAGAATCTTTCAATCGGCATGAGTAAACGCTTCATGCACAGGCTGGAAAGTGTGCTTTTAAACTGGAGACTGTTGTTGTTTGCTGTTGGTTTTTTACTTGGACGAGCTATGATTCTATCAGAGATAACACCTTTTGCCCTGCCGCTGATCGCTTCAGTATACATTTTGCGGAAGGAACGGACAGGTATTGCGATTCTTGCACTGGTGGCCGGTGCGCTGTCCCATATGCCCATCAACGCATTTTACATAATAACGGGGGTTGTCATTTATGCTGTTTATCAAAAAGCAGCTGACCTGATGACAAAGAACCGTGCCAGATGGGTGCCGGCCGTCGTATTCTTGACAAGCATAACGGCCAGGCTGGCGACCATCTTTCTTACGTCAGGAAACCCTCAAATCAGTGAGTACATGATGGGAGCTGTTGAAGCGGGCCTTTCACTCGTACTTACCTTGATCTTTTTGCAAAGTATTCCTCTATTGAACTTCAAACGAATTCCACAATCGTTAAAGAATGAAGAAATCATTTGTTTTATGATATTGCTGGCTTCTGTCATGACCGGGACCATCGGATGGGAAATTCACCATTATTCGGTTGAACATATCGTTTCAAGATATTTAGTTCTGATGTTCGCGTTTGTTGGCGGAGCGGCGATCGGCTCAACGGTCGGCGTCGTAACGGGGTTGATTTTAAGTTTGGCCAATGTAGGTAGCCTCTACCAAATGAGCTTGCTTGCTTTTGCGGGTCTCTTGGGAGGGCTGCTGAAAGAAGGGAAGCGGCTTGGTGTCGGTTTCGGCCTGTTAATCGGCACATTACTGATCGGTCTGTATGGCGAAGGAAATGTAGCCATTATGCAGACGATGATTGAGTCAGGTATTGCCATTGCTCTTTTTTTACTCACGCCGAATGCCGTGATTTCGAGCATTGCCCGCTATGTGCCGGGATCCCGGGAACATTCTAATGAACAGCAGCAGTATGTTAAAAAGATCAGAGACGTGACGGCGAACCGTGTAGAACAGTTTTCGTCAATGTTCCAGGCGCTGTCTCATTCCTTCTCTTCCTATGGAGAAGATGAATATGAAGAGAGCAACGACCGCGAAGTTGATTTGTTTTTAAGCAACATCACAGAAAAAACGTGCCAGACTTGTTTTAAGAAGGAACAGTGCTGGGCAGTTAATTTTACTAAAACGTATGAGATGATGTCCCAAATTATGTACGAGCAAGAGCAATATCAGGAAATAAAAGATCGGCGGCTTAAACTAGAATGGGAAAAGCATTGTGTGAAGCCTCAAAAGATTACAGATGCTATTTCGAAAGAGCTCTCTCAGTATCGGGCCAGCCAGAAGCTGAAGCAGCAGGTGCAGGAAAGCCGGAAGCTGGTTGCTAATCAGTTGCTTGGCGTATCGCAGGTGATGGGGGATTTTGCGAAGGAAATCCAACGAGAGCATGCCAACCATCAGGTGCAGGAGGAGCAGATTAAAGAGGCGATCCTGCATGCGGGCATTGAGCTGGGGCATATCGACGTATACAGCCTTGAAGCGTCCAATGTGGATATTGAATTGAGCCTCCCATATTGCCAGGGCACCGGGGAGTGTGAAAAAATCATTGCCCCTCTTTTATCAGATATCCTTCAGGAGACGATTGTTGTAAAAAAAGAGGAGTGCAGCTATTACCAGAACGGCAATTGCCATGTGTCGTTCGGATCGGCACGTGAGTTTATCATTGAAACAGGCATTGCTTCGGCGGCAAAGGGAGGAGCATGGCTATCCGGCGACTGCCATTCCACGATCGAACTTGGCGGCGGAAAATATGCCATTGCGATTTCAGACGGCATGGGAAATGGAGAAAGGGCTTTTAAAGAGAGCAATGAAACACTGGAGCTGCTTCAAAAGATATTAAAATCAGGAATCGATGAAGAAGTGGCTATCAAATCGGTCAACTCAGTTCTTTCTCTTCGCACGACAGATGAGATCTTTTCCACACTGGATCTCGCTATGATTGACCTGCAGGATGCTTCACTGAAATTTTTGAAGATCGGCTCATCACCAAGCTTTGTCAAACGCGGTGACCAGGTAAGAATGATTGAGGCAAGCAACCTTCCCATTGGAATCATTGAAGAGTTTGAAGTCGATGTGGTCAGTGAGCAGCTGAAGGCAGGGGACCTGCTCATCATGATGAGCGACGGAATCTATGAGGGGCCAAAGCATGTGGAGAACATTAATGCGTGGATGAAGCGGAAGATCAAAGAGATGGGGACAGACGATCCTCAGGCCATGGCAGACTTGCTTATGGAAGAGGTCATTCGCACAGGATCGAATTCGATTGAAGACGATATGACGGTGGTGGTAGCGAAAATAAACCGTAACATTCCGAAATGGGCATCCATACCTCATTTTCCGAAAATCAATATTAAACGCCCGAAAGCTCAATAATTTCAAAGAATAAAAGTATAAATCCCCTCATCGATGACAAGGATGATAACAGCAAATCATGATGAGAGGAGACGATTTATATGGACATAAAAAAAGGGACACTGCGCCAGGTGCTTCTAATCACAGATGGCTGCTCAAACCAGGGCGAGGATCCGGTTGCGATGGCGGCGCTTGCACGCGAACATGGCATTACGATAAATGTAATCGGCATTATGGAAGAGAACAGTCCTGAATACCTTCATAAAGGCTTGAAAGAAGTGGAGGATATATCCTTGTCAGGAGGTGGTGTGAGCCAGATCGTCTATACGGCACAGCTTTCCCAGACTGTTCAGATGGTCACGAGAAAAGGGATGGCACAAACGATTCATGGCGTCATCAACAGCGAACTTCAGCAGATTCTTGGGAAAGATTCGACTATCGAGGACCTTCCGCCAGAAAAACGGGGGGAAGTTATGGAAGTGGTAGATGATCTCGGTGAAACCATGGATCTGGAATTGCTTATTCTCGTAGATTCGTCCGGGAGCATGGAGAAGAAGCTGGCTACTGTACAGGAGTCGCTCATTGACTTATCCATATCCCTGAACTCAAGGATGGGCTACAATCAATTCGCTCTGTATGCATTTCCGGGCAAGAAGGATGATACAGAAAAGCTGATCGATTGGACCCCTCAGTTAAATTCGATCACCAGTGCGTTCAGCAAGCTTTCATCGGGAGGTATTACCCCGACCGGTCCGGCGATAAAAGCCGCGATCAATGAATTTACGAACAGGCGTTCAAAAAGGAGATTGATCACCGGTGATGAAGAAGAATACTTCGAAGGGTCAGGTTTTTAAGCTCAGGGCCGGTGAACTGGTTACCGGCAAATGGCACCGAAACGAGTATTCCATCATTAGAGAGCTGGGCTCAGGGGCTACAGGAACTGTGTATCTTGCTGCCGGAAGAAACGGCAAGGTCGCTGTTAAAACAGGCCATGACAGCATGGCGATTATTTCGGAAGTCAACGTGTTAAAACACTTTTCAAGGGTCCAAGGCAAAATCCTTGGGCCTTCTTTAATCGATGTGGATGACTATCTTCAAGGACAGCAGCAGATCCCCTTTTATGTGATGGAGTATTTAAAAGGAGATACATTGTTTCACTTCATGAAGAACCATAAAGAAGAATGGGCGGCCATCCTCCTCGTCCAGCTTCTCACGGATCTGCAGATGCTTCATCAGGCCGGGTGGGTATTCGGCGATTTAAAGCCCGACAACCTGCTCGTCGTAGGGCCTCCGCACCGCATTCGCTGGATCGATGTGGGAGGAACGACTCAAATTGGGCGGTCGATCAAGGAATATACCGAGTTTTTTGACAGGGGCTACTGGGGTCTTGGTACCCGGAAGGCTGAACCCTCCTATGACCTGTTCGCTGCAAGTATGATTATGATCAACCTGGCGTATCCCCAACGGTTTGATAAAAGGAAGGATGGGGGACAGCAGCTGAAGGACGCTGTCAAAAACAGCGCCATGCTGTCTCCCTTTCAATCTGTTCTCCTGAAAGGCTTGTATGGAAAATATAAAAGCGCCGAAGAGATGCGCAATGAAATGGTTTCCACCCTGAACAATAAGGGAAGAAGCAAAATGCCGGCCCAGACTGTAAACGGACAGCGGTCAAGCAGACGGTCGGGACAGAGGATCATAAAGAAAAAGAGGAAAAGAGCGGTCATGTTCGAAACGGTTCTCTTGGGCTCATTTCTGTTTATCGTCTATCTGTTTTACCTTGTTAGCCAGTCCATGTAGCGGCAGTTTCAATTCTTTACAGGGACATCCTTGTTTTTGGTATACTACCCGAGAGGCTGTTCATGAAAAAATGGACGAAGGCAAGGTTGAGCCGCATAGGATAAGGAGAGAAGGGAATGCTTCAGGCAGTCGAACAATTTATTAAAAAGCATCAGCTGATTCGCCAGGGACAGACAATCGTTGTTGGCGTATCAGGCGGCCCTGATTCCATGGCATTGCTTCATTATCTTTGGAACCGCAGAAAGGGGGATGAGCTGAACATTATTGCTGCCCATGCCGACCACATGCTGCGGGGCAGAGAGTCGGAAGAAGACCTTTTGTACGTGCAGTCCTACTGCCGAGAGCATGATATTCAGTTTGAGGGCAAACGGTGTGATGTGGATTCCTATAAAAAGAAGAATCAAGTGACGAGCACTCAATTGGCTGCGAGAGAATGCCGGTATGCATTTTATGCTGAAGTCATGGCAAGGCATAATGCCGATTCACTCGCATTGGCTCACCATGGAGATGACCAGACGGAGACCATTCTGATGCGGATGACAAGGGGAAGCTCAGGAACCGCGCTTGGCGGTATGCAAGCGAAACGCTCTTTTGAAGGCCGATGTATTATTCGCCCTTTTTTAGGAATAACGAAGGACGAAATAGAGCATTATTGTAAAGTACATACGATTTTTCCGAGAAGGGATCCGAGCAATGAGGCGGATGACTATGTAAGAAACCGCTTCAGGCATCATGTGCTGCCTTTTCTTAAAAAAGAAAATCCGAATGTTCATCTTCGATTTCAGCAAATAAGTGAAACTTTTTATGAGGATGAAACGTATTTATTGGAACAGGCAAAAAGAAGTCTGGAAGCTGTTGTAACAGTGAAAAAAGCATCGTTGATTGAAGTTTCGGCTGCTAAATTTCTCAACATGCCTATTCCTTTACAAAAAAGGGCGATTACACTAATATTAAACTATCTATATAAGCAAACACCTTCATCTCTTTCCTCACTACATAAGGAAAGCTTTTTAACTTTGCTCGGAAGCGAACATCCATCTGGAAGGCTGGATTTCCCCCATGGTTTGCAGGTAATCCGTTCCTATGACCGGTGCAGGCTGGCGTTTGGGGAAGCCGAAAAGCAGGAAGGCTATCAAATGGAATTGAAAGTGCCAGGAACGCTCGAACTTCCTGTAGGTTTCATCACCGCTGAGTATAAAGAAGAGTATCCGGATGGAAAAAAGGGAAAAGATGTTTTTGTATGTGATGTTAAAAGTGTAAGTTTGCCAATCATTGCGAGGAGCCGCAAACCCGGTGACCGGATGGCCATTCAAGGGGTAGGCGGAACTCGAAAGGTCAAAGATATATTTATCGACCAAAAGCTTGAGAGGGAGAAACGCGATGTATGGCCCGTCCTGCAAGATGGGAGGGGTAACATTATCTGGATTCCGGGTATAAAGCACGCCCCCGTTCCACACTCAAGCAAACCTAAGCAATGGTTAGTCTTACAGTTTCAAAATTTCTGCCAGGACGTCTAGGAGGCCAAAGCAGCATGCATGATGAAATTAAAGAAGTATTAATTTCCGAGGAAGTTCTCCAGGAAAAGATCAAGGATCTCGGAAAGCAATTATCAGAGGATTATCAAGATCGATTTCCGCTTGTTGTCGGAGTATTAAAAGGAGCCCTTCCTTTTATGGCGGATCTTATCAAACGGATGGACATCCACCTTGAGATTGACCTCATGGCTGTTTCAAGCTATGGAACATCCACTGTTTCTTCAGGGGAAGTTAAAATAATTAAGGACCTGGATACATCTCTTGAAGGACGAGATGTCATCATTGTCGAAGATATTATAGACAGCGGTCTGACGTTAAGTTATCTTGTTCAGCTTTTCAAAACCCGTAACGCCAATTCGGTTAAAATTGTTACTCTGCTGGATAAACCGACTGGCAGAAAAGTGGATATCAAACCGGATCTTACAGGTTTTATCGTACCGGATGCGTTTGTTGTCGGTTACGGCCTGGACTATATTGAGCGCTATCGCAACCTTCCTTATATTGGGGTTCTGAAGCCTGAAGTATACGAAAAGTAATCCTGTTTATTTGTTAACATGCAATAATAAATGTATTTCATCGTCTCATTGTCGTTGAGGAGGTAAGGAATGAATCGGATCTTCCGGAACACCATATTTTACTTGTTAATCTTTTTAGTTGTAGTTGGTGTCGTCAGCTTTTTTAACGGAACCAACAATGAAGTGAAGAAAATTCGTTATGACCAATTAACGAATTACATTCAGGATGGGCGCGTAAAAAGCATTGAGTACCAGCCTGAAGGCGGCGTTTATGTTGTTAGAGGAAAGCTGGAGAATGCGAAACAGGGTGAAGTGTTTGAAACATATACACCAGACTCTGAAGAATCCATCAAACAGCTTAACCAGCTAGCTAAAACATCTGACGTTGACATTAAACCAGAAGAGCAGACCAGCGGTTGGGTTACGTTCTTTACATCCATTATTCCGTTTGTCATTATTTTCATCCTGTTCTTCTTCTTGCTCAACCAAGCTCAGGGCGGCGGAAGCCGAGTGATGAACTTTGGTAAGAGTAAAGCCAAGCTCTATAACGAAGAAAAGAAAAAAGTGACGTTCAAAGACGTTGCCGGAGCGGACGAAGAAAAGCAGGAACTTGTTGAAGTGGTCGAATTCTTAAAAGATCCACGAAAATTTGCTGCATTAGGAGCACGTATTCCAAAAGGGGTTCTCTTAGTAGGACCTCCAGGTACTGGTAAAACGTTGCTTGCCCGTGCGGTTGCAGGGGAAGCGGGAGTTCCTTTCTTCTCGATTTCAGGTTCTGATTTTGTTGAGATGTTCGTTGGGGTCGGTGCATCACGTGTACGTGACCTGTTTGAAAACGCTAAAAAGAATGCACCGTGTATCATCTTTATCGATGAGATCGATGCAGTCGGACGCCAGCGCGGTGCCGGTCTTGGCGGCGGACATGATGAGCGGGAACAGACGCTTAACCAGTTACTCGTTGAAATGGATGGATTCGGAGCTAATGAAGGAATCATTATCATTGCTGCGACCAACCGTCCGGATATTCTTGACCCTGCTCTTCTTCGTCCGGGACGATTTGACCGTCAGATTACGGTAAACCGCCCTGATGTAAAAGGAAGAGAAGAAGTACTGGGTGTACATGCACGCAATAAGCCATTAAGTGAAGAAGTAAACTTGAAAACCATTGCCATGCGGACTCCTGGTTTCTCCGGTGCCGATCTTGAGAACCTGCTGAATGAAGCAGCTCTTGTGGCAGCGCGGCAAAACAAGAAGAAGATTAACATGGACGATGTGGATGAGGCGATTGACCGAGTCATCGCGGGTCCTGCGAAGAAAAGCAGGGTTATCTCACAAAAAGAAAAGAATATCGTGGCCTACCATGAAGCCGGGCATACCGTCATCGGTCTAGTGCTGGAAGGGGCAGATACGGTTCATAAAGTAACAGTAGTGCCTCGCGGCCAGGCAGGCGGATACACCGTTATGCTTCCAAAAGAAGACCGGTACTTCATGACAAAACCGGAACTGCTTGATAAGATCGTCGGTCTCCTTGGCGGACGTGTTGCCGAAGAGATTACCTTTAATGAAGTCAGCACAGGTGCTCACAATGACTTCCAGCGTGCTACAGGCATTGCCCGCCGCATGGTTACGGAGTTCGGGATGAGTGACAGACTTGGACCGATGCAATTTGGCTCAAGCTCTGGCGGACAGGTATTCCTTGGACGCGATTTCAACAATGAGCAAAACTACAGTGATGCCATTGCCCATGAAATCGACATGGAAATCCAAAATATCATTAAAGATTCTTACCAGCGCTGTAAACAAATCCTTACAGAGCATAATGAAAAGCTTGAAATCATCGCTCAAACTCTTCTCAATGTAGAAACATTGGATGAAGAGCAAATTAAGGAGCTTGTAAAAACAGGACAGCTTCCTGAGCGTAAAGTCATTTCTTCTCCGGAAAATGATGTAAAGGTTACAATTCATAAAAAAGACGAAGAAGAACGCAAGGAAGATTAAAACGAAGGATGCCTCTAACTCAGAGGCATCCTTTTTAAAAGTAAAAAATCAAATCAAAAGTAAGCGAGGCATTTCCATGATCTTTGTTTTTGACGTAGGAAATACGAATATCGTACTGGGTATGTATGACGGAGATGATCTGAAACATCATTGGAGGGTCAGTACTTCCAGAGAAAAAACAGAAGATGAATACGGAATGCTGATTCTCAGCCTGTTTCAGAATGCGGAGATTGAAAGAAAAGAAGTTGAAGGGATTATTATCTCATCTGTTGTGCCTCACATTATGGCGACGCTCGAGCGGATGTGCCTCAAATTTTTTCATAAAAAACCGCTGGTGATCGGGCCTGGCATAAAGACCGGTTTGAATATAAAATATGAAAATCCAAGAGAAGTGGGGGCTGACCGGATTGTTAACGCCGTTGCAGCGATTCACAATTACGGTAAACCGCTCATTATCGTTGACTTTGGTACGGCCACGACATATTGCTACATCAATGAGGCGGGCCATTATATGGGGGGCGCAATTGCCCCGGGAATTAATGTAGCGACAGAAGGCCTCTATAAAAATGCGGCGAAACTTCCGAGAATAGAGTTTGCCAAACCTGAGAACATTATTGGAAAAAATACGGTAAGTGCCATGCAGTCAGGACTTTTATTTGGATATGTTGGACAGGTTGAGGGTATTGTTAAAAGGATAAAAGCTCAGGAGAAAACGAGTCCAAAGGTAGTGGCCACTGGAGGAATGGCAGGTCTGATCGCAGAGGAATGCGAGCTGATCGATGTGGTTGATCCTTATTTAACCATAAAGGGCCTGCAGCTGATCTACTTAAAAAACAATCGGAAATAAACGAGAACTACTGAGTTAATACATGAGGACAGGTGATAAATATGTCGGATTATTTAATAAAGGCGCTGGCCTTTGACGGGCAGATACGCGCGTACGCTATGAGCGGTAGTGAAATGGTGGGTGAAGCGCAGCGCAGGCACCAAACCTGGCCGACGGCTTCAGCAGCGTTAGGCCGTTCGATGATGGCGAGCACGATGATGGCATCCATGCTAAAAAGTGATAAGCACAAGATGACGGTAAAGATTGAAGGAGGAGGCCCCATTGGTGCTATTGTTGTAGACGCTGCACCAAGCGGTCATACAAGAGGATATGTAACGAACCCGCAAGTCCATTTTGATTTGAACCAGCACGGAAAATTAGATGTTGCACGTGCCGTGGGTAAAAATGGATTTTTATCAGTAGTCAAAGATCTTGGTCTGCGTGATAACTTCACCGGCCAGGTTCCGCTTGTATCCGGGGAGATTGGTGATGATTTCACTTATTATTTCGCAGCCTCTGAACAAGTGCCTTCATCAGTGGGTGTAGGTGTTCTCGTTAACCCGGATAACAGCATTCTTGCTGCAGGAGGATTTGTGATCCAGGTGCTGCCAAATGCATCAGATACAATTATTGATCTTTTGGAAGAGCAGATTTCTGCTATTCCCCCGATCTCTAAATTAGTTGAAAAAGGCCTCACCCCAGAAGAGATCCTGTTTGAACTGCTTGGGAAAGAAAATGTAAAAATACTGGATAAGATGCCGGTTTCCTTCCAGTGCACATGTTCACGGGACCGCATTGCCAATGCACTTGTGTCATTGGGAAGAGAGGAAATCCGTTCAATTATTGAAGACGAAGGGCAGGCTGAAGCCCACTGCCATTTCTGCAATGAAACTTACTTATTTGCAGAGGATGAACTGGAAGAGCTTTATAACGAAAGCAGATAAATTTAAAGAAAATCGATCAAACTTAGAATGCTTTGGGTCTATAGGTCTAAAGCAGTGCATATGAATTGACAGACGATTCGTACTGTTGTTAAACTTAAACCAATGTATTTACTCGGAATTAGGAGAGTGATTAAGGTTGGCGAGAATAGCAAATTCAATTACAGAGCTTATTGGACAGACACCTGTTGTTAAACTCAATCGTATTACAAATGATACTCATGCAGACGTGTATTTGAAACTGGAATTCATGAACCCGGGAAGCAGTGTTAAAGACCGCATTGCTTTGGCTATGATTGAAAAAGCGGAAGCGGACGGCAAACTTAAAGCAGGCGATACGCTTATTGAACCTACAAGCGGGAACACGGGTATCGGGCTTGCAATGGTAGCCGCAGCTAAAGGCTATAAGGCTGTTCTTGTCATGCCGGACACGATGAGCTTGGAGCGAAGAAATCTGCTGCGCGCTTATGGAGCGGAGCTTGTTCTGACACCTGGCGCTGAAGGAATGGGCGGAGCAATCCGCAAGGCGGAAGCTTTATCAAAAGAACACGGCTATTTCTTGGCACAACAGTTCAACAATGAAGCGAACCCGGAGATCCATCGGCAAACCACAGGGAAAGAAATTCTTGAACAATTTCCGGACGGACTGGACGGTTTCATTTCAGGAATCGGTACAGGCGGCACCATCACCGGTGTTGGGGAAGTGCTGAAAGAAGCTTACCCTGAGATTCGATTATACGCCGTTGAACCATCTGATTCTCCTGTACTGTCAGGCGGAAAGCCCGGTCCTCATAAGATTCAGGGAATTGGCGCTGGATTTGTTCCGGAAATCTTAAATACGTCTGTATATGATGAAGTTATCCAGATTACAAATGATGAAGCTTTTGAATTTGCACGCCGTGCGGCTAAAGAAGAAGGAATCCTTGGCGGGATCTCCTCAGGAGCTGCTATCGCTGCTGCTCTTAAAGTAGCTGAGAAGCTGGGCAAAGGCAAAAAAGTGCTCGCCATCATTCCGAGTAATGGTGAACGGTATTTGAGCACACCGCTATATCAATTTGATGAAACAGAATAACAAGAAATGAAGCTGACAATTTTGTCAGCTTTTTCTATGCATGTGAGTATGGTCTAGCTCTAGCGCCCATTAGCAGGGCGCTTGCGCTTTTCTCAAAAGTAATTGGATTTTTATCCCCACATTAATCACTGCATCAGTTACAATAGTATCCATAAGAAAGATCAGGAGCGTGACAGGTGTGCCTTACCCAATTTCTGAAGAGCGACAAATCATCTTTGAAAAAATTCCTCTAACCAAAAGCGAATGGTTCAGCCGTTATAGGAGCCTTTCGGGCAGTGAAGAAAACCACGTTCTCCTTGAAAGCGGACGGAGCGGAAAATACAGTATCATGGGCCTTTCTCCAGTTGCTTATATTGTAGGTAAAAACAATAAAGTTTCTATTGAATATAAAGGCAGCAATACCACGAGAGAAGGAAAACTCCTTCCGATCATTAAAGATTGGCTTAGTTTGTTTAAGTGCGATGTTCCGGCAGGGCTTCCTGATTTTAACGGAGGAGCTATCGGATATTTTAGTTATGATGTGGCCAGGGAGATTGAGAAGCTTCCTCAAAAAGCAGAAGATGATCTTCAACTTCCGGATGTTTCTCTCATGGTATTTGATGATGTATTCGTATATGACCATGAAGAAGAATGTTTATGGCTTATTCTTCACTATGAAGTACAGCATAAAAAAAGGGCTGAATTAAGACTGGAACAATATCGAGCGGAATGGACTGCGGCAAATCACAGCGGCATTTCGGCAAAGAACGAAAAGGCGCCCTTTTCATTTTTGCAGGAATCGGTATCCATGTCTGAAGAAAAGTTTGTGCAGGCAGTAAAACAAGTCAAAGACTATATTGCTGCAGGCGATGTCTTTCAGGTTAATCTATCTGTACGGCAGTCAAAGCCCCTTCTGTCGATGCCATTTGAAATTTATAATGAACTTCGCCGTTTTAATCCATCGCCGTATATGGCTTACTTTCATACTCCTGATTTTCAGCTCGTCAGCGGTTCACCTGAATTATTAGTGAAAAAAAAGGGAGAACATATCAGTACCCGCCCGATCGCCGGGACACGCTCAAGGGGCAAGACGGAAGAAGAAGACCGTAAGCTCGCATTAACACTGATCGAAAATGAGAAAGAACGCGCGGAACATGTGATGCTGGTTGACCTGGAAAGAAATGACCTGGGCAAAGTGAGTAAGTATGGAAGTGTCGAAGTGGATGAGTTTATGGCAATTGAAAAGTACTCCCACGTCATGCACATTGTCTCGAACGTCAGGGGAATACTTCGTGAAGGCTGCGATGCGTTTGACCTGATTGCAGCCACTTTTCCAGGTGGGACGATTACAGGGGCTCCGAAAATACGCACAATGGAAATTATTGAAGAGCTTGAGCCTGTGCGCAGAGGAGTATATACTGGCTCTATCGGCTGGATTGGATACGATGGTGACATGGAATTGAATATCGCGATCCGGACGATGGTCTGCAAGGACGGAATGGCCCACGTACAGGCTGGTGCCGGCATCGTTATCGACTCAGATCCCCAAGCGGAGTATAAAGAGTCGCTGAAAAAAGCCGCTGCTTTATGGCGGGCCAAAGAATTAAGTGAAGAAAGCAAGTACGAGTTAGTTTAGCTGAGCTTAGAGGAGGAAGATGAGAATGATTTTAATGATTGATAACTACGATTCATTCACGTATAACCTTGTACAATATTTAGGAGAGCTGGGAGAAGAGCTTGTCGTCAAGAGAAACGATGAGATCACTCTCAAAGAAATCGAGGCGCTTCAGCCAGATTTTTTGATGATCTCTCCGGGCCCTTGTTCACCGAACGAAGCTGGAATCAGCATGGGAGCCATTAAGCGCTTTGCAGGTGAGATTCCGATTTTCGGGGTATGCCTAGGGCATCAATCCATCGCCCAAGTATTTGGAGGAGATGTCATTCGCTCCGAACGCCTGATGCATGGAAAGACCTCAGAGATTTCACATGACGGAAAGACCATTTTCAGCGGGCTTGAAAAAGTATTTACTGCTACGAGATACCACTCTCTCATTGTAAAGAAAGAAACACTTCCAGAATGTTTCAGTGTGTCAGCATGGACCCCGGAAGGAGAAATTATGGCCATTCGCCATAAGACGCTTCCGGTAGAAGGTGTACAATTTCACCCTGAGTCGATTATGACAGAAGCAGGCAAAAAGCTGCTGCGGAATTTTATCGATCAATACAAAAATAAAGGGAACATGGTATGTACCTCTCAATAGATGGAAAACTTGTAAGTAAAAATGAAGCTTCTATCTCTCCGTTTGATCATGGATATATGTATGGCCTTGGTGCATTTGAAACCGTCAGAGTCTACAATGGACATCCATTTCTTTGGGAAGAACATATGAAGCGTTTAAAAGAAGCGCTTGTTGAGCTGAATATAAAGCATGAACTGGACAGTGCGGCTG
Source organism: Fictibacillus sp. WQ 8-8 (assembly GCF_024494405.1). Lineage (NCBI taxonomy): Bacteria > Bacillati > Bacillota > Bacilli > Caryophanales > Fictibacillaceae > Fictibacillus > Fictibacillus sp. WQ 8-8. The sequence goes on from NZ_JAMXKG010000020.1 coordinate 49,532, forward strand.
CCTGGATCGACACAAGGCGTTTAATGCGGCGGAACAAATGGAAGAATGCTTATATCCGCTTTAATATATCAGCAGGAGCCGGTGAGATCGGCCTGCAGACAGACCCTTATTTAAATCCGACTGTCATTATTTACGGCAAACCACTGCCGGAACAGGGCCCTTTTAACGAGAAAGAGCTTGTCGTGCTTCAGACAAGGCGGAATACCCCGGAAGGAAGAATCCGCTTGAAGTCCCATCATTATTTGAACAGCATCCTCGGTAAAAGGGAGTTGAACAGGCCGCATGAACAGGAAGGCCTGTTTTTGACAGAAGATGGATTTGTCAGCGAAGGAACCGTTTCAAATGTTTTTTGGGTAAAAGATGGGGTACTTTATACCCCTTCCGTAAATACAGGAATTCTGAACGGAATCACGAGGCAGTTCGTCATGGCCAGTGCGGCCAAGATGGGAATGCCGGCAGAAGAGGGTCTATATTCGTCCCTTGATGTACAAAATGCGGACGAGATTTTTTTAACGAATTCGATTCAGGAAATCGTCCCGGTTCGCGCCTTTCAGGGAAAGAACTTTCCGGGTGCTGGCGGGCAGACGGCCCAATCGCTTTTATTTCTTTATCATTCATGCAGCAAAAGTCTATGGAGCATTGATGAATTGTTTGAAGGGAGAACCTATTATGGGACAGACAATAACAGCCAAGAATATTAATCATCTCATATCCTGTGGCCCATACACGCTGGATCTATCCAAGAAAACCTATGTCATGGGAATATTAAATGCCACTCCGGATTCCTTTTCTGATGGCGGCAGATACAACACGATTCAACGAGCAGTTGAGCATGCTAGGCAAATGGTAGAAGACGGAGCCGATATTATTGATATCGGGGGAGAATCCACTCGTCCAGGCGGTGAGAAGGTTGGAGCAGAGGAAGAGTTAAGGCGTGTCGTCCCGGTAATTGAGGCAGTCTCCCGCGAAGTAAGCGTTCCGATTTCCATCGATACGTACAAAGCAGAAGTCGCTGAAAAAGCCATTCTTGCCGGAGCCCATATCATTAATGATGTATGGGGAGCTAAGGCGGATGAACAGATGGCCTCCACAGCAGCAAAGCTCAACGTACCCATCATCCTTATGCATAATCGGAGTGACCGTGATTATGCAGAACTGATGCCTGATATCATTGCCGATCTGAAGAAGAGCATCGCCATTGTTTCGAAAGAAGGCGTGAGACCGGAGAACATCATTTTAGATCCTGGAATCGGTTTTGCCAAAACATATGAGCAGAACCTTGAAACGATGAGGAACCTCGACCAGATCGTGGCGATGGGATATCCCGTACTCCTAGGAACATCTAGAAAATCCATGATCGGGAATGCCCTCGATCTTCCGGTGGATGAACGAATGGAAGGAACAGGCGCCACAGTATGTCTTGGCATTGAACGGGGATGTACGATTGTACGCGTCCATGATGTAAAAGAAATGAGCCGCATGGCAAGAATGATGGATGCCATGCTCGGAAAAGGGATGAAGACGCTTGGATAAAATATATATGAACGGCCTTTCGTTTTATGGCTATCATGGTGTTTTTCCTGAAGAGAATAAACTGGGCCAGCGATTTTTCGCCGATCTGATTCTTGAGATGGATCTTCAGGCAGCAGGTACGACGGATGACCTTGAAAAAACGGTGAATTACGGTGACATTTATTCAACGGTAAAAGAAATTGTAGAAGGCGAACCGAAGAAATTGGTTGAAACGGTAACGGAAAGCATTGCCTCTTCCCTTCTTTCCAGTTACCCGCTGATTCAGCAATGCACGGTTAAAGTTACTAAACCGGATCCGCCTATCCCGGGCCATTATGACTCTGTTGCCATAGAGATAACCCGGAGCAGAGCCTGATGAATAGTGTTTACCTTTCGCTTGGTTCCAACCTTGGGAACCGGGAAGAGTATATCCGGAAGGCGATCGATGCATTAAATGACCATCCTGCTATTAAAGTAGAAAAGATATCATCACTGTATGAAACAGAACCGGTCGGCTACACCGATCAGCCTCCTTTTCTGAATCTGGCGGTAAAACTGCAGACGAGCCTGTCTGCTGAAGCTTTACTGAGCATAACCCAGGAAATCGAGAACCAGCTGGAAAGAATACGGAAAATCAGATGGGGTCCCAGAACAATCGACCTTGACATTTTGTTGTATAATAGTGAACGTATACAGTCAGAACAGCTGCACATTCCGCATCCCCGTATGCTGGAACGTGCTTTTGTGATGATTCCGTTGTTTGAGATTGCTCCATATCTCACATTCCCAGATACAGACGTATCATTGGATGACGTCTTCAGACAGCTGCAGAATAAAGAAGGTGTGCATATATGGAAGAGGAAAAGTGGGGCAGGAGAATACGGGCCTTTCGAAAACTGAAAGGCTATACACAAGAAAGCCTTGCGAAGGACTTGGGGATCTCTGTTTCTATACTTGGAGAAGTAGAACGCGGAAACCGCAAACCGAAAGAAGAACTTATGATTAAGATTGCAACGATCTTTCAGGTTTCTATAGATGAATTAACGCAAGACCATGTTCAAAAATAAGCGAGGTGAAAAGAATGTTGAAAATCGGTGGTATTACCATGAAGAATCCTGTTGTGCTTGCACCTATGGCAGGTGTCTGCAACCCGGCATTCCGCCTGATCGCCAAAGATTTCGGAGCGGGGCTCGTTTGTGCCGAAATGGTAAGCGATAAAGGTATTCTTTACGAGAACGAAAAATCTTTAAAAATGCTGTATGTAGATGAGAGGGAAAAACCGCTCAGCCTTCAGATCTTTGGAGGAGAACGCGAATCTCTTGTTGCGGCAGCAAAGTATGTAGATAAAAATACAAATGCCGATATTATAGATATCAACATGGGCTGCCCAGTGCCTAAGATCACGAAATGTGATGCTGGAGCAAGATGGCTGTTAGACCCAAACAAAATCTATGAGATGGTTGCGGCTACAGTAGATGCTGTGCAAAAGCCGGTTACTGTAAAAATGCGTGTAGGCTGGGATGAAGACCATATTTTCGCTGTGCAAAACGCACAGGCGGTGGAACGTGCCGGCGGTGCTGCAGTATCTGTGCACGGGCGCACGCGCGTGCAGATGTATGAAGGAAAAGCGAACTGGGACATTATCAAGCAAGTAAAAGAAAATGTTTCGATTCCGGTAATCGGAAACGGAGACATCTCTACTCCGCACGATGCCAAACATGCGCTTGAAACCTATGGTGTAGATGGCGTTATGATCGGCCGCGCGGCGCTTGGCAACCCATGGATGCTTTATCGCGCCGTTCAGTTCCTTGAAACAGGAGAAATTCCTGCAGAACCGACACCAAGAGAAAAGATCGATATTTGCATGCTTCATATGGACCGCCTCATTGACCTCAAAGGTGAAGATGTGGCCGTTCGCGAGATGCGCAAACACGCTGCATGGTATTTAAAAGGCCTTCCTAAAACAGGAACAGTCCGAAACGAAGTAAATACAAAAACAACAAGGGATGAAATGAGCAAGCTCCTCTACGGCTATATTGAAGAAGTAGAGGCTAAACAGCAAGGAAAAGCGAGCTGAGCCAATCGCCCTATTGAATCTTACTAACAGCCAGAACTTAATTCTGGCTTTTGTTGCACTTATGTTTTCTAAATAATTAAGGCTTCCTGGTGTTTTCAAAATTATTATTTTTAATAATGATATGGAGGAAAAGCAAATGAACCATGAAACGGTTTTGCTTACGAACGAAGGCACCAGGAGGCTAATGCATGAGCTTAGAAGTTTAATTGAGGAAAAAGAACACTGCCGCACTGAGGATGAAGGCTTGTTTTTAGACAAGAGGATCAAACAGCTCGAACAAGTCCTGTTCCATGCCCAGATTCTCTCCAGTGAAAAAGAGCCCGGACAAACGGCGGAAGTAGGTTCTACGATCACATTGCTGGAACTTGAATTTCAGGATGAGATGACGTATACGATCGTACATCCATTTGAAGCCGATCCGAGAGAGTTTAAAATTGCCGCGGATTCCCCGGTAGCCCAAGCGGTAATCGGCAAGCCTCTGAACGCTAAGATTCATATCTCCCTTCCAGGGGGCCATATTTCATATAAAATCATAAACATACAAAATTGCAAAAGGTAGGAGAGTTTTCATGAGCCAGGATTTAGAATTAAATGATTTGCTGCGTGTCCGCAGAGAAAAAATGAACAGCATCCGTGAAAGCGGGAAAGATCCGTTCGGCACTAAATATATCCGCAACCATACAGCGGCAGACATTACTGAGCAATATCAGGATCTATCGAAAGAAGACCTGGAGGAGCAAGGCATTGAAGTAACCATTGCTGGACGCATCATGACCAAGCGCGGAAAAGGGAAAGCCGGATTTGCCCACGTTCAGGATCTGACAGGACAAATTCAAATCTATGTAAGAACCGATGCAGTAGGCAAGGAGCAGTATGAGCTGTTCAACACGATCGATATCGGTGACATTGTCGGAATTACAGGTACGGTCTTTAAAACTAAAGTTGGAGAGCTTTCTGTAAAAGCGAAAGACTTTCAGCTGCTTACGAAATCACTTCGTCCGCTGCCTGACAAATTCCACGGCCTTAAAGATGTGGAACAGCGCTATCGCCAGCGTTATGTAGATTTAATCATGAACCCTGAAGTAAAAGACACGTTCATCGCCCGCAGTAAAATAATCCGTTCAATGAGACGCTACCTGGATGATCACGGCTACTTGGAAGTAGAAACGCCAACCATGCATTCTATTCCTGGCGGTGCATCTGCACGTCCTTTCATTACGCACCACAACGCGCTTGATATGGAGCTTTACATGCGGATCGCTATCGAGCTTCATTTGAAACGCCTGATCGTCGGCGGTTTGGAAAAGGTTTATGAGATTGGCCGGGTATTCAGAAACGAAGGTGTATCTACTCGTCATAATCCTGAATTTACAATGATCGAACTTTATGAAGCCTATGCAGATTATCTTGATATTATGGAACTTACTGAAAATCTTATCGCTCATATTGCTAAAGAAGTACACGGCAGCACGACTGTTAAATACGGTGAGTACGAAGTTGACCTCGAACCGCGCTGGAAACGAGTGCACATGGTTGATGCAGTAAAAGAAGCAACAGGTGTAGACTTCTGGCCGCAGATGAGCAGGGAAGAAGCATTCGCACTTGCTAAAGAACATAATGTTCCTGTGACAGAAAACATGTCTTATGGGCATATTGTGAACGAGTTCTTTGAACACTTCGTCGAAGAGACGCTCATTCAGCCTACATTTGTATATGGCCACCCAGTTGAGATCTCTCCGCTTGCTAAGAAGAATCCTGAAGATGAAAGATTCACTGACCGATTTGAATTGTTTATCGTCGGCCGTGAGCACGCTAACGCATTCTCTGAGCTTAATGATCCAATCGATCAAAGAGAGCGTTTTGAAGCACAGCTCAAAGAGCGTGACCAAGGGAACGATGAAGCTCACATGATGGATGAGGACTTTGTAGAAGCACTTGAGTACGGTATGCCTCCTACCGGCGGCCTGGGGATCGGAATCGATCGCCTTATCATGCTTTTGACAGACTCACCTTCAATCCGTGATGTACTGTTATTCCCGCAAATGCGCCATAGCGACAAGTAATAACAAAGGAATTTAACACCGCCTGCATGCAGTTTGCAGGCGGTTTTTATATGTTTTTACACGAAATTGAAACTTTTTTCTTAAATAGTATTGCAAGGTGTTTAAATAGGTGGTATATTATTACCTGTCGCTGCAAAGCTTATGTAAATGTTCAACAAACTTGATAAAAACTTTTTAAAAAGAATATTGACAGGCTGGTGACAGCATGGTAATATAATAAAGTCGCCAATGAGCGACGGCAAACGACAACTTAAGCGTTGAAGTTTGACACAAAATGTTCTTTGAAAACCAAACAAAAGCCAGGTAAGTCAGGGATTTTACAATCCCATCAATTTTTAAACTTTAAGAGCTATATCAAACACTTTATTGGAGAGTTTGATCCTGGCTCAGGATGAACGCTGGCGGCGTGCCTAATACATGCAAGTCGAGCGGACCAAAGAGAGCTTGCTCTCTGAGGTTAGCGGCGGACGGGTGAGTAACACGTGGGTAACCTGCCTGTAAGACGGGGATAACTTCGGGAA
>NZ_JAMXKG010000021.1:0-43078 GCF_024494405.1 Fictibacillus sp. WQ 8-8
TGTCAGGCACCGTCGTTATTGCGGTGCCTGACACCACGTTATTCCCCCTTCTTACATTCTCCTCTTCTATGGAGATTCCTTTAACTTCAGGCAGAAAAAGACAAATTATGCTAAGCGATGAGGGGAATTGATGTTCTTTTTTGGTGCCTGGCACCGACTTTTGACATCTGTGTAATGCTGGTGCCTGGCACCAAATAACCAAATAAAAAAAGCATGCAAGCTCTCCAGGCCCGCACGCCCTCAATAATCAAAGCACACTGTTCTTAACGGATGGTGCATCGATGACATCCTGATCAGCTACCCAGATGATTGGCAGGTTGACAACGGTAAAATCACCGTTGTCCTCCCCGAATCCCTGGTTGATTTTATTGGAGCTGAACAGGTCGAGCTGCTGGATCGGCCCAAAGCCCAGCGTAGCTGACCGGTCCATCGTGTTGACTTTAAATCCAAGCATGTTGACGACCATAGGTGAAAAGAGCATGGTGAACCTCCTGCTGCCGTTTTATATCTTCTCAATTAGCGAAGGAATTTCCCGGCCATAGGAAGACTGTGTGACCGGCGAATCGACCGCATCTCTGTCATCAACCGAATTTTCATTTCCAAAAAACCGCGCATCATCCCCAAAACTTTGGCCGAATCCCTGATTTTTTTTGTCGGAGTTATGCCAGTCAGACAAGTAATTCTCCCCGATATTCACCGCCGACGCATTTTCAAAGGAATTAATTTTAAAAAGAAAAATATTTATAACTATAGAAGGTGAACCCACTAATTTCTCCCTCCTTTTCCCCTAAATATATGTTTGTTCCCTGTAATTATGTTTGCTTGAATCCCGGAGGTGGCAATGCATGGACGTCGATAAATTGAAACAGTGGCTGGAGCTTGCGCAAAAGGTACAGGGAAATGATTTTTGGAACAGTATTTTCGATGGTTCACCGGGACAGCAGATGGCAGGCCAGGTGAATGGACAGCCAGAATCACGTACGCGTTACAATCATTTTCAGCCTAACCAGAACGCACCATCCCCTCAAGAGGATTTCCCCAAGGTTGATATCTACACAAACAACCGGGAATGGATAGTGGTCATTGATCTTCCAGGTATCCGTAAAGAAGATGTCAGCCTTTCGATGGCAGCCAATAAACTGACGATCAAGGGTGTGCTTCACTCTCCGTATAAGGATGCCACCGTCATTCGGGCAGAACGGGCAAACGGCCATTTTGAGCGGACCATCCAGCTTCCTGAACTAATTAATGAAACTCGCACTGCCGCCCGTTTTTTTAACGGTGTGCTGGAGGTTCGGATCATGCGAAATCTCACACCTGAACGAAACATCCGGATCGATTAGCACCTCTTGTTTTCCGTTGGTCCATCCACGAAATCATTGTCATTCACCCTGCATCTTTCGCAGTTATGCTGGCCAAAATCACCGTTGCTTTCGCCAAAGGACTGCGTTTTTTTCGTCGTATTGTACACCCTGCTTCGCACCGTCTGGCCGAACGAAAGCTTGCATTGGTTGCCCATCTTGTTAACGTCAAGAAATCCAAGATTCAGTTCAGATGATGAAAAATTCATCAAGGTTCATTCCTTTCAGTGCATGGAGTGGGAGAAAACAGACATGTTCTCCTTTTTTATTCATAAAATAAAGTACAAGCCGGTACGATTAATGCTGAATGGAAGCGTGGGGTAGCTTATGCCTTTTTTTAAAACCATACTCAACGCCCTTACAAATCATGATAAGAATATGGAAGAAATCCACCTGCATTTAAAACAGCTGCAGAATGAGCTCGCCGAAATGAAAAAAGACAACAACGGACCCCCTGTTGTCATTGAACATATCAACATCGAAACGCTAAAAATTGATAAATACGAACTGAGCAACAACTTCGCCAACCTGGGCATCAAGGATCTCAAAGGCAAGCTGAACATCGGCGCCAACTATGGCCGCGGCATGACCTTGCAGGAGGAAGCCGACCAGGCCAAAATGACGGAGAACGCCATGATGAAGATGGGGCAGAAAAAAGGAAAGGTCCACCAAAAGAAACAGGACAGTCCGAGCTATTCCATAAAGGGCAGAAAGCCGTAAAAAGGACTGGATAGATGATCTATTCAGTCCTTTACCTGCTGTACGCTGCCTTTTGCTTTATTTAATCTTTTTTTTATCCGGTCAAAAACGTTTACATAATATGAATCCAATCCAACAAAGCTTGCTTTATTTACTATTTTGCTATTTTGTTTGCTTATTTCCGTTGCAGTTATTTCAGTTACTGTGCCTTCAAACAGATTCATTACATCATCTAATCTAATTTTATAAAGGCTATCTACTTCATCTTCTTGAAGTTTAAACTCAGGTAATAGCCTGCATTCATACAAAAACACATGACATATTTCCCGATCCCATATTTGATCTAGTTTTATCTCACCTTTGATGATTCCAAGCGAAATCAGGTCCTCAAATTCAATAGATACCCCTAATTCTTCCTCTACTTCCCTTGTTCCTTCCCTTACATCCTCTTCTGCCAATAAATGTCCAGCCGAAGTGATATCCAGAAGGCCAGGGTAATCTTTCTTTACTTCAGCTCTTTTTTGGAAGAGTACATAACACTCATTCTTTTCTACTATCGTAAACCAGCAATGAAAGGTTTCATGCCAATCTCCAGAAATATGTACTTCTCCTCTTGTTTTCTTTCCGATACATTTCATATTCTGATCAAATATCCTTACTATTTCACTGTCCATTTTTATTACTCCTTCAAAAATGTTAGTCGTTCCATCTTTCAATGTTTCAAGATGGTTTTCCTGCAAATAAGGAGAAAAAAAGAGAGTCACCATCACTCAGAAAGGATAGTGTCTCTCTTTTTTTTAACAAAAAATTTAGTTCTCATTAAGATTGTTTGTTTCATAAACCAGCAAGGAGCCGTTGTCATCATCAGGAACAGCATATAGGCGAAGCTCTTGACCGGCATTTTCCATGAATACAGGATTCCGAGTAATCACATGTCCTTGTGGAGAAAATTCAGTGATTGGTGCTTCGTGGATGGTATCTAGAGTTTTCATGTCCACCAAAGCGACTCCGCCTAATTCATAAGGCTTGGAATTACTATTTGCTGGATCAGGCAGCTCAGCTATTCCGCTTAAGATCATTTTTCCGTTTCCTGCATAATGACCGTCCTGGTAATCAATAAAATGACTGGTATTTTCCTTCTTAGCCAGCTGCTTTCCTTGTTCATTCCACTCATAGAACTTGCGGGAACCCCAGCTATTTCCTATAATTTTTCCACTTTGACCGTCTCGTACCATTCCTCCGATATGATCCTGAACACGGAAGGCTTCTTTGGCATCCTTTGTTTTAGGATCCACTTTGTAGACGATGGAATGGCTGTTGGGGCGGTATTCAGCAACAGATACCCAGATATTTTTCCCATCAAAATCGATACCGCCAGGATGATACATGTTCCCTTCACCCAGTTTGATGTCTTTTACAAGCTTTCCTTCTTTCGTAAACACAAAAAGGTGGCCTATCCCTTTACCTGGAGAACGGTCATAACCGTCCACGATCTTGCCATATTTAACAGGCTTTTCGATAATCTGAACGGCAGACATATAAAAAAGGTCCCCAACCTTAACCATACCTTGTGAATGATAGTTATTAAATTGCAGATCAATCTTTTCTTTTTGTTGCCATTTTGTGTCTCTGCTGATTTTCTCAAACTGGTCAGATATATTTTGCTTTCCATTATCATTTGCAGAAGAAGTGGTGGCTGCTTTGGCACTGCTAGAGACCGCAAAAGCCTCAGTATCTTTAGAATTGGAAGGATGAAAAGCCATTAAACCTGACGAAATAAGCAATACGGATGCAGCCGTAATTATTTTTTTGTTCATAATAAGCCTCCTATTAAGCTTGATGATGCCATTGATTAAAAAAATTAATGTAACTAGCTTTCTTGACCAACAATAACGTAAATAAAAAAGGAATTATAGGTGTTTCCTTTAAGTTTTACCTAAACTTCATAGAGGATTTACATAGTTAAAAATACCCTAATAAAAACATAAGACTGACTCAATTTGAGTCAGTCTCATTATAATTGTGATTTCACTCTTCTCGATTAAATTTACCTTTTAATGATTTGAAAGAATAGAGGACGACAGCTGCCCCAGCCGCTAGTACCACAAAATTGATCCACTGATTTGCTGCTATTTGTTCCATAACATTTGCTGCTTTGTCTGTATTGTACTTATGGTCTCTAACAGCTTTTCTGTATTTTCCATCCGGTTCTTGAACGGCTATCGCCTTATCGGTGCTGATGCCGTGGATGGCGAAATATTTTGTACCCTTTTTATACTCATTGGAAAAGTTGCCGGAATAGGTTCCTTCCTGATCTGAGTACTTTGTTACCTGTCCGATCTCTTTGTCCACCTGATCCACGTATTCGTCACTGATGACATAAGAATAATGATCCCAGACGACGAAAGAGTTTGCCCAGCTGGCAGAAGCAGGACTTGCCAAAATAAATTGGAAAGACATCAGACAGGCGATGAATAATGGAACGCTTTTAAACACCTTCATAGGCTGTACTCCTTTTAATTCATCGAATTTGCGATTCTCAACAGCTCTTTTTTGACATGTTTTTCACTGTATTCATTGGCAAACATGTGCCGGAGATCGTATTCTTCCTCATCTGCCAGCCAAAATAGTTCGGCGTAATTTCCAAAGTAAGCGAAATAGGCTTCTGTCCCGTCTTCAAGCTCGAGGGTATCTTCGTATTTTTTATTTTTAATGAGTTCACTCACCAGATTTTTATGGTTAAAAATTTTAAGGGCGATGAATCCCTTCTCGGTTTTCTGATCTTTTCTTGCGTACTCCGTTTCAAGCTGCAGCTTCTTTTTCTTTCCCCAATCCGTAATGACGATTTTCGGTTTCTCGTACTTATACGGAATGAACTCTGGCAGATGTGCTTTAAAAGGAATAACATCTTCCGTTTTTTCAATAGAAACCGGCTTGTACGACCGTGGGTAATGCCCTTTCGAATGCATGTCCAGCTTCAGCTCACCATCAACCAGCATGGACCCCCGGCAAGACGTCAAAACAGTCAAAAGCAATCCAGCAGCAAGAACACCGGCTCTTCTCATGAACTCCACCCCCGATTCTGTTACTCAAATCATACCATTATTTCACAGTCAGCCGGACAAGCTTCGGACGCAAGTTTCGACGTTTTTTGTATACAAAAAGGAGCAGCTGTCTGCTCCTTTTTACCATCCCTATCTTACCTGATTTTCTTCCTAGTTTCTTCTTCACTTTTCTCCAAGAATAAAGCTTCCTTTTCCAATAGTCTTTTCATGGGCTTTTCACCCACAAAATGTACAGTCAGCACACATAATATAAAGCAAATTCCAGGTTCGTTTGTACCTAAAATTGAATATACCACCCAAAACAATAATATAGATAATATCGAAAAATAGATGAAATACCCTAATTGCTTATTCATACCATCCCTCTTTTTGGTAACTTCAGATTTATTTAAGTATAATACATTTTACCAAAAACAGGAAGTTAGTTTGTGGGCAAAAAGTCTGAATAATGAGTAAGGATCAATTAATCAAGAGTTTGGCTCAATTAGTTTGAGTTTGGCTCAATTATCTTCATTTACGCTCAATTCCACTACACAGTACACAAAAAAACTGCCGGACACAACGTCCGGCAGCCTTTCAATTAACGATTCTTCAATTCTTCTGCGATCAATTTGTTAACCAATGGCGGATTTGCTTTTCCTTTGGTCTCTTTCATGACCTGGCCGACTAAGAAGCCGATGGCCTTGTCTTTTCCGTTCTTAAAGTCCTCGATGGACTGCGGATTGCGGTCAAGGACAGCCACAACAAACTCACGGATGGCGCCTTCATCGGAAATCTGCACGAGGCCTTTTTCCTTAACAATCGTTTGGGGATCGCCGCCGTTCTCGATCATCTCTTTAAAGACTTTCTTCGCGATCTTAGATGAGATCGTGCCGTCTTCAATGAGCTTGATCATTTTAGCGAGGTTGCCCGGTGTTAATGGTGTTTCGCCGATTTCTTTGGACTCTGTGTTCAAGAAGGCACTCACTTCGCCCATGAGCCAGTTGGAAAGCAATTTCGGATCCGCTTTCTCCCTCATTCCTTCTTCAAAGAAATCAGCCATTTTGATCGATGCTGTCAGAACGCCAGCGTCATAAGCAGGAAGACCGAACTCTGATACATAGCGCTTTTTACGAGCATCCGGAAGCTCAGGAATCTCAGCGCGGACACGCTCGATCCATTCTTCAGAAACACTCAGACTCACAAGATCCGGATCTGGGAAGTAACGATAGTCATCCGATCCTTCCTTTACACGCATGAGGATTGTTTTATTTGATTTTTCATCGAAACGGCGGGTCTCCTGAAGGATTTCGCCGCCACCCAGAATCTCTTCCTCCTGGCGCTTCTCTTCATACTCGAGCCCTTTTTGCACGAAGGCGAAGGAGTTCAGGTTCTTAAGCTCGGTTTTCGTACCGAATTCCTCTTGCCCGACAGGACGGATCGAAATGTTGGCGTCACAGCGCAATGATCCCTCTTCCATCTTACAGTCGGAAACGCCCGTGTATTGGATGATCGCTTTCAGCTTTTCCAAATACGCATATGCTTCTTCCGGCGTACGGATATCCGGCTCGGACACGATTTCCATCAGCGGCGTGCCCTGGCGGTTCAAGTCCACAAGAGACGATCCGTCAGCAGCATGCGTTAGTTTCCCTGCATCCTCTTCCAAGTGAAGACGTGTGATACCAATTTTTTTCTTTTCGCCGTTCACTTCGATCTCAATCCAGCCGTGCTCGCCGATCGGCTTATCAAGCTGGGAAATCTGATATGCTTTCGGATTGTCAGGATAAAAATAGTTTTTTCGGTCAAAATGCTGCTCCCGGTTAATTTGGCAGTTCAATGCCATCGCCGCACGCATTGAAAAATCGACCGCCTGTTTATTCAGGACCGGCAGAACGCCTGGATGTCCAAGGCAGATCGGGCATGTATGGCTGTTGGACGGCGCTCCGAAATCGGTGGAGCAGCCGCAGAATATTTTAGAGTTGGTTTTAAGTTCAACGTGGACTTCTAATCCAATGACTGTTTCAAATTTGCTCATCCCTGCACCTCCTACAATTGCGGTTTCGCTTTATGGTTTTCCGTCGCCTGTTCAAAGACTGAAGCTACGCGGTAAATCGTGCTTTCGTCAAAGTGTTTTCCGATGATCTGCAATCCGACCGGCAGTCCGTTTGAGAATCCGCACGGCACAGAAATGGCTGGCACACCCGCAAGGTTTACAGGAATGGTTAAAATATCGTTGGCATACATCGTCAACGGATCGTTCGTTTTCTCTCCGATTTTAAACGCAGTCGTCGGAGTCGTTGGCCCGATGATGACATCAAAGTTATTAAACACTTGTTCAAAATCATTTTTGATCAGTGTACGGACTTTTTGCGCTTTTTTATAGTAAGCATCATAGTATCCGGAGCTGAGGGCGAACGTTCCGAGCATGATTCGGCGCTTCACTTCGTCCCCAAAGCCTTCGCTTCTGGAGTTTTTATAAAGCTCCAAGAGGTTCTCAGTGTTATCCGAACGCACACCGTATCGTACGCCGTCAAAACGGGACAAGTTGGCCGATGCTTCTGATGAAGACAGAAGATAGTAGGTCGCAAGCGCGTATTTGGAATGCGGAAGCGATACTTCCTCCCACACTGCACCTTGTCCTTCTAATACTTTTAGCGCTTCAAGCACTTTTTCTTTTACTGCTGGATTAACGCCTTCTGCCAGGTATTCTTTTGGAACGGCAATACGAATGCCTTTAACGTCTCCAGTAATGGCTGACAGGTAGTCCGGTACATCAACGTTTGCTGACGTGGAGTCCATGTGATCATGTCCGGCAATCGCCTGTAAAAGATACGCGTTATCTTCCACCGTACGCGTGATCGGTCCGATCTGGTCAAGGGAAGATGCAAACGCAATTAGGCCGAAGCGGGAAACAAGTCCGTATGTCGGCTTCAATCCTACAACGCCGCAATATGCTGCTGGCTGGCGGATCGATCCGCCGGTATCGGAACCGAGTGAAAATAATACTTCGCTCGCTGCAACAGTTGCTGCTGATCCTCCGCTGGAACCGCCTGGCACGTAGTCTGTGTTCCATGGGTTCTTCGTCACATGGTAGCCGGAGTTTTCGTTGGAAGATCCCATCGCAAACTCATCCATGTTCAGCTTGCCAATCGTGATAGCGCCTGCCTCATAAAGCCTGCTGGCCACTGTTGCATCATAGATTGGATCAAAGTTGGAAAGGATTTTGCTTCCGCTTGTAGTGCGGAGTCCTTTTGTAGAGATATTGTCTTTCAAGGCAATCGGAAGGCCTGCAAGGATTCGTTCTCCTGGAGAACCAGCTAGAACTTCATCCAGCTCCTTCGCCTGTATGCGGGCGCGTTCTTCATTCAGCGTAAGGAACGCTTTTACCTTGTCCTCCACTTGGCCGATTCGGGCATATGAAGCATCAACAAGATCCGTCACGCTTACTTCTCTTTTATGTAACAGGTTGTGCAGTTCTGAGACTTTCTTCTCTAATAATGACATGTGCTGCCTCCTACTCTAAAACGTCTTCGGTACTTTAAACTGTCCATCCCTTTGATCAGGGGCGTTCTTCAACGCTTCTTCTCGCGTTACCGATTCTTTCACAGTATCTTCGCGCAGCACGTTTTTCAGCTCAAGCACGTGGGTTGTTGGTTCAATGTTTTCTGTATCCAGTTCATTCAGTTCTTCGGCAAAACCGATAATTGCATCCAGCTGCTCCGTAAACATGTCCACTTCTTCTTCGCTGACAGAAAGACGGGCCAGATGGGCAACGTGTTTTACCTGGTCTTTTGAAATTCGAGACAAGCTTGCCACCTCCAAAACAGTACGTTCACAATATATAGATGATAACAAAAATCGCAGTTACTAAGCAACCGGTGCCAGGCACCACGTTTTGACATATATGTAAGAGGGGTGCCTGGCACCTTCTTCCCAACATAAGCATTATTACATACTAGCGTCTGGAGCGGGTCAGGACGGAGTGCTGCTGTTAACACAGGATATTGAAAGATGGGGTTCGACACAATGAGGAAACGTTCTTTAGAAATAATTATTTATACACAGTAAGATTTAATGAGAAAACTTCAAATCAATACTCCATTGAGACATAAAATTTAAAGAGTAGGAAAAGGTAAAAGAAAATCTATTTATTCTTATGGTTTCAAAATGCTGAAGTAATTTCTATAAAGAGGCCTTTTTTTATATAGTGCCAGGCACCGCGATTACACACTTGTGTAATTGGGGTGCCTGGCACCATTTTAATCCTTCCTGAAGCTCGTATCTTTTGTGGGATGGGTAAATGGGGCTCCTTTGGGTTTAACATTCTTCTCGATGAGATCACGGTTTTCTGCCGTGTTCCAGCCGATATCGTTTGTCGGATGAACCCACTGATCACCTGCCATGATTTCTGGATCCGTATCTTCGCTCCAGTTATTGAGCGGTGAGTTTTCGGAATTGTATTTGCTGTCACCTATGACTACACCGTAATCATTCACAAAGGGAGGCTGCATTTTCATTCCTGTTCCTTTGAATGACGGCGAACTCGCTTGATGAGGCATTGTTTCTTCAATATAAGGCTTTTCCAGGTTGTTTTCTTCTTTATTGTTTTTATGATCAGCCACGTTATTTTCTCCTTCAACTTAAGATATAGTCATAATTTTTCCTTAAGCCGCTATTCTATGTAGTAAGGCACCAAAATCGGGTGCAGAAAAATTTTTTCGATAAATACTTTACAAAAGTAAGCATATATTATATTATACTTACATAAAGTAAGTTATTAAATCTCAACAAGGAGTTGTTCTTATATGTTAAGTTTAGGATTATTAATCATTCGTCTCGTGATCGGGTTATCGTTCGCGGCCCATGGTACACAAAAATTGTTTGGCTGGTTCGGAGGCCACGGTCTGAAAGGAACAGGCGGCTGGCTTGAATCCATTGGTATTAAGCCAGGCTACACGATGGCACTGTTTGCAGGGCTCGCTGAGTTTGGCGGCGGTCTATTGTTCGCAGCAGGATTGGTCACTTGGCTCGGTGCAGCAGCAATTATCGTGACCATGCTCATGGCAATCGTAAAAGTGCACGGACCAAACGGCTTTTGGGCAACATCAGGCGGCTATGAGTACAATTTGATCCTCATCGCAGTAGCATTAGGTGTAGCTCTTACTGGAGCAGGCGCTTACTCTTTAGACGCACTTTGGTTCTAATTTATGAAGAAAAACTGGCGGAAACTGCTTCCGCCAGTTTTTTTGTGGTTTAAAGTTACTTGTTGTTTTCCAGGAGCTCAATCGTGTGAAACAGAAGCCCGGTTCCACCTATGTTTCCATGGCCTGGAACAACAGTCCTCGCCTTAGGATATCGGTCAATCACGTTTTGCACGGACACTGGCCACGCTTGAACATCCGCATCCTCTACATTCCCAAGATCTTTTGCTTCCTGCGACTTGATCAGGCAGCCACCTACCAGGAGCTTGTACTGCGGAAAATAAACCGTAATGTTGTCTTCGGTATGTCCCTTCCCTGGATAGTAGGCTTCCACCTTCACGTTCCCAAACCTCAAATGAGTCAGCACCGGATTCAGCAAACGATCTGGAGCTTCATAGCCATTTTCAACACCAAGCTTTGCTGTTTGAGGAGTCGTATACACATGAACCCCCCGCTCCCTCAGCGTTTTAATGCCTCCTATGCGGTCTTGATGGGAATGAGTGATGATCGCGTTTTTCACTGGTTTTTTAAAATGCTGAGAAATCATATCCATCAGTTCTCCGGTAAGGGAATCGTCCCAAGAAGAATCAACAAGCAGAAGGCCTTTGGAAGTTTCCATCAACAGTCCATTCGAAGGAACCGGCACACCGTTAAATTCGCCGATCGTCGTATGTACCCAAACGTGCGGCTGGATTTCGGTAAGAGTGACTGTTCCTGATTCGTTTGAATATGTTTTTAGAACATGAGCAGCTTGGGTATATGGCTTCTGAGCTTGAGCGTTCACGATTAATGGTGCAGTGATTACACCTAATCCAATAATTCCGGTGAGAGCAGCATTTAATACGATTCTTTTTTTCATGACCATCCTACCTTCCTAAATTTTAATTTTCCTGCTATGTTATTGATGGTATTCCTTATCTTTCCTCCATTCAATGGAGCAGGAATGACAAATCCCTAACAAAAGCAAGAATATTCGAATAATTTGAAGGTGAACCTATGGACGTTTTGGAGAAATTCCACTTATTGATTGAGCGTGGACAGCCTTATGAAAATGAATTTGTGCCGTTAAAAAGAAAGATTTCCATCGGAAGATTCGGCTCCGAACCTGCCCCCGGCATCGCATTTCATATCCCGCTCGTATCCAGGCAGCATTGTGTGATCGATTGTGAAAAACCTTCACCCATGCTGATTGATCTTGGCAGCAAACATGGCACCTGGCTAAATGGCATGCGCCTTCTTCCACAAAAGGAATATGGTTTGAGCAACGGTGACCAGATCACCCTCGTCAATGGCATGATCTCCATGAAATACATAACCGTAAACGATCAGGAGACCATGGACTGGGATCCCGTAAAACCAATTCGTATACCAACTGAAGATTTCATTGAAATTCATGAGCTTTTGCAAAAAGTACGGGTGAATCAAAAAGATATTCACTTTTCGCATAAGGAGTTTCAGTGTTTTAAACTGCTGTATTCTTCCCTCGGACAGTTTGTTTCGAAAGAAGAAATTAAGCGGCATGCCTGGAGTGAAAGAGATCTTCTGAACGGCAGGGTACCCGATGTTGGCTCTGATGAGTTAAACTCCCTGATCTACCGTGTTCGTAAAAAACTCACTCCTTATATGCACATTGAATCTGTTTTACGCAAAGGATTCGTAATGGCAGTGACTAAAGAAATATAGTAAAAACCCCTTCAAGCCAAAGCCGAAAGGGGTTTTTTGTATATTAAAGCAACTCTGAAGTTGTTTTCGCTTGCATGTGAAGAAGAAGGTAGTCTGGGCCACCAGCTTTGGAGTCCGTACCAGACATGTTGAATCCGCCAAACGGCTGGTATCCAACGATCGCGCCTGTACATCCGCGGTTGAAGTAAAGGTTACCCACGTGGAATTCTTCTTTCGCGCGCTCGATGTGCTCACGGTTATTGGAAACTAGAGCTCCAGTCAAACCGTAATCTGTGTTGTTTGCAATTTCCATCATGTGATCGAAGTCGCGAGCTTTACAGAACGCTACAACCGGTCCAAAGATTTCTTCTTGCATAAGACGTGCTTTTTCTTCCACGTCTGCTACGATTGTCGGTTGGATGAAGTAACCTTTAGAGTCGTCGCCTTCTCCTCCAGCTGCGATTTTCCCTTCCGTTCTTCCAATTTCGATGTAGCTCATGATCTTGTTGTAAGCCGCTTGGTCGATAACAGGACCCATGTAGTTTCCTAGATCTTCAGGATTTCCTACACGAAGAGACTTTGTTAACTCCACTGCTTTTTCAAGAACTTCATCATACACATCCTGGTGAATGACCGCACGGGATCCTGCAGAACATTTTTGTCCAGAGAAACCGAATGCAGAGTAAACAATCGCAGAAGCAGCCATATCTGTATCTACGTTGTTGTCGATAACCATTGTGTCTTTTCCGCCCATTTCAGCGATAACACGCTTAAGCCAGATTTGGCCAGGGTGCACTTTTGCTGCGCGTTCGTAGATACGGCAGCCGACTTCACGGGAACCAGTGAAGGATACAAAACGTGTTTTCGGGTGGTCTACCAGGTAGTCGCCCACTTCTGCTCCGCTTCCTGGGATGAAGTTCAATACGCCTGCTGGAAGACCAGCTTGTTCCATCACTTCAGCAAACTTAGCCGCAACTACCGGTGTGTTGTTTGCTGGTTTAAGAAGAACTGTGTTACCGGAAACGATTGCAGCTACAGTTGTTCCTGCCATGATCGCAAGCGGGAAGTTAAATGGAGAAATCACAATACCTACTCCCAGAGGGATATAGTTAAATTGGTTGATTTCACCTTCACGGCTTTTTACCGGTACTCCGTTTTTCATAAGTTCCATTTGACGAGCATAGAACTCTAGGAAATCGATTGCTTCAGCTGTATCAGCATCTGCTTCTTTCCATGGTTTACCGCCTTCTTTTACGAGGTAAGCAGAGAATTCATGCTTGCGGCGGCGTAGAATAGCAGAAGCTCTGTAAAGGATATTTGCACGAGCTTCAGGCGCCCATTTTTTCCAAGTTTCGAACGTAGAAACCGCAACTTGCATTGCTTTTTCTGCTAGATCTTTATTTGCTTTAGAAACCGTTCCAATAACTTCTTCTTTATTGGCCGGATTAATAGAAACGATTTTTTCATCAGTGGTGATGCGTTCTCCGCCAATGACCAGAGGATACTCTTTGCCTAGCTGTGAATTAACAAGGTCTAAAGCTTCCTCAAAAGCTTTCTTGTTTTCTTTAACTGAAAAATCCGTAAATGGTTCGTGTTTATACTCTCGAATCATTTTGTCCCCTCCTATGCCCTTAAGCGTTTTCATTTGTTCAACATGTCTATTCTACCCTAAACTCGTGCCACAGTTCAAACAATGACAAATAGTCAGAATAATAAGAAATAAACAATAAACCCTTTTATTTCAAGGGATTTCATAACTATGCACATAAAACAAGACAGACCCTTGTATGTTCATGGGTCTGTCTTTGGCACTATCTATAAATATGCACGAACGGTTCGCTGCTTCCGTCATCCCGGACGATGAGCGCTTCCGGTTTATTGACGGCAGATTGGATGTTGATTGTAACCGGCACGCTTGGAAGCTCCTTCATCACCGACGAGGTAACATACTGTGTGAACGAGATGACTTCAGCTTTGCCTTGGAACTGCATCGGGATATCGATGTCCAGACGGTTCAGGTTGCCGTCCCGGTATTGAGCTTTTCCGATTACTCCTACATAGTTAGGGAAGTAGTCCTGAATTTTGGTCTTGAAGTTATTAAATTTCTCAGCATCATCCCTTTTTGCTGCGGTCGCATCTTTTGAAGGGAATAAATAGTAACGGTCGTCAATTTTATCCCAGCTTCCGAGCTGCGAACTCCCCGCTCCGGCTGATGCCGATGCAAAAAAGTGCCCTGGTGTGACCGATTCTTTTTCCGCTTCCTGATAGAGAGCGATGGTGATCGGAACATTTTTCAGTGCATGGTTTTGGCGAATACGCTGGATGACCTGCTGCCCCATTTTTCTTGCTTCACGGGAAACATCACCTGAGTCCAGCTTCTTTGAGCCGTTATAAATCAAGCCAGCCTTGTCTGTCGCCTTGTAATAGTACGTAGAGTTAAACGATAAACCGACAACGACACCGCCGAGTTTAACTTTATCATTTCCGCTCTGTACAAGGTAATTCTGCTCCAGTACATAAGATAAGTATTTCGGATGTTTATCTTCTGCTGCCATTACTTGCTTGTAAGGAGCATCCTTCTTAACCCCCAAAGCAGGGTTAAGACCTTTTTGGGCCATGTCTGTTTTATTATCCTTCTCAGTCTTCTCGTCCGCACGCTTCAGCCAGTTATTGACGGTCGTGGAAGACAGGTATTGGCCCTCCTGGTAGTAATACTTGTCCGTGCTGAAATTATCCTGAGCAATCCGCATGAGGCCGAGTTCAAACTCGTTGATATCCAAGCGGTTATCTACACCGTACTTGATTAAGCCGCGGGCACCGCCTGGCTCAAACGGTACAATGCTTCGGTAATATTTTTCCCCGGTTTTGATCTCCCCGGTAATGATGGCTTTTTCTTCGGTTTTCCCTTGTTTCTTTACAACTTCCTCTTCCTTCTGCAGCTTGTCTCTGTTCATACAGCCGCTCAGGATCAAAAGGGAGCTTAACAGGATCAGGCTGATCCGCTTTATCATGGTAACACTCCTCCATAAAACTTGATGGAACAGAGCTATTCTTTATTTTTCAAGCTCCTCGATAAATCGCTGTTCAGACCATACTTCCACTCCGAGGGACTGTGCTTTGTCCAGTTTGGATCCCGCATCCTCCCCTGCGATCAGCAGGTCGGTATTCTTGCTCACGCTTCCGGTCACTTTACCGCCAAGCGTTTCCAGTTTTTCTTTCGCTTCGTTCCTGTTCAGCACCGAGAGTTTACCCGTCAGCACAATGGTTTTTCCTGCAAAATAGGAATCCACATCTTCTGCCCGGACGACACGCGGCCCTTTGTATTCCATGTTCACACCGGATTCTTTCAGGTCAGTGATGAGCTCTGCCACTTCCGGCTTATCGAAATACAGCTCAACCGAATCGGCCATTTTCTCACCGACTTCATCGATGGCGATCAGTTCTTCTTTGGCAGCAGAACTTAGCCGGTCCATTGTTTCAAATACCTGGGCGATCGTTTTTGCAGCCTTCGCACCGACATGCCTGATCCCAAGGCCGAACAATAGACGTTCCAGAGAATTCTCTTTCGATTTTTCTATAGCGTCCAGCAGGTTGTCAACCGACTTTTCACCCATTCTCTCCAGTTTCAGCAGCTCTTCCTTCTTTAGTTTATAAAGGTCTGCCACATCCTGTATGAGGTTTTCCCGGAATAGCTGAGCGATGACTTTCTCTCCCAGGCCGTCAATGTTCATGGCATTTCTGGAAACAAAGTGGATGAGCCCTTCACGGATCTGGGCAGGGCATTGCGGATTCAGACAGCGCAAAGCTACTTCTCCATCCAGCCGGTCCAGCTCACTTTCGCATTCCGGGCAGTGTGTCGGCATATGGAAGTCTTCTTCCTCGCCAGTTCGCCGGTCAACGATCACGTTCACCACTTCGGGGATGATGTCTCCCGCTTTTTTCACGATCACGTAATCGCCGATCTTAATGTCCTTTTCCCGGATCAAGTCTTCATTATGTAATGAAGCACGTTTAACCGTCGTTCCGGCAACCACTACCGGAGACAAGAGGGCAGTAGGCGTTACAACACCCGTTCTTCCCACATTGAGTTCAATTCCTTCAAGGCGTGTTACGACCTCTTCTGCCGGGAACTTATACGCGATGGCCCACCGCGGGCTCTTCGCTGTAAAACCAAGCTCTTCCTGCTGATAAAGGGAATCAACTTTTATGACGATGCCGTCAATCTCGTAGTCTAGATCCGGTCGGCGTTCCCCCCAGCCTCTGACAAAATCCACGACTTCATCGATATTTTTGCAATGCTTCCATTCCGGGTTCGTTTTAAAACCGAGGTCCTTCAGGAAGTTCAGGCTTTCGCTGTGCGAATCGACTGAATGCCCGGAAAGCTGTCCAATTCCATACACGAATATGGAAAGGTTTCGCTTGCCGGCGATGTTCGGATCGAGCTGGCGCAGGGAACCGGCCGCCGCGTTCCGCGGATTCGCAAAAAGCTCCTGGCCTTCTTCCTGGCGAGCTTCATTCAGCTTTTGAAATGAACGCTTCGGCATGTATGCCTCACCGCGCACTTCAAGAGAAACGTCCTTATCCTTGATACGAAGGGGAATCGCACGAATCGTCTTTAAATTGTTCGTGATGTCTTCACCGGTCGTTCCGTCACCGCGGGTAGCCCCAAGAACAAAGCGGCCTTCTTCATAAGTTAATGACACAGCAAGACCATCAATTTTTAATTCTGCCACGTACGAAACATTGTCACCGACTCCGTTTCGTACCCGGCGGTCAAAATCACGCAGATCTTCCTCGTTAAACGCATTGCCAAGGCTGAGCATTGGAACCTTGTGCTGCACTTTTCTGAAATAGTCGAGGACTTGTCCTCCCACCCTCACTGTCGGGGAATGCTCATCCCGCAGCTCCGGATGGTTGTTTTCAAGCTCGATCAGCTCCTGGAGCAGTTTGTCATACTCTGAATCGGGAACTGTAGGCTTATCGAGAACGTAATATTCATAGCTGTATTTTTCAAGGAGTTCACGCAATTCATGTACCCTTTTACTCGCATGCTCTTCGTTCAAACTTTCCAACTCCTTTATCGATCTTAACTGTACAGCTTTTTAATGGAATAATTGTTTAAACTATTGTTTAAACACTTTAAACGCACGTTTAAATACTACATTTTTTCAATCGGAGCAAACTTCGCAAGCAGCCGTTTCAGTCCTACAGGCTGCGGGAACGCAATGTCCAATTCCAGTGAGTCGCCTTCACCCTTCATGCTGACGACCACGCCTGTCTCCCATTTGCGGTGTTTTACTTTGTCCCCGACTTTCCAATCCGGCTTTTCGCCTCCATTAGTCGTATAAACAGGAGATGTTTTCTTAGCAGCAGCCGGCTGCTTCATGAAGGAAGGAGCAGCATTGGAACGTGAAGATCTTCCCCAGCTCGGAGTTTCTTTTTCCTTTTGAACGGATTCAAGCAACTCCTCTGGAATCTCGCCGATAAACCGGGATACCGGGTTCATGTTCGTACGTCCGAACAATGTTCTCATCCGAGCGTTCGTTAAATAAAGCTCCTGTTCGGCACGGGTAATTCCAACGTAAGCCAGTCGTCGTTCTTCTTCCATTTCGCTTTCTTCAAAGAGAGCACGGCTGTGCGGGAATACACCCTCCTCCAAACCAATTAGGAAGACAACCGGGAACTCCAGGCCTTTAGCGGAGTGCAAGGTCATCAGAACAACCGATTCTTTCGGCTTATCGCCTTCATCCTCATCCAGGCGGTCAATGTCTGCTACAAGGGCCAAGTCGGTCAAGAATGCCACAAGGCTCTTATCTTCCTGCTGTTTTTCAAAGTCTTGCGTTACAGAAAGGAACTCGTCAATGTTCTCCAGACGGCTTTCCGATTCAAGCGACTTATCTGCCTTCAGCATGTCGCGGTAACCCGTCTTATCAATCACTTCTTCCACAAGCTCGGTCACGGAAAGGAACTCCTGCATTCTGGTCCAGTTCGTGATCAGCTCGGAAAAATCGCGCAATACGCCTGTAATCCGGGATGTTAATCCGATCTGCTCCACTTCCTGAAGCGCTTGGTACATGGAAAGATCATTATCCGCTCCATATTGGAGAATCTTATCGACAGTCGAAGCACCGATTCCGCGCTTCGGTACATTAATAATCCGCATCATGCTGATGTCATCATCCGGGTTCGCAATGAGGCGAAGATAGGCAAGAATGTCCTTGATCTCTTTGCGGTCGTAGAACTTGGTGCCGCCGACGATGTTATACGGGATGTTCGACTTCATCAAAACTTCCTCGATCACACGGGACTGGGCATTCGTACGATACAGGATGGCGATCTCTGAGCATTTGCGGCTTCCGCCGGTGGTCATCTCACGGATCTTTCCTGCTACATAATGGCCCTCATCGTGCTCACTGTCGCCTTGGAAATAAATAATATTCTGTCCTTCGTTTTTGTCTGTCCACAGGTTTTTCGCCTTGCGGTTGAAGTTGTTCTCGATCACCTTGTTGGCTGCGTCCAGGATGGTTTTCGTAGAACGGTAGTTTTGCTCAAGCAAAATCACCTTTGCGTCATTGTAATCTTTTTCAAAAGAAAGGATGTTTGCGATGTCCGCTCCGCGCCAGCCGTAGATCGACTGATCCGAATCACCGACAACACAAAGGTTGCGGAAACGGTCAGCAAGCATTTGTACGAGCATATACTGCGCACGGTTTGTATCCTGATACTCATCCACGTGAATGTATTGGAACTTGCGCTGATAGAATTCCAGCACTTCCGGCACACGCTTGAAGAGATGGATGGTTGTCATAATTAAATCATCAAAATCGAGCGCAGAGTTCTTTTTCAAACGTTTTTCATATTCTTGGTATACCTCATGGACGACACTGTCATACGGCCCGTTCATCGTTTTCGCAAAATCAGCACTCGTTTTCAGTTCATTTTTCAATGACGAAATAGAGCCCAAGATGCTCCGCGGCTCAAATTTTTTCGAATCCATGTTCTTGTCTTTTAAGATATTTTTGATTACCGAGAGCTGATCCGTAGAATCGAGGATCGAGAAGTTTCGGCTGATGCCGATCCGGTCGATATCACGTCGCAAAATTCTTACGCACATGGAGTGGAATGTGGAAATCCAGATGTCTTCCGCTACAGGTCCAGTAATGCTGGCTACCCTTTCCTTCATCTCGCGTGCTGCTTTGTTCGTAAACGTGATCGCGAGGATGTTCCATGGCGCGACTTCTTTCTCCATCAATAAATAAGCGATGCGGTGGGTCAGCACCCTCGTCTTACCGCTTCCCGCTCCCGCCATAATTAAAAGCGGTCCCTGTGTATGTTTAACGGCTGCTCTCTGTTCAGGATTGAGTCCTGTCAGCAGCTTTTCAATCAATTGGTGCATACTCATTTATCCGTCACCTGCCCAAACGTTTGTTCTTATTTTTATTGTAAATGATTTGCTGTCTTACTTCAATTATCCTTTTACAGCTTTTACTGTCTCAAGTGCACTCTTCAAATCTTCGTAAATAATGTTGCCGATAATGACCGTGTCAGCGAAGACTGCCATCTCTCTCGCCTGTTCTGCATTTGAAATACCGCCGCCATAATAAAACTTCGTACGGTCCAGCACTTTCCTAACTTCCTTCACAACCTCAATGTCGCCATACGTTCCGCTGTATTCAAGATAAAACACGGGAAGCCTGAACATTTTTTCCGCCATGCGCGCATATGCTACAACATCTTCTAATGAAAGACTGGCATTCGCGCTGGAGTATTCTGCGGCTTTGCAATCCGGATTCACGATGCAATAGCCTTCCGTCACAATCTCCTCCCAGTTCATGAGATCGCCGTATTCCTTCACCGCCTCATGCTGCAAGCCGACAATAAAGCTGGCATCCCTGCTGTTAAGAACGATCGGAATATAGTAAAAATCAAAGCCGGGAGTCAATGATTCAATGTTGGAAACCTCCAGGACACAGGGAACCGCAAACTTGCGGATCCGCGACATCAAATCAAGAGTATTATCAAGTGTTACTCCGTCACTCCCGCCAACGATGACCGCATCCGTGCCTGACTCGCAGACAGCCTCCAAATCGGCATCC
Organism: Fictibacillus sp. WQ 8-8; assembly: GCF_024494405.1. Taxonomy (NCBI): domain Bacteria; kingdom Bacillati; phylum Bacillota; class Bacilli; order Caryophanales; family Fictibacillaceae; genus Fictibacillus; species Fictibacillus sp. WQ 8-8. The sequence continues at coordinate 20,064 of NZ_JAMXKG010000021.1, forward strand.
GATATTTCCTTATTGGGATCCAGCTTAAAAATATGCTTCCAAACCCGATAATCAAAATTCATAAGATCCTCCCAGTAAATGCTGAAACGCCTGTTTAAAAACGGCCGAGCTGGGATGAAAATTGTAACTTTTTTCATCCTCTTTGGGCGTTGAAGCTGGATAATTCAATCTATACTTTCTAAACCGGGATCATCCCGGCCGGTTATTCTCTTTATACCTTTTGCCATTATATCAAAAATTATAGGGCTACTCATCTTTGACACTGTGAAACAACGCTTACATTACGATTAATTTTTGGTAACCTTACAAAAAGCGATGAACAGGAGAATGTGTATGTTTTTTTTACAAGTTGATGAGGAAATTTCCTTGAAGATGCTCGAAAAAAGAGATGCCCAGCTCCTCTTCCAGCTGACCGATTATTCAAGAGACCACCTGAGGAATTGGCTTGGCTGGGTCGATTATTCTCGTACCTTAAAAGATACAAAAACATTCATTAAACTGGCGCAGCAGAAGTATGCCGACTATACGGACCTCGTCACCCTCATCTGGTACCGGGGCATTCCGGCCGGCTCTCTGGCACTGTATGACATCAAGTGGAATAACTTTTCGGCGAACATTGGATATTGGCTGGGCAAGGACTTTGAAGGCCAGGGCATCATGACCCGGTCGTGCGAAGCGATGGTGGACTATGCGTTTGGAACGCTCGGCCTGAACCGGCTGGAACTGAAGGCCGCACTGGACAATAAAAGAAGCCGCTCTGTTGCAGAACGGCTTGGATTTCATCAAGAAGGAGAACTCCGCCAGGCGGAATGGCTGTACGACCACTTTGTAGATGTTGCGGTCTATGGCATGCTGGCGAGGGATCGGTCTCAAAAATAACTCAGATTTTTGGTTCCGTTTGAATCGGGCTGTCCGAACCCTCAGGCCCTTTGTTCTTCTCATGATAGTTATAGATTTTTAAAGATATAAATACAAAGCCTGCTGTGATCAGGCCTCCAAAAATCCAGCCTGAAATCTTCATTGAGAATAAAATAAAATCATACTTCTTCGCGCCGTATTCCATCAGGAGATACGATTTCAATCCGGCCTGGAACAAACTGCGGAATGCAAACAGTCCGGTAAGCCAAACAAAATACTTATAAAATTCAGGCTGACGGTACAGAGACTGCGTCTTGTCCCTCGGTTCACCCTGGAGATAAGCAATATCCACCGCAAAGTGCATGCCAAGCGGCTGTTTGATCAGAATGGTCGTGAATATCAGCAGCGCCATAAAAATACCGAAGAACACCTGGTTCCAAAGCATTCGGCCGGCCCCCCCTGACAGGAGGTCGATCGTTGTTCCGGCAAACAGGGAGAACAGAATAAACATCCCTGTAACATTGAATTGCTTTTCTTTCACAAACCGGTATATGGTATAGATGAAACCTGGAGCGGAAGACAGCAGGATGGCGTAATAATCGCCCAAAATGTCTCTTCCCTGGTTCCAGATCAGATATGGCAGTATTAAATAAAACAGCAAATCAAAAACTACGATGCTTTTCTTCAAGTTCTTCACTTCCCGTTTTGGAATGTTTCGTTACTCTTGCTGGATTGTGCAAAATGCTCGATACTCTTGTCCATAGTGTTCGGCCGACTCTGATTCTTTTGACCTTACTCCTTATTGAAGAGGTGATTTTATGATTAGGCAAGCCACCTTAGAGGACATATCCGCCTTGGCTTCCCTGTCGTTACAGCCCGGTTACACAGGTGATACTACTGAAATCATAACACGGTTGGAAAAAATTATCATCCAGAAAAATGCTGCTCTTTTTGTACAAGAAGTGAACGGTACGATCGCCGGCTGGGTTCATGTCTATGGAAAAACATTGCTGCAAATGGAATATTGCGAGATCGGCGGTTTGGTAGTCGATGAGTCACAACGCCGGTTAGGTATGGGAAAAGAATTAATGAAAAGATGTGAAACGTGGGCGCTGGAAAACGGCTATGATCAAATCCGGCTCCGTTCGGGCGCTGAACGAAAAGAAGCGCACCGATTTTACGAAAACATCGGCTACGAACGTGTGAAAAAGCAAGAAGTGTTTACTCGTAAGCTTTAAATGTGGAGGCCGCCAAGTGATCTGATTCCAGGTGGCCTTTTTGTCGGCCGCAAATGGATTGTCTGGGGTCGTTACTTGCGGTTCGACATGTTTTACTTGCGGAAATGGTGAGTTTACTTGCGGTTCGACACCATTTATTTGCGAAAATGCGGACTTTACTTGCTATAATGGACCACTTACTTGCAAAACACATCATTTTCATAAAATCGTAACGCCATATAACTCCACAAAACAAAAAACCTGCACCGCCCAAAGGCGTTACAGGTTTTACTTCGTTTCTTCTTTATTTCCGTGTACTCGATCGAGTGCCATTTGATAGGCATCGTTTCCGAAGTTCAGGCATCGCTTCACACGGGAGATCGTTGCTGTGCTGGCACCGGTTTCTGATTCAATTTTATGATAGGTCTTTCCTTCACGAAGCATGCGGGCTACTTCAAGGCGCTGTGCCAGTGACTGGATCTCGTTCATCGTGCACAGATCATCGAAGAACATATAGCATTCTTCCAGATCTTTTAGTGAAAGGACGGCTTCAAACAGCTGATCAAGCGCCCTCCCTCTTAATTTATCAATTTGCATGTACTTTGCACTCCTTCTGCTCTATTCAATAGAAACGCTCTTACTGATTCCTGGCTGCGCCGGGATGATGTTGATCCAGGTTTTTCCCGGAACGAAACCTGTGCCAGACGGGATGATTCTGCCGTCTTTGTTTTCCCAGCTAACTTCCCTGGCTTTTCCGCGCTGAAGCAAAATGGCTTTGCCTCCGGATGTAAGGTCAATTTCTCTTCGTCCGTAACTATCAATGATTTTATGGCTCGCTTCCACAATCAGCACGTTATCGAGTTCGATCGGTGTTTTGGTTTCGCGGTCAGTGGTCGGCTTCTCGTTGCTGAAGCGGGCATACCGTTTCGTTGACGAGACGTACGTATAGCCGACAGTCTCACCGTGATTGTATGTTATCAGAACTTTATCAGCTTTGTCACCAGTAAGCGCTTTGACCTCCGATGGTTTTAAGAAAGGAAGAGGCTTTATTTTATCTTTATTGTCATAGCCTTTCTTCTTTAAACCTTTCATGATGTCTTTGTACTTAATATACGAGTTATGAGGCGCCTGCCGGAACGATGCCCGGTGAAAAAGCGTTCCGTCATAATACAGGCCGTTCAGAGAATCCACCTTGCTGTTTCTGCCGGAAAGGATTTTCTTCGCTTCCGGACTCCAGCCATGATGAACGTAAAAAGCATGAAAACCCTGGCTCAGCTCGATAAAGTAATCGCGTGCGCTGCGGACAGGCCCGACCACCTCTGGCTTCTCGCTCTGAAATACGGCAAGAAAGCGTGTAATATCCCCTTCCGCCAAAACTTCGTAAACGAGATCCGCCTTATGAAGCCCGGACTGCGGACGAGCCTTCCAGTGATTGTTGATCATTACGGCAAACACCCTTGCATCGGTGTCCTTGTTCGTTTTGATTCCTGTCAGCGGATACGTGTTTTTCAGCTCTGTCTTCTTTTCTTTCTTTTCAGGAGCTTTCGTATGTTCCGCAGGCTTTTTGTTACTTGCCGTTTCTTCCTTCTGGCAGCCTGCACCGCCTAGGATCAATAGAGCCGCACAAAAGCTAAGCAGCCATTTTTTCATCAGCCACCCCTGCCCCCCTGGCCCCCGGCCGAATTCTTTCCAGACGCTTTACTTCTTTAGTTTAACGCATAATCGAAGGAAAGAGTATGACTTTCTTCTTCACATCGTAGATTCCTAGCTGTGTAATGCGGATATATGGCAAATGAGTTGAAGAAAAGAAAAGCAGACTGTAGATCGGATCTTCGAAGTGATATCCTCTTTTTCGCAGTTCTGACGTTAATGCCTTTTCTTCCTGTATGAGTTCTTCGACTGATGAAGAAGACATTCCTCCTCCAAGCGGCAGCTTGACCTCGCTGATGATTTCTCCGTCCTCTACCAGCACGATGCCGCCTTTCATCTCTTTTACACGGTTAAACGCCGCGAGCATATCCCGCTTGCTTTTTCCGATTAAAAGCAGATCGCCCGTGCTCGAATAGGAGCTCGCAAACCCGGAAACTCCTTTGGCAAAGCCTTTGACCAGGGTGTTTACCCGCCACTTGCCTTTTTTGTCGACGAGCATGAAGAAGCATTCATCGTGTTCCATATTCAATTTTTCCTCAGTAGGATTGAGCTGAATCTGATACGGCTTCGTAATGACAGAGTTCACCATCTCAATGCCTGCCAGTGAACTGAACTGAAAGTCTTTCCGCGACAGATCCCAGTTCAATTCGAGCGGCCCCATTCCATAATCGCTCCAAGGAAACGGTGCACCAGCTTCCATAACCTCACCGTCACGCTTGATCCATTGCCCTTTGGCGAGCACAGACTCCGGATTCGGGTGCTGCACACTATCCAGGATATTGAGATGTGCTACTCTTCCTGGTGCGACCATTCCGAGTATATGCTCTTTGCCGTAATATCTTGCTATGTTATAAGAAGCCATTTTATAAGCATCGATCGGATCAATTCCTTCTTCAAGCGCGATAGAAATCATTTTATCCGTGACGCCTTCTTCATAAAATGCCGGTGTTGATCCGTCCGTTGTAAAGATGACACGGTCAAAATGAGCCGCTCCAATCTCTTTCATCTCTTTTAAAATCTGTGAAAGATCGGGACGAATGGATGAATAGCGGAGAGAGGTGGTAAGTCCGAGGTTCAGCCTCATCATCGCTTCCTCTCCGGTCATCGCCTCATGATCGCAATCCACACCGAGCAGCGCCATCTGCGTCAAGGTTTTTTCAGAGGCACCAGGCAGATGCCCTTCGATCCGCTTTCCGGCCTTGCGTGTTTCCCGCATGAGATGAAGAATATGATCATCTCCCTGAAGGACTTTCGGCCAGCTTGTCAGCTCTCCGCCCTGTATGACATAAGGAGATGCTAGCATTTTTTTAATGTTGCTCAATGAGAACAAAGAGTCTTCATTCAAGAGCTCTGACTGGGAATCATAACGGCACCACCAATAGTACGTAAAAGGCAGCCGGTTCAGGTCTTCCATAATAGTAAGCGCTTTCGTAACTGGCAATGATAAAAAAAGCATAAGATTATCGCACATAAATGTCGTTGTGCCCCTTGCCGATGCATAATGGCCCAGAGTCTGGGGATTATATAGTTGAAATGGATGGGCATGCGGCTCAATGTAACCAGGGACGACATATTTACCGTCAATATCCAAAATCTCTGTCCCGTTCGTATGGCTGGGCATTTTATCCCCAACATAAACGATGCGGTTATCGTAAATCCATATGTTAGCTTTTGTCCAGCAGTGCCGGGCAGCATTTAAGTAGGTTGCATTCTGTAGTACGATCGACGGCGCTAATTCGCCCAGGATCACTGCTTGATGGCGGCGAAGGTCCGCCTTCGACCAAAACAAGAACTGGTTAGACATAGGTTTCACCTTTTTCTCTGTAAATTACATTTTCTCAAGGATACCATACAATCTTGGTCCGTGGGTGTCTTTACGCAAAACACAAAAAATCATCACAAAAAGGAGCATTCCCGTTATGAAACAGAACATTGGCATCTTAAACTCCATGATTCGGATCGTGTGCGGATTGACCATGCTGGCGATGCTGACCGCCAAGTACACACGCAGGCCGTACCGCGGATCTTACGTCTTCATGATGATCCTCGCCTCCATGAAAGTGGCAGAAGGCATCCTGCGATACTGCCCTGTTACGGATATGATAAAACAAGGATCTGAACTGAAAGACATGGATTTAGACGATATCTCCAAAGAAGGCTCAGCGATTAATCCGAGCTGATTAAGAAGAAGGCTCTTTTCTAAAAAATTGTTGCTTTGGGAACATTTTTGTAAAGAACCTTCATTGCTAAGTTGATTGGAGTGCAAGGTGCGAGACTGAGGCTAGGATTAACGGGACGGGTGAGACACACGGAAAGCGAGCAACCTGGAACGGAAATCAGCCACTCCCAAGGAGCAACAAAGTTTACGAAACAGCCTTTCTAAAAGATTGTTGCTTTGGGAATATTTTTGTGAAAAACCTTCATTGATCAGTTGATTGGAGTGCAAGGTGCGAGACTCCTGCGGGAGCAGCGGGACAGGTGAGACCCAAAGGTGCTTGCGCCGTGGGGCTCACCGCACGCCCCGCGGAAAGCGAGCATCCTGGAACGGAAATCAGCCACTCTCAAGAGCAACAAAGGTTACGAAAACAGCCAAGAAGAAAAAAACTCCCCTGCAACGGGGAGTTTTCTATAAGGAGGCTTATAGCAATGAAAGAATATTTAATGGATACCATTTTTATCTATGCGACGCTCATCGGCGGCATTATTGCGATTTTGTTCGCTTTCGTTAAAAAGCGGCGCGTGAAATAGCCTTTGAACCAATGTCCGTACGGTAAAATGACGCGTCACACTGTATCTTTGCCATCTCCTCATACACCGCTTCCTGCGCTTTGGAGAGGTCTGCCCCTTTAACCGCAGCCAGAAGAATTCGCCCGCCGTCCGTAACAAGCTCCTCTTCTGCTTGCTTTGTTCCAGCGTGGAAAAGCAGTGTATCTTCATTCAGCTTGTTCAGTCCTGTGATCTTGATTCCCTTTTTATATGCTTCTGGATAACCGCCGGAAGCAAGAACCACACCAAGTACAGCCTCGTTTGACCAAGACAGTTCAATATCTTTCTTATCTAAAATAGCCAGCAGGATTTCCGCAAAATCACCTTGAAGCCTTGGCAGGACAACCTGTGTTTCCGGGTCACCGAAACGTGCATTGAACTCGATAACCTTTGGGCCTTGAGCGGTCAGCATGAGACCGGCATACAGAATTCCCGTAAACGGTCTGCCTTCCTTCATCATCGACTGTGCAGCTGGTTTCAGGACTGTTTCCAGTGCCTCATCCACGACAGGCTGCGGAATCTGCGGAACCGGTGAGTATGCACCCATTCCTCCTGTATTCGGCCCTTTATCCCCGGTGTAGGCACGTTTATGATCCTGTGCGATGACCATCGGGTAGACCTTTTCTTCATTAACAAAAGCCATGAATGAAAACTCTTCGCCTTCCAGGTACTCTTCCATCACAACCGAAGCACTTGCTTCTCCAAACCGCGCGTTGTTCAGCATGTCATCAAGGCCCTGTTCCGCTTCTTCAAGCGTCATGGCGACGATGACACCTTTTCCTGCTGCCAGTCCATCTGCCTTCAAAACGATCGGAGCTCCCTGCTCATGAAGATAGTCCTTTGCTTCACGGAAAGAAGTAAAGGTTTTAGACGCTGCTGTCGGTATGCCATGCTTGTCCATCAGGTCTTTCGCAAACGATTTGCTGCCCTCAATCAATGCTGCTTCCTTAGACGGCCCGAATATGGTGAGGCCTTCATTTTTAAAATCATTCACAATCCCGTTTAACAAGGGGACTTCAGCTCCGACAAAGGTAAGAGCGATTTGATTTTCTTTTGCGAACGCGATTAGCCCCTCGTGGTCGGTTTCCTCGATGTTGACACACTCTGCCATTTCAGCCATGCCAGGATTACCAGGCGCGGCAAACACTTTCGTTACACTCGGACTGTTCGCAAACCGCCACACGATGGCATGCTCGCGGCCGCCTTTTCCTATCACCAGAACATTCATGCTGAATCCTCCTTATTCACAGGTTTAATGTTTAAAATGGCGCACGCCGGTAAAGACCATCGCGATGCCGTATTCGTCCGCTTTCTTGATGGAATCTTCGTCTTTTACCGATCCGCCTGGCTGGATGATCGCCGTAACACCGGCTTTCGCTGCCGCTTCTACGGTATCGTCCATCGGGAAAAACGCATCAGAACCAAGGGCGCTTCCTTCCGCTTTTTCTCCTGCTTGCTCGATCGCAATTTTAGCAGCACCAACACGGTTCATCTGCCCTGCTCCTACCCCGATCGTCATCTGATCTTTCGCTAAAACGATCGCATTGGATTTCACATGCTTGACGACTTTCCACGCGAGCTTCAAATCCTCCCACTCTTTTTCGTTGGGTTCACGTTTGGTCGGGATCGAGATATTGGCTTGCTCCAAACCGTACGCATCTTCGTCTTGAATAAGAAGACCGCCGCGAACGGTTGTTGATCTTTTCTCTTGCTTTTTATCTTCACCGAGCTCAAGTGTAAGCAATCGGATATTTTTCTTTTTCGTTAAAATCTCTTTCGCTTCCGGACTAAATGATGGTGCAATAATGATCTCCAGGAAGATCTCGCTCATCTTTTGTGCAGCCGCTTCGCTAATCTCCACATTAGATGCGATAATGCCTCCGAAAATGGAGATCGGATCTGCTGCGAATGCTTTCGCGAAAGCATCTTCCACACTATTTCCTGTTCCAACACCGCATGGATTCATGTGCTTGACCGCAACAACAGCCGGATCTTGGAACTCGCGGACGATCTGAAGACCCGCATCCGCATCGTTAATGTTATTGTAAGAAAGCTCTTTGCCGTGAAGCTGTTCAGCTTGAGCGATAGATGTTTTTGTTCCTAGCGGTGCTTTATAGAAAGCCGCTTTTTGGTGGGGATTTTCCCCATAGCGAAGATCCTGTTTCTTTTCATACGTAACTGTATAAGATTCAGGGTTTTCTTCTTCTACCATGTTTGTTAAGTATTCAGCGATCAGCGCATCATATGCCGCTGTATGGCGGAATGTTTTCGCCGCCAGCTTACGGCGGGTTTCTACAGAGACTTCATTGTTTTTCTCTACTTCTTCAAGCACCTTGCTGTAATCGGATGGGTCGACGACAACCGTGACATACGCATGGTTTTTCGCTGCGGAACGTAGCATGCTCGGCCCGCCGATATCGATGTTTTCGATTGCATCTGCAAAAGCCACATCCTCTTTTGAGATGGTTTCTTTGAACGGATAAAGGTTAACGACAACAAGATCGATAGGAGAAATGCCATTTTCCTCCATCTGGCGAACATGGCTTTCGTTCTCCCTTACTGCCAGAAGGCCTCCGTGAATCATCGGGTGCAAGGTTTTAACGCGTCCGTCCATGATTTCAGGAAAACCGGTCACTTCTGAAATGCCGGTCACGTTCACTCCGGCTTCCTGCAATGCTTTGCTCGTTCCGCCGGTTGAGATGATTTCCACGCCTTTATCGGCCAGCGCTTTTACAAAAGGAACAAGTCCTGCTTTATTCGATACTGATACTAATGCTCGTTTAATGGTCAAGATTGAACTCCTCCCACTTTTTCTTGATTGAATAGATCCTGTAAAACACGAGGAAACAACTCATGCTCAACCTTCTGAATCCGCTGCTGCAAGGTTTCTCTCGTATCTTCTTTTTTGATCATTACTGCTTTTTGGGCGATAATCGGCCCTGTATCCATCCCGCTGTCCACGTAATGTACAGTAACTCCTGATACTCCCGCTTGTGCTTCTAACGCTTGGCCGATCGCATCCTTGCCGGGAAAAGCCGGAAGCAGGGACGGGTGGATATTAACGATCCGGCCTTCATACTCCGCCAGCAGCGTGCAGCCGATCAGCCGCATGTATCCAGCCAGGACGATGAACTCAATGTCTCTCGCCTTCAGCTGCTTTAAAATCTCCGTTTCAAATTCCACTTTTGTTTCGTACTGCTTCGGAAAAAACGTAAAGTACTCCACTCCCGCTTCTTCTGCCCGCTCGATGACATAAGCCCCTGGCTTGTCACAGACAAGCAGTGAAATTTCGGCGTCGAGGCTCTTTTCGTTTATTGCATCGTTAATCGCTTGAAAGTTTGAGCCGCTCCCTGATGCAAATACTGCGATCTTTTTCATTTCAGTTCACCGCCGCCGAACACAACGCCCTCGCCTTTTTTCACACGGCCGATCACAAATGCTTTCTCTCCATCCTGTTCAAGGGATTGGATAATATCGAACGCTTCGTCATAATCCACAGCAAGAACCATTCCGATTCCCATGTTGAACGTCGTGAACATCTCTTTTCTGCCGATATTTCCGGTCTCTTCTATGACATCAAAAATCTCTGGAATCGGCCATGAACCATAATCAACTTCTGCCGCAAGTCCTTCAGGCAGCATACGGGGAATGTTTTCATTGAAACCTCCGCCGGTAATATGCGCCGCTCCATGAACATGATAGTTTTTATAAACGTTAAGCAGTGGTTTCACATAGATTCGGGTCGGCACGAGCAGCTCTTCGCCAAGAGTCCGGCCTTCACTTCCAAACTCTCCATTCAGATCAAGCTGGCCTGTTTCAAGCAGCACTTTGCGGACCAAAGAATAGCCATTGCTGTGAATGCCGTTGGAAGAAAGTCCGATTAGTACATCGCCTTCTTTTACAAGATCGGGATGGATCAGCTTGGACTTTTCAGCACCGCCGACTGAAAAACCGGCGAGGTCATAGTCTCCGTTGCTGTACATGCCTGGCATTTCTGCTGTTTCTCCCCCGATAAGGGCACAGCCGGCTTGTTCGCAGCCGTCAGCGATCCCTTTTACGATGTCTTCGACTTTAGCAGGCTCCAGCCTGCCGCATGCAATGTAATCCAGGAAGTACAGCGGCTCGGCTCCTTGAGCCACGATATCGTTCACACACATCGCGACAGCGTCAACTCCAATGGTATCATGCTTGTCCATCATGATCGCCACCATAAGCTTCGTTCCCACTCCATCTGTTCCTGAAATAAGAACAGGCTCTTTATAAGACAGATTGGACAGATCGAACATTGCCCCGAATCCGCCAAGGCCTGCCATGACTTCCGGACGGCGTGTACGCAATGCGTGTTTCTTAATTCTGTCTACCGCTTCATAGCCCGCTTCAATATCTACTCCGGCCTGTTTGTATGCCTCTGCCATTGTATTTCCTCCCTTTTTTAAACCATTACACCATTTCTTTTTCGTAAGGCAGCACCGTATCCGGGTAGATTTCCGTCGGATACTTTCCAGTAAAGCAAGCGAGGCACTGTCCGTTGTTCGGATCGCTGTCCGGGCGTCCGATTCCTCTTAACAATCCTTGCGGAGATAGGAACGCCAGTGAATCCGCACCGATAATGTCCCTGATTTCTTCTACAGAATGATTCGATGCAATCAGTTCTGCACGCTCAGAGGTATCAATTCCGTAATAACACGGGTGGGCGATCGGCGGTGCGGTAATCCGTACATGCACTTCAGTCGCTCCTGCCGCGCGCAGCATTTTAACGATACGCCGGCTTGTTGTTCCGCGAACAATCGAGTCATCCACCATGACAACACGTTTGCCTTCTACAATCCCGCGAACCGGAGAAAGCTTCATTTTCACCCCTAGTTCACGCAATTCCTGAGAAGGCTGGATGAACGTACGGCCGACATAACGATTTTTGATCAAACCGATCTCATACGGTATGCCAGACTCTTCCGCATATCCGATTGCTGCTGAAATACTGGAATCAGGAACCCCTGTTACGACATCAGCCTCTACCGGAAACTCCTTATAAAGCTCTTTACCAAGGTTTTTTCGTGCGCTGTGGATGTTAATCTGATCGATGTTGCTGTCCGGTCTTGAAAAATAAATATATTCCATAGAACAGATGGAGCGGTTCATCGGTGAAGAGAACGTGTCCGCTGTCATGCCGTCATTATCAATAATTAATAGTTCACCAGGTTTCACATCACGCAAATACTCGGCTCCAACCACGTCAAATGCACACGTTTCAGAAGCGACGACATAAGCATCTCCAAGCATTCCGATGGATAGTGGACGAAGGCCGTGCGGGTCAAGCGCCACCATCAGTTTGTCCTCGGTCATGATGACAAAAGCGTACGCTCCCTTGAGCATGGTCAGCGCATTTTTCACTTGATCTTTTAATCCGATATAGCCGCTTCGTTTAATTAAATGAGCGAGTACTTCCGTGTCAGAAGTCGTTTGAAAAATACTTCCCTGCGCTTCAAGCTGATGCTTCAATGCGTTGGCATTTACGAGATTTCCGTTATGGGCAAGGGCAAGACTGGACGTCTGTGAACGGAAAAGCAGGGGCTGAACATTTGCATATTCGTTCCCGCCTGCTGTGGAGTAACGGACATGGCCAATGGCCGCATGTCCTGTTAATCCTTCCAATTCTCCGCGGCTGAATACCTCGTTCACAAGACCGTGTCCTTTGTGCATCTTCAGCTTGGCACCGTCTGTAACCACAATGCCTGCACCTTCCTGTCCTCTGTGCTGAAGACTGTGAAGGCCATAATATGTTAACTGGGCCGCATCCTGGTGGCCCCAGATCCCAAATACCCCGCATTCTTCGTTTAAGCCTTTGATGTCAGCAAGCATGGTATTGCTCCTTTCCAGGCGGAATGAAGTTCTTCATGAGTCGCTGCCAGCACTTCTTCGCCTGTTTCATGGTCGATACGAAGAACAGCTGTGTCGGTCACAAAACCGATTTGTTTCGCGTCTTGAACCATGGCTTCAAACGCCTTTGCGTTTTCCGGTTTGACTGAAACGAGGAAACGTGACTGTGTTTCACTGTATAGCGCAGAAACGATATCGCCATTTACTTCAACAGAAGCACCGATGCCGCCGTTCATCATGCTCTCGGCTAGTGCTACCGACAACCCGCCTTCTGCCACATCATGTGCGGATTCAACCAACCCGTTCTGAATCGCTTCGAGCAATTGTTTTTGGCGTTTAGCTTCTGTTTCAAGATGAAGCTCAGGTGCTTTTCCGGAGATCTTGCCAAGCTGCATTTTTTGCAGCTCACTTCCGCCAAATTCCTGCTGTGTCTCACCGATCACATAGACTAGATCTCCAGGTGTTTTAAAATATTGCGTCGTAATATGGTCAAGGTGAGAAATTAGTCCGACCATACCGATGACCGGCGTCGGATATACCGCCACACCCTTTGTTTCGTTGTATAATGAAACGTTGCCGCCGATGACTGGTGTGCTCAGCGTTCGGCACGCCTCACTCATTCCGTCAACAGACTTTTCAAGCTGCCAGAAGATCTCAGGCTTTTCAGGATTTCCGTAGTTCAGGCAGTCTGTGATGGCAAGCGGCTCTGCTCCTGAACATACAAGGTTTCTTGCTGCTTCTGCTACTGCGATCTTTCCGCCTGTTTCCGGATCAAGATAGATGTAGCGCGAGTTGCAGTCTGTTGTCATCGCGAGTGCTTTATCCGTTTCACGGATACGGATGACCGCTGCATCTGATCCCGGAGGCACGACCGTGTTCGTGCGAACCATGTAATCATACTGGTCAAATACCCATGACTTGCTCGCGATCGTTGGCTGGGATAAAAGCTGCAGCAACGTGTCTTTCTTGTTTTCTACGTTTGGAACGAAAACCTCTTCATTCTGGAACTGTGAAAAATACGCAGGTTCTTTGGATGGCTTATTATAGACCGGCGCTTCTTCTGCAAGCGCATCAACCGGAACATCTGCAACCACTTCTCCGTGATGAACAAGGCGAAGCTGCTTTTCTTCAATTACTTTTCCTACAACAACTGCCTCTAGGCCCCATTTTTCAAAAATCTCAACGGCCTCTTGCTCTCTGCCTTTTTCCATAACGATCAGCATGCGTTCCTGAGATTCAGAAAGCATCATTTCGTATGCACTCATGTGGAGCTCGCGCTGCGGTACAAGATCCAGGTTCATCTCTATACCCATACCCGCTTTGCTCGCCATTTCAGCAGATGAGCTCGTTAGTCCTGCTGCTCCCATATCCTGGATGCCGACTAATGCATCACAGTTCTGGATGAGCTCCAAACACGCTTCAAGCAAAAGTTTTTCCATAAACGGATCACCGACCTGGACCGCCGGGCGCTTCTCTTCAGATGCTTCGGTCAGTTCTTCTGATGCAAAGGTTGCACCGTGAATGCCGTCGCGTCCGGTTCTTGCTCCAACATACATCACAGAGTTGCCGGCGCCTTTTGCCAGTCCCTTTTGGATGTCTTTGTGATCGATCAAGCCGACACACATCGCATTCACGAGCGGATTGCCGTCATAAGAAGCGTCGAACTGTACTTCTCCCCCAACTGTTGGGATACCAATACAGTTGCCATAGCCTGCGATACCCGCTACAACTTCTTCAAATAAATATTTTACACGGGAAGAGGTTAACTCCCCGAAACGAAGTGAGTTTAATAGTGCGACAGGACGCGCACCCATGGAAAAGATGTCGCGAATGATGCCGCCAACCCCGGTTGCAGCGCCTTGGTACGGTTCAATGGCAGAAGGATGGTTGTGGCTTTCGATTTTAAAAACAACCGCCTGGCCGTCACCAATGTCTACAACCCCGGCTCCTTCTCCTGGTCCTTGAAGAACGCGTTCTCCTTCTACCGGGAACTTGCGGAGTACAGGCTTGGAATTTTTATACGAACAATGCTCACTCCACATGACCGAGAACAATCCGGTTTCCGTCCAGTTCGGAAGACGGCCGATGATGGATTGTACGAGTGAAAACTCATCATCGTTCAAGCCCATATCACGGTATAATTTTTGCTCCTGAATTTGTTCTGCAGTAGGTTCATGAAGATAAGACATGGTTTTCCCTCCAGCTTTTTACGATTGATTGAAACAATTCCAGACCGTCGGCACTGCCCAATAGACTGCTGACAGCACGCTCCGGATGAGGCATCATTCCCAATACATTTCCTCTTTCATTCATGATCCCTGCAATATCAGAAATCGATCCGTTCGGGTTATTTTTATAGCGGAAGACGATTCGGTTCTCTTCTTCCAGCTGCTTTAGCGTCTCTTCGTCACAATAGTAGTTTCCTTCGCCATGTGCGATCGGAATCGTAATTTCTTCCCCTTGCTCATAGGATGAGCTGAACATCGTTTCCGCGTTCACAACTTGAAGCGTTTCCGGCTTGCAGATGAATTTCAATGATTCGTTGCGTCGCATTGCTCCAGGCAGAAGGCCTGTTTCAAGGAGAATCTGAAACCCGTTGCATACGCCAAGAACGGGCTTGCCGGCTTGAGCGGCTTTCTTCACTTCATCCATCACGTTTGAAAACTGGGCGATGGCACCTGTGCGCAAGTAGTCTCCGTATGAGAATCCGCCTGGAAGCAGGATTCCGTCAAAGCGATCGAGATTGCTTTCATCGTGCCAGACATACTCTGCTTCAGCACCAAGCTCGTCTTTTACTGCGTGAAACATGTCAATGTCACAGTTGGATCCTGGAAAAACGATAACCGCAAATCTCACTGTGCGACGACCTCCTCCACCTCATAGCGATAATCTTCAATGACCGGGTTGGAGAGCAATTTTTCACACATTTCCGCAACGCGCTTGTCCAGGTTTCCAACGTTTTCATCAATCGTAAGCTCCAGGTACTTGCCGATGCGCACATCTTGAACTTCGTTGTACTCCATGCGGTGAAGCGAGCCTTTTACAGCTGTTCCTTGAGGATCCAATACGCTTTCCTTCAACGTGACGAATACTTTTACTTTATACATGCAAATTTCCCCCTAAGCGCTCTAAAATTTTTTCATAGGCTTCTGTTAAACTGCCAAGATCACGGCGAAAGACATCTTTATCAAGCTTTTCGTTCGTTTCGCTGTCCCACAAACGGCAAGTGTCCGGTGAGATCTCATCCGCCACAAGCAATTCTCCCTTGGCGTTGTTCCCGAATTCCAGCTTAAAGTCGATTAATCTAACCTTTTTCTCTGTAAAAAATGCAGTGAGTATCGTATTGACCTGAAGCGCAAGCTCTCTCATGTCTTCCAGCTGCTTAGGAGCTGCCAGTTCAAGAGCCTCGATATGATCATGATTAAAAAGAGGATCGCCAAGGTCGTCATTTTTGAAATAGAATTCGACGATCGGCTTATGAAGAACATGTCCCTCCGGCAGCCCTGTGCGTTTAGCCAGTGTACCAGCCACCACGTTGCGGACCACCACTTCCAAAGGAATGATCGTTACGTGCTGGACAATCTGTTCTGTTGGAGATTGCTTGGAGATAAAGTGGGTTGGAATATTGTTTTGCTGTAGCATTGAAAACATCAAACTCGTAATTTCGTTATTCAAACGGCCTTTTCCATCGATGTTCGCTTTCTTCTGACCATTAAATGCCGTAGCTGAATCCTTGTACTCCACCCAAACGGTTTGTTGATCTTCTGTGCTGTAAATCTTCTTCGCCTTTCCTTCATAAAGCAAGGTTTGCTTTTCCATACAAAGTCCCCCTGTCATAAGCTTCCGAATTATACTGCAAAAATCAAGAATATTGGCAATTTTATAGAAGTGCTGAGGTGTACGTTCAGACCCGACAAGCGTTGGAACTTTTGAGCATAAAACGCTTTTTGTTTTCTGATCAAAAGTGAAACGACCTCGAGGGCCTGGACACCGAAGCTGGATCCTATTAGTAGTGCTGAGGCGCTCCGGAACGAAAAGGTTTCCCTTCTCGTTCCTTTCACCCCAAGACTGTATATTACAGCCCTAATCGTTCAAAGATGGTATCCACATGCTGAAGATGGTAAGAGTAGTCGAAACAATCCTCGATGTCTTCAGGTGTTAGTTTTTCAGTAATGCGCGGTTCTCCTTGTACAAGCTGTTTGAATTGAACGCCTTCTTCCCACGCCTGCATCGCTTTTGGCTGGACGATATCGTACGCAGCTTCACGGCTCATGCCTTTATCAATCAATTTGAGAAGAACACGCTGAGAGTAGATCAATCCGTACGTTCTCGTCATGTTGCGTTTCATGTTTTCAGGGAATACCGTCAAGTTCTTCACGATATTGCCAAAACGGTTAAGCATGTAGTTCAATGCGATCGTTGCATCCGGCAGAATAATGCGTTCTGCCGATGAGTGAGAGATGTCGCGTTCATGCCATAGCGGAACGTTTTCATACGCAGTCATCATGTACCCTCGAACCACACGAGCTAATCCTGTCATGTTCTCAGAGCCGATTGGATTGCGTTTGTGAGGCATTGCTGACGACCCTTTTTGCCCCTTCGCAAAGAATTCTTCCACTTCACGTGTTTCACTTTTTTGAAGTCCGCGAATTTCAACCGCGAACTTTTCAATGCTTGTAGCCACAAGTGCCAACGCAGACAAGTAATGAGCATGGCGGTCACGCTGCAGGGTTTGCGTTGAGATCGGCGATGCTTCAAGCCCCAGGTTTTCACAGACAAACTTTTCAACGAACGGATCGATGTTGGCATAAGTGCCGACAGCTCCGCTGATCTTTCCGACGCGGACAGAATCAGCTGCTTGCTTGAATCGCTCCAGGTTGCGCTTCATTTCTTCATACCAAAGTGCAAGTTTGAGGCCAAACGTTGTAGGTTCAGCGTGCACACCGTGAGTACGGCCCATCATAACGGTGTATTTGTGTTCTTTCGCTTTGTTTCCGATGATTTCGATGAACCTTTCGATGTCCTTGATCAAAATCTCATTCGCCTGTAAAAGCAGATAAGATAACGCAGTATCAACGACGTCTGTTGAAGTTAGTCCATAATGCACCCACTTGCGCTCATCTCCAAGCGTTTCAGAAACCGCGCGGGTAAAGGCTACAACATCATGGCGTGTCTCCTGCTCGATCTCTAAGATGCGGTTGATGTCAAAAGAAGCATTTTCGCGAAGCTTCTTCACGTCCTCTTTCGGAATCTCACCAAGTTCTGCCCATGCTTCACAAGCTAATATTTCTACTTCAAGCCATGCTTTAAATCGGTTTTCATCTGTCCAAATGGCTCCCATTTCGGGGCGCGTATAACGTTCAATCATGTCGTTACCTCCAGCTTTTCGATCTTAAGTACAGCAGCTTTAATGAATTCTGCTTTGTCGAGGGCTTCGCTTACCGTGTTTCCGAGCACAGTAATGTGGCCCATTTTTCGTTTCAATTTCGCTTCATCTTTTCCATACAGGTGGAGCTTGGCGTCTTTCAGTAATTCCAGATTGGCCAGCAATGGCTTCATATGTTCACCAAGCACGTTAATCATCACTGCCGGGCTGACCAGTGCGGTTTTGCCAAGCGGCAATCCGCAAACGGCTCGTACATGCTGCTGAAACTGAGACGTTTCACAGGCTTCAATCGTATAGTGTCCGGAATTATGAGGCCTTGGCGCCAGTTCGTTCACGTAGATCTCACCGTCAGTTCCCAAAAACATCTCTACTGCGAGCGTTCCGTACAAGTCCAGCTCAAGTGCAATCTGTTTTGCCATCTCATAAGCTTTTGCTGCCGTCTCCTCAGAGATCCTCGCCGGCACGATAGACTGGTGAAGAATGTTTTCCAGGTGAATGTTTTCTGCAGCCGGGAACGTCGTCATCTCGCCATTCGTTCCTCTGGTTACAATGACTGAGAGTTCTTTCTTAAAGGAAACCCAGCTTTCCAGCACACACTCTCTGTTTCCGGCAATCAGTTCTTCCGCTTTGGCAAGATCAGCTTCACTTCGGATCACTGCCTGCCCCTTCCCATCATAGCCTCCGCGGCACGTTTTCAAAACGGCTGGAAGTCCGAGCTGGCCTGCGGCTTTACGCAATTCTTCTTTATCTTGCACAGGAAGGTACGGTGCGACCTTTACGCCCGCTTGTTCAATGGCTTTCTTTTCCCTGATCCTGTGCTGCGTAAGATAGAGAAGCCGGCTTCCTTGAGGCATGCAGGCATTCTTTTCGAGCCACTGAGCTTTTTCGCTGTCTACGTTTTCGAACTCATACGTAATGACGTCACTCTTTTGAGCCAGTTCTTCGATGCCTGCTGCATCATCATAAGACGAAACGATTTGTTCATCGCTAATTTGTCCGCACGGCGACTTTTCACCGGGATCCAGTACAACGATCCCATAGCCCATCTCACGGGCACTGATCGCCATCATCCGTCCAAGCTGTCCTCCGCCTAAAATACCAATCGTCTGTCCTGGCAAAATGATTTTAGTCAAGGGAATCACTGCTTTCTATTACGGTTTCCTGAATCTTCTTGCGGCGCGCTGTTAAACGAGCGTTTAAACCTTCGTCCGTTACCGCTAAAATTTGAGCAGCCAAGAGCCCTGCGTTGGTGGCGCCTGCTTTGCCGATGGCGACTGTTGCTACAGGTACTCCCCCTGGCATCTGAACGATGGAAAGGAGTGAATCAAGGCCGTTCAATGCTTTGGATTGAACCGGCACACCAATGACGGGAAGTACAGTTTTCGCAGCCACCATACCTGGCAGGTGTGCTGCGCCGCCGGCACCGGCAATGATTACGCCCATTCCCCTGGTGCGCGCTTCTTCTGCATATTGAAACATCAGATCCGGTGTTCTGTGTGCGGAAACTACCCGCTTTTCGTAAAGCACGTCAAGTTCATCCAGCACCTCGCAAGCATGCTTCATCGTATCCCAGTCAGAAGTACTTCCCATAATAACGCCAACTTGTTTTTGCATCGTTTCCTCCCCGCATCGTAACTAAACGCTATGTGAATGATTTTTCTGCAATAAAAAAGTCCAGTGTACTCACTTTCTCTGTTGTATGAGAGAAAGCTACTACGCTGGACATACTTCACCTGCGGATATGCCGAAAACAGCAGTGGTGCTTCCCCTCATAGTCCGATGAATAACGGTCATCAGGTAGAGACTTACGGGCCATAATCCCGTGATTATATGAGGTACTATGCTTTTGTCACCCTTATTGTAACGAAGGGCATTTAGTTGTGTCAACCAAAAATCGAACAATAATATATTCTGACAATTTAATGTTCGGTTTTTACTGTATTTTTCCTTCAAAAACAATGCGTTGTTCGTGATACTCCTGCTCGATTTTCCCATTTTTCTTAACTTCTTTAAAAACCGGCTCCTCCATGCGGCGTACAGGGGAATACCCTTCTTCCGCCATTCGGTCTAAACAATCAGAGATCGTCTCACCGGGCTGAACCTCAAATTTTTTCTTGTTTGGCTTTTTATCCATTGCTACCTCCGTATGCTTTTCACCCAAAATCCGCCATGGAAGGCTTTCGGTTCATGAGAGATGATGAACGCCTTCGGATCAAGTGAATGGACCGCTTCATATAAGTTGGATTCTGATTTGCGCGATGTCAGGATCTCCATCATCAGCCGCTGCCCTTCCCGGCCGGAAGCCATCCAATCCGTGACGCCAAACCCTTTCGAGCGAATCGCATTCGGCAGTCCGGCTTCCGTTTCAGTCGTAATCACATTAACTGTAATATACCCAAGTGCGAGCTTTTCTTCAATCTTCATACCAACCAGGACTCCGAGACCATACCCTAGCGCATATGCGATCAGGTTCTGAATTTTATCCAGGTTGTCCAATACAAGCCCAAGGCCAATGACATAAATTATAACCTCAAACACGCTGATTAATGCTGCGAGATACCGCTGATTTTTTAACGTTAATATCATTCTTATCGTAAAAAACGAAACATACACCACGTTGATAAGAAGAATGGTTCCAATCATCGCCAAACCGTTTTCCAACATCGTCTACACTCCTTCTGGCTGTCCAAAATGATGCTATAAAGGTAAGATATCACTTTTTTGACTGGATTGAAAATGAAGATTTATCCAGTTATTTCTATGGAATACTGCTCTTTTGGATAGGCACATTTTTCATGAATCCTCATACGCTATAAAAGCATTCGGGAAAGGAATTGATGTCATGTATCCATATCAGGCACCATTCGAAGAAACCCATTATTATTATGATCCCTATAATCCCTACGATCCATCTGTTGAGAGACAGCAGCAGGCCCAGAGCCAGCAGCAGCAACAGCACGAAACGTATCAGCAGCTGATAAATACACTTATGTCGAGCATTATTGGCGAAGCGACCGCTGTCGACTTCTACACCCGGCTTGCGAATGAAGCGCCGAACGAGTACAGCAAAAATGTACTACTTAATGCTGCCAAGGATGAAAAGACGCATCTACAGTTGTTTACCCGACTTTATACTTCTTTAACAGGCAAACAGCCTAACTATAAAATTCGTCCTGTAAAGATTACGAACTTCCGTCAGAGCCTGTTTGAAGCCTATGAAGACGAACTGTCCGATTATGAAAAATACCGCAATGCTTACCTTATGACCCAGGACACGACCATCCGGGACACCTTCTTCCGTCCTTATACCGATGAAATCAAACATGCTACACGCTTTAGCTTCTTATTGAACGCAAGATAAGATAAAAGAGCTGTGCTGTTCTGGGGTGAATTTCATGGAAATGATTCAAGGAGTGTTGATACAGCCATAATCAGCACTCTCTTTTTATTCCGAAAAACAAAAAAAGCTTAAGGCAGTATGGCTCCCCAAGCTTTTACACTTATTCCTGGTCATCCTGATGGTGCTGCTGATGGGCGCCCTCCTGCTGAATCTCGTCAATAATCGTCTCCATATCCTCAAGATGGGCTTCCCCGGTAAGTCCGATATTCAACGTTCCTTTTAACTCTTTAACATGCAGCTCCTGGATCTTATAATTGATGTTCTCTATATTGATCGGCTTTATATTGTTCAAAGCCTCTCTCAGCGTTTGATTTTCATGCTGCAGTTCAATAATTTGCTGCTGAAGCTGCTGTAAAATATGGTACAGGTCTTGGTCCATCTCATTGAACCTCCTTCATCCGTCCTCTGTTTCACCTGCTGGGCAGTGGATGCATATACTGGGTCTGCAAGGGAGTGAGTGAACATGAATCCTTCATGGGGCAAGGGCAACGAATGGAAAAAATATGCCGATCAGGTGCTCGGCAAAGACTTTTTTGATGATTTTAAGGAGTTTGGCTTAACCAACCAAGGGCCTCTAGTTAATGTATATGAGAATTCAGAGGAAATTTACTGCTTAATTAACCTCCCTGGTGTAAAAAATATCGAGGACGTCAATTTATATGTACATTACCGCACGTTAAAGGTGACAGGCACCATTGATTTTTCGATAAAAAAATTCAATTGCGTGACCGAAGAAATTGCCTCGGGGCCCATCGAACGGGAGATCCCGCTTCCGTATCCCGTTGAAGACAGACCTCTGGATGCCGGTTATTACCGCGGTCTTTTGTATGTCCGCCTCCAGCGCCTCAAGCAAGATAAAGACCAGCAAAAAGTAAAAATATATGATTACTTCGAATAGACCCAGAGGCTGGGTATGTCGCCCTCTGGGTCACTTTTTGTAATCCTAGGACTGCGGGTTTGCCAAAAGGGTGATCAAAATAAAATAAAGTAAGGATGCGTTAGCCAATAGTTGTTCCTCAGCCTTTTCTTCCTTAGTCTTTTTGATGTTATTTTCGATAATGTGGATGCCAGATGGTGTGGTGGCTTTGGTGGTTTTATTGGTGTCGGTGGTGGAGTTATTGCTGGCTGGTTCATCAGGCGTTTTGTTGTCGCCTGTTTGAGCTGATTTTTCTTTTGCATACCTTTTGATGATTAGGGTTTTTCCGATATTCAATGAACCTTTCATCGTGATGGAATCCACATTGACATTCTTTATCGATATTTTCATAAGATATCCCTCTTTGTCGGTCAGATCGGGTTCAAAAACATATCACCATTACACCATATTATGAGGATGGTAGTGTATTTATCTCTGTTGAGGGGATTTTGGGATTGATTTGAGGTTATTGGGAGAGCGGCGAAGAAGTCTGAATTATTAGTTAGAATCAATTATTTTGAGTTGGACTCAATTAATCGTGAATTTGGCTCAATTAATGTTCAGTTTGGCTCAATTATTCTGAGTTTGGCTCAATTATGTGTTTTCAGGCCCTTATTCTTTAAAAAATAAAAAAAGAATGGAACGAATTTGCATTCGTTCCACCCTTTTTGCCTGGCAACGTCCTACTCTTACAGGGGGAAGCCCCCAACTACCATCGGCGCTGAAGAGCTTAACTTCCGTGTTCGGTATGGGAACGGGTGTGACCTCTTCGCTATCGCCACCAGACTATACGGTTTGTGATCAACTTGTCGCTGACAAACCTATTTTGAGGTATATTCCCTCAAAACTAGATAACTTTCCATCCAAACTTTCACTGATGCTAACGTCCAGCTCCATGAACCATATCCTCGAGGTCGTTTCAATCCCTCCTACGAACACCAAAAA
>NZ_JAMXKG010000001.1:0-775183 GCF_024494405.1 Fictibacillus sp. WQ 8-8
CAGCTACCCGCAAGAAGTGCGGCGGCTCGAATCGAACATGAGAAGAAAAAGTAATCACCCATTAATTCGTCTGGCCAGACAGGGTGGTTACTTTTTTGTGTTTGAGATGATTATTACGATTAAGGTTGCGAATGCTATCATGAGTGTTAAAGCTTCGTAAGTAGTCATCATCGGTTACACCCCCCTTCTTTCGGGGATGCCACCGCCACCCTGCTTATGTAACTGCATTTTAATTTACCATACCATATCAGCCTTAAAATCAACTTGAAGACCCCATTTTGGCAGGGTTTTAATTAGATACTTTTACATAACCAGCATTACTGACTTTATTATAGTCTCTATTATTAATAATAAAGAATAATACATGATCCTCTGTAACTATAGTTTCATTTTTCCCTAAATCACTCTTCGCAGTTACTAGCGAGTCATATAAGAACCCTCTAACCTTTTCTCCTTCAATACTTAACATCATAAACACTCCAATTAACGATTTACTATATTATTTGAATGATATGCACAAAAAGCGAACATACGCTCTAAGTATACACTATTCTTGTTGGTAAAAGTACAGCTATATATAGCTTTAGCACACACTTTTCTTATTCGAAGAAAATCTCTCCATACTACGATAAACTTCTTCTAGTCTTATGAAACTAATTTAAGCAACGGTCAATAATAATGATCCGGTCCTCTAGTTTTTGCTGCTACAGGACAAACCTGTAGGAAAAAATATCTCTTCAACTAAACCAAATCTAATGTTCCAATTACTTATAAATAAAATTCCTTGTTACGCCACCCAATGGGAGCTAACGGAACGGATCTTTGCCCTTTTGTTGAACACATCCAGTACTCGGTACATATTTAAAATCCTACGAATTCCTCAATATTCAATGATGGAGCATAACTGGGAAGAACAAAGGAGGAAAAAGACAGCCAATCTCCTTTTTACTAACTTTTATTGGTTTATTCGACAAAATACAAATGTACACATAATCGTATATGCAAGCATATACGATTGTAAAATATTTGATCATACAACATGATTATTTGAGTTTTATTAGTTCTCACACATTCAAAAAAACGCCATTTTCCTAGATGAATTTGGTGATATGATATACCTTCTCCAGGCTAAGCTGTTGAGGGTTCTGCAGCAAAAAGAGTTAGTCAGAGTCGGCAGAACTGAAGTAATACTTTTGATGTACGTTTGATTGCGGCAACAAATCGAGATTTAGAGACTATAATATAATAATAAAAATGTTGTTTTTGTTGATTTTTACATATGATTTAGGCATTATCATCAGAACAGTTTTTCTATACGTTTATAAACTGATAGAGAAGTCCTTCTATTTCAAATTGAATGAAGGGAGGTTTTTGATTGGTTAATCGACACCAGCAGCCTAGCGCATGGATTCCAGGAGGAGTGATGGTGCAACAACAACATAGTCAGCATAGCAGCCAGCATAGTCAGCATCACATGCCACACACCCAGCACGCTCAATGGCCGCATGGACATCATCCCCATCATGTTCATCATCCCCATCATATCCATTGGTCACATGGACACCATGTACCTCATCCTCACACCCATCCGGCACATTGGACACCTGTACAACATGGTTTGCACACTCATCCAGTACATTGGACACCTGGGCACCAGGGACAGCATCAGTCCCATCCTATACATTTTGTGCCTGGACAGCAGGGGCAGCCCCAGTCACAGCCAATTCACTTTATGCCCGGTCAGTACCGGGCATCGGCCACTAACTGATACTCCTAAGCACAGCTATTCTGCAAGAATTGCAGTGGCTAAGTAAATAAGGCAACAAAAAAGTAACCTATACCTACATTGGCCGTGCAGGGTGGGTTACTTTTTGTGTTGATTAATACTACAACGTTCAGTGATGCGAAAAAAATCATGAGCATTAGTTTATCAGTAACAGTAACCATCAGCGACACCCCCTCTAATTAAGGGATTGCCACTTCCCACCCTGCAAATGAAGCTGTACCAGTAAATTAAAAAGTATTTTACCCATAATAAAAACACAACTGTTTACGTATGGGTACAAATAAACAATTTAATTTATGCGGGTTGGAATCGCTCCAAAGTACCAACTTTATTACTTTTTTAAATACTCCTCAGCTGCTTTTTCAGAATATCCTACCATATTTTGTATACTCAAACTCATCATAGTCGTTGTATAAAATAGCTAGATCGTAAAAGATACGATGGGCTATTAACAAACCCTTTTGGTTTTTATTTTTGACTGCTTTTTCAGTAACTAAAAGAGCATTAGTCAGATCTTTTTCAACAGCTTTGTCATCATTGATTTTAATTGTTTGATTGGTATAGTCGATTACAGTATCAAATCAATATTCTAGCTATACATGCTTTATCAGAATTTTTCACTATACATTCCGTAAAAACATTAGGATGCTAAACTTTACATTTTGTCGTAAATTTTATGTTTATTTGACAAAAAAATTATCCCTCCTCGTTCTTTTTCGGGTTATTCTTAATGGCTTTTTACAGTTGGCGGTTGCTGCGATGATTTTTTCCCCTTTTAAATGTACCTGCAATCATTTACCTCTCTTCGAATTGAACCTGAAAAAGTAGCCATCTTCAGTGATAAACGATCTATAGCGAACATGAAGTAGACAACTGATTTAGTTCTTTACTGCGGAAAACCTGAGGGACTTACCTGTTTTTTGAACTTTTTTACGAGATACCTCGAAAAGGGATTGTATCTCATTATATTTAATGATAGTATACTATTTAAATAAAATAGTATAACACATATACATTTTAATAAGATAAATAGTATAACATAATTTAATCAAAGGATGAAAAAGTGGATCTGTATTTCATTTAGCAATATCACTGGTAGGTAGTTATTACAAGTTTAATGTTTTACCTTCCTTATCTATTGGGACGAGAGCATTGACTGTTTCAAACACAATAGTGAAGCTTATTTCTATAGCAAAAATTCTAATTAATTGTTAAATAGATTCACTATTTGGTGTAAGTGAATGGAGTACATGTAAGATGATCTTCTTATGGATTACCAAACGACGATTACATAAGAATTGCTGAAGTGATGACATTAAAATGCAAGAATAGGAGATTCGGATGTGAATAAGAAAAAATTTGTCTATGTCGTTTCTGACTCGGTTGGAGAAACAGCTGAGTTGATGGTAAAAGCAGTTGCGTCTCAATTTAATGGGAAAGATATTGAAATCCAAAATTTTTCCTATGTAGAGGATAACAAAGATCTTAATAATGTCATTGCTGTATCGAAGTATAGTAATTGCATCATTGCCTACACGATTGTCATTCCATCTTTAAAGGAATATCTCGATCGAAAGGCACGTGAAGAAGGGATTGTCGCAGTTGATTTAATGAATCCGCTTATGACAGCATTTAGTCAAAAATTTAATAAAGAACCTAAAGGCGAACCTAGATTAATGAGGAAATTGGATGATAACTATTTCCGAAGAGTTGAAGCGATTGAGTTCGCCGTAAAATATGATGATGGACAAGAGGTACAAGGGATTACACGGGCAGATATTGTATTAATTGGGGTTTCTAGAACATCAAAGACCCCCCTTTCTATGTATTTAGCTAATAAGAAGTATAAGGTGGCCAATGTACCTTTAGTCCCTGAAATAACACCTCCTGACGAGCTTTTTGATATTCCAAGAAACAAATGCGTGGGTTTAGTCATTACACCAGATAAACTGAATGAAATCAGAAAGGAACGATTAAAGAATTTAGGGTTAGCAACTCAAGCAAATTATGCAAATTTAGATCGGATTCTTGAGGAATTAGATTATGCTGAGAAAATCATGAAACGCATCGGCTGTCCAGTTATTAATGTCTCAAATAAAGCGGTTGAAGAGACCGCTGATTCAATATTAGCCATATTAAAAAAAGAGAGGTATTTGCTGATATGATGACTAAATTTGTATATATGTTTGACGAGGGAAACAGCAAAAAAAAGGACCTATTAGGAGGTAAGGGAGCAAACCTGGCAGAAATGACAAAAATCGGGTTACCTGTCCCTTATGGTTTTACCCTTTCCACTGAGGCCTGTAATTTATATTATGAGGACGGAAAATCGATTTCTACAGAGGTCAAATTTCAGGTATTAGAAGCTCTTGGTAAACTTGAAGAAAAAACAGGTAAAAAACTTGGAGACCCATCGAACCCCCTTCTTGTTTCTGTACGTTCTGGTGCTGTACACTCCATGCCCGGAATGATGGATACCGTATTAAACCTTGGTATGAATGATGACACTGTGGAAGGATTGGCCAAGCTTACAGAAAATCCGCGTTTTGCCTATGACTCCTACCGTAGGTTCATTCAAATGTTTAGTGATGTTGTCCTCGATGTGGACAGTTATTATTTTGAGCAACTTTTAGAGGAAACGAGAGAAAAAAAGGGATATACTTCAGATCCCGAAATGACTGAAGAAGATTGGCGAGAAGTGATTAAAGGATATAAAGAAATTGTTATGAAGCATGCGAGAAGAACTTTTCCAGAAAATCCAAAGGAACAATTATTCCTTTCCATCAGTGCCGTTTTTGATTCCTGGAATAATCAACGTGCGATTGTATACCGCCGTCTTCAAAAAATTCCTGGTCACCTTGGTACAGCAGTAAATATTCAAAGTATGGTTTTTGGAAATATGAGTAACGATTCTGGTACTGGCGTTGCCTTTACACGTAACCCGTCTACAGGAGAAGCTAAGCTTTATGGTGAATATTTGATCAATGCACAGGGAGAGGATGTTGTTGCTGGAATTCGTACACCTCAACCCATTGCGACGCTTCAATATGAAATGCCCGAAGTTTATCAGCAGTTTATTGATACTTGTCAACTGCTTGAAAAGCACTATCAAGACATGCAGGACATTGAGTTCACGGTAGAGCGAGGTGAGCTATTTATTCTTCAGACGCGGACAGGTAAAAGAACAGCTCAAGCGGCCATTCGAATAGCCGTTGAATTAGTAGAAGAACAAATTATTAATAAGAAAGAAGCCATTTTACGTGTAGATCCCGACCAGCTTAATCAGCTACTCCATCGTCGAATTGATGATTCCTATGAAAGAAAACAGATTGCTAAAGGGCTACCTGCCTCTCCTGGGGCAGCAACAGGGGAAGTCGTATTTGATGCGGATGAAGCAGAGAGATTAGCGAAAGATGGCAAAAAAATCATTCTTGTTCGCTCAGAAACTACACCTGATGATATTCATGGAATTGTTGCTGCTCAAGCCGTTATCACAAGCCGTGGAGGAATGACTAGCCATGCAGCCGTTGTTGCAAGGGGTATGGGAAAAGCTTGTATATGTGGCTGTGAATCATTAAAAATTGATTTAAAATCAAAGCTTTTTAAAGTAGGAACTACGACGGTTAACCAAGGCGATATGATTACGATTGATGGTTCAACGGGTGAAATCATGTTAGGTGAGATCCCAATGATCGATCCACAGCTTTCGGACCAGTTCCAAGTGTTGCTTACTTGGGCCGATGAGGAACGAAAACTTGGTGTAAGAGCAAATGCTGACAATCCCGAGGATGCCAAAAAAGCGGTTGAATTTGGTGCAGGTGGAATTGGATTGTGCCGTACAGAACATATGTTTATGGACATAAATCGAATCCCTATTGTTCAGGATATGATTCTGGCTGAAACATACGAGGAGCGTGAAGAGGCTCTTCATAAGCTATTACCAATGCAACAAAATGATTTTGAAGGAATTTTTGAAGCGATGGGAGGGTCCCCTGTAACGATTCGTTTATTAGATCCCCCTCTTCACGAGTTCTTGCCGGATAAGGAAGAACTGCTTGTTGAAGTGACAAAGCTTCAGATGACAGACATAAATTCTAAAGATTTAAAGGAGAAGGAACATCTTCTGAGAAAAGTACGTCAATTAGATGAATTTAATCCTATGTTAGGGCACCGTGGCTGCAGAATGGGCATGATTTACCCCGAAATTTATGTAATGCAGGCAAAAGCAATCTTTTATGCAATCACTGCAGTCATGAAAAAAGGAATCGACGTAAAACCAGAAATAATGATTCCTTTGGTTGGTCATGTTAATGAGTTAAAAGAAATGCGTCGATTGGTCATTAATGCGGGGCTGCAAGTTCAGGAAGAAACAGGACAGGAATACGATTACCTCATAGGTACGATGGTTGAAGTTCCACGAGCGGCCTTAACAGCTGACCAAATTGCTCAGGAGGCAGACTTTTTTTCCTTTGGAACAAATGATTTAACTCAAACTACTTTTGGATATAGTCGCGATGACGCAGAGGGTAAGTTCCTTCAGGCCTATATTGACAACAAAATTCTACCAAAAAACCCATTCGCCTCTCTTGACCAAGAAGGCGTAGGGAAACTTGTAGAAATTGGCGTAAAACTCGGTAGAGAAACAAAGCCAGGGTTAAAAACAGGAATTTGCGGAGAACATGGAGGAGAAAAAAGCTCGATCCAATTCTTCCATGATGCAGGATTAGATTACGTAAGCTGCTCACCATATCGAGTGCCTCTTGCTCGCCTAGCAGCAGCTCAAGCTAATATTAAAAATGAACAAAAACAGCGTGTGAATGAACGTCAAACCATCCTAAATCTTTAAGCAGCCAAACGGCTGCTTTTCTTGCTTTTATCATAATCGGAAGTTATTTATACTTTAATTACCCGTTCACGTTCACACTAGCCCAATGTGAAAACGAGTTTCAGCTTGCCTCAATGGACATACACAAAAGCTGATGACACAACGTGGCCTTATTATACTGAAAATTTTATACGTAACAAGAGGCATGTCTTAACATTTCCATGCCTTTGTTAACTCAACAGTACAAGCAACTAGTCTCGTTCACATCATAGAAGGACATCTCCTTCTCCCCAAGATAATCATTGAGTTTAAGTGGCTACCAAGTAATAGCAAAGGAATTTTGGAAACTTATATCAATTCGGCTATGGATGATCGTAAGTAATCGATAATAAAAAAATTTAAAAAGAAACAGTCCGAAGCTGGACCTGCTTCTTTTGGCTGAATGACCCGAATCAAAAACATGTAACCGGCTATATTTTTCCGAAGATCTTAATCCATCAATCAATTATCTTGAAACTTTTTCTTTCCCTCTAACGACTAATGTGTGTAGGTAACACAAAAAAATAAAGGGAGAAAAGGAGAAATTTTTATGTTGAAATTTAACAAAAGATGGATGACAGGTATCCTTGTCGCATTGTTGACCTTTATGCTGTCAACCCCTTCCATTGCTTCGGCAAGCGGGTTTCATCACCCTGAAAATTGGAAACACAATTCTGTTCTTAAGCAAGGCAAGGCCAACAAAGAGGTTAAGAATATGCAGTATGTTCTTAACGTAATGTCTTTTTACACTGATACTGGTCTCGTTGATGTGGATGGCATATTTGGACCGAAAACAGCCGCAGGTGTAAAGAAGTATCAAAAAGAAAATGGATTAATTGCCGATGGCATCGTTGGCCCAAAAACCTGGAACAGCTTTTCACAATATATAAAGAAGAAAAACACTTCCACCTACGGAGCTGGCGGCTTTATGGGCCTAAGATTGGAATGGAAGTATGACAATAAGTCAGATTCTTCTCCTTCAACTGCAACCATTTTTGGTAATGGAACTGATAAAACTGACGGCTATCGGCTATACGCCAAGTAAACAGCAACCCATTGGTTGAAAGAGTCAATGGGTTTATTTGTTTGTCAGAAATGGCCGCTGTACTTATATAAATCCACCACTTTAAACGTTTTGTTTAAAAGTTGTCTTAGGATATAGCAGATCAAGTTCTTCTATTATACCAGCTCTCTTCGCAATAACTTTGGGCATGGGATGAAATAATAAACTATAGTTAT
Source organism: Fictibacillus sp. WQ 8-8 (assembly GCF_024494405.1). Lineage (NCBI taxonomy): Bacteria > Bacillati > Bacillota > Bacilli > Caryophanales > Fictibacillaceae > Fictibacillus > Fictibacillus sp. WQ 8-8. Next base: position 7,890 of record NZ_JAMXKG010000001.1, read on the forward strand.
TATGTGAGTTTTTCCACACTTTTTCAGAGGAGATATTGCTTCCACCTACATATTAAAGTTGGACCGTTAGTATCCGACCAATTACGTCATATTGAACACAAGCCGAAACCCTTGTGTAAATTTCCTCGTTTCTACATTAGGGAAATGGGCACTTTGTTGAAACAAGAACCATCCAGCCAAATACAGGTTTAATGTTTACTTAATAATTCTTTATAATCTACACACTAATCTTTTATATTTGTGTATTAAACTATAACTGAAAGAACGGTCATGAATGCCTTTTCCCCTTTACGCAATAATCAACGAGCCCTGGTATAAACAGGTGCCCTACAATTGCGATAAAGTTGACTAATCTTTCTCCTGGAGGTTTGCCTTATGACGATGTCAATGGAGATTGTTATGGATCTTAAAATTACACATGAAAAATCGAACGGCACACATTATTTTAAATTAGTGGGAGACGTTCAGAGCTACACGGCACCGAAGTTAAAAAAAATACTTGTCTCATTATCAGAACAAACTAAACAAGTAATAATTATTGATGTTGAGCAAATTGATTTCATAGATAGTGTTGGATTAGGAGTTTTCGCTGGAGTGATTAGTTCAACGATCAGGAACAACAGTACGTTAATGCTAAAAGGCATGACGAATCGCGTCCGCCGACTATTTGAGATAACAGGGCTTATGGAAATGATGGAAAACAGCAAGAACAATAAGACCATAGATACCTTTGCCTAAACTCCGCCTTGTAAAAAAGAAGTATAGCAAGTGAAAGCAATTGTTTATCCACAATGGAAGGCGGCCACTCAAACTGGATTTATACAAACGATTGTGAAACGTGAAGCCTTATGAACTCCTTACCTATTACAACCAACCATGAATTCAAACGATGCTTCGTTGGAGCACAGTGAATCAGATAGTACCCTATCCTTACAAAGATCCTAAAAGTCAAAAACCCACTCTCAAATGATAATTTGAAAGCGGGTTTTATTATTCATGAAAATCTGGGAATGATATGTTTTACATAAAACAACACAGAAAACAATTGGGTGGAGTGATTAAGTTGAAAAGAAAAAATACGGAACCCCTATTTCCCAATGAAGAGAAAGATGATAAGCAATCATTAGATGGATTATTCGGCCTAGATCCTGAAACAAGTCTTCAATCAGCACGTTTCGCGACCACGGACAACCCTTATATTAATGGAGACAATGAAGATAACATTGATGAACAATAATTTGTGAAACTAAAAATGCAACCATTTATGGTATAAAAACGGACCGTCACTTAAAATGTGTTTTTGTAAAAAAATATAGAAACGGTCCAAGAGCATTGGCTTAACAGCAAAGCTCCACAGCTGCGGCGACAGAACTTGTATTGGTGATCGTTGGAACGTATGTAAAAATGGTCATTGGAAACCTACAGGTACATTTTGTCAGGATGACAATTAGATATTACATGTGTCAAAGTAGATATCGCTTTGACACAAGTTTGTTCGTCTTACCAATTTTTTTTGTTAAACTTGGTTGTTAGAAGTGAACTAGGACGACTTAGTAATTTTTATTAAAGCTACTCCCCAGCAGTTTAGCATCCACCGCTTTAACCATTCCCGATCCCATTCCCCCTTTTGATCGCTATTCTTCGACCTGCCTCTTGAGGTTTAATGGTCTGGCATTCATTGGCAATTTTTTGGATTTGATCTTTAATCGGCAAAGGAAAAGGAGCGGGTCGCCTACTTTCCATGTTCATTCCCATCAGCATTTGTTCACTGGTGGCCAGCCGCTTTCCTTTTTGATCTTTCATCTCAAAAAAAACATGGAGACGTTTTGAATCATAATCCAACCACTGTACAAACACATCAATCGGCTCTCTCTCACGCACTTCAGCTAAATAGCAGAGATGGGTTTCAAGCGTATAGATGGAGTACTTCTCATGCTCCCTGAAGGTTTCATTTAACCCTATGTCTTCCATTAATCGGTCCACGGCTCTGCTGAATACAAGAGCATAGGCCGCATCATTCATATGGGCATTGTAGTCAACCCACTCTTTTTGTACCTTTTCCTTTAAAAGCGGTTTATTGATGTTATCCATAATAGAGTCTCCTTCATATAAGACCTACTTACAGTTTTCCGTTCAGATTAGCAGAGGGCCAATATTTTTCGAGCAGATCTGTTAATTCAATTAGAAAGTCATCACGGCGTTTTTCGAGAATGCTCATGTCCATCCCATCCGTTTGTTTTTCACAACCCTCAATGACTCGCTGGGCAAGTTCTTCCGTTAATTCGGGTGCAACAAGATGTGTCCATGGAAGTTTTAACGCAGGGCCAAACTGCTCAAGCATATGTCTCATTCCTTGTTTTCCCCCTGCCATATGAAGAGTGAGAAACGGACCCATTAAAGCCCACCGCAAGCCAGGCCCATAGACTATGGCCGCATCCACTTCCTCTGTCGTAGCCACTCCATCATTAACAAGATGGAGAGCTTCACGCCAAATGGCTTCCATTAAACGGTCGGCAATGTGACCATCGATTTCACGGGACACGATCAGTGCCTTCATCCGTACTGAATGGTAAAAGGACTGTGCCCGAACCATAACCTCTGAACTCGTTTGTTGTCCACCGACTAATTCTACGAGCGGCATGAGATACACGGGATTAAAGGGATGAGCGACAATGACTCTTTCTGGATGAAGGCAATCCTTTTGAAGGATACTGGGCATATAACCGGAAGTACTCGATGCGATGATGGCATTTGGTTTAGCCGCATGGGATATCGTTTTTAATAGGGAGCGTTTTATTTCTTCACGTTCGGGTGCGTTCTCTTGAATAAGATCCGCGTTACTAACTGCCCTTTCAAGATTTGGTTCGAAATGAAGGCGGTCAGGTGCCGCTCCAGCTGCCAGTCCTTGTTTTTCCAAGGAACTCCATGCCGATTTTACCGCTTGTCTCATTTTTTCTTCAGCGCCTGGTGCTGGATCAGTCGCTGTAACATGGTATCCATTAGCTAAAAACCGGCTGATCCAACCGTTGCCAATAACACCAGTCCCTACAACAGTGACGTTTTTTACTAATGACTGCACGTTATTCCACCTGCCCTTGTGGATCTTTTAAGCCAAGATGTTGTCTTGCCTCTTTTGGTGTCATTGGACGAACACCTATATTTTCAATAATGGTTACTGTTTTATCAACGAGCTGTGCATTTGTAGCCAACGTTCCTTTTTCTAAGTACAAATTATCCTCTAACCCGACACGAATGTTTCCGCCAAGAAGCATCGATTGAACGGCAGCAGGTATTTGATGCCTTCCGATTCCAAATGCTGACCAGTGGGAATTTTCAGGAAGTTTTTCTCTCATATACAACATGGTTTCCGCATCGCAATCCGCTCCCCATGGAATACCCAAGCAAAATTGAAACATAGGATCTCCGTCAATTAGCCCTTCATTCACCAATTGTTTCGCAAACAATAGATGACCCGTATCAAAGCATTCTAACTCCGGCTTAACGCCGCATTGCTGAATGAGTTTAGCCTGTTTACGAAGCCAATCAGTCGGGCTTATATACAGCTGGTCTCCAAAATTCAAGCTCCCGCAATCCAGTGTACAGATTTCCGGCAACAGCTGCCCGACCGGATCATGTCGCTCTTCAGGAGTTTGAATATCGGTTCCAGGTCCGCCAACAGCCGGATTTTCTCTGCTGGGTATCCAATCCCCTCCACCGCCGGCTGTTAAATTTAAAATGACATCTGTGTCCGAGTCCCGTACGCGTTCAACCACTTCGGCAAATAATGAGGAATCATGACTAAGTGCTCCTGTTTTTGGATCGCGGACGTGAATGTGGGCGATTGCGGCTCCCGCTTTTGCAGATTCGATGGCAGATTCAGCGATTTCTTTTGGAGTCACCGGGACATAAGAACTTTTCTTCGTTGTCTCTCCTGCTCCGGTCACGGCACTAGTGATAATAACGTTATTTCTCATAGTATCCTCTCCTTGTTTGTACATTGTTTATGGTCAATATAAGGATAGAAGAGTTGTGTCAAGGTTTTGGAACGTATTTAAAAATCTCTTCACTTTCGAAGAACTCAACCAGGTTGCTCAACCACTGATAATAATTCAACCATTCTTTTGTTTCCTTTAGCAGGTCATTTATTTTTTCTTCACTTTCTTTGTCTATCTTTTCGTTTTCCAATAGATCAAGGAGCTCCCTGTTCAGTTTCTTCTCAAACATTTTGTTTTTATTGATAACTTTCCGCCAGTTTGAAGTAAACAGAGAAATGAAAGTTTGATAATAGTCTTGTTCAACATTATACAAATCCTTCCGAACCCCTTTTTCAAAAACCTTCTCCGCAATATTGAACTCTACCATTTCACGAACAACCTGGCTCATACGGGTTTTACTCATTCCCGTTGCATCCGAAAGTTCATCGAGCGTCATTGGTTTCCGATTCATATAGATAATGCCCAGTACCCGACCTACTGTGGGTGAAACGCCATAGGTGTTCATATTATCAGCTATTTTTTCAATAAATTGCTCTTCTACTTGATTGATTTTCTGTACGGGTTTCTCTTCCACAAGGACCCTTCCTTTCAATATCACCATATTTCTTTGCCCACTGTACCATATTCAAGATCGAATAGAAAATTAGGATTCCAAAGGATATCGCCGTAATTAAAAGGAAATGTAACCATATAGAATCTTAAACTTTGTACAATAAATATTTTACATATATTATAAACTATATAAACTTTTTATAAACTTTCTATTACACAACTTTTCTATTAAGCTTATATTGTGAGAAGTTTGGGCGGGGTTATCATTGTGTGATTACATTTCTTTAAAAATATATTGGAGGTGCTTGCTTTTGCTGAAATTTGAACATGTTTCTAAAGCGTATAAAGGCAGTAAAAAAGCAGTTAACGACATATCCATCGAGATTGAACGAGGAGAATTCATAGTATTCATCGGCCCAAGCGGATGTGGAAAAACAACAACCATGAAGATGATTAACCGCTTGATTGAACCTTCAGAAGGAACCATTTCTATTGAAGGGCAAAATATTCTTGAAAAAGATTACGTTCAATTAAGACGAGAAATCGGTTATGTCATTCAACAAATCGGCTTGTTTCCTCATATGACCATCCAGGAAAATATCGCTTTAGTTCCCAAATTATTAAAATGGCCGGAAAGTAAACGACGAGAACGTGCGATGGAGCTCCTGAAACTTGTAAATATGACAGATGATTTCCTCGATCGTTACCCTCATGAATTAAGTGGCGGACAACAGCAACGTGTTGGGATTTTACGTGCGCTGGCAGCTGATCCTCCTCTCATTTTAATGGATGAGCCTTTTAGCGCATTAGATCCTATTACACGTGATTCCCTTCAAGAAGAGTTTAAGAAGTTACAAAAAACTTTAAATAAAACGATCGTCTTTGTTACCCATGACATGGATGAGGCATTAAAAATTGCAGACCGTATTGTCATCATGCGTGACGGAGAGTTTGTTCAGATCGGAACACCTGATGAAATTTTACGAAATCCTGCAAATGATTTTGTGGAAGAATTTATCGGAAAAGAACGTTTAATCCAGGCGAGACCTTCTATCCAGACCGTCGAGCAAATCATGAATACTAATCCAGCAACGGTGACTGCACATAAATTACTCTCTCAAGCGATTACGTTAATGAAGGAAAAACGGGTGGATTCACTGCTGGTTGTCGATGAGCAGCATAAGCTCGAGGGCTATATTGATGTGGAGATGATTGAACAAAATCGCAACAAAGCTGACACAGTAGGTGAAATCATGGAAACCGTGTTTTATAAAGTAGAAACAGATACGCTGCTGCGGGATACCGTTTATAAAATCTTAAAAAGAAGCTTAAAATATGCTCCTGTCGTGGATAAAAATAATCATCTTGTAGGCATCGTAACAAGAGCCAGTCTTGTGGATATTGTTTATGATTCAATCTGGGGTAATGAGGAAGGCCTCGCCGCGGCAGGCCAGGAATAGGGGGGAAGAAACGAATGGAAACCCTAATCAGCTTTTTAAACAGTAATTGGACAGAACTCCTTTTTAAAACATGGGAACATTTTTATATTTCGCTCACTGCTGTGATTCTCGGCATTTTAGTGGCTGTCCCACTAGGTATAAGTTTAACCCGGATTCCTGGAATCGCCGGGTTTGTAATGGGCCTGGTCGGTGTGATTCAGACACTGCCCAGCCTGGCTATCCTTGCGTTTTTTATTCCTCTGCTTGGTGTTGGAAAAATCCCAGCAGTCATTGCTTTATTTTTCTATTCAGTCCTGCCTATCCTGCGAAATACCTATACCGGAGTTAAAGGTTTAGACAAAAACCTATTAGAAGCCGGGCATGGGATGGGGATGACTGGATGGGAACGAATCCTCTATGTTGAAATCCCGCTTGCCATTCCCATTATTATGGCTGGGATCCGTGTATCTACCGTTTATCTAATTGGCTGGGCGACACTTGCCTCATTCATTGGCGCCGGCGGGCTGGGAGATTATATTTTCTCAGGCCTGAATTTATACCAGCCGGAATTTATTATAGCCGGAGCAGTACCGGTTACATTATTGGCACTTCTCGTAGATCTGCTATTAGGACGGCTCGAATACGCAGTAACACCAAAAGGAATGAAAAAAGCGGATCAAACGGCTTAGAAGGGGGACACCAGAAAATGAAAATAAAACAAAAAGGGATCATTGCAATGATGCTTTTGTTCGTATTGGTAATGAGCGGGTGTTCTTTGCCGGGTTTGAGCAAGACCTCTGATCATACGATTGTAATTGGTACGCTCAATACTACAGAATCCCAAATCATGGGGAATATAATCCGTCAAATGATCGAACACGATACGAATCTAAAAGTAGAAATGGCCAATAACCTCGGCTCCTCCATCGTTCAGCATAAAGCGATGATGAATGGCGATGTAGACATTACAGCGACGCGATACACAGGGACAGACCTTGTCGGGGCCCTGGGAATGGAGCCGGTGAAGGATCCGAAACAGGCATTATCGATCGTTCAAAAGGAATTCTCAAAACGCTACCATCAAACGTGGTTCGATTCCTATGGATTTGCAAATTCCTATGCTTTTACAGTGAGGAAGGATTTAGCAGATAAGGAAAACCTGAAGACGGTCTCTGATTTAAAAAAGATCGCTCCGGATTTACGGCTAGGAGTAGATAATGCCTGGTTAAAGAGGAAGGGTGACGGCTACGAGGGATTTGTCCATACGTATGATATGGAGTTTGGAAAAACGTTTCCAATGCAAATAGGTTTAGTTTATAAAGCTGCAGCTAACGGAAAGATGGATGTTGTTCTAGCCTATACAACGGATGGACGTTTGAAATCTTATAACCTCAAAGTGCTGAAGGACGATAAGAAATTTTTCCCACCGTATGATGCTTCCCCGGTTGCTCGGAATGAAGTGTTGCAAAAACATCCAGAAATCAAAAAGATTTTACAAAAACTTCAAGGAAAGATCGACACTGAAAAAATGCAGGAGCTCAATTATGAAGGTGATGGAAAAATGAAAGAGCCTGCTACAGTCGCGAAAGAATTTTTACAAGAGCATCACTACTTTGAGTAACAAGATAAGGAGGTGTTGGCAGGATGGGAACAATAAAAGATTTGTGGCTGTATTATAACCAAAACTTTGACTACGTGTGGACCGAATTCTACCGCCATTTTCTAATGTCAGCATATGGGGTATTATTTGCGGCAATTATTGCGATTCCATTAGGCATCTTGATTGCCCGTTATGCCAAATTAAGCCAATGGGTGATCTCACTGACAAATATCATTCAAACCATTCCGGCATTAGCTATGCTTTCTGTGCTCATGCTGGTTATGGGGTTAGGAACGAATACGGTCGTTATGGCTCTTTTTCTCTATTCACTGCTTCCTATCATTAAAAATACGTATACCGGAATTTGCAGTGTGGACAAAGCTTTACTGGAATCTGGAAGAGCAATGGGCATGACGAAAGTGCAAATCTTGCGAATGGTTGAGCTCCCACTTGCAGTTTCTGTAATAATGGCCGGACTTCGGACAGCGCTCGTTATCGCGATCGGAATAGCTACCATTGGTACATTTATCGGTGCCGGCGGATTAGGTGATATTATCGTAAGGGGAACAAATGCCACAAACGGAACAGCCATTATTTTAGCAGGTGCTATTCCAACAGCTTTGATGGCAATATTAGCAGACATTCTAATGGGCTGGATGGAACGGACACTTTCACCCGTAAAAGGGAAAAATCTTCAAAAATCATGATGACATTCATTCACAAGCTGGACTTCTTCCATGGTTTTTTTGAAGGCCGTGTAGAATAGTAAGAACATCTTCAAGTAGATCCTTCGGTGCAATCAGGCCGGTATAAACATCGAAAGAAACATCTGACCATTTTTCCTTAGCCAAAGGTATGTCCTTATATTCTTCAACAACTTTGCTGCCCACGTTCACTAATGGTCGTATTTCACCTGCATCAATTTGAGACTTTGCTTCTTGAATCTGTATTGCTGCTTAGGTTATTTACGGCTAAATAACAATAAATTTTTATACTAAACCGCCGATTCTTCGAGGACCACATGAAACGCGTTCTGAATAATTTTTTTGACTTTATTGTGGGTGTTTTGTGGGTGAAAATCTTAATTAAGGTATAAATTAAATTTTACTCACAAAACAAAAATCCCTTGATACCAATGGTATCAAGGGATTTTAGTCTTAATACATGCTAATATATTGTTCACGTTCCCGAGGGTGAACTTGTGTGCGGAACACATCTCACTCTTTTTTTCCTTTTTATAATATTCTCAAAATGCTGTTATATCAGCTTTTATTATGTATTGGTTTTCAAAATATATCTTACTTTTTTAAATAATTTTGGTCATATTTTAGTCGAGATTTTGGTCTGTCAAATTAGAGAATAATACTGTGTTACCGGGGAAGTTTTGCAAATTCATAAGGATAAAGTTCATCTTAAACTTTAGAGAATTTTTTTGTATTCCGCTGAGTAAACGATTCCACTTCACGATTCCCTGATCTCGTCCATCGGTTACCGTCCGCATGTTATCAAACAATACCTTCTGAGGAACTCCTCCAAAGTACTTAAAGCTATTAAGCAAACATTGAAGGACATGTTCTTGATCTTGAGAGGTTGTAAACTCCGCATATTTCATTCTGGAAAAACCTAACGTTGCGACAAACATGGATAGCTTAATTCGCTCACCTCTTAGAATGATCTCCCCAATCTCTTTCCAATCCACTTGCATCTGTTCACCTGGTAATGTTTCATACCGTACTGAAAACTTCTTTCTCTCCTGATCCCTAAATGGTTTAATGTAGTCTTTTAAAATTGTTTTCCCACCGATATAGCCTAATTGTTGAATCTCATCTAATAAACGTTCTCCGTTGTAAACCCCATCCTCCAATATCCGTTGATGGAGGTAATCCTTAAATGGGTCTAACTTGCTTTTCTTCTTTTTTCTCTTTTGCTTCGAAGGAGCAGTAGAAGTGTTTATGTATTTCCTCACTGTTCCTCGATCGAGCTCTAGTTCCCTTGCTATATCTGAAATAGACATTCCTCGTTTGTGCATATCTCTGATCATAAAAAAATCCCCTCTTGTAATCATGAACCATAGCTCCTCTCAAACCTATGGTTCTATTTTAGATGGGGATTTTTATTCCGGCTATATAGTGGATTTTAACATCGGCTTTAACACAAGCAAAATAAATTATATGGCAGCAGCTGTTTTAAAAGGTCAATATTTCGGTGTAGAAAGCGTTATTACCTTTTGGCAGTTTAATTGCTCGTAAAGCTTGAACATGGCGCGTTAGAGCGGAAGAAATAAATACCGTAATTGGGGAATATATAAAACTCCTTGTAAAGATTTTAGAGCTTTCTTCAGCCCGTGAAGCGTAAAAGCAGCTATGGATCAAATAAGGAGCGCTTTTCCTTTTTAAGGTGCAAAGGATTTGCAAACGTTCAAGCGAACACACCGTACAATGTCAACTGCTTCAGCTGCAATGTTTAAATCGACAGCTGGTTTATAAATTTAACAACTTTATGAGAGTATAAATAAAAAAAGAAAACCTGGAGCATTAAACTGCTGCTAGGTCTTTTTTTATGCTATAAAATAGCAATTAGAAAGCAAGTTGTCTTATTACTCATTTTCCCTTTGCTGTTTAGTAGAGAAAGATGCAGTTTCACCCTCATTGCCTGGTTCTTTTTGAAATCCCTTATCGAGCTGACCGGCATTTTCAATATCTCCCGATGCCCGGTATCCTCCTACTTCCTCATTGCTGGTTGTGCCATATAGGCCCATGCCACCAAGCTGTGTTCGTACGTTTTCCTGAATTTTATCTTTTTTATCTGCCATTTTCTTCACCTCCGCTTGTTGTTAATGTAACCAACATTTAGTACGGTATGTAAGAAATAATGGTTTCGGCTCAAATAATGCTCCCTTTTCATGAAATGATTAGAGTCCAAAACAAAAAAAACAACTTTATTGAAGTATAGTTTTATTTTTTTTTGAAACCATATTAAACGGAGGAGTATTAATAATGGCAAAAAACAAAGATGTTCCAAATACACTCAAATATAGTATATGGAATACACGAACGAAAGAAATCAACCTGGTAAAAAAAGAAAAATATACTGAGTCAATTGACAGATCTAACCTAGAATCAAAAACAACAGACAATCAAGAATAACAATCGCCCCCGAAATGTTAACCAATGTTGTAGTAATTAAACTGGCCATAAAACCATTAAAACAACCGCAGACATATTTCTAAAATCAATTAGCTTCTACAATTTCAAGATATTTCTTAAGAGCCAGCCATGCCTTTTGTTTTTCAAGTTCTTTAAAACAAACCAGTAAAAAGACAACCATCATACAACAAAAAGAAAATCAAGATTTTATCCAACAACATAAACATACTCGGATAACGATGTGCATTCCATTGTTTAAACCCCCGAATACGCCGAAAATCCCCCATCAACCGGAATCACAGTTCCCGTGACAAAGCGAGAAGCTTCATTGCTGACAAGCCATAACAAGGTTCCGTTCAGATCTTCCGGTTCTCCGAATCTCTCGAGCGGTGTCTGGTTAAGAATTTTTTTAGCTCGATCGGTATAGGTCCCTTCAATATTCATTAACAGATTTCTGTTTTGCTCGGTCAAAAAGAATCCCGGTGCAATGGCATTTACACGGATGCCTGCCTTAGACATATGTACAGCAAGCCACTGGGTAAAGTTGCTGACTGCCGCTTTTGCGCCGCTGTAAGCAGGAATTTTTGTTAATGGTGTGAAGGCATTCATGGAGGAAACATTAATAATGACATCTCCTTGACCCATATCTCTTCCGAATATTTGTGTGGTCTGCAGTGCACCGAGAAAATTCAAATCAAAGACTGATCTAACTCCTTCTGTATCCAAATCAAAAAATGTATTTGTTTTAAGGTCTTCTAAATCCTCTTTGTAAAAGTATTCTTTATCAGTATTTCCTTTTGAATGATTGCCGCCCGCACCGTTAATGAGAATGCTGCATGTTCCTAATTTTTCTTTCACTTCTTCTTTCGCCCGTTCCAGACTGGCTTTATCAAGGACATCTGCTGCAACAGCAAGTGCGATTCCGCCGTCTGCACGAATTTCTTCGGCAACGCGATCAACGGATTCCTGCCGCCTGCCGATGACAGCAACTTTTGCTCCACATTTAGCTAAGGCTTTGGCAAATCGACTGCATAAAACCCCGCTTCCTCCGGTTACGACAGCTACTTTATCGTTTAAATCTATATAAAAAGGAATTTTCATGTATGTCCCTCGTTTCTATTTAGACTGTCTGTTTTCTTCCTTCGTTGCCGCTTCCCACATTCCATTTAAATAGGTGGCACCAAGTGCACGGTCGTACAACCCATAACCCGGCTTTCCGGTTTCACCCCAAATCATTCTGCCGTGGTCAGGTCGTGCCGGTCCAGAAAAATCCACTTCTCTCAACGCACGGACAATTTCATACATATCCAATGAGCCATCTTCCGAACGGTGAGCGGATTCCTGGAATGACTTTTCGCCGATCCATTTTATATTTCTAAGATGTACGTAGTTAATTTTTTCTTTTTTGCCAAAGTAGCGGACAAATTCAGGGAAATCGTGGTTTGGATTTGCTCCGAGAGAACCGCTGCATAAACACAGTCCATTATTTGGATTATCAAATAAATTGACGAATCTGTCTAAATTCTCTTTGCTTGTGATGATTCTCGGAAGTCCAAAAATAGACCATGGCGGATCATCTGGATGAATTGCCATTTTGACTTCTTCTTCCACTGCAACAGGGATGATTTTTTTTATAAAGTACGTAAGGTTTTCCCATAGTCTCTCTTCTGATACATGCTGATATTGTTCAAGCAGGTTCTTTAATTCTTCGGCTTCATAGCTTGAATCCCACCCTGGCAATGACAATTCTCCGCTTAATGGATTCATTTGCTTTACTTTTTCTTCTTCATAAATCAGAGCGGTAGATCCATCTTCAAGCTCATAGTCCAATGATGAGCGAGTCCAGTCGAATACAGGCATGAAGTTATAGCAAACAATTTTGATTCCTGCTTTTGATAAATTTCTAATCGTCGTTTTGTAGTTTTCAATATATCGATCCCTTGAAGGAAGACCGAGCTTGATATCTTCATGAACGGGTACACTTTCGATGACACTTAGTTCTAAACCGCTCTTTTCTATGCTTTCTTTCAGCTCAATAATTTTATCGTATGGCCATACTTCGCCAACAGGAATATCGTAGATGGCTGAAACAATTCCTGTCACTCCGGGTATCTGCCTTATTTTTTGTAGGGTAACAGGATCATTATCACCGTACCATCGAAACGTCATTTGCATAGTCGGTACCCCTCCAATTATTTATCTAGTAATCTCAAAATAGTTTTTCGCGTTGTTATAGCAAATATCTTGAACCATAGTTCCCATCAGCTCATAATCATCCGGTGCTTCTCCCTTATGCATCCATCCGCCAAGCATATTACATAAAATCCGACGGAAGTATTCGTGTCTTGTATAGGAGAGGAAACTGCGGGAGTCCGTCACCATGCCAAGGAAATTACTGATTAGCCCGATGTTTGAGAGATCTGTCATCTGACGAAGCATTCCGTCCTTTTGGTCATTGAACCACCAGCCTGTTCCAAACTGGAGCTTACCTCTTGCTTCTTCATTTTGAAAATTTCCGATGGCTGAAGCAATGATTGGATTATGAACTGGATTTAAATTATATAGAATGGTTTTTGGCAATTCATTCTCCAAATCTAACTGATTTAACAATTGATTTAATGGTTTTGCCAATTCAAAATCGTTCATTGAATCAAACCCGGTATCAGGACCAAGCCGTTTAAACATTTTTGTATTATTATTCCGGATGGCCCCAATGTGAAGCTGCATGACCCAGCCATGTGCATGATAGAGTTTTCCTAAAAACAAAAGTGTGTATGTTTTATACTTCTTTTCCTCCAGCAGAGAAATCGTTTGACCATTTACTGCTTTATCAAAAATGGCTGAAGCTTCTTCGAGCGTACTTTCTTCATAGAAAAGACTTTCAAATCCATGATCAGATACTCTGCACCCAGCATTATGAAAATACTTCACCCGATCTTCCAGTGCCTTTAAAAAATCTGGATATTTATTGATTTCAAGGCTTGCCGAACTTGATAAACCGTTCACGAAAGGAAGAAATTCATTATGCGAAATCTCAAGTCCTTTATCAGGACGAAATGCCGGCAACACTGCTGCCTCAATGTTTTCATTCTCCTTAATTTCTTTATGAAATTCGAGTGTGTCTACTGGATCGTCCGTCGTACAAATCACCTTAACATTTGATTTTTTGATAATAGCTTGGGCTGAATAATTCTCCTGCTTTAAGAGAGTGTTGCAGTGCTCCCAAATTTCATCCCCTGTTTTTTCGCTTAGGGCTAAATCAATGTTAAAATACCGCTTTAATTCCAAGTGGGTCCAGTGATAGAGAGGATTACCGATACAAGACGGCATCGTTTTTGCCCATGCATCAAACTTTTCCTTATCGTCTGCATTGCCGGTAATGAGCCTTTCGCTGATCCCATTTGCGCGCATCGCTCTCCACTTATAGTGATCACCGTTCAGCCAGATTTCAGTCAAGTTTTGAAACTGTTTATTTTCTGCAATTTCGTTTGGACTCAAATGACAATGATAGTCATAGATGGGCATTTCTTTTGCAAACTCATGATAGAGTATTCTTGAACTCTCATGATCTAATAGAAAATCGTCATCAATAAATTTTCTCATAAGAACCTACCTCATTTCTTTTGTAAAGTTTAATGTTTGAAGCACCATATTCCATAGCAGTAATCATTTCTTTTATTGTCATGCAGCCTGGTATGTATGGAATTTGATAGCGATTACATAATTTAGCTGTATCTTTATCGAATGCTGGAGAAACTATGAAACTAGCACCCGCATTAAAGGCCAGTTTAGCTGACTCACTATCTAACACTGTCCATGCACCAATAATCACTTCTTCTGAAAAATCCGATTTAATTAAATGAGGCAGCACGGGAAAGTCTTGAATTAAGAAAAATAAACCGTCACAAACATCAACTTGGCCCGATTAACCTCAATTCTATCCTTATTCATTTTTAGTAACTTTATATATGTGCAATGATAATTACTTTTGCTCTTTTACTCGGAAGCCGCTGTTTCACGTTGTTTTTCATTCTCGTAGAAAATAAAACTCATTAGATTACAGATATATCCCTTGTTTTTTATGCATTAAAAAGGAGGGACTAACCCTCTATTCAGATGTCCCTCATTGGTCACAACTCTATGATCTTAGGCAGTGTGATGTTAAAACAGCAATATTTCAAACGAACCTATTTTCACTTTTCTATGTGAGTGTGCACATGGATTAGAAAAACTATTTAGAAGTTGTACTTGACCTTTCTGAGCATCTGATTAAAAATTTACTTTTTTAAACTCGGCAAAAGAGGATATCTCTACAGGCTTTCCAGTATTTGCAGATTCATAAATTGCTAAAATTATTTCTAAGGGTTTAATTCCTTCTTCACCATTTACCAAAGGCTCTCTGTCCTCTTTTATGGCTTCAATCATATCCACCAATTGGAGTCGATGAGAATTACCTTCAATGGATCCTGGATCAGTTGCACCTGTTCCTCTTTGGTTCATTTTGCTGTTTGCCAAGTTTTCTGATTGCACACTATAATGATCTGATGTATTAGAAGGTACATCTTTAAGATATAGATTTGTAAGAATATCGTTATCAATTACTGCCGTTCCAGCCGTACCAAAGACTTCAAGTCTAGCGGACAAACCTGGAAAAGCGCTCGTGGTACCAGATATCGTTCCTAATGAACCATTCTTAAACTTGATTGTCGCAACTGCTACATCCTCGACCTCGATGCGTTCATGCGCAAGGGTTGCGGTATGAGCATACACACTTTCTACAGGTCCCATAAAATATTGTAGCAAATCTATGGTATGAATGGACTGATTCATTAAAGCTCCTCCTCCATCCATTTTCCATGTACCCCGCCATTCTCCACTATCGTAATACTCTTGAGAGCGATACCAATTTACTGCCGCCTGACCCAAAACCATATTACCCAATTTCCCATCTTCTATCAATTGCTTTACTTGAATAGTAGAAGGATCAAAGCGATGCTGCGAAATGATGGAAAGCTTGACATTTGCTTTTCTGCATTCCTCGACCAATTTTCTTGCTTTTTCCAAAGTTGTATCTAAAGGTTTCTCACAAATAACATGCTTGCCTGCCCTAGCAGCGGCTACAGTCATTTCTGCGTGTAATCCACTGGGAGTGAGAACATTTACTACATCTATATCATCCCGTTCTAGCATTTTTTTGTAATCTACATACCAGTCTGCATTGGCTTTTTCAGCTAACATTCTCGCTTTTTGTTCATCATGATCTGCAACCGCTACCAACTCGGCTCCTTCAATAGATTGTATTTGTGCTTGATGAGTATCACTAATAACTCCGCAGCCAATAATTGCAAAACGTATTTTTTTCTCCATTATTTTCTTCCTCTCCTCTCTAATTCCATTCTGCCTTTGTTTCTTTCAACAAATCTTTTAAAGCATGAGTAGCTATTTTAAACAAATCCGGTCCACTGAATCCATAAAATGTTTCTGCAGCTGACAAGTGAGGTTCAAGTGATAGAAATCCACTGTATCCTTTATCTTTTAATGATTTTAACAATTCTCTTAATTCACCGTCACCTTTTCCTGCTGGTACCACTTTTCCCCCTTCAAGAAGTGCATCTTTAATATGAACATATTCTATAAAAGATTCCAATAGAGGATAGGCTTCCGAATAAGGTTTTACACCGCATTGTACAAAATTAGCAGGATCAAAAGCCATTCGTAAATTAGGTGATTGAACCGTTTCTAAAATATCCTTGCAACGCTCTGCATTATCACCATAAATCTCTTTTTCATTTTCATGCAGCAATATGATTCCATTTTCTTCGGCCTTCTTGACTAATGCCCACATACGTCTCATGACCTCGTCACGATAAATAGCAGGATCTTCCCCTTCCGGAATAAAAAATGAAAAAATACGAATATATTTTGTTTCAAAAAATTTTGCAATATAAAGAGCTCTTTCAAAGTCTATTAAATGCTCCTCAAAATCATCCAATATATTAATTTTCCCAATTGGGGATCCGATAGCGGATAATCGAAATCCTCTTTGCTGCAATTCTTTTCTAATGGTTGCTAGTTCATCGTCTGATAAGCGAAGAACATTCTTTTCCCATACTCCCCTAAATTCAATAAACTTAATTCCTTCGGATTGTAATACCTCTAATTGAATATTTAAATCTGAAGATATCTCATCCGCAAAACCTGTTAAAGTCAACATTGATGTTCCTCCTTAAACGTTTGAAAAATGGATTGTCATTGAAATCTATGAGATATTTACGAGTCTTTGTGGAAGAAAAACATTCTTCTTTTGGCGGAACACTCTATTTGAACTATACGTACACCAAAGAGCGAATAAACTTCCTCCAAAAAAGATAGTCAATTCAGGAATAGCTAAAAACATCATGATAAAAACAAAGGATCCCAGTAGAGTAAGCAGAGTTTTAACTGGGTACATAAGTCCAAGCAGCAGTGCGATTTTAAACATCTCGAAACCATTCATTTTATAATTTGTATATAGCGAAAATATATAACTACATACAACAAAATAACCAATGATCAATTGAAGTGAAAACAGTTTCCCAAGAGTAAATACCGCTGATTGTCCCGACATGAAGAACTTTAAATCAACGAACAATAAACAACCTAGTATTATCAAGACGCAACTTATTTTCTGACTTTTCAGAAATACAGATTTATAAGTATCCCAAAAGCAGGAAAAGACTTTAATGTGTTCTTCACCCATCATCCACTTCCGAATGACAGTATGCATAGCAATCGTTGCTGGAGCCCATCCGAACAGAACACATCCCAAAAGGGTAAAGGCGAGCCAAAGTAGATTGAGATAAGCCAGACGCATGATCCAGTCTGTCAAATGATAGACGTTTCCCAACCAGTTCTCTCTATTCATCTTTTTCTTCTCTCCTTTCTATTGAGTCAGAATCTTCATTACCACCATTCCTTCCTTTTGATGTTTGCTGAATGATGGCAATACAGCAAACAACCCGTCGTTCACTTTTATCTCGTTTTCTTTAAAAATACCTTCTTTTATTGGGATGCCGTATAGATGAGCTTCTCCTGTTTTCTCGTTCTTTGTCATCATCGATTTAAACGCATCCTCATTATTAGTTTGGTGTTGTATGAGCGACTCTAGAGCAGTTAACCCATTCTTTTTTAAAAGACCAGAAATATATACTTGATCAGTTATATATATATCTCCTGACTTTTGAGAAAGAAGGACAGAAAACTTCTCTCTAGAAAGCGGATAGAGATGAACATTAATGTCATATTGTTGTCCGGCCTTTTCAAGCAGCTCACTTTTAATAGCACTTTCAATAGCATCTTCATACATTGGTGAGATATTCGAGAAAACCATCACGTTTACGCCTTTTGAAGATGATTCACAGCCTGTCACAACCAGAAGGAACATAATAAAAAAGTGTTTTAAAAAAAGTTTCAACTTTTTTCTCCCTCAACTTTTCTTTCTCATTCTGTAAAAAAGAACTAAGAAGCGGCTTTTAAAGACGTCGTTTTTTCTCTAAAGTATCTACTGAAATCGATATCGTCATTCATTAGGGAGGTGTTCCAAAAACCCTATTTTTTTCGGAACACCTTATGTATCCCTGTAAGATTCTATTCTGGCTTTTACGGTTTCACTGTTTCTGCGAATTTAGCTTGAATTTCTTCAAATGCGTCATTAGCCGAGATTTTCTCGAATATCAATTGTTCTCCTATAGAACTGTACTCAACTTGGTTGAATTGCCCCCATCCTTTGACCCCTCCATTAAAAGGTTGGGCATCTGGCGCTGTTTCATTAATCATATTCAATTGAGCTTTATCAGAATCTGTAAATCCTGGTTTCAGTTTTTCCAAAACACTATTAGAAACTGGTAATCCCCTGGATACTCCTAAAATCTCTGCAGCCTCGGGATCGTTAATAAAGAAATCGATAAACTTTTTTGCCTCTTTTTTGTACTTTGAGTTCTGACTCACTGACCAGAACATGGAAGGTTTTAAGTAGCCTCCTGATTCCTTATCTCTTGGAGCGGCAACAAGAGCGAACGTATTCGGTTTCACACTGTTAAAGCTTGGAAACTGGGCAGCCAACCCTTGCTTGATTAGAATTGAGCCATTTAATAATAAATCTCGTTTTGGATCATATTCTTGTTCAGAAACTGTAACTTCTGGAGGAGAAACAACTCCTTGTTTTCTAAGATCCGCGAAGATTTTTATCCATTCTAACCAAGTATCTTTATCGAAATGGAATGCTCCATCTTTAGTGGCAAGATTCCCTTTGCCTTTGCTTAATTGATACATCTCATACGCACCAGCATCATACGTTAAATCTCTTAATACATATTTTCCTTTTTCCAGCTTAGGCTGTACATCTTTAGCTAATTTAAAAAGATCATCCCAAGTCCAGCCGGATTTTGGAGGCGTTACACCTAATTTTTCTAAAGCGGCTTTATTATAAACCATTCCATAAGCGTTATTCCCAAGAGGAATAGCATATAATTTATCTTTATATTTTCCTGAATCTAAAAGAGATGGATCGATATCGCTAGTTTGAATACCTTTAGTTATATCAGCGAGCTGATTTCTTGAAGCATATTCTTGCAAGAATTGAGCATCCATTTGGATAATGTCAGGCGCATTTTTTGCTGCGGATTGCGTCGCTAACTTATCCCAATACCCATCCCAACCTGAAAACTCTGATTCAAATGTTACATTTGGATTCTTTTTTTCGTAAAGTTTTAATACTTTTAATGTAGCATCATGACGTTCTTGAGATCCCCACCAAACAATTCGAAGCTTTACCTTGCCGGACTTGTCAGTTGGTGCCGATTCATTATTTGATGTTTTAGCACTACATGCAGCTAAGCTAAGTACTAAAACAGCAGTAACTAACAAATACAGCCATTTCTTAAAATTCCCCTTGTTCATAACCAATCCTCCCAATGTTTAAAAGATAGTAGCAATTCAATTAATTATAAAGCGCTTTCATAATTCTTTATATATGAGAGATGCACAATTGTTTTTAATAATTAACAAGTCTTATTCTATTGTTTTAACAGATCGGTCGGATTAAGCCCTGTATACTTCTTAAATAACGAACTAAAATATGGGGTATTCTTAAATCCTACTTTCTCTGCCACTTCATATATTAAATGTTGTCCCTCTATGATCAAGTTTTTAGCTATATCCATACGAACTTTATTTACATAATGGTTAAATGATAGACCTGTATTTTTTTTAAAGATTTGACTTAAATAGTTTCTAGAAATATAGACTTGTTCTGAAAGCTCATTCAATGTAATGTTTTCACTGTAATGGGTATGAATGTACTGAATCATATACTCAACCGCCTGTTTATGCCTAATATTCTCTTTTTCATCCATTTGATTGTGACTACAGATTACTTTAATCTTTTCAACAAGCCAGTTCTCAAATAGTTCTAAATTGTTTAAACCCTCAGTTTGCTTAGAAATTGACTTCTCTTCAAATAAATTTTCTAAATTAATCCCATTATCATATAGACAATATGTAAATACTAACCATAATTCTTTCCCTAAGGTTTTCACTTGAGAGGAAAGATAGTTATTTGTTTCTTTGCACTCCTTGACAAAATCTACTGCTATTTTAATAGCATGATCTTTTTGATAATGCTTTACTGCCTCAGCTAAGTCACGATAGAATTGGAACGGACTTTGAACCTCGTTGCTTTTATGAATAGGATCAATTCCTTCCTTTTTCACTAACTCTTCATAACGTTCAATACTATTTGGTAAAGATCTTGAGGCAGTATGTATAGCTTCTTCTGTGGATTTTGATATTTCGTGCCAGTCCTCTTTTAAACTACCTATTCCAATTTGAAATGAGATAGATAGTAGCTTTTGTGTGTGTTTCATGATTTCCCCTGCGATCTCTTGGGCCAAATCCATACATAATTTTGATTCACTATCTCGCTCATAGGAAAGTAAAATCGCAGAATGATAATGATTCAATTCGATCCAATCAACACTTTTCAATGGAGAAAAAACAATTTCTGATTGTATATGGTTTAAAGCCTTTTGAAAAACGGACCAAGTCGCATTTGAGACAGTGTTAAGCTTCTGTGTTTTCTTCAACTTGATTCCTATAACTAAATGCTTGCGCTCTCTTAAGTTGATGTTCTGCTGGCTCATATGAATCAGTTCCTGATCTTCTATTCCTATCATGACTGATTTTAACCAGTCATTCGAAATGAGAGATTTATAATATTCAAGTTCATCCTTCAAACCTTCTTGATTATCCCAACTATCTTTTTCCTCTTCTAATTCAGTAACTGCTGCTGATAAAACGCTTTCTATTGTCTGAATAGTAACCGGCTTGGATAAGTAATCGTGAACATTTAAACGCAGTGCTGTTCGTGCGTATTCAAAATCCGAATATCCGCTTAATATAATAGCTTTTCCTTTTAACCCTTCTTCTCTCACACGTTGCAACATTTCCAAACCGTTCATTACAGGCATATAAACATCCGTTAAAATGATATCCGGTTGGGTTTTCATTATGACTTGTAACCCCATTTCCCCATCAGTCCCCTCACCTACGCAATCTATCCCTAACTTCTCCCATGGAATCGCTTTCTTCATTCCTTTTAATACTTGACGATCGTCATCAACGATTACTGCTTTCCACATCAATACTCCCTCCTTTGGCATTATAATTTAATAGTTTAGGAATCTTAATCATCACTGTCGTTCCAACGCCTTCTACCCCGTAAAGGGAGACAGTATACTCTTCCCCGAAGTATGCCACTAATCTTTCCCTTACATTTTTGATGCCATAACCTCCTGTTTTGTTATGTTTTTTTTCTGATTCTGCTTTTATTCCTATACCGTCATCTTTTATCACAATGTATAAATCATTCTGAACTTCATACATTTTAAACGTAATTAGTCCGGATTCCCGATCATGCAAACCATGCATGATGGCATTTTCCACAAAAGGTTGTAATGTCAATTTAGGTATATAACAGTGTTTATCTTTTTCTGGTATATCGATTCTGTAATGAAAATGATGCCCTAATCGAATTTGTTGAATCTGTAGGTATGACTCCAAGTGAATTAATTCATCTTTTATCCGTATTAAGCTTTCCCCATTTGATAATCCGATTCGAAACATTTTCCCCATTAATTCAAGGACTTGACTGATTTTCCCCTGACCTTCTTCTATTGCCATCCAATTTAACTGATCAAGTGTATTGTATAAGAAATGCGGGTTAATATTGGCTTGCAAAGCAGCAACTTCTGCTTTGCGTTTATAATGAAACTCCCTTTCTAAATCTTGATAGAGTTTTTTAATATTCATAATTAATTTTTTATATCCCCGAAATAAGGAACCAAATTCATTTTTATAATCATGAGGTAAATCCTCTTCCTTGTTTAAAGAAAAACTATCCATGTTATTCATTAGAATCTTAATCGGTTTTGTAAATTGATTTGATAAATATAAGGTCAAGATGATGATTAATCCTATTGTTATCATTCCAATGGAAAACAAAAGTGTCGCAAGTTGTTTACTGCCTTTCGAAACTTCTCCCCACGGAGTAACTTCTAGCAGTAACCAACCGGTATTAAATAGCTTAGACCACACAACAAAATTTTCTTTATAGCGAGTGAAACCGTCAGCATTTAAATTCAGATCCGGATTTTTATTTAACTCCTCCAAAATAGATAAGTAGTCATCCGTTTTAAGATTTCCATTAAATGTAATAGCATTTCCTGATGAGTCGATTAAAAGACGATTAACTTTTTTATTATCGCCTTTTATCAATCTCTTGAAGCTTGTCGCTTTCATATTAACGATTAATATTGCTGCAGCTTTCTGATCTGCTGTATATACTTTTCTGGCAAAGCTAATGACTGGAGTTTTTCCCTGCGCAGATTGAATGGTATGCTTAGACAACCACGAAGAATCCGAATCTTTTAAGGGTTTCAACCAATCAGTATTCTTATTTTGTTTATATGAATAATAGCGGATAGGTCCCACTTTTTCTTTAACTGGGGGATAATCTAAATAAACTTGGATGGAATCAATCGTAGGTAAACTAAAGGCAATATTTAAAAAAGAAGAATTAATTTTTGAAATTTGACGATATGCAGTGTATTTATCTTCGACTTCTTGTCCTTGAAGATATTCTTGTAAATCTCGGTTTCTCGACATAACAAGAGTGACCTCTTCTATCGACTTTTTCTGCATACTAATCTGCTCATTCATTTCTCTTAACAGTTTTTGTTGATAATAAGAAGTATTATGGGTCATTTGTTTAATCGTAACTTGATAACTTACAATGACGATGATAGCAAGAAGAAGGGCCATAAAACCTGCAAATACAGCAAAAAAAACGTAGCTAATCGGGTATTGTTTAAAAAGATTTCTCAAGGACAACTCCCTCTTTCAGATGCATATTAATTAATAATATCACAAAAAAGAAGGCTGACTCATCAGCCTTAAATTAGTTCCTTATTTTATCCTTTTAAACCGGATGTTGCTACTCCTTCTACAATATAACGCTGAGCGAAAAAGAAAATGAGTATAGCTGGTACAACTGATAGCAGAGACATCGCAAATAATTGTCCCCATGGTACAGAGGTGCTTGTATCAACTAACATCTTGAGTGCCAATCCCACCGTATATTTATCAACTGAATTAATATAAATTAAATGTCCAAGAAAATCATCCCAGTTCCATAAAAAACAATAAATACCTACTGTTACTAGAGGGGGCTTCATAAGAGGGAGAATGATCCTGAAATAGATTCCAAACCATGAACAACCATCCATTTTGGCGGCCTCATCTAGCTCTCTAGGTATTCCTCTAATGAATTGAACTAATAGAAAGATGAAGAACGAACCGCCGATTCCTCCTGCTAAGGAATGAGGAACGATAAAAGGCAAGTATGTGTTGACCCATCCAAAAGAATTAAACAGATCGTATTGAGGAACCAATGTAATTTGGCTCGGTAACATTAAGGTTACCAAAACGATTGAGAACCAGAATTTGCGTAGCGGAAAATCTAGACGGGCAAAAGCAAAAGCAACAAGACTACAAGAAATAATGGTTGTAAATAACACACCAAGTATCAATTCAAATGTATTCATAAAAAAATGAGTGAAAGTAAATCCCGGGATCGCATGCCAACCTTCTGTAAAGTTAGATAGTGTCGGATTAATCGGAAACAGATTAATTGAATCAATTTCACTATTTGTCTTAAATGCTGCTCCAAACCACCAGAAAATAGGATAAATTATAAAGAGACAAATGATCACTAAAATAATATGACTAAACCACTTCTTTTTCATCATCCTTTTCCTCCCTCAGATTCGTAAAAAGTCCAATATCTCGAGGAGATAAAAATCAAACCTGTAAACAGTGCAATAATAAGAAGGAGTATCCATGCTAAGGCAGAAGCATAGCCCATTTCAAATCCTGCAAATGCTTTTTGATATAAATACAAGGCAAACATATAGGTAGATTGAATAGGACCTCCCTTAGTTATAACAAAAGCTTGAGTAAACATTTGGAACGAACCTATTGTTTGTAATACGAGATTAAATAAAATGACTGGAGAAAGCATAGGAAGTGTAATCGAGAAAAACTGTTTAATCTTGGTAGCCCCATCTACAGCAGATGCTTCGTATAGCTCCGGTGAAATTTGTTTTAATCCTGCAAGGAAAATTACCATAGAAGAACCAAATTGCCACACAATGAGCAATATTAAAGTGCCTAGCGCAGTATCTGGACTCCCAATCCAGTTCTTACCCACTATGCCGAATAAAGCCAAAATGTGATTTGCCAATCCATCGTTGCCGAACATGTTACTCCAAAGAATAGCAACTGCAATACTCGTTCCGATAAGAGAAGGCAAATAAATCAACGTTCTATAAATCGAAATCCCCTTAATTTTTTGATTCAAAAACATAGCCATCATTAATGCTGTTATTAATTTTAAAGGGACAGAAATGACTACGAATACGATCGTGACGGTTAACGATTTATAGAAAAGTTTATCGTGCAGAAATATTTTTTGATAGTTTTCTAAGCCTATCCAATTTGGGGCTTCCAATAAAGAATAATCTGTAAAGGAAAAGTAGAGAGATTGTACCATAGGATAAAGAGTCAATAGAAATAGACCAAGCAGCCACGGTGAAACAAACAAATACCCGATTAATGGTGCCTCCCACCTTTTTTCCCTTGTTTTTTTTCTTATAAAAACGGACTTTTGCTCTAACCTAACAGTATGGATTGCGCTTTTATTTAGTTTCATAGATGCCTCCTTTTATATATTTTTCATTAGTATAAGGGGATAAAATGTAAACATTAAATGACATTAAATCAGTTCTTTTTCCTCTAGATATAAGAGTTTGGCACTCTATGTATTCAACAAAAAATCTTCATCCAGTAACTTCATCTTTTCATCTCCTATTTAAATACGATCATAGTAAAAATAGAAAGCTTTTCCTTTCTCTCGAAGCACTTTACCGTTAACTTTGGATGTGTTCCTTTAATTATAAAGCGCTTTCAATTTCCTTTATATAAGACTGATGCACAATTGTTTTTAATAATTAACAATTCTTATCCTATTGGAATTAATTAATTTCAATGCCCTTATAGAAGATTCGATGATTGAAACTGTCCGTTTAACATTTGAAACCATTATCTTGGCTATTATGATAGAAATCCGAGAAACACGAAATTGGGGAGCTTCCAGGTGACAGCGACCAAATATCTAGATAACTATCTCTATTGGTTCCGATCGCTTAAGTTGGAAAAAAAGATTGCATTTGATGTTCGAGTCAAACAAATGCTAATTTCCGCCTGTCAAAATCTTGTTCAAACCACATTCAAAATGTTAAAAACCATATAAAAAAGGGGCTGTCCAAGAAGTCTGTAAGCTGTTGATTTCCGTTCCAGGCTGCCCGCTTTCCGCGGGGCGTGCGGTGAGCCTCTTGGTGCAAGCACCGGCGGGAGTCTCACCTGTCACGCTAGTCCCGCAGGAGTCTCGCATCTTCCACTTCAATTAACTTTTCATTGAAGATTTTTCAAGCCAAAAAGGGGCTGCCTGAAGGTCAATTTTCGACTTTCTGGACAGCCCCACAGACCGTCGACAAACCCCTAGTCACAATTATTCTGACTAGGGGTTTTCTATTTAAAATGAAATGATTACTATTTCTTATGCTGGACATGGCCCTTGCCATCTCCAGTTTGCCAGTTTTTTAAGGTTCATGGCAGCGAAGGTAAGCATCGCTTGCATGGACACTTTTTCCTCTACAATCTTGCCCTTTGTTGAAATTAGATGTATTTCATAACTTAAAAAAGTATAACTATTAGAATGAAAAAATTTCGAATCGCACGAAATCAGCACGAAAAGAATTCGAACAAAAAAAGCCTTGGTATATCCCTTATACCAAGGCTTTTCAGACTTTATCCGATAGAACCTTCCATCTCGAATTTAATCAGACGGTTCATTTCAACCGCATATTCCATTGGAAGTTCTTTTGTAAATGGCTCGATGAAGCCCATTACGATCATTTCTGTTGCTTCCTGCTCAGAAATACCACGGCTCATGAGGTAGAACAATTGATCCTCTGACACTTTTGAAACCGTAGCTTCATGCTCAAGAGTAATATTGTTGTTCAGAATTTCGTTGTAAGGAATCGTATCTGAAGTGGATTGGTTATCCATAATCAATGTATCACATTTGATATTGGATTTGGATCCTTCAGAACGGCGTCCAAAGTGAGAAATACCGCGGTACGTAACTTTACCGCCATGCTTGGAAATTGACTTCGAAACGATAGTAGATGAACAATCAGGCGCTAAGTGAAGAACCTTCGCTCCAGCATCCTGATGCTGTCCTTTCCCTGCAATCGCGATGGAAAGGATAGTTCCTTTCGCCCCGCGTCCCTTCATAACAACGGCCGGATACTTCATGGTCAGGCGTGAACCGATGTTTCCATCTACCCATTCCATTGTTGCATTTTCTTCTGCAACGGCACGTTTTGTTACAAGGTTATAAATGTTATTCGCCCAGTTTTGAATGGTTGTATAACGAGCATAAGCGTTCTTTTTAACAATGATCTCAACAACCGCACTGTGCAGAGAGTTCGTTGAGTACACTGGTGCTGTACATCCTTCTACATAGTGAACGGAGCTGTCTTCGTCAGCGATGATCAGGGTACGCTCGAATTGACCCATGTTCTCAGAGTTAATTCGGAAGTACGCCTGCAATGGAGTATCACATTTTACGCCTTTTGGCACATAAATGAAAGAACCACCGGACCATACAGCCGAGTTAAGAGCAGCAAACTTGTTGTCAGAAGGAGGAATAATCGTTCCAAAATACTCTCTGAAAATTTCTTCGTGCTCTTTTAGCGCTGTATCAGTATCTGTAAACAGAATCCCTAAGTCAGTAAGGTCTTCTTTCATGTTGTGGTATACCACTTCTGATTCGTATTGTGCAGAAACTCCTGCGAGATATTTTTGCTCTGCTTCAGGAATTCCAAGTTTATCAAACGTAGCCTTAATCTCAGGCGGCACTTCATCCCAAGACTTTTCGGACTTCTCGGACGGCTTTACATAGTACGTAATGTCATCAAAGTTCAAGTCTTTCAAGTTTCCGCCCCATTGAGGCATAGGCATTTTATAAAATTGCTCTAAAGATTTCAAACGGAAGTCCAGCATCCATTGTGGTTCGTTCTTCATCTTGGAGATTTCTACTACAACTTCTTTAGTCAATCCGCGTTTTGAGCGGAATATCGAAACGTCTTTATCGTGAAAACCGTATTTGTATTCACCGATATCAGGCATTTTCTTAGCCATCGTTTCATCCCTCCTTAAAGGATACAATTCTCTTGCAATGGCACAAAAACTTCTTTGAACGGGTGTCTGGCATCAGCAATTTAACCCACTTGGTGCCTGACACCATTTAAAAAGAACTAATTGCTTCTATGAAATAGTAACTTACACCACCAGTTTAACCCAAATGATGCATTACACCAAATAAAAAGTGAAAATCACTTCTCTGAAACGGTGCCTGGCACCAGCAGTTAATCCCAAATGGTGCCTGGCACCCAATTAAAAGAACTAATTGCTTCTATGAAATAGTAACTTACACCACCAGTTTAACCCAAATGATGCATTACACCAAATAAAAAGTGAAAATCACTTCTCTGAAACGGTGCCTGGCACCAGCAGTTAATCCCAAATGGTGCCTGGCACCCAATTAAAAGAACTAATTGCTTCTATGAAATAGTAACTTACACCACCAGTTTAACCCAAATGATGCATTACACCAAATAAAAAGTGAAAATCACTTCTCTGAAACGGTGCCTGGCACCAGCAGTTAATCCCAAATGGTGCCTGGCACCCAATTAAAAGAACTAATTGCTTCTTCGAATACTTGATGTTTTATTCTTCTTTTTCGTGCCCTACGCCCTTCTCCATCGCTTTCCAGGCAAGGGTGGCACATTTTATGCGGGCCGGGAATTTGGAAACACCCTGCAGGGCTTCAATGTCACCGAGATCAAATGTTGTATCATCATAATCTTTACCCAGCATCATATTGTAGAATACATGTGCGAGCTTAACCGCGTCCTCCACAGATAAACCCTTTACCGTTTGTGTCATCATGCTTGCAGAAGCAAGGCTGATTGAGCACCCTTCTCCATCAAACTTTGCGTCAGAAATTTTTCCATCGTCCACCTTCAAATGAAGCTGAATTCTGTCTCCGCACGTTGGATTATTCATGTTGATGGTGACCGAATCATCGGCTAATTGCCCTTTATTGCGAGGGTTTTTGTAATGATCCATAATGACTTGCCGGTAAAGCTGATCTAAATTAGAAGACATGGCCGAAATACTCCTTTGTCGTGACTAATCCCTTTACAAAAGAATCAATCTCGTCTTTGGTGTTATATAAATAAAAGCTTGCCCGTGCGGTTGAAGATGCATTCAGCCATTTCATCAATGGCTGGGCGCAGTGATGTCCAGCGCGCACGGCAATTCCTTCAGCATCTAAAACAGTGGCTACATCATGAGGATGAACATCGTCGATATTAAACGTCACGATTCCAGCACGGTCCTTAGGCCCGTAAATGGTAATGCCCTCAATTTCCGACATGCGCTCAATAGCATACTCCGCAAGATCATGTTCATGCTTTTGAATGTTTTCAAGCCCAATTTCCTGAAGAAAATCAATGGCTGCCCCCAAACCGATCGCTCCTGCAATGATTGGAGTGCCTCCTTCAAATTTCCAAGGAAGCTCTTTCCATGTGGAGTCATACAAATCAACGAAATCGATCATTTCTCCACCGAACTCAACAGGCTCCATTTGGTTTAGCAATGCTTTTTTTCCGTAAAGTACACCAATACCAGTCGGCCCGCACATTTTATGGGAAGAGAAGGCAAAGAAATCGCAATCCAGATCTTGAACATCCACTTTTAAATGCGGTGTGCTCTGCGCCCCATCCACTACCATTACAGCTCCGTTTTTATGAGCGATCGCTGCAATTTCCTTTACAGGATTAATTGTTCCCAGCACATTGGATACGTGCATAACGGATACGATTTTAGTTTGTGGAGTTACGGTATTTTCAACATCCTGAAGATCAATGGATCCATCTTCTTTTAAAGGAATGTATTTAAGTGCCGCACCGGTTTTTTTAGCGACCTGCTGCCATGGAATAATATTGCTGTGATGTTCCATCGGCGTAATGACGATCTCGTCGCCTTCTGACAGGTTCGTTAAACCGTAGCTTGCTGCAACTGTGTTGATTGAGGTCGTAGTTCCACGTGTGAAAATAATTTCCTGTGTGGATTTCGCGTTAATAAAACGCCGAACTTTCTCCCTGGCTCCCTCGTAGCCGTCAGTAGCTCTGGTCCCCAAAGTATGGACACCCCGATGAACGTTTGAATTATATTCCCGGTAATATTTTTCCAGCGCTCCAATGACAGGTACCGGCTTTTGTGAAGTGGCGGCACTATCAAAGTAAACAAGCGGTTTTCCATTGACTTCCTGATGCAGGATCGGAAACAGCTTTCTTACTTCATGTGCGTTCATTATCTGACTTTCCTTTCTATTACCTCAACTAAACGTTTTTTCACGGATTCAAGCGGCATTTCATTGACAACAGGCCCTAGGAAACCATGAATGATCAATCGT
Source organism: Fictibacillus sp. WQ 8-8 (assembly GCF_024494405.1). Lineage (NCBI taxonomy): Bacteria > Bacillati > Bacillota > Bacilli > Caryophanales > Fictibacillaceae > Fictibacillus > Fictibacillus sp. WQ 8-8. The sequence continues at coordinate 37,823 of NZ_JAMXKG010000001.1, forward strand.
TCAGCCTCAGCTTTTGATATTCCGCGGCTCATCAAGTAGAACAACTGAATCGGATCAATTCGTCCAACTGATGCGGCGTGGCCAGCTGTAACATCATCTTCATCGATCAAGAGAATCGGGTTCGCATCTCCGCGTGCTTTTTCGCTCAGCATTAATACCCGTTCTGTCTGTTCGCCGTTTGATTTTGTCGCACCATGTTCAATCTTTGTAATTCCATTGAAGATCGAGCTTGCAGAATCCTTCATTACTCCATGAGTTAAGATGTAGCCTTCAGAGCTTTTTCCATGATGGAAAATTTGAGCAACAAAGTTCTGTTTTTGATCACCCTGGCCGATATTTACAGTCTTCGTGTCTGTGAATGAACCGTCTCCGACAAGATGTGTTGTATTATCAGATACTGTGTTTCCATCATTAAGCTGTCCTAATGCCCACTCGATTCGCGCGTCGCGTCCTGCACGTCCTCGGCGGCTGATATAGGAAGTCATTCCTTTGGCCAGATTATCGACAGCTCCGTACACTACTTTAGCACCTGAACCTGCAAAAACCTCAGATACGATATTGGCAACAGATTCACTGTTTTCGTTTGTTGACAAGTAGTTCTCAACATACGTGACCGAACTGTTGTCTTCCGCTGCGATGATGACATGGTTAACGAGCCCTGTTTGCTCATCATCATGGAAGTAGATCGCCTGAAGCGGAGTTTTCAATTCTACATTCTTTGGAACATAAATGAATGCACCATTGGTTACTAGTGCCGCATGAATGGCTGTAAGGCGGTTTTCGTCAATGCTGACAGCTTCTTTCATGAAATACTTTTGAAGAAGGTCTCCATGCTTTTGAGCTGCGGTTACGAAATCGGTGAAAATGACACCTTGAGAAGCCAGCTCTTCTGTAACCGATGAGTGAGCGACGTTTCCGTTGCGGATCACAAGCAGATTGCCCGCTTCTTCATCACCAATTAATGCTTTCACTTGCTCAGGAAGGTCTGCGCTTTCCTCAGCAGTGCTCAGGTGATTGAATTCAGTAAGGTTCCATTTATCAATTTTTGTTTTATCAGGTTTAGGCATAGGAAGCTGCTGTGCCAATTCCAATGCGCGTAAACGAAGTTCTGAAAGCCATGCTGGTTCTTGGCGGCTTTCAGAGAACTTGCTTACATAATCCCTGTCATATTTTAAAGAAGTTTCAACTGACATGTACAAATCCTCCTAACTTGCTTACGCCTCTTGGCCAACAGTTTCGTCTTCAATTCCCAACTCTTCCTTAATCCAGTCATATCCTTCCGCTTCTAGACGCTGTGCAAGTTCAGGTCCTCCTGATTTTACAATGCGTCCTTGCATCATCACATGTACTTTATCTGGAGTGATGTAGTTAAGTAAACGCTGATAGTGAGTAATGATTAAGCAGCCAAACTCTGGGTTTCTCATTTCATTGATGCCTTTAGCTACTACTTTAAGAGCATCGATATCCAAACCAGAATCAATTTCATCCAAGATGGCAATCTTAGGTTCGATCATCATCAATTGAAGAATTTCATTACGTTTCTTTTCTCCACCAGAGAAGCCTTCATTTAAATAACGGTGAGCAAACGCATTGTCCATTTCAAGAAGCTCCATCTTCTTATCCAATTCACGGATAAATTTCATAAGAGAAATTTCCTGACCTTCTTCTCGGCGTGCATTAATAGCAGAACGCAAAAAGTCAGCGTTTGTAATTCCGCTTACTTCACTTGGATATTGCATCGCTAGGAAAAGACCAGCTTTTGCACGTTCGTCAACTTCCATTTCGAAAAGGTCTTCTCCGTCAAATGTAACGTTTCCATCGGTCACTTCGTATTTAGGGTGCCCCATTAACGCAGATGAAAGAGTGGATTTACCTGTTCCATTTGGCCCCATGATCGCATGGATTTCTCCGCCGTTTATTTCAAGGTTTAAACCTTTGATGATCTCTTTGTCATCGATAGAAACACGCAGGTTTTCAATCTTTAAATTTGGTGTAGACATAAAATTTACCTCCATCTTATATTTCAGTGAAATATATTGTTAATGTGAACAAGAATGAAAGCTTCTCTCATTCCATTCTCAATTTATTCTCATTCTAATATTATAACAAATTCATTTTATCTTCAACCTGTAGGAGTTATTGGCAGAAGAAAATGCAAAAACTACATAAATAGAAAATCAGCACCCAGTTCTGAATGCTGATTTCCCTACCTATACTATAGAATTTTTCGTTCCATTTCATTAGAAACTTCTAAACTTTTTTGATATTCTTTATCACGTTCTTGTTCAATAGTGATTCGTTTTTCTAGATTTCGTTCATATTCAGCATAACCAATACCATGATTCTTTTGCATGGCTTTTTCCATTTCAGGAGTGTGGTTAACTTTAATCGAGTGAATAATGAATCATTCCTTTCGTGTATATAACACTTAATCAACGTATATAGCGTAACAAAGCCACTCCTGTGATTCAATTTCCATTCAGCGCCATATATACAAGGCTCAAGGGTTATTCTTTTGTTGAACCTTAATGACTCATGAATCCTTATATATCCTCCCAAATGCTTGCTTATGTGAGCAAATACAAAAAACGGGCTGTCCAAGAAGTCTGAAAGCCGTTGATTTTCGTTCCAGGCCGCTCGCTTTCCGCGGGGCGTACGGTGAGCCTCTTGGCGCAAGCGCCTGCGGGAGTCTCACCTGTCACGCTAGTCCCGCAGGAGTCTCGCACCTTCCACTACAATCAACTTTTCATTGAAGATTTTTTACGCGAAAAGGGGATGCCTGAAGGTCAATTCAGGACAGCCCCTTTTATTTTTAATGCATGGGATTGTTTAATTCCTGGATGCATTCCTGAACAAGTGTTACACCTTGGCTCATAGCAGCTCCGCCGCCAAAAGCTGCTGCAACTCCCACAGCCTCAAGAATTTCATTTTCACTGGCTCCCTGATCCAAACAGCCTTTCGTGTGATAGATGATACAGTATTCATCCTGAGAATAAATACTGATCCCTAAAGCCATCAGCTGCTTGTTCTTTTCAGAGATCTCGCCTTCCTTGAAACAATGGCGTGTGAATTCACTGAATGAATGGACCAGTTCAGGCATATTTTCCGTATACTTACCGAGACCTTCTTTATAGCGGATCAGATGGTGCTGCGTTGAGTTTTTTCCAGACATTTCTTGATGTTCCATTTCCTTTTCATCCTCCTGTCCATAAGATAGACAAGATTTAGTATGAGTTATAGCTATTTTTCTTATCCCAATTTTAAAACGGGAGCTGAACTTTTTGCTTCAAGTCTTCTGCAGTCGGGAATATAATAGGCTAAAAGAAACTGGCTGAAAAAAAGGAGTAAAAGATGGAAGAGGAAAAGGTAAAGAAGTCATTGATTGCAGGTTCAATCGGATTGGGTGCCCTTGCAGGCGCTGCAGGAGCGGCAGCTTTTTATTCTGCGTTTATTGAACCGTACTGGTTTGATGTTAAAAAAATCGATATTAAGCTCCCAAGGCTCCCAGAGGCCTTTAAAAAATTTCATATTGTCCATATTAGTGATTTTCATCTGGGCTTTCATTTTAAGGCCAGGCATATTGCTAAGATGGCAGATAAAATACAGAAGCTTAATCCTGATATGATCGTCTTCACAGGCGATTTGGTGAATTCCCACCCGTCGCTGAAAACCGTTATAAAGAGCCTTCCTTACCTAAATAAAATCAAGGCACCCTTCGGTAAATTCGCGATTCTCGGTAATCATGATTACCTTGAAAGTATCGATACCATTTCTGAACTGCTGAGAAAAAGCGGCTTTGAACTTCTAATAAATGAGAAAAGGATGATTAAAAAAGAAAATGATGAGCTGTACCTCGCAGGATTGGATGACTATCTGAGAGGAGAAGCAGATCTCGAAAAAACACTGAATGGTATTCCTTTAGACCGTTTTACTCTTCTGCTTGCCCATGAACCGGATTATTTCAAAGTCAGTTCCAAATTCCCTGTAGATCTGCAGCTGTCTGGCCATAGTCACGGAGGACAAGTCCGAATGCCATTGTTCGGTCCGATCATCACTTCAAAAATGGGAAGGAAATACCATAGTGGACTTTATGAAACAGAAAACAAATTTCTATATACCAACAGAGGAATGGGAACTACTCATCTGCCCTTCCGTTTCTTCTGCCGGCCTGAAATTACATCCATCACATTAAAATAAGACGGCATCTATGAACTGCACCCTCCCATTGTTACCTGTGTCTAACAATAAGGATGCAGTTCCATGCCGCCTTGTTCACCCTTCTTTTTGCGGTGGCAAATGGGTAACATACGTACCAGCGATCAAATCATGGATGCCTCTTTTGTCTTTGCGGATACCGACCATAAAGGCGCTGACAATCAACGCAATTCCAAGGGTTAACCCATATATTAAGCCGCCGACTAACACTCTCAGCACCATTGCCCCAATTCCAAGCTTGCTTCCGTCCGCTTTAACAATCCTGATTCCACAGATTCTCTTGCCAACCACATAACCGTTCCAGTAAATGGGCAGCAAAAGCGCATAAAGAAAACTAATCACATTCATGAACCAGTCTCCACCCGGATCTTCTGATACAAAGTTACCTGTGAATAAATAACCGATTAATGATAATGGAATACCAATAATAAGGCCATCCAGTATACTGGCTCCAAACCTGATCCAAAAACCAGCCGGTTGCTGTACTTCCATCCTGCATCCCTCCATCAATAAATTGTTAAATCATCTTACAGTTATTACAAATGGACAAAAAAAAGAACAGCCCAAAGGCTGTCCTTCTTAAAATCATTTATTTGTTTACCGGTACAACAGCACCCTTATATTTCTTTTTGATAAAATCTTGAATTTCTTTAGAGTGAAGCACTTCAACAAGGGTTTTCACCGTTTTAGCATCTTTATCGCCTTTGCGCACAGCAATGATATTTACAAACGGTGAGTCAGATCCTTCAATTGCAATGGAATCCTTTTGAGGGTTCAACCCAGCATCGATCGCATAGTTCGTGTTGATCAATACAGCGTCTCCTTCACCGTTTTTATACGCTTTTGGAAGAAGGCCAGCTTCAACATCTGCTTTAAATTTCAAATGTTTTGGGTTTTTGGCAATGTCTTTAATCTTTGAGTTGTAACCTTTTCCAGGTTTAAGTTTGATCAAGCCTTCGTGCTCAAGCAATGTTAGCATACGTCCGTGGTCAGCAACGGAATTACTCATGATGATCGTTGCTCCGTTTGGAAGTTCTTTTAAAGACTTGTACTTTTTAGAATATACTCCGATCGGTTCGATATGAATACCGCCGGCGTTCTCAAATTTGTAATTTTTATTTTCTTTCATTTGTGATTTCAAATACGGAACGTGCTGAAAGTAGTTGGCATCAATTTCATTGTTTGCAAGTGCTTTATTAGGAAGTACATAATCCTGGAACGTTTTAATTTCAAGATCAATTCCTTTTTTCTTCATTAAAGGTTTAGCTGCTTCAAGAATTTCGGCATGCGGAACATTGGATGCTCCCACAACAATCTTATCGTCAGCTAGTTTTTTGTCTTTCCCTCCGTTTGCACCACATGCAGCAAGGGCTGTTGTCAATGCAAGTAAAAGAACGAGTGTAATGATTTTTTTCATGTTGTTCCTCCTGGTTGTGTAATTTAGATTTTAACGTTTATCAAGACGGCGAGTTACATTATCCCCAATAAACTGAATGATAAACACAATGATTAGAATGATAACAGTAGCGACAAATGTAACATCATTTTGCGTACGCTGGAAACCTTCAAGGAACGCCAAATTCCCGAGCCCGCCTGCTCCGACTACCCCCGCCATTGCTGTATAACCGACAAGCGCGATTGAAGTTACCGTTATCCCGGAAACTAATGCAGGAAGGCTTTCAGGGATCAAAACTTTAAAAATAATTTGAGCGTTGCTCGATCCCATCGATTTTGCCGCTTCGATTACCCCTTTATCAATCTCGCGAAGTGCAATCTCAACCATCCGGGCATAAAACGGTGCAGCTCCAATAATCAAAGCAGGCAATGCTGCATTGGCGCCAAGCATAGATCCCACTAACAAGAGTGTAAACGGAAGCAATAAAATGATCAGGATAATAAACGGAATGGAACGGAAGATATTTACGATCGCTGAAAAGACAAAATTTAAAAACCGATTCTCCCATAGGTTCCCTTTACCCGTTAAAAATAATGCTAATCCTAAAAGAAGACCTAAAATAAAAGTGGCAAGAACCGCAACAGCTGTCATGTACAGTGTTTGTCCGGTGGCACCCCACATTCCACTCCATTCCACATTCGGAAAAAGACTATTCATATGAGATCACCTCCACTTCTACTTTCTGCCCATTCATATAGGCTACCGCTTCCTGAATTTCGGTATCTGTTCCTTCCAGCTGGATGAACAACGTTCCATATGGCCCGTTTTGTGTTTGTGATACCTTACCCTGCAGGATATTCACCTGAACGTCAAATTTACGGATCACATCTGTAATAACGGGCTGTTCTGCACTTCCTCCAACAAAGGTAAGCTGTACAATTTGGCTCTGAGGTTTTTCAGATGCCAGCTGCTTGATCATGTCTGTCGTTTCTTCTGGCTCTGTTACTTGCTTAACAAAATCTTTTGTAATGGACTCTTTAGGTTGCCTGAATACTTCCAAAACCGGCCCTTGTTCCACTATTTTACCGTCTTCCATAACAGCGACCCGATGGCAGATCTTACGGATGACATGCATCTCATGTGTGATAAGAACAATGGTCAAGCCGAGCTTTTGATTGATCTCAACTAATAAATTAAGGATGCTGTCTGTTGTTTTCGGATCAAGGGCTGAAGTCGCCTCGTCACAGAGAAGAACTTTAGGGTTATTGGCCAGTGCACGTGCGATCCCGACTCTTTGCTTCTGTCCTCCACTCAATTGGGAAGGATACGATTCTCCGCGGCCCTCTAGTCCAACAAGTTTAATCAGTTCATCCACCCGCTTCAGGCGCTCTGTTTTCGGCACACCTGCAATCTCAAGTGGAAATGCAATGTTTTCCCTTACTGTTCTGGACCAAAGCAGATTGAAATGCTGAAATATCATGCTGATTTCCTGCCGAGCTTTTCGAAGCTCGTTGTTACTAAGTTTGGAAAGATTTTTTCCCGCAACGTTAACATCTCCGCTCGTCGGTCTTTCCAGCATGTTCAGCATTCGGATCAGTGTACTTTTACCTGCACCACTGTATCCAATAATCCCGAAAATTTCTCCTTGATCTATAGAAAGATCGACATGGTCAACTGCGTTTACAGCTCCGTCTTTCGTCTGAAAAATCTTTTTTACTGCGTCTAATGTTATCAAGAGACCGGATCCCTCACTTTCTGAAAAATAAAAAATGCCCTTCTGCCAGGTCATGAGCAGAAGGGCATAAAAATTTATATGCACCGTCATCTCATCTCCCAAAGCAGTTTGCTTTGCAGGATTTGGCACCTTTTCAAACAGGAAGCTGCTTAACGGTTGCCGGGTTTCATAGGGCCAGTCCCTCCACCACTCGCGATAAGAACGAATTTGTTATTCGTTATATAGTTAGCATTTCTTAACACGTTTCGAATTTTAACATCACCTTTATGGAGTGTCAATCCATAACTCCTGTTTTTTAGATAGAAGGACCCGATTCTTTTGGCTTAGGACTCCAATTTGCATAAAAACAGAAGAGATTCTAACTTAAGCTGTTCTCTGTATGTTCCCGTAAAAGTTACTCTTTTTATCCTGATTAAATCGCTCAGACGCTGCTGGCCTTCAAACACCTCATGCAAATCATCCATCCTGCCTGTAAGCATGGATATCCGTTCTGATCCGTTATACTTATTTACGAAGGAAAAACATAATCGTTCTCCGTCAGCCGTCACACTGGGAGTCTCCGTGCCTATCAGCGGCTGAAGGAAGGCCGTTTTTTGAACCTGTTCCTGCCAAAGAACCCAATCCATAAACATCCCCCTTTTAAAAACATGTATATCTTAATGTTCGGGAGATGGTTGGTGTCTTCCTTGATTTTTCCTTCGACAGTTTATTAAACGTAGTGTCGACTTTTAGCCAGCCTTTTTATGTATTTCTTTATTCATTTGTGCCTTTTTATGATTTTTCTGCAGTTCTTTTTTCCAGTACTTTTTTTCAGGCCGATGAACGGGAGAATTTTTCTGCTCTCTTTTTTCAAGCCTTTTCCCCTTATCCCATTTATGGTTTTCATGTTTATTCTTTTCATGAACATGCTGTTTCGGAGCAGTATTCAAATTAGTATTTTTCTTTGCTTGCTTGTTGTACATCGGCTGTTCGTGATGTTGCTTTGAAGAATGTGGTTTTACTTTTTTTGATTCATTTTTTTCTTTATCTTCAGCTTTACTGCGGCTTTTTCGATCTTCGTGCCTTTTGGTTTTTGGGACAGCACGTTTATTGTTTGGTTCTAGCTTGGGTTCAATCCTTTCTTCTTTGACTTCTTTTTTCGCATGTTCTTTTAGAGAAGAACTATGCAGGGAACTCGTCTTAATCTTTATGGGTTCAAGATTTCTATGATTGCGAAGAATTTTTTCTGAATGGTTTTTTTTAAAGCCGGATTCTTCCGGCTCTTCATGTACAGGTTTTATCTTTCTCTTTAGCTCGGTATAAGACATGTTCTTCACTTCATTAAGAGAAATGTTTTTATCTTTTCGTCTAGCATCCAAGTACATCATATATTTTCCGGATGATACCCCATTCTTTTGGGCAACATTCCGTTTATTTGTATTAATATTCTTTACCATGATGGCGGCTTTCGAATTATAGATGGATGCATTCCGTTTAATTGAAGATACAGTCTCATCCAATGCAGACAAAAGCTTGTCATTATTTTGGTTCACGATGGTTGTTCCGATCATGACATCCGGGTTTTTCTTCAGATATCCTTTGTTGTCATAAGCATTCAGCAAAGCTGAAGCAAAGTGGGAAAGGCTTATGTTTTTCTTTTGTTTTAATGATTGGAGAATTTCCCGTCCCTCAGCGTTATATGCTTTTACTTTTATGACTTGCAAGTCTTTGTTAACTCCTGCTTCGAGGCTGGGATTTACGTCAAAACTCACATAAGCCGCAACAGTATTGTCGTTGCGGCCCAGTGGATTTACTCCTGAAAATAAAACAAGTATAAGCAATGCTGCTATTGTAAGTGAAAGAGAAGGAAAAATAAATTGGCGTGTTCTGCTTTTTGAAAAACTTGAAACGCTGTATTCCATACCTACCACCGGATGCTTTCCGCGTGGTACCTTAACGGTGATGAAACAACCGTCTTTCGTTAATAGGACGGCTTTCCCTTTCTTAACTTCCATTAAAATTCCATTCTTCATCCCACATATCCCTCCTGCTAGGCGAAGGATCTGCTTCGTATCATAACCATCATGGGTTTTGCTGCTCTCTTGCTTTGCTTATTTATTACGATGTCCCCACGAGTAATTACAACCGTTTAACTTCCCCTTATTTAAGGCTGAATATAAGACTTTAACGCTTTAAAGTCCCCTAGATATATTAGCGATACCGCTATTATATATTTTCGATTTCTCTCTATTGTTTTACGACTGCAGGAAACCATACTTAACAAATCTTTTATAGGAAGTTGTTTTTTTTCCAATAAAAATTCAGCCATTTCCTGGTTTTCCACTAACAAACGAGCGATTTCTTTAGCGTTTTCCCTTGCATCCACATGCTTAGGGCAATGTTTGCTTAACACTTTAAAATTAAGGCTGAAATCCTTCAGCAGTTTTTGATACTCTTCGATTTCATACACGCGGTTCTCTGCCTGGATCTTTTCTTCGTAATGTTCCATGGCAGCTTTTTGTTCTGCGTAGCTGTCCTCGACACGGCCTTCTTCATCTTCCTCATCCGGCTGCAAATAAATCAGACGGTTCTGTCTAACTTCTTTTCGGATATAGTCGATAACCCTGCGGCGGATTACCATGTCAGCAAAGGAAAGAAAACGGCTTCCTTGTCCTTCTTGATATTGATCAATGGCTTCATTGAAAGCGTAAAGACCTACACTAAATTCATCCATCGTACGATCTATATATTGACTGCAAACTTTTGAAGTCACTTTTTTAATAAATGGCTGGTAAGCTTCGATCAGCTCATTTCTTAAGGAATCATTTCCTCTTTGAATTCTTAGTACTTTATCCTCAATGTTAATGAGTGGTGTGCTGTTACGAATAGTTGGTACAAATGCAGTAGACATAGTTTCACCTCTTAAATCCAGGTTGTATTGTACTTTTGGATAAAATGATCATACATTCCAAAAGTCGACAGGAGCAAACATATTTCAAGCTCTCCTATACATTTATACCATTGATTCGTAGGTTTGTAGGATACAGTTGTATAACAATGTTACAGGACTTATAACAATTGTAATGTTTTTGTCACGTTCCTGAAAAGGATAATTTTTGCAGTCTTGACCCATAAATCGTTCGGAAGCGGTAACTTGCTTGCTATTACTGCTGTTTGGAGATATCGTTTCATTTTGTTGCACCTGAATCGTTCTGTAAAATTTATTACACATTTCTTCTTTATTTTACCACATAAACCATGTATTACATTTAAAAAATACCCCCTAAAAACAAAAAAAGACACAATCCGTGTCTTTTACAGGTACTTTTTTACGTTTTGATACAAAAAATCAACAGATTGCATGGCATAAATCTTCTTTACGGCAATGCCCCTGTGTAAAAAAAGCAGGCAAGGGACACTGGTGATGCTGTACTTTTCAGCAAGCTCCGGCATCGCATTTAGGTTGCAAGCACCGATTTTAGGTTCAGACGTTTCTGACTGGCTTATTGCTTCCAATGTGATGTCGAGCATCCGCCTTCCCATCTTACACGTTCCGCAAAGCGGTGTCTGGATATAAAGAGCTGCTGGCTCCTCTGTTGAACCTTTAATAAAATTATGAATTTCTATATTAGTTAAATCCCTCATATCTCTCTCCAATTGCAGTTTTTTACGGATCCATTTTTTCTCTATGTAATTGAATATCCCGGATCTAAGAGGTGCTGTCAACAACCGTGCTTATAACAGTACGTAAAATACAAACTTAAGAAATCCTCCTCAAAGAGGATTTCTTTCGGTTCAATTTTGCTTTCCTTATCCCAGGCATTCTTTATTTACGGTGAAACGAGCGCCAAGCAGAATATTGGCAAGATACATGAGCGGTGTTTTTGCCACTTCTCGGTACATTTTATGAATATAAAGATGTTCTGCATTTGGAAGCTCCCGCTGAAGCATTTTTCTTAATTTTGCTCCAGCTTCGTCCGCATCGACCAGTATATAGACATCTCGGTTTTCAATTTGTATTGCAAGTTCCTCAAGCCGGGAAAGCCCCATTGTGCCATTGGTACAGATGATCTCAACAGGCTCATTTAAAATGGAGAACAGTTTTTCCTTGTCTGATTTCCCTTCAACGATAATCACTTTGTCCAAGTTGTTATTCATCAATCATCTCTCCTATATCTGCTAAAGAACGAGTATTAATGCGATTGATATTTTTTTCTTACTTACTATAATACCCTTTATTTTATTAGAATCCTCCATTGATTGTTAATAAATCAGACAACTATTTATGTATATGTAACCCATTTTCCTACAAGCAGCCAACTTAATAAGGAGTTTCGTACTAACTTCGATTAAAGCTGTTTAACCATTGCGAAAAGGGGATATGGTTTCTCTAAGTCCAACAGCACAAAGTGAATAGCTGTTGGGAACACACTATTTACCATATATAAGGAGGAATTTTGAAATGGCTAAGAATAATGACAACCGAGACGGAATGAGCAGAGAAGAAGCAGGGCGCATGGGCGGTCAAAAAACGTCTAAAACCCGTGGCAAAGATTTTTATCAGGAAATCGGCAAAAAGGGCGGAAATGCTACTTCTAAAAGCCACGATCAAAACTTCTACCAGGAAATCGGTCAAAAAGGCGGAGTATCAACTGCATCCAGCCATGATAAAGACTTCTATCAAGATATTGGCAAAAAAGGCGGTAAGTCGACGGCTGATAGCCATGATAAGGATTTTTATCAGGAGATCGGTAAAAAGGGCGGAGAAGCTACTTCCGACAGCCATAACAAAGATTTTTACAGAGAAATCGGCAAAAAAGGCGGTAACAGCCGCAGCAGCGATTAATATATAAAATTGCAAAAAGGACAAGCCCTGAGGGTTTGCCCTTTTTTACACTTTTCTAACTAACACCAGCCCTCATCGCATCCCTGTACGTAACTTTGGGGATATTCTGCAGAACTGTTGTCTTTTTTATAAATTTTGTCAGCATCAAATTCAAAGCCTTCAGCCATTTCATACTGATTTCCTTGATCGGAAAAGATGACGCGGCCTATTTTCTGGTTATCATGGAACAGGGACATGTAACCTGTATCCATTTTTCCATACACTTTTGACGTAATGTCCGATTTAGATCCTGAGTTTTTTGAACCCAATGAACACTCACTTCCTTCCATAGAAGTATTGTCTCCGGAAAGAAGCTGAGTACTCATCAAAAATACTTAAAATAAGGGATTAGTCTTCTTTTGTCATTTCCTCATATTGTTCAGCTGTCATTAGGTTTTCTGTCTCAGAAAGATCAGATGCCTCAACAACGATCATCCAAGCTTTTTCATAAGCAGATTCGTTTACAAGCTCAGGGCTGTCATCAAGATCTTCGTTGATTTCAACCACCTTGCCAGAGATTGGAGCATAAAGTTCAGAGACTGTTTTAACAGATTCAACACTGCCAAAAGGCTCGTCCGCTTTAATTTCATCGCCCACTTCTGGAAGCTCTACAAATACGATATCACCCAGTTCATCCTGTGCAAAGTCAGTAATACCGATTCTTACCTTATTTCCATCTTCAACTTTTACCCATTCGTGTTCTTCTGAATAACGCAATTCTTTTGGAAAATTCATTTGTATCCCTCCAGCTTTTCTTGTTATTTATAATAACTATAATATTAAATTTATTATAGTTAAGCAACTAATTACATCACTTACTCCAAGTTTCGTTATAGGCACCTTCGTTAAAGCCGACTGTTACCTTGTTTCCATCTGTAGTGATCGGGCGTTTCAGCAGCATGCCGTCAGAAGCCAAAAGATTCAGCAGCTCATCTTCGGAAGCTGTTTTCACCTTGTCCTTCAAGCCAAGCTCCCTGTATTTCATCCCGCTCGTATTAAAGAACTTTTTGATATCAAGGCCGCTCTTTTCTACCAGCTCTTTGATTTCCTCTTTAGAAGGAGGGTTTTCGACGATATGTACGGATTCAAACTCAACATCATGGGAATCCAGCCACTTTTTAGCCTTTTGGCATGTTCCGCATTTTGGGTATTGATAAAAGGTTATACTCATGCAATTTCTCACTCCTTCCATTCCATAGTAACACAAAATAGTCTAGCCAGGTAAAGGGAAATTAATCACTTATCTCGGTGCCTGGCACTGCTTTTTGACACTTGTGTAATTTCGGTGCCTGGCACCGTATTAAATAAAAAAAGTGCTCCGGTGAATCACCGGAGCCAAATTGAGAGAGTATGTTTCAAGATAAGGCATTATTAGAATAAATTTAGATAACGTAGCGTTCTTCTTCCAAAACAACAGCAGCAATTTCACGTTTCTTCTTGATCACGTTGATCGGTGTGTGGCGGGTAAGCTTACGCAGTGCGGACAGCATCATGCGCAAAGTGTCCCCTTCTTCCACTCCGATAATGGATTCCTTCGCATGTGCTTCGATGCGGTTGAAAGCTTCCTGACAGAACACTTCTGTCATAAGCATTTTTTGCGTGTTTCTTTCAAGACTTGTTCTGTTGATCGCTTTTTCCGTACGAAGAACGACAGATTCCATCGCGTACACTTCACTGACCAAATCCGCCATGTTGGCAAGCAGCTCTTGCTCGTTTTCAAGCTTTGGTCCAAACTTTTGAACTGCGAGACCAGCTACCATCAGTATGACCTTTTTCGCCATGCTTACAAGATATTTCTCCTGCTCAAGCGGCTCCGTTCCTACTTCCTGTGGCATCATCATCATGAGCTCATTCTGAAGCGCGGTCGCTTTCTCGATTAGAGGAAGCTCACCTTTCATCGCTTTACGGACGAGGGTGCCTGGCACTAATAAGCGGTTGATCTCGTTTGTTCCTTCAAAAATACGATTAATACGGGCATCTCGGTACATTCCCTCGACTTCATATTCACTCATGAAGCCATATCCGCCATGAATCTGGACAGCTTCGTCAGCTACATAATCCAGCACTTCAGAGGCGAAGAACTTGTTTATTGAGCATTCAATCGCATATTCAGCAATGGCTTTTCCGATTTGCAGCCCATCCTTTTGAGCTTCTTCACTCAGGCTGCCGAGACGTGTCTCAAACAAACCGACTGTCCGGTAAACCGAGCTTTCTGACGCATATGTTTGAAGCGCCATGTTAGCGATCTTTTCCTGAATCAGGCTAAAGGAACTGATTTTGCGTTTGAATTGAGAGCGCTCGTTCGCATACTTCGCAGAAACTTCGATTCCGCGTTTCGCAGCACCCACGCATCCGATCGCAAGCTTATAGCGTCCGATGTTCAAAATGTTAAACGCGATCACATGCCCTCTTCCCGGCTCACCAAGAAGATTTTCTTTCGGCACGTGAACGTCTTCTAAAATAAGCGTTCGGGTGGATGAAGATTTGATACCCATTTTCTTTTCTTCCGGCCCTGTGGAAACGCCCGGATAATCCCTTTCTACGATAAACGCAGAGAATTGTTCTCCATCAATTTTCGCATACACGACAAAAACATCGGCAAAAGCGGAGTTTGTGATCCATTGCTTTTCTCCGTTCAGCACATAATGTGTGCCTTCAGCGTTCAGCCTCGCCGTAGTTTTGGCACCTAGAGCATCGGAACCAGATCCTGGCTCAGTGAGTGCATAAGCTGCAATTTTTGCTCCTACTGCCAGATCAGGCAGATACTTTTTCTTCTGTTCTTCGTTACCAAAGAGGACAATCGGCAGTGAACCGATTCCGACGTGGGCACCATAGCTGATTGAAAAGCCGCGTCCGCGTGCAAATTTCTCAGTAATTAAGGAAGAAGAAATTTTATCAAGTCCAAGGCCGCCGTATTCTTCAGGAACATCAGCACCAAGAAGACCCAGCTCTCCCGCTTTCGTCAGGAGCTTCCTGGAAATATCGAACTCATGGTTCTCGAGCTTATCAAGCTGCGGAACAACTTCTTTACCCACATAATCCTCAGTTGTTTTGGCGATCATGAGGTGTTCTTCTGAAAAATCCTCTGGTGTAAAGAGGTCCTCTGCCTGAATATCTTCCACTAAAAAGCTTCCGCCTTTAAAAACCTTTTCCATTGTGTTAGACATGTTTATACCCTCCTGTATTGGATTAGCCTACTAATTCGAATACGCCAGCAGCGCCCATTCCGCCGCCGATACACATGGTTACGACACCAAACTGCTCTCCTCTTCGCTTCATTTCGTGAAGAAGCGTGAGAGTAAGCTTTGCTCCGGAGCATCCAAGCGGATGGCCGAGAGCGATTCCTCCTCCGTTGACATTGACTCTGTCTTCCGGAAGACCCAGCTCACGAATCACTTGCACAGCCTGTGAGGCGAACGCTTCATTGAGCTCGAACAAGCCGATATCGGATACTTCAAGTCCCGCAAGTTTTAACGCTTTAGGAACAGCAGCGACAGGACCGATCCCCATGATTTCAGGCGGTACACCCGCCACGGCAAAGCTTCTGAACTTCAGCAGCGGCGTCAAGCCTTCTGCTTCTGCTTTCTCACGGTCCATCACAAGAACGGTCGCAGCCCCATCACTCGTTTGTGATGCGTTGCCTGCTGTTACAGAACCATTAATGGAAAATGCAGGGCGCAGGCGAGCAAGGCCTTCTAATGAGGTATCAGCACGAACGCCCTCGTCCGTATCAACCATGAACTCTTTTTCTTTTAGCTTGTTGTCTTCCCCAAGCCATCGTCTTGTGACGGAGACAGGTACGATTTCATCCTTGAATCTGCCTTCTTTAATGGCTCGTGCAGCATTTTGATGGCTTCGAACCGCAAAGGCATCCTGATCTTCCCTCGTTACACCAAATCGCTTTGCCACTTCCTCGGCTGTGAATCCCATCCCCATGTAATATTGAGGAACTGTTTCAACCAGGTGAGGATTCGGTTTGATGACATGGCCTTCCATCGGCAGCAAACTCATAGATTCCGCTCCGCCGGCTAAAACAGCCTGCGCATGACCGAGCATAATTTTCTCAGCGCCATAAGCAATACTTTGAAGTCCTGAGGAACAGAACCGGTTAACGGTGATCGCCGGAATGGTATCCGGGAGGCCTGCTCTCGCCCCGATCAATCTTGCCATGTTCATGCCCTGTTCTGCCTCTGGAATGGCACATCCCATGATGAGATCGTCAATCGGGCCGTCATAGCCGCCAGCGCGCCGCAGTGTTTCTTTTACGGTGATCGCTGCGAGTTCATCTGAACGCATTTGAGCGAATGATCCTTTTTTTGCTTTGCCTATCGGTGTTCTTGCTCCTGCTACGATTACAGCTTCTTTTAGCATTGTTTCCCCTCCTTTTAGTTGCGAAGCGGTTTACCTTTAGTCAGCATATACTGCATTCTTGCTTGGGATTTTGGCTCACCCGCAAGACTCAGGAAAGCTTCCCGTTCGAGATCCAATAAATATTGTTCATCGACCAGTGTTCCTTCAGGGACTCTTCCGCCTGACAGGACGAAGGCGAGTTTTTTAGCTATTTTCAGATCATGCTCGGAGACGTAGCCCCCAAATCTCATCGTTTCAGCACCGAGTGAAAGTGTCGCATAACCTGCTTCACCAACAACCGGTATCTTTTTGTGTTTCGGCGGCTGGTACCCCTGCTTCGCCAATGAAAGCACGCGCTGTTTGGCATCATACAGAAGATGATCGCTGTTAACAGAGATTCCATCCTGCGGCCTTAAGAATCCAAGCTTTTCAGCTTCTTGTGCTGAAGTAGAAACCTTGGCCATCGCAATGGTTTCAAACACTTGGTTAACAACACCTTGAAGATCCAATTTTGCACCTTTAGGCAGACGTTCCACCTGGCGAAGCAGCAATTCTTTGTTTCCGCCACCGCCAGGGATTAACCCGACACCTACTTCCACAAGGCCCATATATGTTTCAGACGACATTTGCATCTCAGCTGCAGGAAGAGAAACTTCCACTCCTCCGCCAAGGCTCATGCCAAAGTTTGCGGTGACGACCGGTTTTTTACTGTAGCGCACCATGCCCATCGTATTCTGGAACTGGCGGACCATCATATCCAGCTCATAAAAATTGTCATCTTGTGCTTCCATTAAAATTAGCATCAGGTTGGCACCGACGCAGAAGTTTTTCCCCTGGTTTCCGATGACAAGCCCTTCGTAATTTCTTTCTACTTCTTCCAGCGCTTTATGGATCATCATGATGATATCAGGGCCCATGGCGTTGTTTGGAGACGTAAATTCTAAACAGGCTACCCCGTCCCCCATGTCGATCAGACTCGCACCGTTGTTCTTTGTGATCAGGTTTCCTTTGTTTTTCAGCAATGAAAGGTGAATCGTCTTTTTGTTTTCATTGACTCTTCTATAGTCACCGTTATGGTAGAACGAAACTTCACCCTGCTCTGTCTGGTAGAAAGAATTGTTTCCGCTTTCAACAAACTCATGAATCCAGGATGGTACAGTCTCTCCTTCATCCGTCATGCGTTTAACGGATTCTTTCACTCCGATGGCATCCCAGATCTCAAACGGTCCGTGCTCCCATCCGAAGCCCCATTTCATCGCATTATCGATGGCAACAATATCATCCGCGATTTCATACGCTTTTTCAGCAGAGTAGATCAATACCGGTTTAACGATCGACCAAAGCATCTCTCCTGCACGGTCTTTACTATATAAAAGCGCTTTCACTTTTTGCTCTGTTGTCTTCAATTGTTTTGCCTGTTCTGTGGTGGCGGTCTTCAGTTTTTGGCGCGGCTTGTATTCCAGTGTAGCAGGATCCAGTTCAAGGATCTCTGCTCCCTGCTTGCTCTTCTGCTTTAAATAGAAGCCTTGGCCGGATTTGCTTCCCATCCACCCTTTTTCCACCATTTCGTTCAAGAATGGAGGAACATCAAACACTTCTTTTTCTTTTCCTTCGACTTGGTCATATACGTTTCTTGCCACGTGGAGGAAGGTATCCAATCCTACTACGTCAAGGGTCCTGAAGGTCGCACTTTTCGGGCGGCCGATCAGCGGGCCTGTCACAGAATCAATCTCCCCTACGCTGTACCCCTGTTTCATCATTTCCTGAACCGTGACCATCAGGCCGTATGTTCCAATCCTGTTGGCGATGAAGTTCGGTGTATCTTTTGCTACGACTACGCCTTTTCCAAGTATGTTCTCCCCAAATTCCTTCATAAAAGAAACGATCTCAGGGCTGGTATCCTTTGTTGGGATGATTTCCAACAGTTTTAAGTATCGCGGCGGATTAAAGAAATGCGTGCCTAGGAAATGTTCTTTAAAATCGTCAGAACGATCCGCTGCCATCGCATGGATGGAAATACCTGATGTGTTAGAGCTAATAATTGAACCTTTCTTTCGGAATTGTTCCACTTGTTCAAAAATCTGTCGCTTTACATCCAGCCGTTCAACAACGACCTCAATGATCCAGTCCACATCATTCAGCTTGGATAAGTCATCTGTAAAGTTGCCGACTGAAATTAAATCAAGATTCTCTTTTACCGCCAGAGGTGCTGGTTTTTGTTTAAGCATTCTTTCCTTTGCCTGTATGGTGAGTCTGTTGCGGAACTGGGGGCTGTCTTCCGTAATGCCTTTTGCCTTTTCAGCCTCTGACAACTCTCTCGGCACCATATCCAGAAGCAAAGTAGGGATTCCTACATTCGCGAGATGTGCAGCGATTCCTGCTCCCATCACTCCAGACCCCAAAACAGCAGCCTTTTGAATGGTTATGGCCATCTTATTTCCTCCTTCAGCTATTGAATGAACACTCATTCATTTTTAGGGTAAAAAATAAATGACTACTTTTTAAATTTAGTTCTATACTCATCATAAGACATTTCGATTATTTTGACAACATAGAATTTTCTTTCTTTTTGTAAAGGTTTTTGTCATAGTAAAACCAAGCCCTAATCACTCATCAAAACATCAAAGGAAGTGAAGTCATGTCAGTTAAAGTAGGAGTTCTGATCCTTCACGGAATCGGCAACCAGGATGAAACGTACGCCGATGATTTTATGAATTCATTAAAACATAGCTTCGGACAAAAAATTGCTTCCTTTCATCATGCACCTGAAACGCAAATTGAAATGGTCCCTGTTTTTTGGGGTGGCGTATTCAATGAAAGGGAAGAAGATTTATGGACTTCGATGAATAAGAAGATTTCGCTGAATTATGCCCCTCTTCGTCAGTTTGTCATTCGCTTTTTCGGCGATGCTATCGCTTATCAGCCAGCTCCCGCTTCATCCTCGCATTTAAATCCAAACTATGAAAGAGTTCATGAAACCGTTGCGAAAGGCTTACATACACTGCGGAACAAAACAGGAGATCAAACTCCGCTTTCTGTCGTCTCTCACAGCCTTGGCACGGTTATAGCGAGCAATTATTTTTATGACCTTCAATTTATCCCGGAAAAAATACCTGACAGCATCAAAAGCTTAAAGTCAAATAATCCTCTGGAAAACGGTGAAACCCTAGCCAGCTTTTATATGATGGGGACTCCCATGCCTTTATGGACGTTAAGATATTCAGATTTTGACAGTCCCATCCGCGTCCCATCGCCTCATTTAAAAAAGCATTACAGCCATGTTCAAGGAGAATGGGTTAATTTTTATGATCAGGATGACGTTATTGCATTTCCTTTAAAAACATTAAATGAGGAATACAGCCGGTCGGTGACAAAAGACATTGAAGTGAACACAGGAAATCTTTTTGCTTCTTGGTCGCCCCTCTCCCACCTCTATTATTTTAAAACGGACAAAATCATCGACCATATCAGTTCCTCATTGTCCAAGCTCTGGAAAACCATTAATAAAGTTAATGGATAGTTAAAGTTTATGACGGAGTTTTTCCGGAAATTCGGAATCATTTCCGTTTTTCCGGAATTCGATCCATTCTTAACATACATGGACTTTCATGCCATTCGTCCTCTTTCCTTTCCGGAATTTCGGAATATAATCTTCTTGAAATATTCATAAAAATTTCAAAAGTCTGATAGCGCTTTAATTTCTTCGTTTTGGCACGGAACTTGCAAGATAGAAAACAGAGCAGAAAAAAGGAGTGAATGCTTATGAAACCTGTAATATCTTCATTTCAAGAAGCCGTAAAGGACATTCAGGACGGTTCCGTACTCATGGTAGGCGGCTTCGGACTGGTCGGTATCCCTGAAAATCTGATTCTGGCCCTTGTTGAGAAAGGGACAAAAGATTTAACAGTCATCTCCAATAACTGCGGGGTGGATGATTGGGGACTTGGCCTGCTTTTGAAAAATAAACAGATAAAGAAGATGGTAGGTTCTTATGTAGGAGAGAACAAAGAATTTGAGCGGCAAGTTTTATCAGGTGAAATTGAAGTCGAACTGCTCCCGCAAGGCACATTGGCAGAAAGGATTCGAGCCGGCGGTGCTGGCATCCCTGCGTTTTATACCCCTGCTGGAGTGGGTACTCCACTTGCTGAAGGCAGAGAAATCCGATCTTTCGGCGGGAAAGAATACATGCTGGAAACTGGACTTCAGGCAGACTTCAGCCTCGTTCGTGCGGCCAAAGCCGACAGAATGGGTAACCTGATCTACCACAAAACAGCGAGAAACTTTAATCCTATGATGGCTGCAGCAGGCAAGGTGACGATCGCAGAAATAGAAGAGCTTAATGAAACAGGATTTTTGGAGGCGGATGCCATCCACACTCCCGGCATCTATGTCCAGTCCCTTATTGTCGGTTCACAGGAAAAAAGAATTGAAAGGTTAACAGTTGCCAATTAACCGGAACGGAGGATATGAATGGGTACGAATGTAATGGATAAGAAAGCGATTAGAGAAAAGATCGCAAAACGTGCTGAACAGGAAATTGAAAGCGGTTACTATGTCAACCTCGGAATTGGAATGCCTACCCTTGTTGCCAATTATATTTCGGCGGATAAAAGTGTCGTTCTGCAGTCTGAGAATGGACTTTTGGGAATCGGACCTTATCCTGATGAAGCGAATGTTGATCCTGATTTAATCAACGCCGGGAAAGAAACGGTCACTGCCATCGAAGGAGCGTCTTATTTTGACAGTGCAGAATCCTTCGGGATGATCCGGGGCGGGCATATTGATATTGCCATCCTTGGAGGCATGGAAGTTTCCGGAAACGGTGACCTCGCGAACTGGATGATTCCCGGAAAAATGATAAAAGGCATGGGCGGCGCAATGGATCTTGTCCACGGAGCAAAAAAGATAATCGTCATCATGGACCATGTCAGCAAAGACGGGAAAAGCAAGATTTTAAATGAATGCACTCTCCCGTTAACCGGGTGTGGCGTCGTTAACCGGATCATCACAGAACGAGCCGTTATGGACGTAACCGAGAACGGTTTGGAGCTTGTAGAAGTCGCACAAGGCTTTTCCGTGGAGGACATCCAGCAATGCACTGAGCCTAAGCTTTCAGTTTCAAAGAATATTAAGCTGGAAGCCTACTGATTTTCTGCAGTATGAAAGGAGTGATGCAGTTCCTTCAACCGTTTTGCAAAATGCTCTTTTCTAAAAGATTGTTGCCTGGGGAACATTTTTGTAAAGAAACTTCATAGACAAGTTGAGAGGAGTGCAAGGTGCGAGACTCCTCGAAAATGAAATTCACATTTTCTTCGTGCGATATAACGCTGCCGAAGCCTTCCTTGTCCTGCGGGGGAAGCGTGACAGGTGGGACACGCAGGCGCGTGCGCCGCGGGGCTCAGCGCACGCCCCGCGGAAAGCGAGCATCCTGAAACGGAGATCAACCAGCTCAATAGCAACAAAGGTTGCGAAAACAGCCTTGCAAAAAACAGAGTGTGGCATTCAGGTCAGAAACACTATAGGGGGGTTACCTAGTGGATATCATTATTATTTTATTGGCTTTATTTTTCCTCATGTTTGTCGCGTACCGTGGCTTCAGCGTCATTTTATTTGCACCGATCGCGGCACTGTTCGCGGTGCTTTTAACAGATCCAGGCCATGTACTTCCGTTCTTCTCGGGAGTGTTCATGGAAAAGATGGTCGGATTTATTAAACTATATTTCCCGGTCTTCTTACTTGGAGCGATTTTCGGTAAAGTCATAGAAATGTCAGGCTTTGCAAAATCCATAACAAGAGCAGTCATCAAATTAATCGGGCCGAGCAGAGCAATGCTGGCTATTGTCCTAGTCGGCGCCATCCTTACCTACGGCGGCGTCTCCCTGTTCGTAGTAGCTTTTGCACTCTATCCGTTTGCTTCTGAATTGTTCAAGGCTGCGGATATTCCAAAACGCCTCATTCCTGGAACGATCGCACTTGGCGCGTTCACCTTTACAATGGATGCTTTCCCTGGAACACCTCAGATTCAGAACATCATCCCTACCCCGTTTTTTAAAACGGATACGTGGGCTGCACCTTGGCTGGGATTGATCGGTGGTCTATTTGTTCTTGCGATTGGTATGACCTATTTAGAATGGAGAAGAAGAAAAGCAGCAAGAGCTGGAGAGGGCTATGGAACAGGCCATATTAACGAGCCGGAACAAATTCCGGATGAAGTGCTGCCAAATGCTTTTATTGCCATTCTTCCCCTTCTTCTCGTCGGTATTTTCAATAAAGTATTTACAAACATGATTCCAAAGTATTACGGCACCGTTTTTGATTTCACAAAAATCGGAATGAAGGATGTTCCTCCGGTTGAAATTCCGAAACTTGCTGCGGTGTGGGCGGTTGAAGGTGCTCTTGTCATCGGAATTGTAACAGTTCTCCTGTTTGCTTTCAGACAAGTAAAATCAAATTTCAACGCCGGCATCAATCTTTCAATCGGCGGAGCACTGCTCGCTACACTCAATACCGCTTCCGAATACGGATTTGGTGGAGTTATCGCTGCGCTACCTGGTTTTGCTTCTGTCAATAAAGGCATGGCTGAAACAATTCAGGACCCGCTTGTTAACGAAGCCGTAACTACGACTGCACTGGCTGGTATTACCGGTTCGGCTTCCGGCGGTTTGAGTATTGCCCTGGCCACGATGGGGGACAAATATATCGCCCAGGCCGATAAGCTCGGAATTGATCCTGAAGTGCTTCACAGAGTAGCTTCCATGGCAAGCGGAGGCATGGATACACTTCCTCATAACGGAGCGGTTATTACCTTGCTGGCGGTTACCGGATTAACACATAAGCAGTCCTATATTGATATTTTTGCGATGACTGCCATTAAAACAATTGCTGTATTTTTTGTAATCGCCCTTTATTATCTTTTCGGCATCGTTTAAAAGAAAAGCGCAAGCACCCGAAAACAAGAAACACGTTTTCAGCCTTGGGTGCTGGAGCTAGACATTTCTTCACAGCTTATTCTTACATCAACATGTAAAAGGAGAAAATGGTATGGGAAGCTTAGTACAGGATAAAGTCGCATTTATTACAGGAGCTGCAAGCGGAATTGGACTTGAGATCGCGATGGATTTTGCCAAGGAAGGGGCACAGGTGGCCATTTGTGATTTAAATGAAGAAAAAGCCAAGGATGCTGCTTCGTCACTTAGAGATAAAGGCTATCACGCTATAGGAACAGCCTGTGATGTCAGTGATGAAGAAGCGCTCAAACGGGCGATGGATGATACCGTTCACGAATTTGGAAGACTGGATGTCGTCATCAACAACGCCGGTCTGCAGCATGTATCACCCATTGAAGAGTTCCCGACTGAGAAATTTGAGCAACTGATCAAAGTGATGCTGACTGCGCCGTTCATGGCGACGAAACACGCGTTTCCGATCATGAAAAAACAAGGCTTCGGACGCATCATCAATATGGCATCCATCAATGGGCTTGTGGGTTTTGCCGGAAAAGCTGCCTATAACAGTGCCAAACACGGCGTGATCGGTCTGACGAAAGTAGCCGCCCTTGAAGGTGCAGAACATGGAGTTACTGTAAATGCCATCTGCCCAGGCTACGTGGATACGCCGCTTGTAAGGAACCAGCTTTCAGACTTGGCACGCACCCGAAATGTAGAACTTGAAAAAGTACTGGAAGAGGTCATCTACCCTCTCGTTCCCCAAAAACGTTTGCTTTCAGTTAAGGAGATTTCTGATTATGCGATCTTCCTCGCAAGCGATAAGGCTGGAGGAGTTACTGGCCAGGCGGTTGTGATCGACGGCGGATACACCGCTCAATAAAAATCAGTGAGAGAAAAATAGATATTAACAACGAGAAGAGCCCGCCTGTGATCCTGGAGGGCTCTTCTCTATTTAGAATGGAGGAATTGATGTGAGACGGAAATGGATTGGGATTACAGCTGCTGCATCTCTATTGCTTTTTTCAAGTCTATCAGAGGTTCATGCTGCTAAGGGTTCCAGGCAGCCAGTTGATTTTAAAGGTGCCCACGGTGTCACCGAAACTATTTTTGACGGAAAAAACGGGAATTGGATGACAACGAAAAATCCGAAGCAGTATGAAGCCGCAACGGTCTATGGAAACCTTGGTCTTGCTCCATACAATTGGGGAGATAAGTCAAAGGGAACAGGCTGGAACAAGCTGTATCAGCCGGCCGAAATTACCGGCACTCAGGTAAACGGCATTTTTGATGATTCCCATTTTGTGATCAGGGTACCAGATGATTGGAACGGCAAGCTGGTTGTTTCCGGTATCCCTGCTACTCGAAATGAAACCTCAACAGACCTTCTCTTCAGTGACTTTATGCTGGCTAAAGGATATGCATTTGCAGCCATTGATAAAGGGACTCAAGGGACAGCCGATCCTAATGATCCTTTTGCCAAAGTGAAAAATGCTCTTGCCAGTGAGGATGACAGCATTCCCGAATGGCACCAAAGGTTCCGGCAAGTAACCATCGCCGCTCAAAACTATCTCGTTAAACACTATTCTGATCAGCTTATCAAGAGAAACGACAGAAAAAATCCCGCAAGTAAACTGATCACCCCTCATCACAGGGTACCGACGTATGCGGTCGGCATATCCAATGGAGGCTATGTCGTCCGCTATGCGCTGGAGCATGACGGCATGAAAAAAACAGGGCATCCTCCTTTATTTGACGGAGGCATCGATTGGGAAGGTGTATTATGGAGAGCTCATGATTCCAATCTGATCACGTCTCTCACCCCTGTTGTCAACCATGCAGAAAAAGCGCTGTATGGTACTCCTGCAGAACAAAAAGCCGCCCGCGAGGAGTTATATAAAGCCGGCCTTCCGAAGGGATCAGAAAATCTTTGGAGCTACCATGACCAGGTATACTGGTTTGTAACATTAAATATATACAGAGATGAACTGGATCCATCCGCTCCAAACCGTCTCGACTGGAGAAACTACTTAAACTTCACGAACGGTGTCCGCGACCGCACCTATGATTCCATTTTTCAAGGCTATGATTATAACTCCCGCCCGGAACAAGTGAAAAAAAACGTAGAAGGCATTGAAAATACAGGTGAAATCAACGTGCCGCTGATCAGCCTGACTGGTTCATGGGATTCTCTCATCTTCCCGTCTGTCCATGCTGATCCATATGACAAGCTCATCAAAAAGAAAGGCCGGGGCAAGCTTCACCGGTTGTATACCATCGAGAAGGGAAATCATGTGGACAGTTTGGTTTGGAACAGTGCCACAGATGCTAAAAAGGAGCTGCAGCCGCTTCTTCCTTACGTCTATCAATCGTTTGATCTCCTTGTAGACTGGGTCGAGAACCACAAAAAAGCACCGGATAGCAAGAAAGTTGGAACGCCAAACGACGCTGCAAAAGTCATTGATCTAAAAACCGGAAAAGAACGGGAGCCGATGACAACCTCTGTCGACGGAAAATAGGACAGCATCAATAAGAATGAAAAAAGCACCCGGTATGAATACTGCCCGGGTGCTCTCTCGTTTCGATTCAGAAAAACAAAGGGGCTGTCCAAGAAGTCTGTAAGCTGTTGATTTCCGTTCCAGGCTGCTCGCTTTCCGCGGGGCGTGCGGTGAGCCTCTTGGTGCAAGCACCGGCGGGAGTCTCACCTGTCACGCTAGTCCCGCAGGAGTCTCGCATCTTCCACTTCAATTAACTTTTCATTGAAGATTTTTCAAGCCAAAAAGGGGCTGCCTGAAGGTCAATTTTCGACTTTCTGGACAGCCCCTTCAACTATTACTTGCCAAATACACCTTTTAATACAAACATGACGTTGGCAGGACGTTCAGCCAGACGGCGCATGAAGTAGCCATACCAGTCGTTTCCGTAAGGGACATAAATGCGCATTTTGTACCCTTCCTGCATGAGTTGATCCTGGCGCTCCACTTTAATGCCGTAGAGCATCTGGAATTCAAACTGATCCATCGGGATGGAGTGCTTTTCAACAAGCGCTTTTGTATAGTTGATGATTTCGTCATCATGAGTTGCAATAGCCGTATAGTTGCCATTCAACAGGTGTGTTTCAATTAGTTTTTTATAGTTTTCGTCCACATCAGTTTTGTCAGGGAAAGCGACTTCAGAGGATTCCTTATATGCCCCCTTAACAAGACGAAGATTTGGATGGTAATCATTTAAATCCTTCACATCATCAAGTGAACGATAAAGGTAAGCCTGAATAACGGTTGAAATATTATCAAATTCACTTTTCAGCTTTTTGAAGATGTCCAGCGTTTTCCCGCAGCGCGTGTAATCCTCCATGTCGATGGTTACGAATACATTATGCTTCTGGGCAGTTTCCATGATCTTGCGCATGTTCGCCATCACAAGGTCATCACTGATGTCCAGACCCATAGAAGTCAGCTTTAAAGAAAGCTGGGAATTGACGTTCTCTTTTGCGATAGCTTTGATCGCATCGATACAATGCTCCGTCATTTCCTTCGCCTCGAGCTCGTTGTCGACAAACTCTCCTAAATGGTCGATCGTGACAGGCATACCTTTCTCATTCAGCTTTTTGATTGCTGAAATGGAGCTGTCCAGTGATGCTCCGGCAACAAAGCGGCTCGCTCCAAACTTGAGGCCGTACCTCTTTGCAAGCTTCGTCATTGTTTTGTTCTTCGCAAGAAACAGAAAGAAATCTCTCATCGCCTGTTCCATATCTTTTCCCCCTATAAATTCAGTATCAGTAATCATCTATTTATCTCTTTTATCGGTGCCAGGCACCCGAATTACACAAGTGTGTAATTAAGGTGCCTGGCACCGCACAATTTACTGAACTTTCAATGATGTATCCGCTTTAATAATATCATTTATTTTAACAATAATGGCTTTTTTGAAAAATTTCGACATTTTTTGTCGGAAAACCTTCACCTTACAAGACCATCATTGTTTACCTTTATTATATGAGGCATGAAGGGGAATTTCTTCTTTCCAGCCAGCAAAAACCCCCTTCATACCACTATTTTCCACTATTCTGGCGGTGCTGTTCGTTTAGTTGCTTGATCTCTGAAATAATCTCTTTTATTCCTTCTTTGCCTTCTGGATAGCGTTCGTTCCAATGTTTCACAAGAGCAGGCATCGATTTAGCAATATAGGTATATAAAGCCCACATCTTCACTTTTTCTTTCTTGTCCTTATCACTGTCTCCAAGCAGCAATTCTGTATATTTCTCCAATAGACCATCAAACAGTTCGCGAAGCTGCTGTTCCATGTTGATTCCCTCCCATTTTCCGTCATTGTAACAATAGCGATATGGAAAAGAAAGCCCATCAACATGAACTTCTTTTCCTTGTATGTTATTTCCACCAAACCCTTTGGGGGTAATTCTCTGTGCCAATGATAACCGCTTCTCCAATTTGAGGAGCAGCAACGGGAACATTTCTTTTCCCCGCTTCTTTCGTCACGCGTTCGATCGGATCAGTCCAATCATGCAGCGCCAGCGTAAATGCTGACCAGTGAATGGGAATAAGCAAGTCACCTTTCACATCAATAAATGCCTGAACCGTTTCCTCTGGCATCATATGAATCTCTGACCAGCGGTCGTCATACTGTCCGCATTCCATCATCGCTGCATCAAATGGGCCATATCGATCTCCAATATTTTTAAAATGAGGGCCATACCCGCTGTCCCCGCTAAAAAATATTTTAGACTGCTTTCCTTTGATCACCCAGGAACACCATAGAGTCGTGTTCCGATCCATTAAACTGCGCCCAGAAAAATGCCTGGCAGGTGTACAGACAAGATGAAGCCCTTCCCACTCTATTTCATCCCACCAGTCATGTTCACTAATTCGTCCGGATTCTACTCCCCAACTCTCCAGATGGCTCCCCACTCCGAGCGGGACAAAGAACCGCCCTGCTTTCTCTTTCAATTTTTTGATGGAACGGTAATCAAGATGATCGTAGTGATCGTGTGAAAAAAAGACCGCATCAATGAAAGGCAGATCTTCTATAGTAAAAGGCAATATCTTGCTGTACCTCTTCCCTCCGAACATAGGAAAAGGAGAAGGAGCTTGTCCAAACATCGGATCAAGAAGTATGCGCTTGCCATCCATCTCCAGCATGAGGGCCGAATGGCCAAACCAGGTGATCCTTGTGTTCTTTTCGAGACCATCCTGTACTTTGAGTTTTACCATTTTCAGCGGTTGATCAGGTCTTCCCATTGGATTTCCTTTAATAAAATCTTTGGCAATCGAGAGGGTCGTAGATAATGAGGTGTCCATCACAGTCGGTGTCTCATTCACAAAATGATCATGTTTAAATTGAAAAGAGTTTTGAAAAGACTCCCTTTTTTGCTTTGATGGTCTTCTGCCAAAATCGGGGTACCCATTCATAAAAAAATACACAAAAAGCAAAAACACAATAATCGTGAATAAAACTGCCATCATACGATTCTCCACCTGTTCTTTTTTACTAGTATGTTCCTGTTTTCAGTATACAATGACTCCCGCCCTAAACATCAAAAAAGACCGATGCACGAGGCATGCGGTCTATTATATTCAAATCGATACAGAGAACATAACAGCAAGATACAGCACCAACGCTGATCCAGCAGTCAGCAGGAAAACAAATAATGAACGGACACTCTTTCGGATACAGTAAATGGCGGCCAAAAGTAAAAGAAGAGCACCAGCAGCTAACAGTCCTGTAAGGGCATTTGGACCAAGATGTACTGATGTCCCGGCATGCACGCCCTTTTCAATAAACGCGGTAAAGAGCTGTGACGGCTTTTGAAAAGCCAGCGTTTGCGATACATCATGAGGAGGTTCCTGCTGTACCATAACGGAGGTCGCAATAAAGATAAATAGAAGGAACACACTTTCCAGCCTCATCCACCTGTATGGTGAAAACGAGGGCTCACTCATTTTCCTCCGGATCCAAATCGAGTTGACCAGCGCGTAAAAAATGACAACAACAAGCAGCACATGCTTGATCAAAAGAGCCTGTCCGTAGTTCATCATCCATGAATTATAATATTGCGGAACAATGTAGCTCATGAGCCAGATCCCCGCACCGATGGTCACACTTAGACAAACTAGCGCAAACGGTGTAAACCATTTTAAAAAGACAGGAATCTTCTCACGGTCTTTGGAGAGCCAGCTTACGGCCAACAACGTCCCTGTCCAGCTGGTTACGGCAAGAAAGTGGAGAGAATGAGCAGCAAGGCCTCCCCATTCATTCAGCGTTGCGGCATGGCTCGTATAGCCGACAGCAGCCGTGATCATGACCCCGATAAACAAAGATAGCTTAGCAAGAAACCGGTCCTTGGAGACATCATTAAAATAAACAAGAACAAACAATAGAAAAGAGAGGGCAAGAATAAAGAACCAGCCCTTTCCGATATCAAAGGAAAATAAAATATCATTCAGTGTGGGCCAGAATCCAAAGTCCTTTCCCAAACTTAACGCAAGCTCAAGAACTTGGGAAAAAGCCGCAACAGGTATGAGGAAGATGCAAGCCAGCAGCCACTTTTTGTGCATATGAATAAAGGGACGCTTCTCAACAGGCATTGAATATAAAAGGAACGTTCCAATAAAAAGTGAAAAAACTAAATATAATACAGCTTTCGCAACAAACAGCATACGAGAAAAAATCCCCCTGTGTAGTTTTGTATATACCTTTAGTAATCTACCATAAATTCACAAGAGACACCACATAGAGGATGCGGCCACCCCGTTGGTTACCTTATAAAAAAAGCAAGCTCCTTAAAGGAAACTTGCTTTATTAATGCATACTAGACTCTTTTTTTCATTCTTTTGGCGGTACTGCGAAATTCTTTCAGTCCTTTTCTTGTGATGTTGAAATTCTGATCCACGTAGCCTGCTTGCAGCAGTGACTCAGATACCTCCTGGCTTATTGTCGGCTGAATGGATTTTACTTTTTGGTTCAATTCATCGAACGTCGCACCTAGAATGACGTCCTTTCCAAGGACCGCCACAAGATCATTGATGCTGTTGACTGTCCCGCTTTCTGCAGGGGAAGGGCCGTTTGCAAATTCATCCGCTTCCTCAAGCTGAGCCGATACCTTGTCCGCTTCCATCTGAATCAGTGCTGCTTCCTTCTCTTTTTGCAGGAGGTAATCAATGTAATCTCTCTTGTCTTCTTGCTCAAGATCTTGACTCAGCAGCAGACGGTCGATGATTTCATTCTGAACCTTTTTTACCCGCTTTAGCTGGTCTTTATGTTCTTCAAGTGTTTGCACCAATTCTTCTTCATTTTTAACAGGCACATTCTCAGCATAAGCCACTGTATTTTCCATTTTCTTGTTTCGTTTCAAGAGCCCCGGCGCGCTGCCCCCTAATAAGCGGACAATCTCGTTTACCTTTGAGTAAAACAGCACCGCGATGGCAATCGCAAATACGGCTAAAATAAATGATAATAAATCCGAGAAATGAAACGTAAATTTTGCTGTCGCTACTTTAAACATGAGTACCATGCAGAACAGGCTGATCAGGATGATCTTAAACCAGCTGTTTCTGTTTTTAATCTTATCGTCCATCGTTTGTTTCATTAAAATGTTCCTCCTTAACTTCCGAAACCACTGCGTTTGAAAATGAGAACTTAACATCATTTCGTGAGCCATTAATCATATATGGCTATATATGTATTGTAAACAAAAGGGAATGAATTAGCCAAACGTAAAGAAACCCCATCCCGATTTTCGGGGAGAGGGCAGTGACATACTGTATGATCCGCCGACTTTCTTTGGACAGCATAGGCTAGATCAAAACAATTGTTTTATTGCTGCTGATAATTGTTCCCGGATTGTGGCCGTTCTTGCAGATCTCCGAAAATGCGCCCTTCTGGTCAAAGTTAAACAAGTGAATCGGAAGCTGAAAGTCCTTTGCCAGTATCATTGCTGTCTGGTCCATGACCTTTAAATTGTTTTTTATGG
Source organism: Fictibacillus sp. WQ 8-8 (assembly GCF_024494405.1). Taxonomy (NCBI): domain Bacteria; kingdom Bacillati; phylum Bacillota; class Bacilli; order Caryophanales; family Fictibacillaceae; genus Fictibacillus; species Fictibacillus sp. WQ 8-8. The sequence goes on from NZ_JAMXKG010000001.1 coordinate 69,314, forward strand.
CTTCTTCATACGAGAGGGAGACGTACCGTTTGGCCTTCTTCTCTACCTTAGGGTCACTGCAATATACACCATCTACCCCATGCTTGGCAACAAGCAACGCTTCAGCCCCCATTTCCAGGGCGCGCTGAACCGCTGGATAATCTGTTGAAACAAAGGGCTGCCCGTTGCCTCCCGCAAAAAGTACAATACTTCCCCGCTCAAGGTACTTTATACTTTTAGCACGGTTATAATGCTCTGCAGCTGCGAGAGGTTCTGAGGCCATGACGATGACTTCTCTGTCCGTCAAACTCTTTAGAGCGCTTTTAAGCATTAAGCTGTTGATCACCGTTCCTAACGTACCAATCTGGTCTGCTTCTACCCTGTTCATTCCCCATTGCTCAGCAAGGCTGCCTCTGAATATGTTTCCTCCCCCTATCACAGCAGATACTTGAACGCCAGAGTTCGCTACATTAATCATTTCCTGTGCAATATGGTTGAGTTTTTGCGGATTGAACCCAAAATTCCCTTGCCCTGCAACTGCTCCGCCGCTTAATTTGATCAGTACCTTCTTATACCTCAACATTTCTTCTCCTCCCTCTAGGTAAAATCAGCATTTGATCTGATGTTGTCTGTCCATGCATAAAAAAAAGAACCAAATCCCTTAAAAGGCTTTGTTCTTCCTATGGCGGGTATGATTCCATTCGCGATCAATTATTCTTACATCCATGAGACCCGCCTCCTTTTTCTTCTACATTATATTGATGAAGGATCCAAAAAGTTCATCGAAAAATAGCAAAAAAAAATAAGACATACCACTATGTCTTATGCGGATGCTAATTTTCTTTCGTTGCTTAGAACCGTAATTACGATATCCTGGGTATTGGTCCCATCACATACTGTGCAGCCATCTGTACCATGGTGCAGAATGTTCAAGCAGTCTTTGCAATATTTCATGAAGCATTTCTCCTCTCTTGGTCGCTAACTCATCTACCTGCAATATACCCACATCTATGGAAGTAAAAACATGGTGCCAGGCACCCGCATTACACAAGTGTGTAATTACGGTGCCTGGCACCATGTTTTACTTCGTAGTTAATACTCCCACTGCTGCTTCTTTTCTGTTTTGAACCTTCACCTTTTTCCGTTCAGCATTAAACACCAGGTTTAAAACAATCGCTGTGAGGCTTCCGGCTACAATCCCGTTATCAGTTAAGATTCGTACAGCCTGCGGAAGCTTCGCAAAGAGATCCGGCTCCACTGTTACTCCCAGGCCAAGCCCGACGGAACAAGCGATAATCAGAAGATTTTCCTGTTTGTTAAAATCCACATCACTCAGCATTTTAATTCCAGAAGCGACCACCATTCCGAACATGGCGACCATCGCACCTCCCATAACTGGAGTTGGGATCAAGGTCGTCACTGTTGCAACCTTTGGGACAAGACCGAGAACCATCAACATGCCTCCCGCTGTATAGATGACATTTTTCGTACGGATGCCCGATAGCTGAACGAGACCTACATTTTGTGAATAGGTCGTATAAGGGAAAGCATTGAAAACTCCACCCAGCATTACAGCGAACCCTTCCGCACGGTAACCTTTTGTCATCTGTTCGGGGCTGATCTCTTTGCCGCAGATTTTTCCTAACGCAAGGAATACACCCGTTGACTCAATCATACTCACGATCGCAACGAGAACCATCGTCAATATGGCGCTGGCATGAAACGTTGGAGGACCGAAGTAAAAAGGTTTGACCATATGGAACCAGGAAGCATCCGCAACAGGTCCGAAATCCACTTTACCCATGAAACTGGCAGCAACCGTACCTGCAAGAAGTCCAAGCAAGATGGAAACCGCCCGGATAAAGCCTGTAAACAATCGGTAAACAATAATGATAAACGCAAGAACGCCGAAAGAAAGCATCAGATTGTCCGGTGAGCCGAAATCTTTGCTGCCCTGCCCCCCGGCCATATCCTGAATCGCGACAGGAATAAGCGTTACACCAATAATCGTTACAACTGAACCCGTAACAACCGGAGGGAACAGTTTAATGATCTTGCCGAAAACGCCAGCAAGCAGCACAACAGCCAGTCCTGATACCAGGATTGAACCATAGATCGCAGAGATTCCATACTGAGACCCAATTGCGATCATCGGTCCGACGGCAGTGAACGTACAGCCGAGAACAACCGGAAGGCCGATTCCGAAAAAGCGGTTATTCCAAACCTGCAAAAGGGTTGCCAGCCCGCAGGTCAACAAATCAATGGAAACCAGATAGGCGAGCTGTTCGGTTGAAAGCTTCAATGCTCCGCCAACGATCAAAGGTACGATAACGGCCCCTGCATACATCGCAAGCACATGCTGAATGCCGAGTGAGAATAACTTGCCGTTGGTCATTTTCATAAACTCCAAGCCTCCTGTCCGCTTCTGGTGAACGTAATGGAACCATTGGAAAGAGAAGCGACTCTTGCCAACGACTCAACCCTGTAACCTTTTTTCAAAAGCTTCTCACGTCCAGACTGGAACGATTTTTCAATTACAATGCCAAACCCGGCGACTTCTGCTCCAGCTTCTTCTACAAGGTTCGCCAAGCCGAGTGCAGCTTCTCCATGAGCAAGAAAATCATCTATCACGAGGACCTTCTCACCCGCTTTTAGCCATTTTTTCGAAACGGAGATTTCATTTTCTTCTTCTTTCGTAAACGAATAGACTTTCGCTGTCAAAAGATCACCATTCTGGGTCAGCGATTTGCGTTTCCGGGCAAATACAACCGGAACACCCAGCTCGAGACCGGCCATGACAGAAGGAGCGATACCTGATGATTCAATCGTAAGTACTTTTGTAATGCCCTCGCTTCGATACAGGCGAGCGAACTCCTGGCCAACCTTCTGCATCACTTGAGGATCAATCTGATGATTCAAAAAGGAATCCACTTTGAGCACCTGATCCGAAAGTGCCTGTCCTTCTTTTAGGATTACTTCTTCAAGAAAGTTCATGATATATATCTCCTTTACGGTTTACTGACAAAAAAAGACCCGGAAAAGCGCCTCCCTACGTGAGTGAAGCGTTTCTCCGAGCCATCATATGTACCCGAAAGGTAAAAAATCGAAAGGTTTTCACCTGCAGCACGTGCAAATAAAAACAGAACGATTTAAGCGACACCCGTAGTCGGATCATTTACGGCAATCCGGTAGAGACTTGCAGGCCATATCCCTGCTATTATACGAGTCTATGAAGTTAGACACATTATAAAATAATTTCCTCAAAAAAGGAAGTATCGTTCGGAAAAAAAGTGAAAATACCAAAGAATCGCTTTGTACAATATAAAAAAGTTTGAAAAATCCAAACTATCTAATTTAAAAAAGCCGGCTCAATTCTAACAGGACGAGCCGGCTTCCAACCTGTTATTTCTTGATAACCCCGCACAGGACGCGGTCTCCCGAATTTCCGGTAGGATCGGTCTTGTAGTCATCCGCTTTTGCATGAACGACAAGGGCAGTGCCACCCTCTTTCAGGAGGGAATTGCTCTTGCCTTCCTGAAGGGTAACGAGGGAAGACATGAGGTCACCTGTCGCTTTACCGGATGAATCTGCTTTTATATTCTTCAGATCCCCCACATGCGGGCCTTTCGGGTTTTTGAAACCATGCATTTTGCTTGTTGGATTAAAATGCTTTCCTGCTGATTCAAACTTCGGCGCTTCACAAACTCCTTTTTCATGAAAGTGGATTCCGTGTTCACCTGGGGTAAGACCTGTCGCCTCCACATTTACTTTTACCCCTTCAGCTGCCTGCTCCAGTGTTGCCGTACCGGCTTTCTTGCCTTTCGCATCCATCAGCTCCACCGTAACTGGCTTTGTCTTTGCCATGCTGGATGCTCCTTCTGATTTTTTTTCACTGTTCATATTGTGATTTTTATGATTTCCCTGGCCTGTTCCGCCGCACGCAGCGAGCAGCATACAGATCATCAAGACGCATAAAGCGATGGTCCATTTCTTCATAAAAACTCCTCCTTAATAGTAAACTCATTTAAGTGATGACCTAGTCTCACTTAATGTGATGACCTTGAAGGAGGATTTTTAAACCTTTAAGAACCTAAATAATCCGTTGGAAGGACTTCTTCGTTAATTTTGCCGCTGACTTTCGAAACCTTGTATCCTTTGGCATGGGGCCTTGAACTTACTGCTTTCGTAAGCTCTCCATTCATAAAATGAAGTGCTGCTCCGTCGTCAGCTGCATACCCTTCCGATAAACCATGCAGAATGAGGTCATGATACGAAGGCCGTCTGTCCTTTTCCCCGTCGTAATGAGGGCAGTTGCTTCCTTTCAGAATCCCGAGACAAGATATCTGGGTCAGCTGGCCTGGGATGGAATCGGTGACTCCTTCTTCAAACCAGCAAAGCGACCCGGCACTGATGCCGGCAAGGACAATGCCCTTTTCATAGGCTTCTCTCAAAATATGATCCAGCCCCCACTCCCTCCATAAAACCATAAGATTTCTAGTGTTGCCCCCTCCAACGTACATCACGTCCTGTTCAAGAACAAAACCTCTAAGATCGGCAGATGGCGGCTTGAACAGTGAGAGATGAGATGGAACACACTCATGCTTTTTAAAGGCTTGATAGAAACGCTCTATATAGCCTTCAGCATCACCGCTCGCTGTCGGCAAAAAGCAAATCTTCGGGTTTTTCTTCAGAGATTGCCGCAAGATATACTGATCCAACAAAGGGTTTTCGGGTTCCATGGAAAACCCGCCCCCGCCCAATGCTATGATCTGCTTCAACATCAACGCCTCCTTATGTTTTTAAATCCTCTATCGTTAATTTTTTTTGATTCACCAAATAGGCTCATCCTGAATAAACGGATGTTGCCTTGATTTTTCATTAATAAAGTCCATTTCAATATGGTTTGTCAGCCATGTTCCAATGTCTTTTAATTTTGAGTTCATTGATTAGTCTCCCTCTCAAGACATAATTCTTCTGCCTTCATCTTATCAAGAAAAGGAAGTTATAGAGTTTACTATGTAAGAAAAAAACCACCTCTATTAGAAAGGCGGTTTATTAGAATTAAATATCCCTACGCAGCGCCTTCAGAACGTCCACCTGGGTGGCTCTTACCGCTGGCCGCAAACCGGATATCAGGGTTACGCCAAAACAGATAGCGATGCAGATCAGCGGAAGCGTAACGGGAATATAGGAAAAATAAAAGTTCTCAGGCGGTTTTTCATGAAAAAATTGCTGGATCAGAACAGGAAGAAACATATTGACACCATAACTAAAAAGATAGGCAATCAACGTTCCAAAAAAAGCACCCAGTAATCCGATAAAGCTGCTCTCCATCAAGAAAATCTTTTTGATGACTCCCGGATGGGCTCCGATGGCTTTCATGATGCCAATGTCTTGGACCCTTTCAGTGACTGCCATTGTCATCGTGTTGAAGATGCCAATCGAGGCAATCAATACGGCTACCGTTCCAACTGTAATCAATCCGATCTTTATAATCAGGAAAACGACGTTAATTTCCTTTAATTCGTTTTGTGCGGAATAGGTACTGTAGCCCAGCTTCTCAATCTTTTTAGATACGGCTTCTACTTCACCGGCATCATGGGTGTAGACTTTAACATCTGTAAATACATTGTATTTCTCATCAGTCGCTGAGTTTTGCGGACCGTTCATTATTCCTCTCGGCGTTTTAGTGAAGGCCCCTATCTCTTTTAATACCCCTTCAGAAATAAAAACCGACTCATTCAGAAACCATTTCTTTGAAGGTTTTTTGCCCACACCTGCAATGGTAACCGGTATTTTTTTCTTGACCACCTTTTTCCCTCTCAGCTGTTGAATTTCAAACTCAAGAGTTTCCCCGAGTACCTCCCCTTTAAACTGGCTATCCTTCATCTTTTGTTGAGCTTCTTTTTCACTTAGACCTTTCCTCACTTTTTCCGGAATCTCTTTCATCAGTGACTTGGCAAAGTCATAGCCGACAATCACTTCATTTTTATGTACAGGCATCTTACCGCTGTTTAGCTCAAATCCTGCTTTTTTTTCTGCGGGCATATAAGCGACCATCGTTTCGGCTTGTGACCTGTAGCTTCCCAAATGGTAGGCCAAGTTGTTTTCTACCCTCTGTTTTCTCGTTACCGTTTTCGTGTTCTTCAGTTTATCTAATTGATTCACTTCCTTGATCGTAAAGGGCTTTTCCCCATGCACCTCAATCTCTGTCATCAGCCTGCCGTTCGTGATATCCTTGATGGCCGTTCTATGAATCCCAAAACCTATGGAAGCTAAAACAATCAAGAATGCACAGCCGATTGTGGCAGCAAGCACTGTCATAAATACCCTTGTTCTATTCTTTTTCATATTCGCCCGGACAAACCGGTATCTATCTTTGAACTTCATAAAAGCTTCTCCCCTCATTCAAATGGCCATCCACAATCTCTATCTTTCGGTGCGCGATCTGAGCTACTTCTTCATCATGAGTAATGATTAAAAACGTAATCCCATCGTCTTGGTTCAGTTTTTGGATAAATGAAAGCAGCTCCTTTTCATTGTCACTGTCCAAACTCCCTGTAGGTTCATCCGCAAGTATAAGGGGTGGATTGACGATCAATGCCCTGGCTATGCTCACCCTTTGCTGCTGGCCACCCGAGAGTTCACCTGGATAATGCCCTCCATATTCACTCAAACCGACCCGCGCTAAAATCTCTTCTGTCTGTTTCATACGAAGTTTTTCGTCCACCCCTTTCAGAACGAGCGGCAGCTGAACATTTTCAAAGGCAGTCATGCTTGGGATTAATTGAAAGCTTTGAAAAATAAAGCCAAGATGGTTCAACCGGAAATCTGACCACTCCCCCTCCTTAAAAGAAGTAACATCTGTTCCATCGATCTGGATTTTTCCTGAAACAGGTTTAATATAACCGCTGATTAAATTCAGCAGCGTGGATTTTCCAGATCCGCTTTTGCCGACAATCGCCACAATCTCACCTTTACGCACCTGAAGAGTAATGTTGTGCAGAACTGGAACAATTCTTTCCTTTGCTTTTTGTCCGATTCGAAACTCATGAGACAGCTGTTGAACGTTAATCATTTCCTTTTCCTCCATGTGTAATACTCTATCTAGCACGCATGTTACTAACATTTTTTTCCAATGTCAATCCTTCCCTTGAAACCTTCAAACTTTCTTAAGATTTTAAAAGTTTATGGTAGGATAATAGAATCAAGAAAATGAAGGGAAATGAGGAGATCGTATGTTTAGATGGCAAAACAAAGAAGCGTTGACAGCCCTTGTAAAAGAGCTTGTGGAAATTCCGAGTATCTCTCAGCAGCCAGCAGAGATTGCGATGGCCGAACATCTCTATTACACGCTGGGGTCTCTCGATTATTTCAAAGAAAAACCTGATCATTTGCAGCTTCAGCCTATGCCTGATGGTCGAAAACTATTAACCGCTTTTGTACAGAACGGCTCACACGAGGATACAATCATCCTTCTTAGCCATTTCGATGTCGTCAATGTGGAAGATTTCGGAGATTGGAAGCATTTAGCTTTTCGGCCTTCTGAATTAACAGAACAGTTTTACCAAGCTGATACACTGCCTGATGGTTTAAAAGAAGAAATAGAGGAAGAAGATTGGCTGTTCGGACGGGGAACCATGGATATGAAAGCCGGTGTTGCCCTCCATCTGTCTATGGTCGAGCAAGCAGCACACGGTAAATTCCCAGGAAACATCCTCATGGTATCTGTACCCGATGAAGAAGTTAATTCTGCGGGAATGCTTGCTGCTGTACCGGTATTAGAGCAGCTGAAGAAACAGTACAGCATTACGTACAAAGCCTGTTTGAACGGGGAACCTGCCTTTACCCGTTATCCCGGTGACCAGAACCACTATTTGTATACAGGGACGGTAGGCAAAATATTGCCCGGATTTCTTTGTTATGGCCGCGAAACACATGTCGGCGAGCCTTTTGGCGGTTTAAACGGAAATCTCATGGCCTCAGAAATTACAAGAATGCTTGAGTTGAACATGGACTTTTGTGAAACGATGGACGATGAAGCGATTCCTCCTCCAACCAACCTCGTTCAAAAAGACTTAAAAGATCATTATTCTGTCCAGATTCCGCATGTTGCCGTGACCATGTTCAATCTGCTTATGATGGAAAGATCATTGGGGGATATCAACACGCAGCTTTTAACACTCGCCAAGAAAGCAGCAAAGCAGATAGAATCCTTTTTATATGAGCGTTCCCTGCAATATTCGAAACTTGTCCCTTTTGATGTAAAAGAAACCTCCATATCCGTTTTCACTTTTCAAGAACTGTATCAGCGTGCGGTCGAACTGCACGGACAGGAAGAAATCACAAGGCGTGAAAATTATATCCTGTCCAACCATCCTCATCTGGATGACCGCGATGTTACGACCATGCTGGTGAATGACCTGGCAAGCTTATGCAAGCAGTACGCGCCGATGATGGTTTTGTTTTATGCTCCGCCTTTTTATCCGGCTGTCTGTTCCAAGGATGATGCACTCATTCAGCAAACCTCCCGTGAAGTCATTCAGTTTGCAAAAGAAAAGCATCAGATCACTCTAAGAAAACAGAATTATTTTGCCGGGCTTTCTGATCTAAGCTACATCGGCTTACCATATGAAAAGAACGAACTAAAACCATTACTTGAAAACATGCCGATATTCGGTGAGCGGTACAAGCTGCCGATCGATGAGATGGCAGCAATGACAATGCCGGTTATGAATCTCGGTCCGCTGGGACGTGATGCGCACAAATGGACAGAACGGCTTCATGTGAACTCATTCGTTCAAACACAGGACTTGATTTCCTATACCATTTCCAAGCTGTTGACAAATGAATAGTAAGGTTTAATGGCATGTTTTATCCCGTTCGTGGCAAGAATAGCAGATGGAGTCGTTGTCAGCTTTAACCTGCCATGTAAAAGAATTTATGAAAACGGGGGGGAAATATGGCCTGCTATAGTGAGTATGAAGCATTAAAAGACGTAATTCTTTGTCAGCCTAAATTCATGAAAATCCGGGAAGTCATCAACGAAACTCAAAAATATTACGCAGATGAAAACATAGACACTGAATTAGCCATGCAGCAGCATAAGCAGTTTTCCAAAGCATTGGAGGACAGAGGGATTAAAGTCCACCAGCTTCCTCCTCTTGAAAAATATCCGGAGCAGGTGTTTACCCGCGATATCGGATTCACGATCGGCCACACCCTCTACATTTCAGAGATGGGACGGGAGATCAGACAGGGAGAAGAAAAAGTATTAAAAGAATGGATGAATGAAGAACATATCACCATTAAAGACTTAAAGAACGACAGCATTGAAGGCGGTGATGTCCTGCTGGACCGCAAGACGGTCTTTGTAGGCGTCAGCCACAGGACGAGCAGGGCGGCGATAGAAAGCCTGATGCAGCATGAGCCTGATTACAATGTTATTCCGGTGCCCTTCAACGAAAAATACTTGCATCTGGATTGTGTATTCAACATTCTTTCACCTGAGGAAGCGATCATTTATCCGCCCGCTTTTCATGAAGAAGAACTTAAACTACTAACTTCAAGATATAAAACGATCGAGATTAATAAAGAAGAGCAGTTCACGCTTGGCACAAATATTCTCTCGATTGGCAATAAAACGGTTCTTGGTCTGCCCGTCAACAAGGAGATTAACGCAAAATTAAGAGAAAACGGTTATGAAGTGATCGAGGTCGATATATCTGAAATCATAAAATCCGGTGGTGCCTTTCGATGCTGCACTCTTCCACTGAACCGTAAAAGGGGCTGTCCAAGAAGTCTGTAAGCTGTTGATTTCCGTTCCAGGCTGCTCGCTTTCCGCGGGGCGTGCGGTGAGCCTCTTGGTGCAAGCACTGGCGGGAGTCTCACCTGTCACGCTAGTCCCCCAGGAGTCTCGCATCTTCCACTTCAATTAACTTTTCATTGAAGATTTTTCAAGCCAAAAAGGGGCTGCCTGAAGGTCAATTTTCGACTTTCTGGACAGCCCCTTTGTTGCTTTCTTATTCGGCGTGCAGACGTTCGAGCCAATCGTTATCCATTCTTGCCACACAGGCGGTGACCAGCTTAACCGTATTTTCAAAATCATCTCGGTGCAGGATGCTGTTGTGGCTGTGGATGTACCGGGTAGGAACGGTGATGGATAAAGCGGGAACGCCCTTGCCATCAAATTGAGCTTCTCCTGCATCCGTTCCTCCACTTTCAAGAGTAGCCAGCTGATAAGGAATGTCTTCCTCCTCCGCCACTTGAATCACAAAGTCTCTTAATCCTTTATGCGGAATATGATAGTTGTCTTTTAAAATAATAGCAGGACCTTTTCCGGTTTTTACAAATCCCCTGTCTCCAGGTACATCATCTGCAACCGTTACATCTACCGCAAACATCACATCAGGTGAGATGGCTGCTGCAGAGGTTTTTGCTCCGCGGGAGCCAACTTCCTCCTGAATGGTCCCTACGCCATAAACGGTATTGCTGTGTTCCTGATTGTGCAAGGCTTTCATGACTTCAATAGATGCAGCACATCCAATCCGGTTGTCCCAAGCTTTCGCTGCTAAATATTTAGGGTTTTCCAAAACAGAAAATTCAGTGTCAGGAACAACAGAGTCTCCAGGCCTTACACCAAACGCTTCCGCTTGCTGTCTGCTCTCCGCTCCAATGTCCACAAACATATCCTTTATTTCTACCGTTTTCTTTAAGTTGCGGACATCCGGAAACTTAAAGCCGAGGATTCCCGTTAACTCTTTCTTTCTCGTAATGACTTTTACACGGTGGGCCATCATATTTTGCATCCACCAGAAGCCAAGGGCCTCCACTCGAAGAAAACCTTTCTCTGTAATATTGGTGACCATAAATCCGACCTCATCCAAATGGCCTGCGATCATAATACGCGGCCCATCCGAATTCCCCTTCTTCTCTGCGATCAGGCTTCCAAGATGATCATGGGCTATTCGGTCAGCATAGGGAGATATGTAGTTTTCCATCACTTTTCTGGCAGCTCTCTCATTCCCGGGCACACCGGGTGCATCTGTTAAATCTTTCAGCATCGTCAGCAGTTGATCCATTGCTGATTCACTCCTCTTTTATTTCTATCATTCATCAGCTTTTTTAATAGTAAGACTTTTTTATTAAATATACCACACAGTCTATTTTATTCCCATAAAAATTCCTTTTAAAGTAAAAATATAACTTAATGTCACTTCAACTCGTATTTTGTAACATTTTGAAATATAACTGTAATATTATTTCACGAAAATAACCGGTTTTTAAGTGATATAATTACTTTTGTGATTTATAGATTGGTAACATTTGCACATTGAGGGGGACTTATAGTTGAAAAGTAAGATTTTAACAGCAACTTTATCATTAACCATTGGACTATCCGGATTTACATATACAACAGCATCCGCTGAAACATTAAAAGACATTCAACAAAAGCAAGCTGAAAACCACATTGAAAAATCAAAGAAAAACAAACAAGTCAAAGAGGTTCAGGGTGAACAGGACCAGCTTCTTAAAGAGCTGGACAAGCTTGAAGCTTCTTTGAAAAAAACAACTGGCGATATTCAGACAAAGAAAAATGAAATCGCTGAAACAAAAGCAAACATTGCGCAGCTTCAAAATGAAATTGCTGTCCTGGAAAAACGAATCGAAGAACGCGACGCCCTATTAAAAAACCGTGTCCGTAACATGTATGAAAATGGCGGTGCCGTAAAATACCTTGACGTTCTTCTCGGTTCCCAAGGATTCGGTGATTTTCTTGACCGCATGATCAGCCTGAATATCATTGCCGAACAAGATAAGACAATTCTTGAAGAACATAAACGCGACAAAGAAGCTGTCGAAAAAAAGAAGCAGCAGGTTGAGTCCCAGCTTGCCTCTTTAAACAGCAAACTATCAGATTTGAATTCTCTTAACAGCCAATTAAAAGACAATAAAGCCAAGAAAAACAAAATCATGAAAAGCCTCAGAAGTGAAGAGCAGCATCTTCATGATGACATTGGCAAGCTGGTAGAAAAAGACGCACTTCTTGCCGATCAAGAGAAAGCGATTAAAGCAGAGATTGCCAGAGCAAAAAAAGAAGCAGCTGAACGCGCCCGCCGTGAAGCAGCAGAAAAAGCGGCCGCAGCAAAACGTGCAGCACAGCAAAAAGAAGCAGCTGAACGTGCAGCAAGGGAAAAAGCGAAGCAGCCTTCCCGACATTCTTCACCGGCGCCAGCACCTGCTCCTGCTCCAGCGCCTGAGCCTTCTTATGAAGCACCGAGTGCGGCAAGATCTTTCATCTTCCCGTCAGCTGGCTATGTAACTTCTCAGCTCGGTTCAAGATGGAACAAGTTTCATGCCGGGATTGATATTGCCAAGGCTGGCTATGTTCCGATTCATGCTTCTGCATCCGGTACAGTAGCACGCTCATATACGTCTTCTACGTATGGTAATGTTGTATTCCTGTCTCATTACATCGATGGACAGCTTTATACAACGGTTTACGCACATATGAGAGACCGTGCAGTGAGCACAGGACAAACCGTATCCCAGGGCCAAACTCTTGGACATATGGGCAGTACAGGACATTCTACTGGCCAGCATCTTCACTTTGAGCTTCACAAAGGCCCGTGGAACGTAAACAAAACCAATGCGGTTAACCCGCTTCCTTACATTCAATAAAACGATGAAAAAGAACTGGCCGAAAAAATTCTGCCAGTTCTTTTTTTATGTACGGAAAAGCCCACCCGGTTTTTGCTGCCGGGCGGACTTTTTACACGAGTAAACGGCGCAGCGGATGACCTGTATATTCTGCCATCCTTCTGAAGTTCGGCCGGATGATCTGTCTTGTGAGAAAAGCAGATGTCGTCGCTCCGGGCCTTCTTCTCTGATTGAGTACATCAATAAACTCTCCTAGCATTCCTGCTCCTATACCGTGGCCAAAAAACATCCCATTTCCTAAATCAACGAGATTCTCACCCTGCCACTGCGGTGTTGCCGGATGAAACTCAGGATTTTGGATATAGCGGATATCTCCCGGCAGCGAATCTCCCTGGTAGACTGACGTTAGCTGAAGATCCTCATCATGCTCTGTGCTCCATAACAAAAGACCTTTGAACAGCTGGTTAAACGTCGATGGCCCGATCGTTTCCAACAGCGCCTTATAGAGAATAATCATCATGGCAGTCGTACACTCGAATCCGTATTTTCGCCCCTGGACGAAGATATCCGTAATGGCATCCGCCGGTGTGACATCGGGCCTTAAGAGAAATCCGCCGTACGCGGTCAGGATCCAGAAGTTACGGTTAGCTTTCGCTGTTGTGAACGTCGCAAACCTTGCTCCGCTGTCTTTTAGTGCATAAGCTGATGATACAATGTTGGCACGATAGGTAATCTCAAACTGGAGCTGGCGGGAATTATCATAAAAAAAGGACTCTCTGCTGTTCAGCAGTTTGAGGGCAGTTCCCCGCTGGGCCTCTGAAAATTGTCCTCTCCCCGGTATTTCTTCTATTGAATTCAGTTGCGTTCCTTTTACATAGATCAACTTTAGCCCCCCTGTTCACACAGGATAATATACAAGATATGGGGACACATGGAGAAAGGTGATTACTTGGCCCAGTGCGATAAGCCCGAAAAACAAAAAAGAGGCGCTATGCCCCTTCTTGATTAATAAATTTAAAGTTTGTAGATCCGGTAACGATTTTGTCCTCTTTCTCTTCCTCTCTGTCTGCTTTTTCCCTCTGTCTTCCTGATTCAAAGTGCGTCTGCAATCCTTCCGTCACGAGATTAAAGGAATAAATCGCAATTCCGAACATGATAACAGGGCCAAGTGCGATCAGTGGATGAGCGAATATGTTCTGATAATACTCACCGATCAGCCCTGACCATTCATTGGATATGGATTGCGGAGGGATATCACAGAACGGCGCATAACAGACATCCGTTCCGCCGAAAAACAGCTGAAAGTAACCTAAATGCGCAAAAATAATCAGTGCTGAAACGCATTGCTGTGTAACGACAATGAATAATTTTGGCAGCAGGTGAGGTACAACATGCTTCATGAAGATTCTCTGCTTTCCCGCTCCAAGCACCTGTGAACTTTGGATAAATTCTTCTTTTAGCTGAGCGGTTATCATATTGCCGATCATCACACTGACCAGGGGTACGACGAGAAGCGTAAGAATGCTGACCTCAAGGAAAATTCTCATAAAAAAACTATAGGTGAAGTATTCTTTGTCTCCGGAAAGCTGCTCCGTCAGCACAGGCTGCAGCAAAAAAATAGCAAGGATGGTCAAAGGGACGTAATAAAAGGAGCTTAACAGTTTCTCCAGACCTTTTCTTGCCCAGAGCGGAAAATAAAAAGCATACGGAATGGCGATAAAAAAGGCGATCACCACGCGCAGTAAGGCGATTAATATGGCAAAGGGAATCGTGTATTTGGCACCCTGCACTACTTTTGCGAACATGTCATAACCCTGCCTGTCCGTTCCAAAAGGCATTTCAAGGGAGGCTGGCAGCGGTGCAGCTTTAACTGCCTCGCCTTTTTCGTTGTACAATACAACTACTTTTTTAATGTTGCTGTCAAAGACAAACTGATGGACAAGGCTTGAACCGACAAGAGCAGCCAGTACAAAACAGCCGATCCAAAACTTTACGCTTCTGATCATGCCCCCACCTCCTGCCGTATACGGATCGACAACAAGAATTCAAGGAATGCGAAGAAAACAAAAAACGGGAATGCAAGAAAAATTAAGACTACTGCCATGAATTCCGGCCTGAAATCCGAATAGAGGTAATACGTGATCCCATTGATATTAAAGATTCATTCCACAAGCAGCAGATTTGAGATCATCAACCAAAGAACCGTTTTGGAAAAATGAAAAAGCGTTTCGTGAGTATTTCTCGTCACATGAAACAATAAGACATAGATTTTCCTTAGCCCTTTTGCCCGGCTGAATTCAAAATAGGGTTTCCTGCTTTCTTCCTCTGACAGCAGAACCATCATCTTATAAAAATAAATTAGCGGCAAAATGGTCAGACACATGATGGGAATGACATAAATCCGCTGTTCCCCGACAGAAGCAACATCTGATAAAAGAATATTCGTCTGCTTATAGAAGAACACGATAAATATCTGAACGAGGGCAAATACGAGCAGATCGGGAAGAGACTCTAGCAATGTCAGCAGATTTTTAATAGCAGCTCTGATCTGTTCAGGCAATATCATCGTCAGCCATGTCAGAAGCTGAGCAAGAAAAAATGCCAGAATAAACGAAGTAAGCAGTATGATTAATGAATAAAAATAAGGATCCACAAAATCCGGGAATAATGGCCGTGAATGTTTGTATCGTATGTATTCCAAATGTCCTGGATGAAGCAAAGACGTACCCACTTCTTTTACTTTTCCCCAATATAAAGGCAGGCTCTTTGTTAAGAATAGAACCGGCAATCCACTGATTAAGATGATGGAAACAACCGTCAGCATAAATTGAATCAGCATTTTTCTTACAATCGCCATTCTATCCCTCCTTTTTCCTTTACTAAATAGACGTTTAATATTTCATAATTGTTACAACTTTAACATAAATAAGCAGTTATTTCGTCGGTCATCCCTTAAAAAATTAAATTTTATTCGTTTAGATCTCGTTTATTTTTAACATTTCTTGACATATTAAAGAAGATGATAATTTCAAGGAGAGAATAGTATGTTAAGAAAAAAATACAGCATAGCCTTGCTTGCTTTTATGATTTTTATGATGATATTGCCCATCCATTCGGGAGCAGCCGGTGAGTTTCCGTTCACTGTTTATCCGGTACCCGAAAAAGGAAAAATTGTCCGATGGTCAAAAGTAGACAAGCTCCTTCCAAAAGGAAAAAAATTCAAGGTCATTGACCTGGAGACCGGTTTTTACTTTTCTGTCCAACGCCGGGCAGGAAACAAACATGCGGACGTCCAGCCCTTAACCTACAAGGATACAGCCGTCTTAAAGCATCTTTATAACGGAAAATGGAGCTGGCGAAGAAGAGCGATTTTGATTCCCGTAAAAGGTAAAATGCTTGCTGCCTCCATGCATGGGATGCCCCATGGACACGGTGCCCTGCAAAATGGATTCCCCGGGCATTTCTGCATTCACTTTGCCGGCAGCACCACCCACAAGACGCGGAACGCTGACCCCTCTCATAAAATGATGATCTTAAAAGCAGGCGGCAAGCTTGATGATTATGCCCATCATGCGAACCCCCATCAAGTGGCAGAAATGTACCTGCTGTCGCTAAAAGAAAACGATCCAGATTTGATGAAGCCTGTCTTGCCTGAGAAAGGTAAAGTGCGAAAAGAACTGCTGAAGTCAGCGCGCAGCATATCAGCCATCCATTACGATATTCGCGGGAAGGAATCACGCAAGCATCTGGCCGTCAAGACCATTATTCCCGTTAAAACTGTGATCTTTCGGAAGAATGTGGGGGCAGAAAAAGTACACTTGTATATCACTGTGGCACGGTTATCTCCATGGTCTTCCTGGAAAATTAGTGAGGTTGAGTGGGGGGAATAGGGGTTATTCAGATGGATGTAAAAAATAAATTTTATCTTTAAAGGATCCTGACACTGGAAGATTCATGGAACATAACATCTTGTGTGCTATTGAAGAGGAAGAGATCAGGAGGAATTGTCTAAATTGGCAGTTATTAATGGTACTGCACAGGAGTAATTCATAATCAACCAATGCCATAAGGTGAGCATCTTTTGATGTTTTCAGGCATTTCGGGCATATCCACTTTGCCTGCATTCTCTTCATCGGTAAATAACCGCAGTCGGGGCAGTGGACCCCTGTTAACAGTTCATCAGTTTTAATATCAAACCGCTGTAGTAAATCAATGCTTAAAGGCGTGTGCTTTTTACTCATTTGTCGTAGCAGCTTTTTTATCAATTTGTCTGTTAGGATCGGACTAAGATATAACCTTTCAAAATCATTTACTTTTTTGGACAATTTACCACTGTGAATGACCATCTCAAGGTGTTCTGCTTGATTATCTCTAGAATTTTTAATTAAGGTGTAGGGACTGCTGATGATAACGAGGCTTTCGATGGGGATTTGGTGAAAGTGATGTTGATGTAGCCAGGCTCTGAACTGCTGTTCATGTCTCTGTATTTGCAGGATAGGATCAGGGAACGCCTCCTCTTTTTCGTCGGTGATTCGTATTAATTGATTAAACGTTTGGTCAAAAACAAGAGTTCCAGAGATGTTTTTTATCTCTAATAACAAAATGAATTTCGATGAGACAATAAGAGTGTCAATTTGAAAATAACGAACTCCGTCTGACAGCCTAACATCATGAAGAATGTAGTATTCCTTCTCCGGCAGAAAACCTAATACGTAATCAATAGACTCTTCTCCTCTATAACCGGCCATATATTTAGCAAAACTCGCCTCAATATCCTTTCTCTGAGGATGATGCTGCGGAAGCCGTCTAAGTAAAGCGTTTAATTTTCGAATAATAAGCGGCATTTTCCGTTCTTTAATGATCAAAAATGTCACTTCCTTTATAAAAATTATAAACGGCGGGGGATTTAGCGAGCTAAATCTCCCTCGGCAGAAATTGAAATTCAGATTACCCGCCAAAATGGGTGATTTACCCGCTGAAATGCCCCTTTACCTGCCAAAATCATAAAATACCCGCCAAAACAAGACTTTTACCCGCCAATATCAGATTATGTCAACTAGATCACAACCCCACAGTAACCCAAGAGCTACTCAAAACTCCACCCCATATTTCTTCAGCTTGTCATACAAACTGGTTTTCCCGATTCTGAGGCTTTTCGCGGCCTGGAGTTTGTCGCCATGATGCTCCCGTAATGCCGCTCGCAGCACTCTTTTTTCAGTATCCTCTAGTATTTCCTTCAGGCTTTTCGCTCCCAGTGCCATGACCGTATCTTCTTTTAAATAATCGGGAAGTGCGTCCTGTGTGATCCACTCTCCCTGGCACATGTGAACGGCTGCTTCCATTACGTTTTCAAGTTCTCGGGCATTTCCCGGCCAGTTATGCTTGGCGAAACGGCGGGTGACGTTCTCATGCATCCCGAGAATTCTTCTGCCTGTCCGCTTATTGATTTTTTGGAGAAAATGCTGTGACAGCTGCTCGATGTCTTCCGGCCGCTCGCGCAGCGAAGGAATATTGATCTGGATGACGTTGATCCGGTAAAACAGATCTTCACGAAACCGCTGCTCTTCTACCATCTTCTCTAAGGGCTTATTTGTCGCAGCGAGAACACGGACATCGACTTTTACCGGTTTGACACTGCCTACTGATTCTACTTCTTTTTCCTGAAGGACACGAAGCAGCTTGACCTGCATGTGCATCGGCATATCCCCGATCTCATCAAGTAAAAGCGTTCCCCCGTCTGCCAGCTGGAACTTTCCCAGCTTTCCGCCCTTTTTTGCTCCGGTAAAAGCTCCTTCCTCGTACCCAAACAATTCGGATTCGAGCAGCTGCTCAGGAATGGCGCCGCAGTTGACTTTGATGAACGGCTTATTGCTTCTCTCGCTGAGCTGGTGGATGCTGTGGGCGAAAAGTTCCTTTCCGGTCCCGCTCTCCCCGCGTATGAGCACGGCAACCTCGCTGGTCGCGACCTTTTTGATTCGGTCTTTCATAACCATGATCTGAGTGGATTTCCCCACAATATCATGCAGAGAATACTTGGCTCCGGTATTCTCCTCCTGCACATTTCGATAATATTCCAGCTCCGTTAAGAGATTTTTAATGTGGGAATTCATCGTACGCCATTCTTCGGTATCACGATAGGTGACCGTTCCAACTGCCCCCACAGACTCTCCGTTCCGGAAGATCGGAATGCGGTCTGCGATCATGTAATTTCCCTCGATATACTGAAGATCGGCTATCTCTTCTTTTCCGGTTTTGGCAACGATATGCATCCGTGTATTTTCTATTACATCGGTGACATGCTTCCCGATCGATTCAGTTTGATTTACTTTTATAAAATCACAATAAGCTTTATTGATATACGTGATGACTCCATTCGCATCCACGACAACGACACAATGGAACGCATTATCAAGGATCGTCTCGAGGAGTTCATCCTTAAATTGGTTTTCTGTAATTAACAATCTTGCCACCTCAGTATTTATGAAAGAAGCCGCCCTCTTTGAAGCAAGGCTGCTCTCACCCTTACTTTTCCAATGTTTGAGCCCCGGCATAATGGTCTTTCACCTGGTCCCTCAACGCTCTTTTTAGAAATTTGCCGACAGACGTTTTTGGTATTTCTTCGATAAACAGCACATCGTCAGGGATCCACCATTTTGCAAATTGTGGTTTTAGGTATTCTTTGATGTCTTCCTTTGTCACTTTGCCTTTTGCTCCGTCCTTTAATACGACACAGGCAACCGGTCTTTCCTGCCATTGCGGATCAGGTATAGCAACCACAGCGGCTTCGTATATATCATCATGAGCGATGAGAGCGTTTTCAAGATCAACAGAAGAGATCCATTCACCACCGCTCTTTATTAGATCTTTCGTACGGTCGACGATTTTTACTGTTCCTTCATCATCGACTGTCACTACGTCACCTGTATGAAGCCATCCGTCTTCAAACGCCGTACTGTTTTCATCACCGTAATATTCATCGGCGATCCAGTTGCCCCTTAAAAGCAGCTCGCCCATCTCGTTTCCATCCCATTTCACGTCACCGGCTGCACCTTTTACCTTCATTTCCACACCGGGAACGAGGTAGCCCTGCTTGGCCCGAATGTTCAGCTTTTCTTCATAATCCAAGTCTTCCTGATAGCTTTTAATCCTTGAAAAAATAACAAGCGGGCTCGTTTCTGTCATGCCGTATGCATGAGCAAACGGGATGTTGTGCCTCGTCTCAAAGGCTTTGATCATTCCTTTAGGAGCCGCTGAACCACCGCATAAAATATAACGCAGGCTTCCTGTATCATAGTTTCCTTCCTCCAGCTCTTTCAATAGGCCAAGCCAGATGGTAGGAACTCCAGCAGTGATTGTAACTTTCTCCCGTTCGATCAGTTCCGCGAGCAGCTTCGATGTAAACTGCGGCCCAGGAAGCACCTGTGTCGTTCCGAACCAAACGGCGGCAAACGGAAGGCCCCAGGCATTCACATGAAACATCGGAACAACAGGCATGCAGATATCCGACTCAGATACACTGCCTCCATCTGCCAGTCCGAGCGCCATGCTGTGGAGCACGATTCCGCGGTGCGTATAGACGACACCCTTTGGATTACCAGTCGTGGCTGACGTATAACACATGCCCGCAGGTTCATTTTCATCGATATCCGGATTAAAGATGAAAGAAGGATCTCCTTCTTCCAGGATTTTTTCATAATGATACAGCGGTTCAAGCGTTGAATCCGGCAGTTCAGGTTCATCGGTCATCAAGACAAATGCCTTAACCCCTGTGATCTCATCTTTTAATTTTTCAATCAGCGGCAGGATGTCCTGATCAATAAGAAGAACCTTATCATCAGCATGATTGATGATATACGCGATATGAGCGGGAGACAAGCGAATATTGATCGTATGAAGAACGGCCTCTGCACCGGGTATAGCAAAGTAAGCTTCCAAATGCCGGTGATGGTTCCAGGCAAGCGTCCCTACCTTATCTCCCTTTTGAACGCCAATCTTTTTGAGCGCACTGCTCAGTCTTCTTGTCCGGTTGGCGATCTCACGGTACGTAAACTTTCTGATGCCGGATGCGGTCCGGCTGATTACTGTCTTTTTTGGAAAAAATGCTTCTGCATGTTCCATCATGGCTGTTACTCTTAATGGCACGTTCATCATCATCAAATTCCTCCCTTAGATAAATAAAGATTTTATCCTGTTGAATCTGCTGCTTCAGTCCTCTTTTGTACCTAGTTTAATACTTCCCCATTCATGCAAAAATCCCTTGTTTCTTTTGGGGAAATGGTTGTAATGGGATTATTTTCCTACTAGAAAAGCGCAAGCGCCCTGTTAAAGTCCGACAAGCGCTGGAGCTGGACATTACTTCTATGCAATTTGGAAAATAAAAAACCAAAAAGCATAAAGTTGCCCTTTGGTTTTTTCTTTATTTTTTCAAATACGGCATCGGCTTTGGAATGGGTATAGGCTTGACAGGAACAGGTTTAGGTTTCATCCATCTCGCTTTGGATTTTTTGTCAGGAAGCGGCAGCAAGCCGTTTTTCTGCATGGGTCCCCATTGCAAACTTTCCTTTGGTCTCATGGGTTTCGTTTCGGCCCGGCTCTCAATAACCGGGTGAACAGCTCCGCCACCCAGCAGAATGGACATCATGATGGACAAAAAAACTTTCAAATGGAATCCTCCTCTCTTTACTTTTAGGTTGTTCTATTGACTTAGTCGTATGCTTGCAAGAAATGTTTCATTTAACGGCCTAACAAAAAAAGCGCTTGAAGAAACGAAGCGCTTGAATTTCTTTTTTAAACTATAGATACATTTGTTTGATCTTTTCAGCAACAGCGTCTATATTGCTTGCCACCTGCGGAAAGGAATACCCGACATACAACGGGGAGGCGGCGAATCGCGGAACGACTTTGGCAATTATTTTTTCTTCCCACTGGTAAAAGAAGAGATTATAGCTGTTGCAGGTTTTACTGAACCCGTTCAGCAAGAAATGGGTGGAGAGCTGAATGTAATCAGCGAGCTCTTTTACTTTGCTCCGGTCTTCAAGCAGAATGTTCAGTTCATAGAATCCCATTTTCGGCTTTGTTGAAATGTTGAATTCGATGCCAGGCTGTTTTTCAATGATGATTCCTTCAAACTGTGACGGATGGATATTCTGATGATAATCTGCTTCTTTAAATCCTATAATTTGCATATGCGGGTGGCGGAGTGTTCCGCCAGAATACGGTCCATGGTTCTTAAAGAAGATAACGGATTGGTATTCTCCGCTTTGTATGGTCTTTTCCCATGCAGAAAGGCCAAATTCAAAGAGTTCATATAGATGTTCTTTTGAATACTGAGACAGCTCGGAGTAACACTCTTTTGTTTCAATCAGAACCGTCTGGAACGCGTTGGCAAGCACCGGATATTTATTCTTGAGCCAGATGATGTCTCCTTTTTCTTTGATAATGCCTGTCAGGCTTCCCCTTTCACAAAAAGGGCACTTTGTTTCTGTGTTCCGTATGCTCTCTGGTTTCTGTGTGCCAATGTTCATATTAAAAAGAAGATGTGTTTGCATGGAGATCACCCTTTATTCAGTGTTATGAAAGCAGGAAAACAATCCTATTTATCTTTCTACTCTCAGGCAGGAAAAACCTCTTCTTAACGAAGAGGCTTTTCTTTCATGTATTCTTTAAATGCATTTTTCACTTTCGGAACAACATAATGGCTGCCGCCCTTGTCCTGTACATTTTCAATCATCATGGAGACGAGAAGGCTTGGCTGTTCCTGGTTAAACGCAACGAAATAACCATTTTCCTGGCCTTTCTCGCCAATTTTGGACTTCAGCTCTGCCGTTCCTGTCTTCCCGGCAAGTACGATATTTTTAAGTGGCGGCTTGTATCCTGTTCCTCTCTTATCCCCAACGACTTTTACCAGATCACTTCTGATTCTTGTAGCCGTTTCCGGGGAAATGACGTTTTTCTTCCACACTTTAGCTTTCGGATTATCTGCTTTCACCAACTGCGGTGCGATTAAATTCCCGTTATTGATAAAAGGAGTATAGGAAAGCCCGAGGTGCAGGATGTTCATTTCCACTCTTCCCTGCCCATATCCGGTATCAGCAAGCATACCTTCTGAATCAATGTCTTCCTTCTTCAGTGAAGAATTTTCGAAATCCAGATCAAACGGCATGTCTTCATTAAAACCAAACTTTTCTGCGCCTTTCACCATGTCTTCTTTTCCGATGGCCAGCGCTGTTTGGGCAAAGTAAATGTTATCGGAATACATGAGGGCTTTCTCCAGATTAACAGATGGCACCGCAGAAACCCGGGTTACAAATTTCTTATCCCAGCCTTTCTTCTGCCACTTTTTCCCGGAGATGGCGACTTCCTTGTTTGGATTCAGCTTATTGGTCTCCAGACCGATGGATGCCGTAATCGGCTTAAACGTGGATCCAGGGGCATACGTGTAAGCAAAACGGTTTAACATCGGTTTCTTCGGATCTTTTTCAAGCTTCTGGTATTGTGAACCCGAGATCCCCAGTACAAAATCATTCGGATCGAAACCCGGGCTGTTCACAAGGGCAAGAACCTCTCCTGTTACAGGATTGATGGCCGAAGCTGTTCCGACATCCTTTTTCATCTGATTGTAGAGGTCGCTTTGCAGATACATATCAATGTTCAGTGTTACTGATTTTCCATCCACCGCTTCTTTCTTGGCAACCGTTCGTTTTTCGTTTTCACCAGAATCAACGATCCTGATCAATCCGCCGTTTTTCCCGCGGAGCTGCTTTTCATAAAATTTCTCAAGGCCTCTTCTTCCGATCACATCGGTAGATTCGTAGCCTTCAGATTTTAATTTTTCAAGCTCTTCTGCTTTAATCGGCTGCACAAATCCTGTTAGATGGGATCCCGCTTCTTTATACGGATACACTCTCGTCTCGATGGACTGAGTGCTCACTCCCTTGATTTTCGCGACTTTTTTAAGACGAGGGTCTTCCTCAGCAATGGTCTTAATCGGTACAAAGAATCCAGGCTGCACCCATGAAGCATTCAGAGCGTTATCGATGGTCTTCTTATCAATACCAAGCACTTTTGCGAGCTGTTCCTTGCTTGCGTCTTTATTTGCTGGTAGATTTTGAGGGACAATCCCTACCTGGGAAGCCACTCCATTAACAGCGAGTCCATTTCCATTGCGGTCAAGGATTTCTCCCCGCTTCGCTTTGTTCGTTTGAACCCTCACTTTATCTCCCTTTGCCATGCCCGGGAAGATCTGTGAATAATCCCAATCAATGTACCAGTCTTTCTTGTTTTTCTTTTCCTGCTCTTTCATTTTTATTTTATTCTTGTACTGAACTGGGCCAGCGAGCGTATCCATTTTTACGTTGTATGTATATGTGATGTTTCCGTTCTTGTCCGGCTCAGGCTCTTCTTTCGGGATAAGAGGTTTGATCGAAACATCTTGTGCTTTAATCCCGCCATAAATCGCTGAGTATTTCTTCACAAACTCATCCTTTGTAATCTCTTTTTTGCTCTTGTCTGACAGCATACTGTACATCTTATCAAACTTCATAGACTGCCAGTTTTTCATGTAATCTTTTAATCTCGGCTCCGGTTTAGGACCGTCCGAACAGCCGGCGATCACCATGAGCATCAGCGCTATGAAAAATATACCTAACCTATGTTTCAATGATATTCCCTCCTGGCTACTTCACTTTCTGTTTCTATTTTAATCCAATTAAAAAAATAACCGAAGCAATAACCCCTCACTTCAGCTTTCGTTTTATAAATCTTTTTTTGGACGCCAATAATCTTCTGCTGTCATGCTAAAATACTGAAGCTCCATATTCCATAGGCTTATATCCTTTTCCCAGGCCATCCCAACTTTTTTCAGAACCTTTCCTGAACCTTGGTTTGCAGGCATTGCAAGCCCAATTAATCGGTTGAGATGCAGTCTTTCAAACACAGCTTTTACACAGGCTGCCGCTGCCTCGGCTGCAAATCCTTGGCCCCAGCTTTCCCTGCTGAAAGCATATAAAAGTTCGACTTCATCCAAATCTTTTACATAATTCAATCCGCAATGGCCGATCAGTTCCCCATCTTTCATCTGAACGGCAAACGTTCCAAATCCACGGTCCTCCCAGCCTTTAATAAAAAAAGCCATCATTCGCATCGCTTCTTCAGGTGAATAAGCCCCCCGTTTGGGTAAATACCTTCCTACCTCATCCTGCCCAAGCACCCGTGCATAGTTTTCAGCATCTTTTTCTTCATCAAACATTCGCAGGATCAGCCGATCGGTGACGAGAGTCTGAACCGAGTCCATTCCATTTCCTCCCCGTGATTGCTCTTTTCTATCATGCTACCATACACTCAATGAAAAGTATGACTTTTTGGGATGAACAGGTTAATCCTTCTAATAAAACGGGAAAACACAAACTAATAAATTCCAAGTAAAGAGGTGTCCGTCTGATGAACAGTGGTAACTGGTATGTAGAGAGACGTGCAAATTATAAAACGTGGAAAGAACGGTTTGATAAGGAAATGACGATGCAGCAGTCACTGATCTATGGAGTGCCTACGGTTCTTATGATTCTTTGTATCTTTCTCAAATAAGTTTGGTTAACAATGTTGGAGCCCTCTGAAGTGGATGGGATGGAAGAGCCTCATTCATTCGCCAGCTGCCTCCATCCTCACGGTAAATGAAAAAAACTTGAGGGTCTCTTTCAAGCATCAGTTTGAGATGAGTATCTGGATGGAATTCATGAATAAGCTTTTTCAATTAAAATAAAGACCTTCATCTCCTTATGTGAGATGAAGGTCTTTTATTCAGTATTTCAAGATGTCTTACTTTGGCCGTTCAAGCGTGAAAGTCTCCCCAAGTTTTGAGTAATTATTGCCCGCTAGCCTGCTGACAGGCTTTAATCCTGCAGCATCAATGCGGCCTTCTTCGTACAAATCTTCTCTGATATGATAGTGGACGATTTCCCCGATGAGCAGATCACATGCCGGATTTTCTTCACTTCCGCCAAGCGGAATGGACTGCTCCAGGACACACTCCAAGCGGATGCTTGCTTCTTTTAAGGCTGGAACAGCTACTTTAGTGCTCTTAATTGGGGTAAGTCCGGCCAGTTCGACCTCACTCTCATCCGGCGGAAGGCTTGCGGCTGTCTGATTGATGGCTTCTACATAGCTTTCATCCGAGATATGAACAACAAATTCACCAGCCTCCATTGCATTCCTTGCCGTATCTTTCGGCTGGCCGTCCGCTCTCTGAACGGAAACAGAAATGAGCGGAGGAGTTGAACTGACTATATTAAAATAACTGAAAGGCGCCGCATTCAAAATACCCTCTTTTGTTGTGGTAGTAACAAAAGCGACCGGCCTCGGAATGATACTTCCTGTAAGAAACTTATAGTTTTCTTTAGCGGACAAACTTTTTGGATCGATCGATTTCATGCAGATTCCCCTCTCTCGCGATTAGCTTTTAGAGTAATACTTTTGAAACCAGTCCCGTGCAGCCTCTGCCTCAGGCTGTGTGAGCTGATGGCCGTAATCTCCCCAGTACGTTTCCACATTCGCTCCTGCTCCTTGCAAGAGGCTTTCCAGTTCTTCCGTCTCCTGTGGAGGGCAGATCGGGTCATTTTTACCGGCACCGATAAATATCGCTGCATTCTCGAGATTTGGCAGTGTGATTCCTCTTAATGGCACCATGGGATGATGAAGGATTGCGCCGCGCAATTCTCCTTTATAGTGAAATAAAAGGCTTCCGGCGATATTCGCACCATTCGAATAGCCGACCGCTACGATATTCTGCCGGTCAAACTCATATTCATCGGCCGCATGATCTAAAAAGTCATGCAGCTCTTTCGTGCGGAATTTCAAGTCTTCTTCATCGAAGACCCCTTCAGCCAACCTTCTAAAGAAGCGATGCATTCCATTTTCAGTGACATTTCCTCTGACACTTAATATAGAAGATTCCGGTGAGATCATTGAGGCGAGCGGCAATAAATCCTCTTCCGTACCACCTGTTCCATGGAGCAGAAGCAATACTGGTGCCTTTTCGTTTCTTCCTTTGTTAAATAAATGCCTCATTTTACTTCATCCTCCTTTAAAACCCGAACTTCTGCCGGCATAAGCACAGATTCAATCTTTTCCCGCTCTGGCTCAAGCCACGGAGGAAGAAGAAGATTTTTACCCATAATGTCTTTCGGCTCGTCACGTGCAAATCCAGGCGGATCAGTCGCGATTTCAAAAAGAATACCACCTGATTCGCGGAAATAGATCGCATTAAAATATTGACGGTCAATAACTGGTGTTACTTCAAAACCGCTCTGCTGAACATGTGATCTCCAGCTTTCATGGTCCTCATTATCGGAAGCCCGCCATGCGATATGATGAACTGTACCGGCACCCATCGTTCCTCTTCCAACGGCTGACGTTTTAATGTCAATGATATTTCCCAGATCGGATGCAGCTCTAAACCTGATGAAATCATCGTCTTCACCTGCTTTTTCCAAGCCCATGACATCAGTCAGCAATCTCATCGTTTTTTGAGGAGCACCTGACAACAATACCGCACCGCCAAATCCTTTGATGGCAACCTCGGCAGATACCCCTCCAAATGACCATGTACTGTTTTTTCCCTCACTGCGGCTTACCAATTCAAGATGAAGTCCATGGGGGTCATCAAAGGCTAAATACTGCTCGCCAAAGCGCTCTGTTTTTTCAAAAGCTACGTTAAATTTAGTTAGGCGCTCTTCCCAGAAGGTTAATGCTCCTTCAGGTACCACGAACGCCGTGACACCCACCTGTCCCGCTCCTGTTCTTCCACTATACGCGCTAGGCCAAGGAAAGAAAGTCATAATCGTCCCTGGCGAGCCTTCCTCGTCTCCAAAATAGAGATGGTACGTACCCGGGTCATCAAAGTTTACGGTTTTCTTTACGAGGCGCAGCCCCAGCACTCCAGCATAAAAATCAAGGTTTTCCTGTGGATTCCCAACAATAGCTGTAATGTGGTGAATTCCACTTGTCCTTTTTTCCACAATCATATCTCCCTTCATATATACCCTGTTACTATTCCCTTTTATAATGAACAAACACTTCAACTTACTTATAGTAAGCATAATAACAAACGTAACTTACTTATGTCAAGCGCTTTACACGTTATCAACTTTTATGGTTTTTATAAACTGAAAGCGGATAAAGAGGTTACTTATTCCATTTTAGAACGCTAAATACGAACATTAAAATTAATTTTTAATTAAAGGTTCGTAAATTTTATTGTTTTTGTTTTCAGAATTTGATATAGTTACTAAGGTTGAGTGAAACAACACGCAGAAGCTTGAACTCGGGAGGTTCTTTTTATGAATAACAAATATGATGTCATTGTGGTTGGAGCTGGTCCGGCCGGAATATTTTCTTGCTATGAATTAACTCGCAAAATGCCGGAAGCCAACATTTTATTGATCGATAAAGGCCATGATATTTATTCAAGAAACTGCCCGATCCTGCAAAAGAAAATTCAAAAGTGCCCGCCTGCTGCCGGAAGAAAAGAATTTGCCGGCTGCCTTCCAGCCTGTTCGATTACGAATGGCTTTGGAGGAGCAGGAGCATACTCTGATGGAAAGTTTAATATTACAAGTGAGTTTGGCGGCTGGATGACTGATTACCTGCCGGATGAAACCGTGATTGATCTTATAAAATATGTAGACAGCATTAACCTTGAACATGGAGCGACAGAAACCATTACTGACCCGCTGACTGATGAAGTGAGAGATATCGAGAAGCGCGCGTATGCTGCTGGATTGAAGCTTCTCCGTGCACAGGTCCGCCACCTTGGAACGGAACAGAACCTTGCTATTCTGACCAGCATCTATGAATACTTAAAAGAAAAAATCGAAATGCGCTATAAAGCAGAAGTATTGGATCTTGTTACAGAAAAAGTGGATGGCACGCACAAAGCAACTGGCGTGGAATTAAAAGACGGAACGATCCTCTCTGCGGATAAAATCGTCATCGTTCCAGGCCGCGATGGCTCATCATGGCTCACCAAGATTCTGAAAAAACGCCGGCTGAAAATGGCAGCTAACCAAGTGGACATCGGTGTCCGTGTAGAAACGTCAAACGTGGTGATGGAGGAAATCAACGAGCATTTATATGAAGGGAAATTTGTGTTCAACACGTCTGTCGGCACAAGAGTCCGAACGTTCTGCAGCAATCCGTCAGGACACGTAGTGGTCGAGAACCATTCAGGCATCATGCTGGCAAACGGGCATGCCTACAAAGACCCTGCTCTCGGAAGCCCGAATACCAACTTTGCTCTGCTTGTGTCCCATAAATTTGATGATCCATTTGATGAGCCGACGGAATATGCACATGAAGTATCGAGGCTTGCTAACCAGTTATCCTCTGGAGGCTTGGTCGTACAAAAGTACGGAGATATTAAGAAAGGCCGCCGTTCCACAGAAAAACGGATCAAAGAAGGCTTTCTTAATCCAACAATGAAAGAGGCGGTTCCTGGTGACCTCGGTTTAGTTCTTCCTTATAACACAATGAAAAGCCTGATTGAAATGACAGAGGCACTGAATGAAGTTACCCCTGGTATTTCTTCAGAACATACATTATTTTATGGAGTAGAGGCCAAATTCTATTCTGCCCGGCCGAAGCTGAATGACCGTTTTGAATCAGAGATTTCCGGCCTCTATGTCGGCGGAGACGGCGCCGGGATTACGCGAGGACTTGCACAGGCGAGCGCGTGCGGAGTCTGGATCGCTCGTGATATCGCTGATAAATTGAACACAAAAGAAAAGGAACTGGTGGTCATCTATTAATGGCAGACTGGAGGACCGTTATTTACGGTTCTCTTTTTTTATGGGGCTGTTTTCGTAATCTTTATTGCTCTAGGTAGTGGTTGATATCCGTTCCAGGCTGCTCGCTTTCCGCGAGGCGGGCGGTGAGCCTTACCGGCGCCAGCGCCTACTTTCTCGGCGCATAGCGCCTGTGGGTCTCACCTGTCCCGCTTCCCCCGCAGGACAAGGAAGGCTTCGGCAGCGTTATATCGCACGAAGAAAATGTGAAATTCATTTTCGAGGAGTCTCGCACCTTGCACTCCAATCAACTTATCAATGAAGCTTTTTACAAAAATGTTCCCAAAGCAGAAAGAGCCTTTATATAAATGTTTGAGAGTGAGCTGCCTTGCGTTACACTAGAAGTAGAATCTTTCAAAGGAGCTGTTTCGTATGTGTGGCAGATATTCTTTGTATGCGGATATGCATTTTATTCAGGAAGAGTTTGATATCACCATTCCCAAAACCTTGCCTCAGCGCTTTAACATCGCTCCATCACAAAACGTGCTTGTTATTACCTCGGATGGAAGGACACGAAAAGCGGAAATGCACCGCTGGGGGCTGATTCCCTTTTGGGCGAAAGATCCCAAGATCGGCTACAAGATGATCAACGCCCGGGCCGAAACGGTGGATGAGAAGGCTTCATTTAGAGGTCCCTTGAAAAATAAGCGTTGTCTCGTGATAGCCGATGGCTTTTATGAATGGAAAAGAGAAGACAAACAAAAGCAGCCGTTTCATATCCGGCTGAAAAACCGTAAACCTTTTGCCTTTGCAGGCCTCTGGGATCAATGGGAACAAAATGGAGAAGTGATTACGTCCTGTACTCATATCACAACACGCCCGAATGCATTGATGAAAGACCTCCACGACCGCATGCCGGTCATCCTGACAAAAGAAGCAGAAGAAAGCTGGCTGGATCCTTCCATTCAGGATAACGAGTACTTAAAATCTCTCCTCACTCCATATGATAGTGAACAGATGGAGGCATTTGAAGTATCACCGGTTGTCAACTCACC
Source organism: Fictibacillus sp. WQ 8-8 (assembly GCF_024494405.1). NCBI lineage: Bacteria > Bacillati > Bacillota > Bacilli > Caryophanales > Fictibacillaceae > Fictibacillus > Fictibacillus sp. WQ 8-8. Next base: position 99,783 of record NZ_JAMXKG010000001.1, read on the forward strand.
GAGACATGACGTGAAGGACTGCGTTGTACCTTTATTAAATTTTTAGCTTGATTTATCAATATCCATCATTTAACATTATGGAAACGATACATGGCTATGAAGAAGAAGAGTAGATGGCACGTACACTTCAGAGAGCTGGCGGTTGGTGAGAGCCAGTGTGGAAATGCGATTGAATGGGCTTCTGAGCCTCAAACCGAAACCGCTGGGAGTAGGCTTTGACGGAAGGTCTCGCCGTTAGAAGGAGACAGGTATTCGGTCTTTGGATACTGTTAAAGCGGACTGCTTAGAGTAGTTCATCAAGGTGGCACAACGGGGTTTCTCGTCCTTAATCAGGATGAGGAGCCCCTTTTTTATTGGACAGGAGGAAATTAAATGGAGAAAAAAATTGTACTGACTGGAATCAAGTCTACCGGAAGGCCGCACATCGGAAATTATATTGGAGCCATTAGACCAGCTCTCCAGCTGGCTGAAAACGATGCCTATTCACCTTATTACTTTATTGCAGACTACCACTCTTTAACAACGGTTCAACATGCAAAGCAATTCAAGGATTATGTATATGGCATTGCGGCAACCTGGCTTGCACTCGGTCTTGACCCCGAAAAATCAACCTTTTACCGCCAGGCAGATGTTCCAGAAATTTTGGAGCTCGCATGGATTCTCTCCTGCCTCACACCAAAAGGTTTGATGAACCGCGCCCACGCTTATAAAGGTTTGATTGAGGAAAACCGGCAGAATGGTCTCGAGCAGGATTCGGGTATCAATATGGGTGTGTTTACGTATCCCATCTTAATGGCCGCAGATATTTTATTGTTTCAATCGGATATTGTCCCTGTCGGCAAAGACCAGATTCAGCACGTGGAAATCGCCAGAGACATCGCCGGACATTTCAACCATATATATGGCGAGACATTCAAAATGCCTGAATACAAGGTTGACGAAGAAACTTCAGTCGTTCCGGGGCTTGATGGCAGGAAGATGAGTAAGAGCTATAACAATACGATTCCTCTTTTTAGTGAGGAGAAAGAGTTAGAGAAACTGATCAAACGGATTGAGACGGATTCTAGTTTACCTGAGGACCCAAAAGACCCAGCTCGTTCATCTTTGTTCTTAATCTATAAAGAATTTGCATCAGAAGCGCAGGTGAAGAGGATGCGTGAGAGATATGAGAATGGAGTTGGCTGGGGAGAGGTTAAAAAAGAATTGTTTCATGTTATGAACGCCTATTTGGAAACACCAAGGCAGCGTTATATAGAACTCATGAACAACCCGAGGAAAATGGATGAAATTCTCCTGCACGGAGCTGAAAAAGCTCGCCGGCGGGCGAGACCATTTCTTGAAGAGGTTAAGGAAAAGATAGGTTGCTGAGTGACGGCTTCCGCCCATTATTTGGTTCAGCCGCCCGGTTCCTCTCTCAAAAAAGGCCGCCTCAAAGGCGGCTTTTTCCTATTCTTACACTCTTTCTCATGAAACGTCATATCGTTGTGATTTTCTTCCCTTTGTTTTCAAAGAATAGACAGCTACAGCAATTGCAATGATAAAAACGGCCAGGCCGAGAAGGCTCGCCTTATGAACAAATGCGGTAACAAGGTACCATTTTGCACCTACCGTTCTGCCGATCATGATGAACAGAAAACTCCAGATAAATGCACCGATATACGCATAAAAGGCGAATACACGATACGGAAGCGAGGACATCCCTGCAAAATAGGCTGTGAGATGCCGGATTCCTGGAATAAAGTATCCAAACATGATTAATGGTTTTCCGAAACGCTGAAAGTAAGATTGTGAGGTGTGTATTTTATGTGTTGATAAGTGAAATTTCGGTCCATATTTAAGCAATAAGGGTAAACCAAAGCTCTTTCCGAGCCAATAGTTGATCGTAATCCCGGTCGCTGATCCAGCAAAAGCGGCGAGCAGTGTCAAAGCAAAAGAAACTTCACCCGAGTAAACGATATAACCGGCAAAGGTCAGCAGGAACTCATCCGGCACTGGAAGACCGATCACACCAAGCGCAAGAAGGAAATACAGTGCAAAATACCCGTAATGATGAAAAAGATTTTGTAAAAAGATCTCCATACAACACCAACTAGTTTAGGATAGTATCTCTATCTTACCGAAAATATACAATTTTGTATCGTTTTTTTACAATTCTTTTATTTTCCAATCCAAAAGACTCCTTTTTTCGACATTATAAATCTCTCTTCTTTTTCACTTCATATGTCATATACATGTTAAGGAGATGAATTGGACAAAGGGTGAAATCATGGGAAAATTTCTAAAAGGAACACTTATTTTATCTTTGGCAATGCTCTACACAAAAGTCGTGGAATTTGTAGTAAGCGTCCTTCTCGCAAGATCATTGGGCAGTGAAGGCATGGGATTTTACATGATGGCACTGCCGGTAATCGGACTGCTGATCACGATTGCCGCTCTTGAATTTCCAACGGCCCTCTCAAAGGTTTTGGCCGAAGAGGAAGTACATCAGAATGACAAACAGAGGCTCCAGATCGTTAAGGTATCGTTTTACGTCATCATGGGATTAAGCCTGCTCCTTGTGCTGATCAGTGCGGCCGTTACGCTGGTGCTTTTAAAATGGGAGACCATTGATACTCGGCTCGGGTATCCTTTGCTTGCTCTCATCCCGATCGTGCCGGTCATAGGAACGACCTCTATTCTGAAAGGCTACTTCAGCGGACTTCAAAAAATGAAGCCCATAGCAATCGCTCAGCTTTTAGAAAAAACGGCGCAGCTGAGTTTTATTTTTTACGTCCTGCAATATATGAAAGGTTTGCCATTAGAATATAGAGTTGTTGCTGCTGTATTGGGTATTGGGGCCGGTGAGCTTGTCTCACTGTTTTTCTTTTCAACGTCGTTTTTACTAGGGCAGCGAAACTTAAAAGATGTTTCGAAATCAGATTTCACACCTGTTCCGCGCAGGAGCATCTTAAAAAAGCTGTTTCAAGTAAGCCTTCCTACGACTGGAGTCCGCATCCTGAACGCCCTTACTGCTGCAGTGAATCCGATTTTGATCACGCAAAGTTTAATGTTCGCCGGAATTACAGCATCAATCGCCACTAAACAGTATGGCATGCTTACGGCGTTTGCGATGACGATCGGCTACTTTCCGGGATTTATCGGATATTCACTGTATGTTTCACTCGTTCCTTCCATTTCCGAAGCACGCTCCAAACAGGATGAAGCAGGGCTGCATCAGCGGATCCACCAGGCTTTTCATATTACCTTTCTTTATGGCATTCCGTGCTCGATCGTGATGTATTTTTTTGCAGATGAACTTACCGTGCTCTTCTATCATTCTCCACAAGCCGGCCAGTTTCTGATGCTCCTCTCACCCTTTATTCTGTTTCATTATTTGCTTGCACCGCTTCAGGCCATCCTTTTTGGCCTGGGAAGGGCAAGAGATGTGTTCTCGCAAACCATATGGGTTAATATCCTGTCTATCCTGCTCATTCTTTCCCTTGCTTCACAAACGTCGTTTGGCATCCATGGGGTCATTATAGCAGTGAACTTTAGCGGGGTTTTACTTTCCTTCCTCCATTACCACACCATCGTGGAAGAGGTGAAGTTCAAGCCTAAGCTCGCAGAATACTTTACGTTCATTGCATCAGGAGTTGCAACCATCTGTCTGTGCGAACTTATGCATACCACCCACTATGAAAACCACCTGTCGATCACCCTCCTGCTGATCGTCGTGTTCTCCTTTTATTATGGAACGCTATTCCTGCTGCGGATGCTGCAAAATGGCATCGGCCGCCTTTGGATGAAACCTCAAAAATAAAAAGGACCTGATGAGCTCCCATCAGGTCCTTTTTTTACGCACGTTTCATTTTAACTTTATAGATAAGCCAAATAAGCAGCACTGCCGCTACAGCCGTGAGAATAGCGTAGAATCCCAGGTTGTGAAAGTACTGCTCAACAACACTCCACTTTCTGCCCAACTCCTTTCCGAGCATGATAAACGTGAAGCTCCAGACTAATCCACCTGAATAGGCATACAGCGCAAACCTTTTAAATTTCATGGCTGAAATACCCGCGATATAAGCAGTAATATGGCGGATTCCCGGAATAAAATAACCGATGATAATCATCAGGTTGCCATACTTTTGAAAATACCATTGTGTTTTTTCTATTTTTTCTTCCGTAATTCCAATTTTAGGGCCAAACGTTTTCAGAAATGGCAGACCAAGTTTATAGCCTAGAAAATAACTGACGGAGATTCCGGACATCGCTCCCAAAAAGGCAGACAACAAGGTCAATGCAAACCCTGTTTTTCCTTCGTAGACTAGATAGCCTGTAAAGGTGAGTAAAATTTCATCCGGAACCGGCAGACCAATTAAGCCAAAGGCAAGAGCAAGAAAGATACCGACATATTCATAGTGAATAATAAAATCCAAAATTGTTTTACTCATAGATTACCCCTATACGGTTTTGATGTCTGTCATTCTTTCACTGCCTTGCCTAGCTCAGCTGCACGTTCGTTGGTCGCTTGAACCGCCTTTTGGATCAGCTGTCCAAAATCAGCTTCTTTTAAGATCTCCAGCCCGGCCGCTGTTGCACCACCTGGAGTAGTGACCGCTTCCTTAAGGTCAATCGGTGACAAACCGCTTTTTAACATCACCGCAGAACCATAGATCATCTGTGAAACGAGCTTCCGTGCCTGGCCTTCTGATATCCCATAGCTCGAAGCAGCATTAATGAGAGCAGAAGCAAATTCATAAAGAAAGGCTGGAGCGCTCCCAGTAACAGCAGTAAGTTTATGTATCTGCTCTTCAGTGCATTTTTCGGAGGAGCCGATACTGTCCAACAGAATTTTCAGCTGCTGTTCTTGGTTAGCATCCAAGGTTTCAGCATGTGTATAAATGGACATGGATTCTCCCGCCTCTGAAGCCGTATTGGGCATCACCCAGGCTACCGGTGTGCGAGAAGGAAGGTTATCCTCCAGTTTTTTCAGTCCGATTCCAGCCGCTACGGAAATGACAAGCTGGCCATCGATAGCGGTTGAAAGTTTTTCCAAGACAGCATCATGGGCGTCAGGAGGAACGGCAAGAACAATGACAGAACTATCCAGCACATGATGAATCCAGTCTGTTGTCGTCTCCACAGCATATAACGAAAATAGCTGCTGAAGCCTTTCCGTGTTCCCCTGATTTCCTGCGATGATCGATATATTATGGTCTTTAGAAGACTGAAGTCCTTTAATCATTGACTCTGCCATGCGGCCTGCGCCAATAAACAGAAATGTTGTACTCATTTGTTGATCTCCTTTTAAACAAGTGATTTCAAAAGCAAAAGGCGTTCAAAAAGAACACCTTTTCTCTATTGTAGCTTATTTTGTTTAAAAATCTATCAGGGACTCCATTTTCTTCTGATCGACTGTTTTAACGACTGCCGCCAATAGTTTTACTGTGTTTTCCAGATCGCTCTTGCTGACCATGGAAACATGGCTGTGGATATAACGCGATGCGACACCGATGACAAGAGAAGGAATACCTTTTTTAAACAAATGGAACCTGCCGGCATCCGTTCCTCCGCCGAGCATGACATCCACCTGGTAAGGGATGTTATGTTTCTCGGCGATCTCGATCACCATGTTTCGCAGTGGAACGTGCGGCACCATAGAAGAGTCAAGGAATGTTATTAGCGGACCAGCTCCGAGCTTGGCTTTGTTTGAGTTGTCACCCGGTCCATCTTGCGCGATCCCAACATCCATTGCAATCGCAAGATCAGGCTCCATGGCATAAGGTGCGGTTGCTGCTCCCCTTAAGCCGACTTCTTCCTGAACTGTGGCTCCACAGTAAATGGTGTTCGGGTGGTCACTGTCTTTGAGTTGCTTCAACACCTCCAGCGCAAGATAGCAGCCCGCACGATTATCCAATGCTTTTGCCAGGATTGTATCGTTATCTGGCAAAAGTTCAAACGGACAGATCGGCATGATCGGATCTCCAACCTTGATCCCCCATTCTTTCACCTGATCTTTATCGTTTGCCCCAATATCGATAAACATTTCACGCATCGGATAGACTTTTTTCCGTTCTTCCAGAGTCAAAATATGCGGAGGCTTTGACCCTACCACACCTGTGAACGTTTTCTTGTCTGTAATCACGTGAACTCGCTGGGAAAGGATTACTTGATCCCACCAGCCGCCGAGCGGAACGAACCGCAAATAGCCATCCTTCGTAATTTCGCTAATCATGAAAGCTACTTCATCCATGTGGCCGGCAAGCATGATTTTAGGTCCATCAGCTGACCCTTTTTTCTCGCCAAAAATGCTTCCCATGTGATCATAAACAAGCGGTGCACCGGACTTTTCGATCTCACGCTTCATAATTTTTCGTATCTCGTTTTCAAAGCCTGGAGCACCATTGGTTTCTGTCAGTTCTTTTAAAAGATCCAAATCTATCACCATCCTATATCTATAGAATGGTAAAAATGCCCTTGTTTTATTACAAAGCATTCAAGGTTTTATTTATAGACGATGAAGGAATACTTAAATAATAAAAAAAGGAGGACAACATTTTGCCAAAATTCCAATTGGGCGATCAGGCCCCTGACTTTACAGCAGTAACAGCAGAAGGAGAACCCTTTCATTTTTATGACCATTTAAAAACGGATGACCGCTTTCACTTGCTTGTATTTTTCCGCGGAGAATGGTGCCCGGTATGCAACGAACAGCTCCAGGATCTTGAGAAGCATAAAGAAACGTTCCGTGAGCTGAATACTCACATTCTTGCCATTTCTACTGACGAAACCGCCAACCTGGCAAAAATGAAGCAAAGCAGGACACTCTCTTTCCCCGTTCTGAGTGACAAGGATCAGGAAGTAATTAAGGCTTACGGCGTCTATTACCATGATGATACCTATTATGATGATCATGGCTCACATGGAGAACCGGCTGTCTTTCTCGTTGATCCGCAAAAAAGAATTCTTTATCTAAGCGTTCAGACCGGCCCTTTCGGAAGGCCTTCCGCTGAAGATCTTCGAAAAACCATTAAGTACATTCAGAAAACATTGCGTTAAAAAAAGAGCCTCCAAGGCTCTTTTTTTATTTCACATGGAGTTCAAAAAACTCGATAAAAAAAAGAACCCCCTGGGCTCTTTTTTTTAGGTTGTTTTCGTAACCTTTGTTGCTCTTAGGAGTGGTTGATATCCGTTTCAGGAGGCTCGCTTTCCGCGTGTCTCACCCGTCCCGTTAATCTAATTTTGTAAAGACCTATATTGAGGTCATTCATATTGTGCACCCCTACTGATTCTTGAAAGAAACCCTCAAATTTTTTTCTCCTTTAGTAGGAATGTGATCGCTGGCGATGATAAGAGCCGGCTGGTTGTGAAACAAATGAACCGCCTGAAAAGCAGATGGGAAAAGCTTGCTTATACCCTTCTGCTTTCAAACGGCGGTTCAATCATACCCACTTTTTATTACACTTGAAGTTCCATCGCTTCAGCCACTTGAATGGCTTTCAGCAAGGCTTTCGCTTTATTAAAGGTCTCTTCGTATTCGTTCTCCGGAACAGAATCAGCGACGATGCCTGCCCCCGCTTGAATATAAGCTTTTTGATTTTTAAACAGAATCGTACGGATCGTAATGCAGGAGTCCATATTCCCTGAAAATGATAAATATCCGATGGCCCCTGCATACGTTCCTCGAGCTTGCGTCTCAAGTTCTGATATGATCTGCATGGCTCTGATTTTCGGAGCTCCGGACAGCGTTCCGGCTGGCAGGCAAGAGATCAGAGCGTCAAAGAAGTCTTTATCGCTTCTCAGCGTTCCAGTTACGTCCGATACGATATGCATGACATGAGAGTATCTCTCAATCTCCATAAATGAGGACACTTCCACACTGCCATACTCTGAAACCCTGCCGATATCGTTCCTTCCTAAATCGACAAGCATGATATGTTCTGCCACTTCTTTTTCGTCCGCCAATAATTCCTCTGCTAATAGCTGGTCTTCCTCCATGTCTTTTCCCCGGGGACGAGTCCCGGCAATCGGCCTGGTTCTTACCTGCTGTCCTTCTACTTTGACAAGCAATTCTGGTGATGAACCAACGATGGTCTCATCCGGCATCTTCAAGTGATACATGTAGGCAGATGGGTTTACGATCCGCAGAACCCGGTAGACGGTCAGCGGGTCCGCTTTTGCTTCACTTTCAAAGCACTGTGAAAGCACAACTTGAAAAATATCACCGGCAGTAATATATTCTTTAGCTCGCTCTACCATCCTGCAAAACTCTTCTTTTGTCAGATTAGATTGTACGGCGCTTATATCAGCTTCCTGCTGAGGAAGGTAGCGAAAGGCTGGAACAGGGTGATTCACATTATTTTCAAGCTGTGCCAGCGTATCATGTATGGACTGTTCAGCTTTTTTGTAGGCTTCTTCAATTTGCTGCTCCGAGTGGTTCTCCGGAACATGAAGGTTGCAGACGATTTGTATGGATTGTTTTAGATGATCAAAGACAATCAGTTCATCTACGAATAAAAATTTCATATCATCTGTATTGATGACATCTTTGCTGTGAGGTGGAATGTTTTCAAAATATTGCAGGATATCATAGCCGAAATAACCGACTGCACCGCCTGCAAATTGAGGCAGATTGTTATGCGCGGGACTTTTGAATTGGTTGAGGAGAGATTTTAAAATATCAATAGGATGCCCTGTAAAGGTTTCATCCTGGCCTTTTTTCTTTATCGTTGTTTTACCCTTCTTGCACGAGACCACCATAAAGGGATTTTTTCCGATATACGAATACCGGGCCCATTGCTGGCCGCCTTCTACACTTTCAAGCAAGAAAGAATAATCTTCCTTATAATACGTTTGATACAGTTCAATGACTGTATGAACATCTGCGAATAACTCAATGCTTACAGGAACTAAATTATAGCTTCCTGCCAGTTGTTGTACTTCTTCCAATGATGGTTGAATCATGGCTATCATCCCTTCTTTACGAGAGACGAAGATTAGCAACCATAACCGCTAATCTCAGCTCGGCTCTGCTCTGTTCTTTTGTTCCCACTCAACTCTTCTCAACTAACCTCACGATTAAAAATCACTATATAATGCAATAGGAAAACTGTCAACCGTTACTTTCCGGATTTAACCTCATTTCAACAGGGAAAGCTACCTATGATGAGATTACTATAGAAGAGGTGAAAAGGAATGAAAGCAGTTGTTATTAATGAATATGGAGGAAGAGATCAGCTTGTGGAGAAAAAAGTGAACGATCCAAAGCCTGGTCCGAAAGATGTCCTCATTGAGATCCATGCCACTTCCGTTAACCCGGTGGACTGGAAAATTCGCGAGGGGTACTTGAGAGACAATCTTTCCTTCACTTTTCCAATAATACTTGGATGGGATGCAGCGGGAGTAGTGAAAGAGGCCGGCTCTTCTGTGACCAAGTTCAAACCGGGAGACGAAGTATTTACACGGCCGGCAACAGAACGGGACGGCACCTATGCTGAACTGCTTGCTGCTGATGAAGAATTGGTAGCCTTCAAGCCAAAAAACCTGACGTATGAAGAAGCAGCCTCTATTCCCCTCGTTGGCCTTACAGCTTGGCAATGCCTGGTGGAGTTTGCACACATCCAGGAAGGACAAAGGGTCCTTATTCACGCAGGCGGAGGAGGAGTCGGCAGTTTTGCTATTCAGCTTGCTAAAGCAAAAGGAGCTTATGTCCTATCAACAGGAAGTAAGGATTCAGAAGAGATTATCAAAGAATCTGGTGCAGATGAGTTTATTGACTATAATGTAAAAGATTTTGCCGAAGCGACTGAACCCGTAGACATCGTGTTTGATACGATCGGCGGGGAAGTACAGCATAACAGCTATAAAGTGATCAAGCCGGATGGAATTCTCGTTTCCATCGTCAGCCCGCCGGTACAGAAGGAGGCCACCAATCATTCTGTCAAAGCTGGGTTTGTCTTTTTGGATCCTGACGGAGACCAGCTTGCTGAGATCGGAAAGTTGATTGAGGCAGGGAAAATTAAACCTTTTGTGGGAGAAACCTTTCCTCTAACCCAAGAGGGTGTAAGAAAAGCTCACGAATTAAGCGAGTCTCATCACGCTAAAGGGAAAATCATTATTCAAGTGAAATCCTAGTCTCCAGCAGAAATGAGGCCTGTAACGAAGGATATATCATCCATCGTTACAGGCCGTTTTCAATGTAAGAAAACCTAACAAAACTATAGAAATCCTTTCCTGCATCATGATAAGGTTAACCTACATTTTCTTTTCATAAGGAGGAAATTATGATTCTTTCCCATCAGTTAACACCAGAAGAAAAAGAAAAGGTTAAGCAGTTAAAAAGTAAAATAAACCGCACGGATTGTCCAGAAGAAAAATCCGCCTATGAAAATCAGCTCATTAAGCTCATGGAAAAAATCTTCATACGCCATAAACTTCAGCGTAGAAATGAATTATAACTGAAGCAGTTTCACGAGATCGAACCCCAAAGCCTCTTCCGTCAACTGCTGTTTTCCAATCTGTATTATTTCTTCCCCAAGCTTTATACCGCCCAGCTTTTCATACGCTGCTTTGCATGGATTATCTTTCAAAACCCAAACAAGCATCGTACGATAGCCGGCATCGTATTGATTTTGAGCAAAATGCCGGATTAGACTGCTGCCGATCGTTCTTCTCTGATACTCCTGCAAGAGATAGATGGCATACAGTTCAGATTCATAAGGAAAGCGGCCTGAGCGATTGGGACCGCCGGAACAAAAACCAATAATCTCCTGATTAATAGATGCCACATATAAAAAACTTTTCTCCAGTGGCTTTTGAATGATGCCCATCCACAAATCCTGCCTGTCATCTGCCTTCATCTGCTCCAAGTATTCATCGTTAACAATTCCTTTATAAGTCGTTCTCCAGCTTTCAACCTGCACGAAAGCTATTCCCTTTTCATCTCCCGGAATGGCTTTTCTTATCTCCAATCGAATCACTTCCTCTCTAAAAAGATGTGACTTTTCGCTTCAGCTTTTCCGATCTAGTTTCAGCTTTTCCGATCTAGTTTCAGCTTTTCCGATCTAGCTTCAGCGCCTAAAGACTCTGCCACTTCGATCTTTGCCAGAAAACAAAAAGCGTTTTATGGCAAAGCCCTCCAGTGCCTGTCGTCTTTAAACAGGCGTTTTAGCTTTTCTTTATTATTGATAAAAACTGGCGATGATTTTTGCTGCTGGCAGGAAGAGGAGCTGCCCGAGCACGGTTCCGATCAGCTTAGTCGTGATCAGTAAGATAACGAGCGCTTTCACATCGCCGTAGGGCCGCTTTCCTCTGATCGCCTGATCGGTAATGATCGCTGACTTTGGATCAATAAAGAAGGTAAGCATGATGGTTGCTGCTCCATTAATCATGCCGGATGAAGCTGCCGCTGCCAGCTGATTTTGGGATGGAACCAGCAATGAGGAATAATTGGCGGCAAGTACCCCTATTGTATAGATACCCGTTACTACCGCATGAAGAAGCAAGAATCTCTTAGGAATTTCTCTAAACCGCAGTTTATGAAGCATTTTCTTCTTCGGAACCGTTGCTTTTTTTACAATGCGTTTCATATTGTTTGCGTGCAGCGCTTCAAACACGAGGGAAGGAACAGATCCTGACAATGCAATTTTCTTCACCCCGATCTGAAAAATTTTCAGGAAAGTGGGAATAACAAAAACCCCTGCCAGAGTGCCTGCTGTAGCAGCGGCAATAACGTATCTCATATCGCTGAGGGGATCCAGATCTTTTGCAATACTAAACCCTATTATCTTTCCGATCAAGGGAGCCTGAAACATATTTGCCGTTCTAGAAACAAGTACAAAAAGATTAAAAATGGAAAAAGATAATGCCACTTGCCCTGTTTTAACAGAGTTCAGTCTAACAGAATAGCCAAGAGTATCAATCACATGAATGACGAAAGTCAGTAAAATCAATTGAATAAGAACATGATCCATCTCTCTCTAACACCCCTTCGCCGCAAATTTCGATTTCTTTTTCATTTCCCCGGAAATTGCTGTATTTTGAAATGTAATCATAGTATATATTTTTCGTACTTTCGCTGATCATTCCTTCTCACTTGTAACCAAAAAAAGGACTGCCACTCAGCAGTCCATCATCCTAACCATTATCCTTTTCTGGCAAACCAAAGTGTCCATCGGTCCTGTTCCATTATTTCCTGTTCATCTCGCAATTTTGTTTCAATGTATTGGATTAGGTGCTCCAATCTTTCATCGTCCAATTCAAACAGCAGCGACCGGCCTGTACGTTTTCTAAGGTCCTCTGTGAGGTCTTTTACAGAAGAATACTGTTTTCTCATTTCCCAAAGCTTGACCTCTTCAACATGTGAAAATCCTGCTTTTTCAAGAGCTCCACGAACCTGCTCACCTGTATAACGCCTCTCGATCTCCTTCTCCATCAATTCTGGATTTTGTTCAAAGAAATATCCCCGGATATGTGTGTCTGTTCCTGGGAGCAAACAATCCTCAGGTGTCCTGTCTTGAATGATGAACATTCCGCCTGGTTTCAACAAGCGAAAGGCTTCTGATATACATCCTTCCAATTCGGTCAAATGATGAATCACTGCCCGTTCCAATACGACATCCGCGGTAAGCGATTCAAGCCCTGTATTCCACGCAAATCCATGTACATACTGAACACGTCCTCCAAAACCTTGGCAGTTCTCGCGTGCTGCTTCCAGCATTTTTTCTGAAAAATCGACAGCAGCCACTTGCCTGGCGCCCAGTTCAATCAGTGCTTTCGTATAGATGCCTCCTCCGCAGCCGATATCTACCGCGCTAAAATCCTTCAAGGCCAGATATTGTCCAATCATCTTCTTCCAATCATCTGCTGCTGTTCTAGTGGCGTAGGAAAATTTGTTATCCTCTCCATGAAAATCAATTGCCATAATGCTCAGCTCCTTATTTGACGGCCTTTATCAGAATAGCTTCTCCGCTGAATTCCTGAACCTTTCCATCCTTCTCCATAATGCTAAAATATTTCTTAACATGTGAAGGTGAATCTATCATTTTTTTAATCAGCTGATCTTTTTCCTCCTTTTTCATCTCCATCCGTTCACACCAGCTGTCAAACGTAAATGTCTTTTTAAAAACATTGATCTGCTCGATCCTGAAACCGGCTTCTTCCAAAAACGTTATCCACTCGGACTTTTTCCAAGCGCGGTAATGGCTGTGGTCTCTTCTTTTTTCTATATCATTATAAAACTCATCATATTCCTTCTTTTCCGGTGCCGTATTATCTACGATTAATAGTTTTCCGCCCTGTGACAGCACCCTGTAGGATTCCGAGATAAATGATTGAAGATCCGGAAAATGGTGAGGTGCGATCCGGCACGTAACCACTTCAAACGATTCTTCTGGAAAAGGAAGTTTTTCCGCATCACCTTTGACGAACGAGACATTATGATAACCGTTTCCTTCAATAAATCTTTTTGCAGCTTCCAATATCTCGCTCGTCAGATCCAACGCGGTCACTTCTTTAACAAGTGGAGAAAATACATTGGCGGTGTGCCCGCCACCTGTTGCAATATCCAGCAGACGGTCCTGTGGCTCTGCGTTTGAGATCTCCACCATTTGTGCCAAATCCTTACCTTTAGCATGAATGGGACTGCTCACATATTTTTCAGCATTTTTTCCAAACTGCTGCTGTACCCTCGCTTTAATATCCATCTATCCTCTCTCCTTTCTCACAATCTCATCATATGCATAAGCTACACACAAGAAAATTACTAATAAACATACCAATCACATAAGAAAAACTAATCATAAGGACAGAATATTTAAAATAGTAAAAGTTTTAGAGAAATATTCTTTGTACTTTCATTCCATTGGACGTATTCTTTTTATGTAGCCACTACCAAAAACTGGAGGTAATCCACCATGGAAAATTCTACTCAAACAGCATTTCGGCAAGTAGAGGAAATTTCGACGAAAGAAGAAAGATATGAACCTTTTTCCTGGTATGAAAAAATGCGGAAAGAAAGCCCAGTTCGCAAGGATGAAAGACGGGGTGCCTGGGATGCCTTTGATTATCAGAGTGTAAAGTACGTTCTGGAAACGAAAGAACTGTTTTCCTCCAACCGGTCAAAAAAACAGGAGGATGAACAAAAGTCCCCGATTGAATTGAGTTTGATCAGCATTGACCCGCCAAAACATACACAGATGCGCGCTCTCGTGAACAAAGCCTTTACTCCAAAAGTTATGAAGGAATGGCGTCCCCGGATCGAGCGAATCGCGAAACAGCTTCTAGACGAGGTCGATCCAGCATCCGATATAGATATCGTAAAACAATTTTCCTATCCGCTTCCGGTGATGGTGATCGCTGAAATACTGGGAGTACCCATCGAAGACCAATCTAAATTCAAAGAGTGGTCTGACTGGGTAGTCGCAGGGCCAAAAGACAACAGCCCCGAGGCTATAAAACATTTGGAACAGAACCAGCAAAGAACGTACCATGAGCTGTATGTCTATTTTAAAGAGATTATAAGAAATAAAAGAGAACACCCTGAAAAAGATATTATCTCCGTTCTACTGGGAGCCGAAGCTCAGGGCACTGTGCTTTCTGAAGACGAGATCATCGGATTCTGCATTTTGCTGCTTGTTGCAGGAAATGAAACAACAACCAACTTAATCAGCAATGCATTCTTTTGCTTCACAGAGTTCCCCTATATTTATGAGGAAATCCTCAAGAATCCAAAAGGCACTCTCCCGCTTGCCATCGAAGAAGTGCTGCGGTACCGTTCTCCTGTACAGGCCATGAGCCGTGTTGCGAAAGAAGATACCGTTCTTGGCGATGCCCAGATTAAAGCCGGAGATATTGTGGTGGCATGGATAGGATCTGCGAATCGGGACGAGCAGCAATTTGAACAGGCCGGCCAATTCAATATCAAAAGAAAGCCAAATCCTCATCTCGCCTTCGGAAAGGGTATCCATTTTTGCCTTGGAGCTCCGCTTGCCCGGCTGGAAGCAGAAATCGCCATTGAAGAATGGATGAAACGATATCCCAAATTTGTGAAAAGCAGCAACTTTTCCCTTGAACCGATCGAGAGCACCTTTGTGTACGGATTAAAAGAGTTCAAGCTATCTGTTCTGTGAAATTGGATGGAATAGGATTGAAGGGCCATTCGTATGTGATGTTTCTCTGAATGTAAATCCGCATTGAGCTTTAACAAAACCAACTATTAAAAAAGGGGGCTGTCCTGAAAGTCGAAAATTGACCTTCAGGCAGCTCCTTTGACGTGAAAAATCTTCAATGAAAAGTTGATTGGAGTGCAAGGTGCGAGACTCCTGCGGGACTAGCGTGACAGGTGAGACTCCCGCAGGCGCTAGCGCCAAGAGGCTCACCGCACGCCCCGCGGAAAGCGAGCAGCCTGGAGCGGAGATCAACAGCTACCAGACTTCTTGGACAGCCCCTTCTCGCCGTTTAATCCGGTCACAATGACCTTATTCGGGTCTTTGCTGCTTCCTTCCACACCTTCCATGAAAACCTCCTGAAGGTGAAGCTGTGCTCCTTGAACAAAGCTGATTTCTTCCATTTCCCGATGAAACAGCCTCTCCAGTTCTCTTTCAAATGCTTCATCAGGGCTTGCGATTACCAGCCTGGCCAGAGAGCCATCCCCCTCGTATACTGCATCTTTGCGGGTTTGCAGCTCGACCTTGAACCGGTATGGAGTATAGATAAAGGTCCTGCGGGCACCTGCTTCTGTTTTCCATCCCATCACATCAGCACGGTTGCAAAGCTGTTTCAGTTCTTCATCGGTTACTAAATATCCAATGTGGTCAAAGATTGGCTTCTTTCCAGCTCCAAACGTTATATTGATATTTCCTTTTCTGACTTCGATAATGCGAAAAATAAGAGCATTCTCACGAAAGTCATCCCACTCCAATGGAGGATGGTAGGGAGTTACCGTTCCTTTTTCCATTGCGTATCTGCCTTCTACTTGAAAGCCCAGACGCCGATAATAGCTTTCTGTCTCTTCTACTCTATCTGTCCAAAAATGATAATGAAATAGTTTCAAAGTTCCAACTCCCGGTTCTTCTAATTATTCTTTCTGTGTCTGAAACATTACAGACAAACATATAGTGAGAGTATACAAGCCAATACAATTGGAGGCAAACTATGCTCGTTTTATTTTTGCTTGGCCTCGCTCTTGCTGCCTCGCCAGGTCCGGATTTTTTATTAATGACAAAGCATACATTAAGCCATGGCACGCGGATGGGCTACGCCACGTTTTTAGGAAATCGTACAAGCTTCATCCTGCATCTCACTCTCGCCGTACTCGGACTTTCTGTCATTTTGAAAGAATCAGCTCTATTATACTTGTTTATCCGTATGGCTGGGGCTGCATATTTAATTTATTTAGGCTGCAATAATATTTTCAGAAGAATTTCAGCCCAGGCTGCCCATTCATCCAGCATCACCTCCATGGCCCTGTCGGCACTGCTCGCCTATCAGAGGGGCTTTTGGAGCAATCTGCTAAATCCAAAGGTTAGCCTGTTTTTCCTTAGTATCTTCCCTCAGTTTGTGACCGCAGAAAATTTTGCTTCCGAACCATTCAGTAACGCTCTTATCTTTTTGGCTGGCAATTCCTGCTGGTATCTGGCAGTTCTTCCTATTGTCGGCATGCAGCTGATCCGGGAAGGAATGGCCCGCTTACAAGCGATTTTGGATCTTGTATTCGGCCTTCTTTTTTTAGGATACGGGGGGAAAATGATCATTGAAGATCTCCAAATTCTTTTGCGTTACCTGCCTGGTTATTCCTTCTTCTCTTGAAATACATAAAGGGGCTGTCCAAGAAGTCTGTAAGCTGTTGATTTCCGTTCCAGGCTGCTCGCTTTCCGCGGGGCGTGCGGTGAGCCTCTTGGTGCAAGCACCGGCGGGAGTCTCACCTGTCACGCTAGTCCCGCAGGAGTCTCGCATCTTCCACTTCAATTAACTTTTCATTGAAGATTTTTCAAGCCAAAAAGGGGCTGCCTGAAGGTCAATTTTCGACTTTCTGGACAGCCCCCTCAGTTGTTTTATTCTACCGGCAATGGATCTTCACTGCGGTCATATGGTGCGGGTTCATTGTTCTTTTGGGCAAGGTCATAGCGCAGTCCGTCGAGGCTCTGTCTCACATTTCCTTTGCCTGAAAAATTCTCGATCAGCTCTTTTACATCTATTCCAGATGTGGCCTTAAGGGTTTCCTGAAGAGATGCCATCAGGTTGGTCGCATAGCCGGTTACTTTATTCGCTCCGCCGTTTTCACCACTGCCGCCGGTATCCACAACCGTAATTTTATCAATGTTGGACAGCGGGCTTGCGACTTCTTTCGCATACGCCGGCAGCATGTTCACGATCATATCGAGAATAGCTGCCTGGCCGAACATTTCAAAGGCTTCGGCGATTTTTTGCTTCGCTTCTGCTTCAGCCAGACCTTTCAAACGGATAACTTCTGCTTCTGTCTCCCCTTTTGCCCGCTCAGCCTCTGCTTTAGAAAGCCCTTCAAGACGTACTTTCTCAGCCTCCGCTGTCGCCATCGCTTCCACTCTATATTTATTGGCATCCGCCTCAGCGAGCTGTTTGCGCTTTTCCGCTTCTGCCGCTTGCTCCACTGCATAACGGTCCGCATCCGCTTTTTTCTTTACTTCAGAATCATACTGTTTCTCGCGTCTCGCAATCTCTTTTTCTTCTAATTCAATCTGCTTTTGGCGCTCAATGATCTTGATCTGCATCTGCTGTTCAGTAACTTCCTGTTTGGCGCGCGCTTCCTCCAAGTGGTATGCCTGGTCCGCTTTTGCTTTTGCGATGTCCTGTTCTCTGCGGAATTCTGCAATTTTCAGCTGATTTATCTTTTCTGCTTCTGCAACCTCTGTCGCACGCTCAAGCTCGGATTTTTGTGCTTCTTTATTCGCTTGTGCCCGTTTGATGCGTGTTTCTTTTTCAGCTTCTGCCGTTGCAATGTCAGCGTCTCGTTTCACCTGGGCAATCCTCGGTTTTCCGAGAGCCTCAAGGTATCCATTCTTATCCCTTACATCTTTAATCGTAAAGGATACAATCACAAGACCCATTTTCGCCAGATCCTGAGAAGCAATGCGCTGAACCTCCTGAGAAAATTTATCACGATTTTTATAGATTTCTTCCACGGTCATGGAACCGAGAATGGAACGGAGATGGCCTTCCAATACTTCTCTAGCTTCGAGCTCGCGGTCCTGCTTCGTTTTTCCAAGAAACTGTTCAGCTGCTGTTGCAATTTCCCCGATCGAACTGCCGATTTTAATGATAGCCGTTCCATCCGCTGTGACCGGAACCCCTTGCTCCGTATAAACTTCCGGTGTCTGAACTTCAAGCTTGCTTGAAAGCAGGCTCAGTGGCTCGGACTGCTGGAAGACCGGGAATACAAAGGTACCTCCCCCGCGAACGATCTTGATCTTGTTTCCTGATTCATCGATGTTCACGTTCTTGCTGCCAAGGAAACTTCCCGTTACGATCAGCGCCTCATCTGGCCCTGCGGTCTTATACTTTGTAATAAAAACAGAAATCAGGGCAACTACAACAAACAAAACAATTCCCGCAGCGATAAAAATAGGTGTCATTTCCATTCCTCCAATTCATTAGTTACAATAATGCGGTTTGTTCATAAGGCATAACATGAACGACGCCGCTTTTCACATCCACGATTAAAATCTTGGATCCTTGCCCGATCGGCTCATTATCCAGGCTGATCGCTGTCTTGGCAATATTTCCGCTGATCCCCTCAATAAAGACTTCTCCAAAACCATCGGACGGGATGGAAGTAATCACTTTACCGATTCTCCCCCGTAAATCCTCCTCAGCGTAATTGAGTGACGCTTCTGCGGAGGCAAGCGGGATCAGGACAAAAATGTTCAGCAAGGACACAAGGATTAAAGACGATCCTGCCGATATACCTAAGATGAACCAGCTGTTAACAGATGTTATTGTTTCCAATACATAGCCGCATGCACCCAGTATCGTAAAAAAAGAAAGTACAAGAGTCGGACTGAGAATGTGGGAAAAAACCTCAAATGCTCCATGGATGAGATCACTGACCAAAACATATAGAAAGGTGATGCATCCAAATACGATTAATCCGGTTAAATAGATGGTTTCCATCGGATACCCCATAATATCCATAACGCCTTCCCCCTTCTCTTAATGAGGTTTTAACCACCTAAGTATGTAATCAGCCATTCACCTTCCCCCTCTCCATATCTGGGAATATCGTAGCATAAATCGTTTGAAATAATTGGTAAAAATTGTCGAACTTCCACAAAGTTTCATGTTGTTCTAATTATAAAAACGGATAAAACATGAAAAAGTTTCATATTTTGGAAATTAAATTCAGATTATTTATTATTCATCTTACAAAAAGAAAAAAAGCCTCCTTAAAAGGAGACTTTCTGTTCTAGAGTACGTATGAAATTTTCCTGTTCATCTCTTGAATGAATGAAGCGTTCTTCCAGCAGCTCATGGAGCAGCGACTGCTTTTCATCTAAAGAGACTTCCCATTCTTTAATTCGCTCTCGGCATCGAAATAAAAACTGAGTGTAGGCCTCGTAATCCTCTGAATAAGCAGCCAGCAGCTCTTTTTTAATCCGTTTGGCAAGAATCGGACTTGCTCCTCCTGTTGAAACAGCCATGACCAGCTTTCCTCTTCTGGCTACCGCGGGAACCGAGAAATTTCCAAGTGCCGGCTGATCAACGACATTAACCAGCTGGTGGTTTCCTGCATTTTCGGCAATCTGCTGATTCACTTCAGGCTGATCGGTCGCTGCAAAAATGATAAATGCGTCCTTATAATCACTTGGTTCCACAGATTTCTTATCCCATTTCAGGAGATGTTCATGCTGCATTTTTTGGATCGCCGGAACAGCCTCAGGACTAACCACCTTTATTGCTGCTCCTGCCTCAAGCAATCCTAAAATCTTGCGATGGGCGACAGCTCCTCCGCCAATCACTACAGCAGGCTTACAATTAAGATTCAGCATGATCGGATACATGGCTACACAACCGCACTTTTCGTTTCTGCTTCTTCAATTCTTGTGAGGAGAACGTCTTGCAGAACAGGATGGTATCCGAGCGCCTCGCACAAAATAAAGTTTTGATCACTCTGTTTTTGCTGTTGTGCTATGGCTTTTTTCATCCCGCTGAGCAGGATGCCGGGAAAGAGAAGATAAGGAACAACGATGATCTGCTGATACCCCCAGCCTGAGAGCCTCAGCATCTCTTCAAAGCTAGGTTGGGCAGCCGTCAAAAAACACGTTTCAACCCGCGGCACCTCATAGTTCTTTTGTAAATTTGCAGCAATGGCATTGAGATCTCTTTTCACATCAGGGTCACTGCTTCCTCTTCCAACGAGAAGGATTACAGCGTTCTTATGATACGTATCAACAGACTCTGTAATCCGCTCCCATAATAAATGTGAGAGAGAATCGTGCACTCCGAAAGGTTTCCCGTACGATATCTCTACATTTGGATACCGTTCTTGCTGCAGCCTTATTTCCTCTGGAATATCCTTTTTTGCATGAGCTGCCGTTAATAAAAGAACCGGTATTGCGCAGATGGAGGCTGCTCCTTGACGGACACATGCTTCAATCCCTTTGGAAATATCAGGTGCTGACAGTTCCAGAAAACAAACTTCCTTAATGGGATAGTCGCTGGCTCCCATGCACCGTTTCGCAAATTCCAATGCTTTTTCCGTGCCTGCTTTTGTTCTGCTGCCGTGGCAGATGAGGAGTAATGCTTTCATTTACAACGCCTCACTTATAATAGAAGAATCCTTTTCTATTAGCGTCTTTTCAAACCAGCTGATCTTTTCGCGGAGTTTGACTACCTCTCCAATGATGATCATGCTTGGATTTTGAATCCCTTCATTTCGTGCTACTGTTTCAATCGTTTCAAGAGTGCCTGTAACCGTCCGCTGCTCCCCAAAGGTTCCCCATTGAATTAAAGCAGCTGGTGTTTCTTTGCTCTTCCCATATTTTACGAGACTTTCACAGATGTAAGGGAGGTTCTTAACACCCATATAGATTGCAAGTGTATCAATTCCTTTAGCAAGGCTTTCCCATCTCTGCTTCTCGTCCTCTCCTTCTTTCCGGTGGCCGGTGACAATAGCAAAGCTGCCTCCATAGTCTCTATGAGTAACTGGTATACCAGCATAAGCCGGTGCAGCAATTCCAGATGTAATACCTGGAACCACTTCAAATTCCACATGATTTTTAACTAGAGCTTCCGCTTCTTCACCGCCCCTGCCGAATACAAAAGGGTCACCACCCTTTAACCGGGTGACAACTTTTCCTTTTTTGGCATACTTCACTAAAAAATGATTGATCGTATCTTGCTGCATCGTATGAAGATTAGGGAGCTTCCCGCAATAGATCAAATCTGCACCTGGCTTTGCATAATCCAGCAGATCTTTATTAACAAGCCGGTCATAAAGAATAACATCAGCTTCCTTAATGCACCTTGCTCCTTTGATGGTGATTAATTCCGCATCCCCCGGTCCAGCACCCACTAAATACACTTTGCTCAATTTCATTCACCTGCCTCAGCTGTTTAGTATCGTTTCCCTTTCATAGATTTCAAAACTGTTGCTGTTATAGGCCACGATTATTCCTTCCTTTTGATCAGATTCTTGCTTTCAAGAAAAGAGATGACTTCGGCCGTGCATTCCTCAATCGTCGAGGCCTTCGTATCCACTGTAAATTCTGGAGATTCCGGCTCCTCGTATGGGGAATCGATCCCAGTGAATGCTTTGATCTCTCCCTTTCTTGCTTTTTGGTAAAGTCCTTTCGGATCTCGGTTTTCACATTCTTCGAGCGGACATTTTACGAAGATTTCAAGGAATTCATCACTGCCTAAGATCTGTCTCGCCTGATCCCGATCTTCCTTAAATGGTGAGATAAATGCCGTCAGCACAACGGTTCCGCTGTCTACAAACAGCTTGGATACTTCACCGATCCGGCGTATGTTTTCTTTCCGGTCCTCGTCTGAAAAGCCAAGATCATTATTTAAGCCGTGGCGTATGTTGTCGCCATCCAGCACATAGTTTTTCACCTGCCGCCGAAACAGTTCTTTAGCAACCTCATTGGCAAGAGTCGATTTTCCTGAACCCGATAGCCCTGTCAGCCATATTACGAAACTATGATGGGCATTTTGTGTTCTTCTGTCTTCCTTTGATACGGCCGCCTGGTGCCATGTAATGTTCTGTATTTGGCTCATCATGTTCCTCCTTATGCGGTTACTGTTTTTTCTTGCAGACCTTTGATCAGTACTTCTACGACTTCTTTGCGGCTGAAGGTGGCTGGCGGAAGCTCTCCATTTCTCAGCAGTTCCCTCACTTTAGTGCCTGACAAAATCACATGATCCTCTTTGCTGTGAGGACATGTTTTCGATGAAGCCATTCCTTCGCACTTTGTACAATAGAAGCTATGTTCAAAGAACATCAGTGTAATGCCTAGTTCTTCCGGAGTAAACCTGGAAAAGATTTTTTGTGCATCATACGTCCCATAATAATTACCCACACCTGCATGATCCCTTCCAACGATAAAGTGTGTGCATCCGAAGTTTTTGCGGACCATCGCATGAAAAATGGCTTCCCTCGGTCCTGCATATCTCATCGCTGCCGGAAATACGGCCAAGAATACCCGGTCTTGCGGATAATAGTTTTCAAGCAGGATTTCATAGCTTTCCATCCTCACATCAGCGGGAATATCATCGGATTTCGTTTCTCCAACAAGCGGGTTCAGGAACAGTCCATCTACGGTTTCAAGGGCTGTTTTTTGAATGTATTCGTGTGCTCGATGCACAGGATTTCTTGTCTGGAAACCTACAACTGTATTCCATCCCCTGTCTCTGAAGACTTGGCGGGTTTCAGCTGGATCCAGACGATATTCAGTAAACCTCTGTTTTTCAGGCCTCTTTACGAGAGTGATTGATCCTCCGACATAGTAAGAAGGGCGTTCCAGAAGTTTTTTAACCCCAGGGTGTGCAGTATCTGCCGTTTGGTAGACTTGCTCTGCTTCATGCTTAATGTCCGGGCGGTAAAGGTCTTCCACCTCGATGACTCCGTACGTTACACCCTCAAATACGAGCCTCGCCTGATCTCCTGCTGATAGCGTCCTGGCTTGTTTTTCATGAACTGGAAGGACGATTGGAATGCTCCAAACCGTTCCATCAGCAAGACGTAGAGAATCAACGACAGATTGATAGTCTTCTTCATTTAGAAAACCAGTAATTGGGCTGTAGGCTCCTACACCGATCAGTTCAAGATCACTTAAGGATGTAGCATCCAGTTCCACTTCCTTTTGAATGTGGTCTGTTGGCAGATTTGGTTCATAACGGTTTATCAGCTTTCCTCCATGCGGCAAAATTGATGTCATGTTAATTCCTCCTGTAATTTTACTTTATTATTCGTGAAGTCCACACTCTGTTTTCCCTTGCCCTGACCAGCGTCCTGAGCGGGAATCACCCGACCCGTCAGCCGGAAGCGTGCACGGCTCGCAGCCGATGCTCGGATACCCCTGATCGTGAAGCGGATTGTAGGGCAGATTCTGCTTGTAGGCGTATCTCCAAATTTCCTTCCACGTCCAATGGATCAGCGGACAGATTTTCACGGATTTAAAACGTTCATCCTTATTGATGTACTGAACATTGCTCCTCCCTGCCGACTGCTCCCTCCGGAGACCCGACAGCCATGCCGGTGCTCCGTTCAGTGTTTCCTCAAGAGGGACTACCTTTCGTATATAACAGCAGAGGTTCGGTTCTCTTTTCCATAACTCGCTGCCATGCTTTTCCGCCTGTTCCAACAAGGACAGCGAAGGCTTCTTCATCTCAATCTTCATTTCCGGATATCTTTTTTTCGCCTTTTCGATCACCTCGTACGTTTCCTTGAAGTGAAGGCCTGTATCCAGGAAAACGACTCTTGCATCTGGTTTGACCTTGGATACAAGATCCACCAGGACACTGCCTTCTATTCCGAAGCTGCACGCATAAACGAGTGCATCTCCATATTGCTCATACGCCCATTTCAGTACTTCGAGTGCCCCCTTCGTTTCACTGTCTTCCGGAAACGTAAACTCCTGTTCTTTCCATGTGTCAAACTTGAGCATGTTAACCACCCCTCCAATGAAAAAGGCAGCTTTAACCATAAGCAGCCATCCTGCTATGTTAAAACCGCCTCTAGTTTTCTAGTCAGCGAATATTTATTTAAAACGTACCTTTTCGTTTTTTTCCAGCTGAATCAGCTTTCCATCCTGAACAATTAACGTGATGGACCCATACTTGATACTGTTCAGCATTTCTTTTAACTGTTCAAAAATTTCATCCTGGCTTTTACCGTTTACCACATCAGAACCTCCTCGTTTAATATGTTTTGTTAGGTTTTTTTAGGAATTAAAATGGCAATAAAAAAACCTTTCCATTTCGGAAAGACTGACGAGGTAAACATATTACCTTATCTTCCAAAATGTAATAAACATTCTGCTGGAGTTAGCACCTTGCAAAAAAATGCAGGTTGCCGGGTTTCATCGGGCCAGTTCCCTTCACCGCTCTGGATAAGTTTTTTTATTTTTTTAAATAATAACACACATTTATGCTTTCGCAAACCCTATTATTCTTATCGGATTAAAAAATATTTATTGAAATATCCGAAAATTTTATTGACAGACTTTCATTCCATTGAATATAGTAGATACTAAATTCGAAAAGAGATACACTGCTGATCGGAAAAACCGAAGGCTCTTAACTTTACTGTTAAGGGCCTTTTATTTGTTAGGAGGAGTAAAATGAAAAAACTGATCATCCTGGCCCTGATTGGACTCGTTGCACAACTGATTGACGGGTCACTCGGAATGGCTTACGGACTGACTTCGACTTCCCTGCTGCTGGCCTTTGGAATCGCTCCGGCGGTTGCTTCGGCTTCGGTTCACTTTGCAGAGGTTGTTACGACAGCCGCCTCAGGTGCATCACACATCAGGTTCGGTAATGTTGACCGTAAAATTATCTTTCGTCTCATTATTCCGGGATCCATTGGGGCATTTACCGGTGCCTGCTTTTTATCCAATCTTCCTGGCGACGCAGTAAAACCGTATATTTCCTTTTTCCTGCTGTTCCTTGGTTTCTTTATTCTGTACCGATTTTTATTTAAAAAGAACACCAAGCCTGCTGATCATGAAAAAGCGTTCAGCCGCAAGCAGCTCATCCCGCTCGGACTTGTTGCTGGCTTCTTGGATGCCACCGGAGGAGGAGGCTGGGGACCGGTAGCCACACCTGTCCTGTTAGCCAAAAACGGCACAACAACAAGAAAGGTCATCGGTTCCGTGGATACGAGCGAATTTGCTGTTGCCGTTTCTGCTACACTCGGTTTCCTCATCTCTCTCGGATGGGAGCAGGTCAACTGGATGTGGGTTATCGCCCTCATGGCGGGAGGATTAATCGCAGCACCGATCGCAGCATGGCTCGTCCGCATTATCCCTTCGCATATTTTAGGTGTGGTTGTTGGAGGATTGATTATTGTAACGAACGCCCGGACGCTTTTGCAGTCCGCTGGAATCTCCGGTACAGCACTGCAATCGGTCTATACCGTGCTGGTCGTCGTTTGGCTGGCGGCAATTTTCTTCAGCATTAGAAAAAATAAAAAACATTCTTTCTCAGCTGGACCACAAACTGAAAGCACTAATCTCCACTGACACATCACAAACAATAATTTATACCAATAAAAGCTGACTCAAATGAGTCAGCTTTTATTGTATTCTTCTATTTCTTCACTTCAATAATGAACGGATAGGTGATCACTTTCCCATTGATCTTAAACTCCGCCCACAATTTATAAAGTCCAGGTTCCTCAAATTCCGTCTCAAATTTTGTATCTTCAGGAGTGGAAGGATGAACGTGGACATATTTTTCTCCTGTATGATCTAAGACCACAACATGGCCACGTGCTCCAAGATAAGGTTCAGGTTTTGCATCACCCATGCTAAATTGCAGCGTAACAGGCTGGCCAGCTTTAAATTCTTTTGGCGTCAATGATACCTTGTGTCCATCAATTGTTTTTGAAAAGGTGGTATCTGCCTTCAATTCTGGCTGGTGAGTATGATTTCCATGGCTTCCCGCTTCAATTTTCAACGGGGCAACGGCATAAGCTTTATTTTTGGGCTTGATGTCTACAAATGCTTTGTAGGTTCCAGGCTGCAGTCTGTGCTTTACTTCAAACGAGCCTTTACTGGTCTTTTGAGGATGAAGGTGATTGTATTGTTTTAAATCTTCGCTGACCAGAATGAAGTGCATCAGCTTTTCATGATTGACCTCCAGCTCATCGAAAGGCCTGCCTTTTTGATCTTTTAACTGAATCGAAATGACACCATCCTTGTAGCTGACGGATGGCTTAACTTCACTTTTGGCCAAATCACCAGAACTATGTCCATCATGTTCTCCATGTTTATTCCCATGGTCCATGCCAGGCATTTCTGAATGACCATCTTGATGGCCGGCCTGCTCCCTCTTCCCGTCCTTGCCTTCTAAAACGTCATAAACAGCATAGCCAGCCATGATCAGAATGAGGATACCAACAGCAGACAGCACCCAGTTGCGGATGTTTTTGCTTTTCATCAAAACTCACCTCTACAGTGTTTAATTTTTTGGAGCCTAAGCGCGTTCAATACAACGGATACCGAGCTGAATGCCATAGCAGCCCCTGCGAGCCACGGAGCCAAAAACCCGCTGGCAGCGATTGGGATGCCAAGTGCATTATAAGCAAACGCCCAAAAAAGATTTTGTTTAATGTTCCGTATCGTGCGCTTGCTCATAAAAATAGCGTCAGCAATACTGTTCAGATCACCGCGGATCAAGGTAATATCAGCTGCTTCCATCGCTATATCCGCTCCTGTTCCGATTGCCATCCCGATGTCAGCTGCAGCAAGTGCTGGTGCGTCATTTATACCGTCACCTACCATTGCTGTTTTTCTGCCTTTCTGCTGAAGTTTTTTCACTTCTTCAGCCTTTCCTTCTGGCAGCACTTCTGCAATAACCTGCTCGATGCCAGCCTGATCGGCAATCGCTTTTGCGGTCCTTGTGTTGTCTCCGGTAATCATCCATACATCAATGTTCATCGCATTTAAACGGCTGATGGCTTCCTTGGATGTTTCTTTTATCGTATCGGCCACAGCAACCATCCCGCTGTACTCTCCATCTATAGCTGCGAGCATCACCGTCTTGCCCTGCTCTTCCAGCTCTTCCATTTTTTCAAGAATAGCCTGCAGTGGTATATCATGATCATTCAACAGCTTTCTTGTACCTATAAGTACTCTTTTTCCATCGACCACAGCCTGGATACCGTGTCCGGGTATGGCTTCAAATCTGCTGGAGGAAAGAGGCATGAGGTCCCGTTCCGTCATTCCCTCAACAATTGCCTGGGCGAGAGGATGTTCTGAATTTTTCTCAGCGCTACCAGCAAGAACTAACAGCTCCTGCTCAGAAAGCCCTGAAGCAGGCAATATATCTGTTAAAACCGGTCTTCCGTTCGTGACTGTTCCTGTTTTATCTAAAATAATGGTATCGATCAGGTGTGTATTTTCTAGATGCTCCCCGCCTTTGAAAAGAATGCCGAACTCAGCTGAACGTCCCGATCCGGCCATGATCGATGTCGGGGTTGCCAGACCGAGCGCACATGGGCAGGCGATGACAAGAACGGCAATCAGTTTTTCAAGAGCTCCTGAAAAATCTCCGGGTACAAGCCAGAAAAACCAAATGAGAAAGGTTACAACAGCCAAACCGACGACAATCGGAACAAAAATCCCAGAAATTCTGTCTGCTAAGCGCTGAATCGGTGCTTTTGAGCCCTGTGCTTCTTCCACCACTTTAATGATTTGGGATAACACTGTATCTCTTCCAACCTTCGTTGCCTTGATTTTCAAAAAACCATTACGATTGATCGTTGCTCCAATGACCGTGTCTCCTGATGCTTTATCAACTGGGACACTTTCCCCTGTCAGCATGGATTCATCGACAGCAGAATAGCCTCCAACAACCTCTCCGTCAACCGGGATTTTTTCACCTGGTTTGACTGAAACAACATCTCCTGCTACAACTTCTTCCAATGGCAGTTCCAGCTCTTCTCCGTTACGGATTACAAGCGCTGTTTTTGCCTGAAGTCCCATCAGTTTTTTTATGGCCTCAGAAGATCTTCCTTTTGCCCTCGCTTCAAACAATTTACCGAGTAAAATCAAGGTGATGAGGACAGCCGAAGTCTCAAAGTAGAGTTCAGGCATGTTATTGCCATTGGCTGCTGCCTGTATGGTCAAATAAAGGCTGTAAAAATAAGCGGCGGATGTACCCAATGCAACGAGTACATCCATATTTGCACTTTTATTTTTCAATGCTTTATATGCACCTGTATAAAATTGTTTCCCTACAATCAATTGAACGGGCGTTGCCAAAGCGAGCTGAACCCATGGATTCATGAACATATCAGGCAGATAGATAAAGGAAGTGAACGAAAAATGGCTGGCCATGGCCCATAAAAGTGGCAAAGAAAGAATAAGTGAAAACAGGAACTTGCCGGTTTGGTTCTGAATTTCCTTTTCTCTGAGATCAGCAGCCTTATTTCCGTCTGTCTCTTTCAAACTTGCCCCATATCCAAGGTCTTCTACTTTTTTAATCATTTCAGAAACAGATATCTCAGAAGGCTGGTAACTGACCGTGGCTGTTTCCAGCGCTAAGTTCACATTCGCATCCAGTATGCCATTCAGTTTCTTTAACCCTTTTTCAATTCGAGCAGAACAAGCAGAACAGGTCATTCCGCTTATATTGAATTCCACTTTATCTCCCGCAATATCATAGCCGAGATCTTTGATTTTCTGTTGAAAATCTTTCGGCCCTGCTAATTCAGGATCATAAACCACTGTTGATTTTTCCAGAGCAAAATTCACGTTTGCATCAGAAACACCATCCATTTTTTTAAGGCCTTTTTCAATTCTCAATGCACAGGCAGCGCAAGTCATGCCAGAAATCGGGATACTCATTTCTTTTGATTTATCACTCATAAGAATACCCTCCTATACCCTTATAGGGTATATTCATTTCCAAAAGAGAACGTGCTGTTTAAGCACGGTCCATTTTGGTCCTTTCAATTAGGCAATATCGTATCCTTGTTCATCAATGGTTTCTTTAATTTCTTCAAGATTAACTTTTGTGGAATCAAACTCTACTTCAACGGTACCTTCCTCCAGCTGTACTTTAACATGATGAACACCGTTTAATTTCCCTACGCTTCCTTCTACAGCATTGACGCAATGTCCGCAAGACATTCCTTTTACATTCAGCATGATTTTCTCCATCACTATACCTCCCTGATGTATGATTTATTTCATTAATTTTTTCACAGTTACCAAGAGCTCATCGATCACTTCCAGCTCGCCCTCCTGGATTCTTTCCACAACACAGCTTCTCATATGTCCTTCAAGAAGCAGTTTCCCGACACTATTTAGCGCTGACTGAATGGCTGATAATTGGGTAAGAACATCATCACAGTACGTATCACGTTCAATCATACCCTTTACCCCCCGAATCTGTCCTTCAATACGATTTAAACGGGTCACCAGGTTGCTTTTCATTTTATCAGAATGGTGGCTTTTTCTTTCTGTTGAACAGTGTGATTCATGTTCTTGAATTTCCAAATCAACCAGCCTCCTTTTCCCTTTCATATTACCATACCCCCCTACCCTATGTAAAGAAGTAAAGAACAGAGTAAAATAATTTCTCATTTACTCTTCCCCGTTTTTTGTATGTATACTCTTATTTCAGCAAAAAGTCCAAAATAAGAGTGCTCTTACCTTAACTGCACGATTTACCAAAGGTTTTCCAGGTTGCGATTTTTCTTGCATAGCGAAGCAATTCCTTTTTCAATCTTCTGATCTCTAGCTCTGAGGTATTCATTTCCTGCTGAAGAGTTGACCATTCCTCTTCACTGACCACTAAAAGCCCTTTGCTGTGCAGCATTTGTACCGCTGCATCACCAATGAGATTTGCCGCTTGATTAGCAGAACTGCGTTCCATCCTGTCCACCCCTTTTCAAGATGTTCCTGTATACAACATATTCTGCGCTTTATTGTCATTATCCTTTCTTTAAAACCAAACAATATTTTCCAAAACAAAAAAAGGAGATCACAACTTTTGATCTCCCTTTTTCCTGTTAATCAATCATTCAAGGCATTTCGTGCAAACATGGAAATCACAGCATCATCCATCGGCGGATTATGAAGACCTGCGCGCACATCGCGATAGTACCTTTGCATGGGATTATCCTGAAACAGACTGTGTGCTCCAACGATTCTCATCGCCAGATCCACCACCTCGTTTGCACTGTTTGTCGCTGAATATTTTACCGCAGCCAGTGCATTTCCGATAGACTGGCGTTTTTCAGGATACCTTTCCCATTGTTCAATGACTCCGTACATGAGCTGTCTTGCTTTTAACAGCTCCAAATCCATCAATCCTATTTTTCTTTGCACTTCAGGAACTTCACTTATTGGTCCTTTCAAGCTGTTAGGCCTATAATTTTTTGCAAAGGAAACCGCATAATCGCGGGCAGCTCTGGCGATTCCGATATAACATGCCGGGATGTGAAGAAGCCAGGCTTTTGGAAGCTGCTGATTATTCTCCTGATCGGCCGTTTCTACAAGATCATTCCGTTCAACGGCCACATCTTTTAAAACCAGGTCATCGCTCCGAGTTCCCCGCATGCCCAGCGTGTTCCATTTATCTTCAATGGAAACACCCGGAAGTTTATGTGACACGAGAAATGAAGATACTTGGTCTGAATCTTTGACCGAAGCTGACACAATGGAATAGTCAAGAGCAGGAGCCATGGAAGTAAAGGACTTTCTTCCGTTTAAGATCCATTGATCCCCTTTTTGTTCGGCAATCGTCTGAGGTTTCCCGCCTCGAGTCGGACTTCCTGTTGCCGGTTCAGTGGAAGCACGGTTGATCAAACTTCGAGAATGCACAATGCGTTTGCAGAGCTTCTCAAAGACTGTAGGATCCCATGGTTTTCTCTCAGACAAGTCCATAACCACACCAAGATGCCATCCTATTGATAATGCCGTAGAACCGTCTCCGCGGGCGATTTGTTCCTGAAACAGGATATAGTCATAAAGGCTGATCTCCTGTCCTCCGTATTCTTTAGGGACGGTCAAGGATAAGTAACCGGATTCCCCCAATTCCTTGAAATTCTCAAATGGAAAAGTGCCTTGCTGGTCATGTTCGGGAGCGCGCTCTGCAAATCTCTCACTAAGCTCATGTAATTTCTTCATCCAGCGAGCCTGAAATTCAGTATGGATAAATTCCATTTTGTCTCACCAACTGCCTTTTAATAGTATAGTTTTTGTGTAGAAAAGCTCTGTTTTATTATATTTACCCTACTTCGTTTATGTACACTTCGCAACTTTCATGCTTTGTTCTTAGGCGCTTTGCTCATTTTTATTTCGGACAGAGACCATTCCGTGCCTGATGACGTCTAATGAAATAGGATGGATCTTTTTATTTATCATCCAATTCTTCTATTTCATCCATAGAAAGGACATCAACTGTGAAACTCAGATACCGAATTCTTGTATTTCTAGCCATTGGGCTGTTTGCTTTTTCTTATTATTTCTATCAGCACTCCTCATTTAGCTCCCCGAAATCCGTTCATCCTTCAGCCAAGTATCCTCCTGTTGAGCAAAAAGAAAAACAAGAAAAAATTCAAAAACCAGAGGTGAACCCAACACCATCTCCAGATAAGGAAACGAACCAAGAGGTAAAAAGCCCTTCTGCCTATCCGCTATTGATCATTAACCTTCATAGCAATGAGCTCGCCTATTATAAAAACGGGACGCTTGTAAAAACATTTTCAATTGCTTCAGGTAAATCTTCGACCCCCACTCCCCAGGGAATCTATAAAATTGCCAATAAGATTAAAAACAGACCCTATTACAAAGAACATATTGCTGGAGGCGATCCTAAGAATCCGCTCGGCGACCGATGGATGGGCTTATCCGTAAACCCTCAAATCTCCTATGCCATTCACGGAAACAACAATGAAAGCTCCATCGGCCAGCATGTTTCTTCCGGCTGCATAAGAATGCATAACGAAGAGGCAAGGTGGCTTTTTGATCAGATCACTCTTCAAACCACCGTCATTATTACAAATACAGTCAAATCGTTCCCTGTAATTGCTGGACAATATGGTTACGTAACCGCACAATAAAAAAAGAAGGGGCTGTCCTGAAAGTCGAAAATTGACCTTCAGCAGCTCCTTTTTGGCTTGAAAATAGTTGATTGAAGTGGAAGGTGCGAGACTCCTCGAAAATGAACTTCACATTTTCTTCGTGCGATAAAACGCTGCCGGAGCCTTCCTTGTCCTGCGGGACTAGCGTGACAGGTGAGACTCCCGCAGGCGCTAGCGCCAAGAGGCTCACCGCACGCCCCGCGGAAAGCGAGCACCCTGGAACGGAAATCAACAGCTTACAGACTTCTTGGACAGCCCCTTCTTCCTTTTACATAAGATACCTAAGATAAACATAAACACTTGATATAAGAATGGATAAAATCATCAAGGGAAATCCAATGATCAAATATTTAACAAACGAAATATGATAGCCTTCTTTACTCGCAAGTCCGGCAACCACAAGGTTGGCACTCGCACCGATCAAGGTTCCGTTGCCGCCAAGGCAGGCTCCGAGTGACAAACTCCACCATAAGGGCTCAAGGTTTGTGATTCCCATATGCCCCATTTCTTTAATCATCGGAATCATCGTCGCAACAAACGGAATGTTATCCACGAAAGCAGAAGCAATCGCGCTCATCCATAAGATTAAGAAAGTCGTCGCCTTTAAATCTCCGCCTGTCCACTCCATCGCATGTTTAGCCACACTTGCAATAATCCCGGTCTCAACCAGCCCTGCTACAATAACAAACAATCCCACAAAGAAAAACAGCGTGGTCCATTCTACTTTTTCGAGAGCATATTCCAGGTGTTTTTCACCTGCCAGCAACAAGAGTAGAAAGGCACCAAACAAGGCAATGGTTGCGGTTTCCACATGAATGAACTGATGCAGGAAGAATCCGCCAATGGTAATCGCAAGTGCGAGCAAGCACTTACGGAGCAGCTTATGGTCTACAATTTCTTTCTTTTCATCAAGCCTCATCAGATTTTCTACTAACTCAGGTCTAGTTTTGAGTCCTTTTTTATAAAAGATAGCCATGATGACTATTGTGACCACTAGAATGATCCCGCAGATAAAAGCAAGATTATCAATAAAGGACAAGAAGGTGAGCTCCTTTACCGCACTGCCGATCATAATGTTTGGCGGGTCACCAATCATCGTTGCTGTTCCGCCGATATTGGACGCGAAGATCTCAGTCATTAAAAAAGGAATCGGATTGAGGTTTAACCTTCTTGTTACGCTGAAGGTAACAGGTACAACGAGCAGAACCGTCGTCACATTATCAAGAAAGGCCGAACCGATAGCTGTAATCAAACCTAACGCAATGAGGGTCTTGACCGGATCTCCTTTTACTTTTTTTGCTGCCCATATCGCAATAAATTTGAATAATCCGGTTTC
The DNA here is from genome assembly GCF_024494405.1 of Fictibacillus sp. WQ 8-8. Lineage (NCBI taxonomy): Bacteria > Bacillati > Bacillota > Bacilli > Caryophanales > Fictibacillaceae > Fictibacillus > Fictibacillus sp. WQ 8-8. The sequence continues at coordinate 133,394 of NZ_JAMXKG010000001.1, forward strand.
CGCCGTTATGGTTACAATAACCATCATACCGACGAGAAGACCGATCGTATTAAAATCAATATGATGAATGGCCGTTTCCTGGTCAATGACGCCAAGAGCTACCATAAGCGCTCCCCCAAGAATGGAAATAATGGTACGGTGAACTTTTTCAGAAATAATTAAGCCATATGTAATTAAAAATATGCTGAGCGCTATAATTGCTTGTTGTCCCATATTCTTCTCCTCCATTTATCATTACGGAAAACCAGTGCTAGCGGTTCACTTGTCTCAAACCTTAACTAAAATAATACTTCATTACCGTTGAATGGGTAAATGGTTTTTGCATTATTGCTAAGTTTCAATTCCATTGATATGGTCTTTTTTCCCCCTCCCTTTTTGTTTTAAATCCTTAAAAGAATGGAATATGTGTATTAAGTTTGTTGGGGAAGAAAATGAAAAACTTCGTGATAAAAAGGCAAGCCGGAGAAAAGAGCTTCTCCAAAAACCGCAGCATCATGAAATTAATTTGTAGAATATTTGTATAACTTCTGTCATGTTTTTTTATGAATTTCAGGGTTCGTTTTATAAAAAATCGGGTACTACTCTTATATCCCAACTTTTAGGAGGAATTCAAAATGGCTAACACAAACGTGAACAATGTGGACGAGAAAGTAGCAAATATGGACTCCGAAAAGAAAGATCAAGTTTTACAGGATTTTGAGGAATTTAAAGGATACTTATCAGACAAAGTCAGTAAAGGCCAAAAGTTAGGATTAGGGGAAGAGCAGCTGGCGAAAGCCGCTGAAAAAGTTGCTGGATATCTTGCTGAACATGAAGAACCTAGAAACTCTGAAGAAAAACTCCTTCAGGAACTTTGGAAAGTAGGAGACAAAGATCAGCAGCATGCACTCGCTCATATGCTGATACGCCTGGTAGATTAACAGTAAGAGTTGTAAGAGTACCGGATTCTTATCCGGTGCTCTTTTTTAGATCCCTCCAGTATAAAAACTTTTGATCCTATGTTTAAGAAAAATTTCATAGGGAACAGAAAACTAAGGCCAAATTAAAATTAATTCTACTGAAGGAGTGATTCCAAATGGCCAAGAACAATAACCACAACATCTCTAGAGAAGAAGCTGGAAAGAAAGGCGGAGACGCTACTTCCCACACTCACAGCAAGGAGTTTTATCAAGAGATCGGGGAAAAAGGCGGCAATGCTACCTCAAAAAATCATGATCGGGAATTTTATGAAGATATCGGAAGCAAGGGCGGAAAAGCCCGCCATAATGATTAAAAAATCAGCCCTTAAAGGGCTGATTTTTTTTGATTTACCTTAACTCTAAACGTTTATAAACTACTTCACCGATTAACGCATACCCCTTTTTATTAGGATGCAGTTCGTCAGCAAAATAAGCTTTTTTGTTTTTCCCTGTGAAGACTCCCTCTACATTAATAAACCGGGTATTCTCCTGTTCAGCCGTTATATCCTGTGCCTTTTTGTTCCATTGCTGAACCAGGCTGCTTTCAGGGAGGCGGTCTTTTCGGTTTGTGAATGGGTTATAAATGCCTGCCAGATATATTTTTGCCTTTGGATTTTCTTTTCTCATTTCTTTTATCGCTGTTTTTAAATTGTTTTGATAGTTCTGCTGTGCTTTTATAATGATTTCTTTTTTTCGATCCGGCCGGGTTTTAGAAAGGTGCAGGCTGTTTAAGTAATCATTCATACCAATATTTAAGAAGATCATTCGGGCAGAGCCGATGGATGACTTTAACTGTTCATTCTTTAAACGCTTTAACAATAAGGCGCTTGTATCATCTGGAACTCCGTAATCCTTGACTGTAATCTCAGTTTTCATGTGATTTTCAAGTCGTTCTTCCACTGTTCCTACATAACCGCTGTTGCTTGAATTTCCTACACCATAGGATAATGAATCCCCCAATGCAACCAAATTAAATTCTTTGCCATCGTTTTTTAATTCTGATTTTCCGTAATGGGTCATAGAGGACAGAACAGAAGGAAGATTAAGCTTTGTGATGGAAAAAAGGATGCCTGTGATTAAAACGATCAGACAGGATGCGATAATTAATGTGTTTTTTTTCATGGTGAAAGCCTCCGGATTTAATTTCAATTAGGTCTAATGATCTAGCTTAAAATATTTCCCTTATTTCCTCGGATGTAAACTATAAATCGGTATGGAAGCCTTTAAACCATTGTAATGTTTTCGCAATATTAATATGTTAAGATAAAATTATGTCAGAGTAATGCGGGGGCTTTCTATGTCAAAGTACTTAGTTGATCATAAATCCTTGGTTATACATCGGACAGCATACATCTGCCACGCATGTCAGCATAACTTTATTCTTAACAATTATCGTGACTTCACAAACAGCGAAGATAAAGTACATTCTCTTGTTGAAGAACAACGCTATACGTATTGTCCAAACTGCGCTCAAGAATTGATCCTACCACCTTATTAACAATAAAAACAATCGCAGCCAATGGCTGCGATTGTTTTTTTTATATGATCCTTTGGCCTCTTTCAGCAAGGGCATAATGAATGCCATGCTTTAGATTGGCAAAGGACTTTATATCGGAAGTATGATAATTTGAATTTGTCATCTTTATACTAAGTGCCGATGAAATTCCTACCATGATCGTTTTTGTGCCAAGCAATGTCGTAGCCGCAATGAGCTGCTGAAACAGAGAAATTGTATACTCGCTAATGTCCTCATCCAATCCCGTAAGATCAAGGATTAAAAAATCAGCTCCATATTTCGGAAGTTCATTGATGGTTTTTTCAAGCAATTCTTTAGAACGGTCTTCGTTATACTTGCCCAATAGTGGGATGACTACAATATGATCCAAGACAGGAATGATAGGTGAAGAAATAACTTTTAGCAGATCGGACAATTCTTTCGTCCGTTCTTCCACTATTTTTTCAAGCTTAAATATTTCAGCCTGTTCTCTCCTTCTTGAAAGTTCATGAATATTTTCAGAAACGGTGATTAGTGAGGGATAGAATTCAAACTGACAATGTTCATCACCTTCCAGCTGGCTGGAAGTCACTCGATACCAAAGGTTCTCTCCAAACAATCCGGTTAGTACACCCGCCCAGTGTCCAGGAATGAATGTTCCATGGTTCTTCTTTTTCTGCAGCTTATTGATTCGGTATTCCCAACTGTTTTTCATCCGCAAAACAGCTTTCTTCTCTTTTTCATCCAACTCTTCGATCTCCAAGGTTCCCCATCCGGCAGAAGCATAAATCCCTGGCAGTACATTCAAGACATCTGTCGGATTGGCTCCTTCATTATAAAAGAATTCTCCAACGATGATTCCCATCCGATATCCAGTTGTCTCAAGTACGATATTAGCTGACTCATCCCCGGATACTTCTTCAATGGTGTCAAGAAATGTTTTAAAAGCGGAATTAATCCAAAAGAGAATAGCATCATCCCCTTCGAATAAAAAGCTTCCATCAGCAGGTTTCCAGCTGAATTCAGCACTTCCCACCTTAATCTGTGTATTATTTAAATGATTCATAGTGACCATTCCTTTCAAGGCTTGGCAATCAACCTTTCTTTAATTTTACTGTATTCACAAGAAAAAGCCCAAAAAAAAGGGTGAATTCCCGTTAGATTCAGCCTTTCTAATAAAATCACTAGATCATGATCCCTGCAACTGCTGCTGATAACAAGCTGACGAGTGTGGCTCCATACAGCAATTTCAGTCCGAATTTTGCTACTTCGTTCCCTTTTTGTTCATGAAGGCCTTTTACCGCACCTGTTATGATTCCGATTGAAGAAAAGTTTGCAAAAGAAACGAGAAATACCGATACAATACCAACGGTACGCTCGGAAAGTCCTTTAATTTTGGCGAGGTCAAGCATTGCTACAAACTCATTGGATACAAGCTTTGTTGCCATAATCGTTCCGGCTTTTACAGTCTCTGAAAAAGGAACACCGACAATAAAGGCGAACGGAGCAAATACATATCCGAGCAGCTTTTGAAACGTTATGCCGAACGCCATATTGAAAACATCATTAACGGCACTGATCAGCGCCACAAATCCAATTAGCATCGCACCTACAATGATTGCTACTTTAAACCCGTCCAGAATATACTCCCCCAGCATTTCAAAAAAGGTTTGCTTTTCTTCCTGAATCTCGATAATATCCTCTTCTGCTGTTACTTCATAAGGGTTAATGATATTTACTATGATGAATCCTCCAAGAAGATTAAGCATTAAGGCCGTCACAACATACTTTGGATCAATCAGCGTCATATATGCACCAAGTATGGATGCAGATACCGTGGACATCGCAGACGTACACAGCGTGTACAGACGATGCCTTGGCATATGGCCCAGCAGCTTTTTAACCGAAATAAAAACTTCTGATTGTCCGAAGACTGCTGAAGCCACTGCGTTATAGGATTCCAAACGCCCTAAACCATTGATCTTGCTTAGGAAAAATCCGATCCATTTTATGATGAAAGGCAGAATTCTTAAGTGCTGTGCAATTCCGATCAGAACGGATATAAATACAATCGGCAGGAGAACATTAAAGAAGAATGGCATAGCCCCTTTGTTTGCAATTCCGCCAAAAACAAAGTTTACACCGTCTGCTGCATACCCGAGCAGCTTCTCAAAAAGATTAGAGATACCATGGATAATTACTAAACCAATCCCTGTATTGAGCAGGATATAAGTCAGCAGGACCTGAAGTACAAGCATGATAATTATAGGTTTAAACTTGATATGCTTTCTATTATTGCTGACTGCATAAGCAAGCAAAAATACAACAGCAAGCCCTAAAATAAAAATAAGATATTTCAATCTACCAGCAACCTCCTTTAAATTTTATATTGTTCAATTTTTCATATTTAAATATTTTTCATACAGCAAATAAACATATACATATACTACCCTCCATACTGGATGCTTTATCCTGAAATTTTCACCCTATCAAAAAAACCACCTAAGATAAAAGGTGGCTGAAATAACAATAGGTTATGAAAGTTGACGGCTTTTAATAATCACCGGGAGCGCCTGGCGCAGATGGGCATACGTTGATATGTTGGAAAAATCCAATCCAAGGTTAACCGCAGTCTGTGCAATTTCCGGACGAATTCCAGTTACTGTTGTTTCAACACCGAGTAAAGCAAGCACCCGAACAACTTGAAACAGCTCATTCGCTACCATCGTATCCATGATTGGAACACCTGAGAGATCAATGATCAAATGTTCAAGTTTTAATTCTGTGCATTTATCAAGACTGCTTTCTTTAATCATTTGCGCGCGGTAAGTATCAATTTCGCCTACCAGCGGCAAAACACCGATCCCTGAAAACACGGGAATAATCGGCGCACTCAGTTCCAGGATCATCTGCTGCTGTGACAAGAGTCTCGCGTCACTGATCTGCTGGAAATAAACCGTAAATAGCTCAATGACATGATCAAAACCCGCATTCACTTTTTTGCTCCATCGTCCCAGCGTTTGAAGGGAGATTTCTGCTTCATTCTCTTGTACAAAATCCATGATTAGATTCCAGAAAACAATCCGGAAATATTTAAAGTTTTCCAAAGTTTCATGCAATGGGGTATCAGCATTTGCCCTTCTTACAGCCACCTGCTCTGACCACGCGGAAAAGTTCACGTCGTCGCTGATAAACGTTTTGGCCATATTTTCAATAAATGTTTGATTATGCTGTATTCGTTCTGCGCTGACTCCTTCTAAAGAGCCGCTGAGACTTAATTTTTCCTCCTGAAGCTTCAGCCATTCCTCACTTAAAGCTGCGGTGTTTCGCATCAAATACTCGTATAAGTCACGTTCCATTGCCAATGGTGTTCCCTCCTTATGTATCCAAGCATCCTCTTCTATAGTAACACTTTTAATGGATGAAAATAAAAAACCAGGCAATGGTCGCATTGCCTGGCGTAAACTAATGATTTCTTCTTGCAAAGTCAACAAATCGGAATTTATCGGGACGATGCCTGGATTCAGTGTATTGAAGAAGGCTTGCATCATCAAGATAGACATGATTTTTAACAACTACAACGTTATGAAAGCCATTGAGTGATAACAAGTTTCGATCTTCCTCTGTCGGTTCTTCAACAATAATTTCTTTTTTGGCAAAGCTGATCGTTAACCCAAGATCTTTTTCTATATATTCGTAGATCGAATCTTCACAGATTTTTTTTGTTAAACCAGGAACCAACTTTTCGTTAAAAAAGTCTTTATCGAGGATAATTTTTTCCTCATTTATCTCCCGTATCCTTATTACTTTCCTAACGGTATCGTTCTTCGTCAAATTCAGCTCATTTTGCAAAAAAACGTCTGGAGCGATTGTTTCCAATTCATGAACCACTGTTTTCCAAGGTTTCCCTAATTTCGAGGCCAATTCCTTAAAGCTGACCAGTCCGGAAACAGGAAAATCAAATTTAGCCAGATCAAGGACGATTGAGCCTTTCCCGCGGATCTTCTGGATAAAACCGTTCTGAGCAAGCAAGTTTAAGGCCTTTCTGATCGTTTCCCTGGATGTCTTGTATCGCTCAGCAAGCTCATGCTCAGAGGGCAGTTGTTTTCTTGCAGCAAATTCCCCTTTTTCAATCTGCTGGGATATCTCTTGATAGATCGCCAAATATTTGTTTGTTTTCATTTTTACCACCACATTTATTGTACCATTACTTTATAATGCGATAAACGATGGATTCATAGGGTCTCAGCTTCATTCCTTGGAATTCATGGGATGAATCCTCGTAGTTAGACAGGATCACCTCTGCCTTTCTCCCTGAAGGTACAAGCTCTTTAGGTGCATGGAACACCGCTTCTTTAGCATAGAAATTATTAATGACCAGCAGTTTTTCATCTGGAGTATTTCTCGTATAGGCAAAAATAGATGGATGGTCTTCGAGGATTAAGTTGTAATCCCCCTCTGTTAGAACATCCAGCGACTTTCGCATGGAGATTAATTTCTGATAGTGGCTGAACACAGAGTTCTCGTCGTGAACGGCCTTTTGTGCATTGATTTCTTTATAATTAGGCGCAACGTTGATCCAAGGAGTACCTGAGGTAAAACCAGCATTTGGCGATGCATCCCATTGTACAGGAGTACGTGAGTTATCTCTTGATTTCTGCTTTAGTATCTTGATAATCTCCGGTACATCTTTTCCTGCCTCTTTTAACTCTTGGTAGACATTGAGTGTTTCAACATCCCGGTAGTCTTCGATGGTATCAAAGCCCGGATTTGTCATGCCGAACTCTTCACCCTGATAAATATAAGGAGTACCCTGCATACAGTGAATCACCGTCGCCAGCATTTTCGCCGATGTTATCCGATGTTCACCATCATCCCCATATCGGGAGACGATTCGAGGCTGATCATGATTGCACCAGAACAGCGCATTCCACCCGCCACCTTCATTCATGCGTGTCTGCCATTCAGAAAGAATCCTTTTTAACGAAAGAAAATCAAAATCAGCGGCCGTCCACTTTTCTCCATTAGGATAGTCAACTTTTAAATGATGGAAGTTAAACGTCATGCTTAATTCTTTGCTTTCCGGCCTGGAATATCGGATACAATGATCGATGGAAGTGGAGGACATCTCTCCCACTGTCAGACTGTCATGCTTAGAAAAGACCTCTGAATTCATCTCCTGTATAAACTCATGCACCCTTGGGCCGTCCGTATAAAATCTGCGGCCGTCACCAGGCGGAAGTGATCCGTCATCTTCAGGAAAATCCTGATTTTTAGAAATAAGATTAATCACATCCAGCCTAAAACCGTCAACGCCTTTATCAAACCAGAAGTTCATCATCTCATACACATTTTCACGGACCTTTTTATTTTCCCAATTCAGATCGGCTTGAGATACATCAAAAAGGTGCAAATAATACTGTTCTGTTGTTTCATCATATTTCCACGCTGATCCGCCAAATTTGGAGATCCAGTTATTCGGTGCAGCTCCGTCTTTCGGATCTTTCCATATATAAAAATCTCTAAATTTATTGTTTTTTGAAGAGCTGGCTTGTTTAAACCATGCATGATCTGTAGATGTATGATTCACAACGATATCCATGATGATTTTAATGCCCCGGTTATGTGCTTCACCCAGCAGCCGTTCAAAATCTTCCATGGAGCCGTATTCTTCATGAATTTTATAATAATCACTGATATCATAACCGTTATCTTTTTGCGGAGACTCATAGATTGGAGTCAGCCAGACCACATCTACATCGAGAAGCTTTAAGTAGTCCAGCTTTTCAATGATTCCGTTTAAATCTCCGGTGCCGTTTCCGGTCGTATCCTTGAAGCTTTTTGGATAAATCTGATAAACCACTGATTTTTTCCACCATGGCTGTTCCATAGTGTCCACCGCCTATCTGTCTAATAATTATAAATGTGAAGCCGGCTCATGTAAGTGAGCCAGCTGTACTTGTCCGTTATTTCGCTTTTTTTACTTTGGCAAAGAGGTATGTTAATACAAACGGAACAACAATTGCGATGGCCATTCCAATAAAGAAAGGCGCCCATTTATCCGGGAAAATAGAAAGGAAACCAGGTATTCCACCGACACCGATGGAAGAAGCTTTAACTTTATTTATAGTAATGAATACCCCCGCGATCGCAGAACCGATGATCGCACAGATGAAGGGATATCTGAACCTCAGATTAACCCCAAACAGTGCAGGTTCAGTTATTCCTAAATACGCAGAAACAGCTGATGTAAAGGACAATCCTTTTACCTTTTCGTCTTTTGAGATAAACATCATAGCCAGAGCTGCGGATCCTTGAGCAATATTAGAAAGAGCGAGCATCGGCCATAAAAAGGTTCCTCCCTTGCTTCCGATGAGCTGAAGATCTACCGCCAGGAAGGTATGGTGCATGCCTGTTACAACAAGCAGAGCGTAGAGACCGCCATAGATAAGCCCTCCTAAAGCAGCAAAGTTGTCAAAAATACTGACAAGTCCATCAGTTAAAAAGTTTGCGATTCCAAATGTAATCGGACCAATAACGATAAAGGAAAGAAAACCTGTAACGAGCAGGGCAATCGGAGCAACGATAAGCAATTTAAACGCATCGGGTACCTTTTTATTTAAAAACACTTCAATTTTCGCCAGCACATAGGATGCCAGCAGAACAGGAAGCACCTGGCCTTGATAGCCGATCTTCTCAATCTGTAAACCGAATAAATTCCAGTGCGGCACTTTTCCAGCTTCAAGCGCTTTTCCGTAATCCCATGCGTTTAGAAGACTTGGATGCACAAGCATCAAACCCATGACGATCCCCAGCAGTGGATTTCCCCCGAACTTCTTGACGGCTGACCAGCCGATTAATCCAGGAAGAAAAGCAAACGCTGTGTTGGCAATCACATTGATCATATCCGCAAGATCTTTCCAAGCGGTATTTACATCGACAAAAGATTTCCCCTCATAAAAAATCCCTGGCCCAGTAAGGATATTGTTTATCCCCATGAGCAGACCGGCTGTAACGATTGCCGGAAGGATTGGAATAAAAATATCAGCTAATGTTTTTACGGCCCGCTGTATAGGATTCAGTTTCTGTTCAGCCGCATTTTTGATGTCTTCCTTTGTTGCTTTACCTATTCCTGCAGCCTCGACGAGCTCATTATAAACTTTGTCCACGAGTCCTTGTCCGATGACGACTTGAAATTGGCCGTTTGTGGAAAAAGATCCCTTCACCGCATCAATATTTTCGAGCTTTTCTTTGTTGACTTGATTTTCATCATTTAGTGCAAAGCGAAGTCTGGTCACACAATGAGTTGCTGCACCGATGTTTTCTTTGCCGCCTACAGCTTCTACAATTTGTTCAGCGGTTTGCCTGATGTCCATATAACCTTCCTCCTTGATACCGTTTACATATAACTTTTATAAAACAGCCTTGTTCACGCGTTGTAATCAAGGCTAAATTTTGAAAAGTGATGTAAAGCAGTGCGTTTTTAAATCGCTTTCATAAAAAGCGAAAACTTGTATATACATGTCTTTTTTTGTATTGTAGCTTGTATATACATGAAGGTCAACACTTTTGTTATTTCTTTTACTTTCATCCAAACTTTCGATGAAAAAACAATAGTTGTGGGATTTTTTTCAAAAGTCAAATGAAAACACCTATACGCGGTATACTGTTTATAAGAACAGAAGAAATAGAATTGGATTTGAATGGTTGATTAAAGTTAAGCGGGCTGATATGCCTTTATTCTAATAAAAAGGAATGAGGAAGCATGACAAAAAAACTTAAGGAGCTTATTTCCAAACTTCAAAAACAGGGTGTAAATATTGATATTTGTTCAAAAACGGCACTGCTGGCCTTTCAAAATGATTTTGGAAGTGTAAAAAAATGAAGGTTTGGATCGGGGAGACATTCGAAAAAACGATTGATGGCGAAAAAATCATGATCATCGATATTTACCCTGACAGCGAAAAACCATCAGACAAAATCTATCAAAAGCTGATTTACAAGTGGGTGTAATATAACGCACTGCAGGTTGTTCATATAGAGATCCTGATTTTGGCCTATCCGATCAGGACTTTATTTGGTATGGGACAGGCCATGAAATCAGCTCCTAGCAAAAACATTCCCTTTCAACTGGGGTACAAGATCAAACTCATCCATCTTCGTACAATGCCGCACATCTTCTGAAAATCCGCGTTCACGCAGCTCCAGTCCGCTGCCGCAGTTCCAAATGACTTCTTGAATGTTTTCCTTTTGATAAAGATAAGCGCCTATACATACTTGTGCTTCAGGCGATTTACTTCCGTTAAGTTTCGAAAGTATGGCACCTGCACCGAGATAATCCTCGATACCTGGTCTGATGTTATTTTCAGCCTCCTGCGGATTTTCCCATCTCTCACCGCATGCCACCACGGTGATGTCAGCACCTGACTGCTTTTGCAGCTGTTCGGCCTTTCCCGCAGCGGCCGATGCATTCAGCAGACAGCCGATCAGCAGTGCAGGAACTTTTCTGGCAGCCCAAATGCACGCTGCACCATTCAACGAGCACATCACAAACTTCTTTTCTTGATCATGCAAACTGAATGATGCCGGTGAAAGAGAATGCATCCCCCATTTCAAAGCTTCTGCTCTTCCTGATAAAAGCTCTGCTCCGACTTCCTCTGCATATTTTTTGGCTTCTTCACTGATTGGCGGAGGATAGGGAAAAATCTTAGCACCATAACTTAGTGCCGTAACAACGGTGGATGAAAAGCTTAAAACATCAACCACAACAATAATGTCTCCCCGCTCTGCTGCTTCCCTTGCTCCCCTGACTCCCCACTCTGTTTTGCATTGATAACGCTGCTGCTGAAATACCAACATTTTTCATTCTCCCTTCAGTCTCTCTGCTTTTAATGGTATCAGCAGCACTTTAAAAAAAGTAGACTGTTTTTACATAATTTGTTAAACTGTATCCTGAGGTCTGAAAATTTTTCGAATGTTTCCCCACTGCTTCTGGCAGCGGGCTTTTTTGTGTGTATTGCATTCTTTATAAATATATGTTTTACTTATAATTGTCTTGACAATTATTTTTTTATGAGAGGAACGATGATTTTGCAATCACAACATAAAGATGTTTCTGTCGGCTTTTTAATTAACCAGACAAGCAGGAAAACAATAAATTTGCTTATGCATCGCTTTCGTGAATTTGATATTACACCCGAACAATGGTCGGTTCTTTATCAGTTATTCGAGGACGGGGGCATTACCCAGAAAGAACTTGCCCGCCGGACGGCTAAAGACCAGCCAACCACGGCTAGAATCCTCGATATCCTCATGAAAAAAGAACTGATTCAAAAGCAAATGAGCGAAACGGACCGCAGAGCTTTTATTGTCTCCCTTACAGAAAAAGGCGAGGAAATCGCCTCCAAGACCGTTCCCATTGAAGCTGAAACCATGAAAGAAATCCTTGCTGGAATTGAACCGGCAGAAGTGGAACGGTTTAAAGAAGTCCTCGAGAAATTAAGCAAAAATATTGATGACATCATCAACAGTTAGGAGCCATGCAATTGAATTCACACCAAGAAAAACTTTGGAGCAAGGAATTTATTATCATAACCGTATGCAATTTGCTTTTATTTTTAAATTTGCAGATGATACTTCCTTCGTTTCCTGTCTATACGAAAGATGCCTTTCAAGCCAGTGATTTTACCGTCAGCCTTGTTACGAGCCTCTTTGCTCTTTCTGCCATCGCCACCCGTTTTTTTGCAGCGGGAATTCTTCGAAAAGGAAAAGCATCTGTCATTCTTTATTGTGGGATCGCCATCGCCGCACTATCGACAGCCGGCTATTATTGGTGCGGATCTATTCTTCTCCTTCTTGCCATGCGTGTGCTTTTTGGGATAGGCTTCGGACTATCAAGCACAACCTTGCCTACCATGGCAGCTGACGTTATACCCCAAAAACGGATGGGTGAAGGAATCGGCTATTTCGGGCTTTCAACGAGCTTAGCGATGTCACTCGGCCCGATTATCGGCCTTTCATTGCTTGGCAACTACGGGTTTGGAACACTGGCAGCTGTCGGGACTGTTGTTTTAATTCTTATTTTCCCGCTGGCGTTCGTGAACCGATCCGCCGCCGTTCTTCCAGCCCCGCCTAGTGCGGAACCATTGAAAAAAGCCAATCACAGTACGGGAGAAGCCCTTAAAAAGATTGCTCTTCCTGGGCTATTAAACCTGTTATTATCCATTACGTATGGAGGCCTGCTTAGTTTCCTTGCTCTATTTGGAAAAGAAGCCCACCTCACCCATATCAGCTACTTCTTTTTATTCAACGCCCTTGCCATCTTTATCATCCGTCCCTTTTCTGGAAAGATTTTTGACAGCAAAGGTCATTTTAGCTTACTGACAGCGGGGGCCATATCCGTGATGTGCGGCCTCTTTACGCTTTCCATAGCCTCTTCCACAGGGTATATCATCCTGTCCGCGATGCTTTATGGCTTTGGGTATGGCATGATTCAGCCTTCCGTACAGGCTTGGATGATAAAAGCAGTACCCGTGGAACAACGTGGCTTAGCCAACAGCATGTTCTTTAATTCGCTCGACTTAGGAGTAGCTGCAGGTTCGATGCTGCTGGGTTTGATCGCCATGCATCAGGGATATGCCGGCATGTATCGCCTATCCGCTCTGTTTATGGCAGTCTTTCTCGTCCTGTATCTCGCTGTGTCTCTCTTGCACAAAGGAAAACAGCAGGCTGAAGATGTGCGGAAATCAGCTTGATATCATGGAATTGAGCGAAGCAAGGCTGGAATTGAGCTTAATCCGATGATAATTGAGCCAAATATATTCAAACAACTTCGCTAGGGTAAAAACTTAAAAAGCCATAGAAAAAAGCTTGAAGAATCATAATGATCTTCAAGCTTTTTTATGCTGATTTAGCTATCTTTTTCCGCTTTCTCACCCACCATTGAGCCAGGGGCAGAACAGCAAACATAATAAAAAAGATACGAAACAGCTGATAACCTGTAACCATGGAAAGATCTGCATGAACTGCGGAAGCGGTAACTCCCATCTCAGCGATGCCTCCTGGTGCAGCACTCAAAAACGCGGTAGTAAAGTCCATTGGCGTCCATTTGCTGAGCAAAAAAGCAATCCCTAAAGAAAACAGGACGAGCAAAAGACTGTTTCCAATCGTGTAGATGCCTAGTTTCTTCACATTCCCCTCCATTTGTGGATTAAACTGCCGGCCAATGTGGATTCCGAGGAAAATTTGGGCGACGAGAATGAAATATGACGGAACATGAGGGGCTTGCAATCCTAACGAAACGGATACTGCGACAGCGATCAGAGATCCTGCCAAAAAGCCGGCTGGAAGCCTGATCCTCTTTCCTCCCCAGGCGCCAAACAAGGCGATAGCAGCAAAAACAGCATACTGCACCCATGTCCCCGACTCAGCAGCATTTACCTGTGGAGCAGTAGATGGACGAACTTCACCGCCAATTCCGTGAACCGTTAAAAAGGGGACGAAAAAGATGACAGATACTGAACGGATCGTCTGCATGAGGACCACGGTCGTTGTATCCACCTCCATCGTTTCTTCGCTCATAACCACGACCTGTGACATTCCGCCGGGAACACTTCCAAAGATACTGCTCGCCAGATCAATTTTTATATGTTTTACCGTGTAGAAAGCCAGAACGAGGCAAAATAGAACCGTAATAACAGTTGTAGAAGCCATAAAAGGAAACTGAAGCACCATTTCTTTTACTGTTCCTGCTGTAAAAGAAGTTCCTAGCATCGATCCCAGAAAAATAATAGCCGTATGCCTGAATCCGATCGGCCAGTACAGCGGCTGTTTTGATAACTTCCTCCATACCACAACAGCAGTGAGCGAACCTAACAGCCATGGCAATGGCATGTGTATCAACAGGAACAGGAGTGCACCCGTGATCCCTATACATGCTGTCTGCAAAATCGCAGATACGTTTTTGTTTCCTTCCAACATCAGCATTGCACCCCTTCAACTTCAACAGATAGTCAATACCTGCCTGAGAAATCAGCGTTGCCTAGTACATTTATTCAACTATCATATCAAAAAATGTTTAAAAATGACTGTTTTATACATAAAGAGCATTTTGTTCATAAAGTTCATGAATAGATGGTTTGGTGAAATTACGAAGTGTAATAAGCTGCTTATTCCATAGACAAAAATCTATTTCTACTAAACTTCGAAAAATAGTTATAAAACAAGAACAGAGGTCTAGTCCACCTTCTGCCATCCTCACATATGATATCTTAACCGGAATTTATTTCTGGAATCCACTTTCAAGGGGGATGCACAAATGGGCTTCGAAAAAAAGCACAAAAAGTTCAGCACAGGAAAGAAACATAAATGCGAATCTTCTTCTTCCTCTTCTTCTTCAAGCTCTTGCTTCTGTAAAAAGCGCAAGAGAAAACATTGCGGTTGCCATAGACGCCGCCGCTGTTGCTGCGGTTTCGGCTTTAGCTGGATCTAACCCTTTAGAAAATCAGCTCAAAAAGAAGGATCCTTTTAGGATCCTTCTTTTTTGCGCTTGTCCGCCAGCTTCATGATCAGTTCGTTTGCTTCTCTTTTGTTCAGCTTATACTTTGCCGAACTTTTCGAAAGTGATTTAATTTTGTTCATTTGTGTTTGGGTAGGAGGCTGTCTTTCAATCAGTGATTCATAGTTTTGATATGCTATTTTCACTGCTGTTTTATCGCTTAATAGATCAATCATCTCATAAATAGCGGCAATAGCCCCATCATACCCAATTCCATATCCAGAATCACTGCCAAACAAAAAACGATCCGGATACTTTTCCATCAAGGGCACAAAATCTTTCAGTTCATATTCACTGCCTTCGCCATATTCAGTATATCCTGCATAAAAGTCAATGAATAAATTGCTGTATTTAGAAAGCAATGCTTCTATATTTTCTGGCGTGGAGGCAACGTTGGCATGAGCGTAAATGAAATTGACCTTCGGAAAACGGGTAAGCACCCTTTGCAATCCCGCTATAGGCGGACCATAAGCAGGATCGATATGCAAAAGCACAGGAACTGTATACCGGCCAGCCAGTTTATAAATCTCATTGAGTTTCCCTGAAGACGGAGTTTCCGCCTTCCATTTAACAGAAGAGACAATTGGCGAATAAGTTGAAGAAGCCGCCAATTCACCGATGTTTAAGTAACCATTTTCAAGGTTTTTCCTTGTATAGGCTATCCCTTTTTCAGAATAAATGTTGATGCCCGCAAAGGATGGATACACCTGCTCAGGGCGTTCCTCATAATCCTTCCAGGCGAGCTCATCTGTTTTCATTGCCTCTGGTTCTGAAATACCACCAAATAAAACCGTACGATCCACTCCAAGTCTATCCCATTCCCTATAAGGAAATTCTGGAGATTGGTGGTTATGCACATCAATTAAAGGGAGATCTTTATATACCTTATAAAGCGGCTCGCCATCCGGCTTTTTCTTTCTCATCTCTTTTAATTTCAAATGCATCGTTTGATCCGCTTTATAGTTTACATCAGGAATTACGGTAACATTTTCTTCTTTTTTATCCACTTGAATCGTACAGGATGCCAACAGTAAAATGATGGTTCCTCCTGCAGCAAAAAAAGAACGGAATGCAGCGATTTTAATTGACCTCTTCCTCCCTTAGAATGTCATTATAAATAAAAGGAGTGAGCTAGCCTCACTCCTCCAGTTAGTTCATGATTTTCACAGGAATTAAATCGGTATTTTGCTTTGTGAAGGAATTATATTCTTTATTGATCCGGATAAATCCTTCTGTCGGTGTCTTCACTTTATTCGTCTTTAAAGTGTTGATATCCTCTTCATTTAAATCATTGTAGGTCGTATCGTACTGTGAACCCGGTCCTGTGTTTCGCCACACGAGAAATTGCATAGGTCTTGCAGCATCCTCTATGACGTTATTTTCAAACTTCGGATGGATGGCACCACTGGCCAATATCCCCCTGTAACTCCCAGTTCCGTCAGCTACATTTTTGATGATATTGTCTTCTATGACAGCGTTTGACCAGTTCATGACGCGAATGGCATCCTGGCGCGTTTTTTCTATCGTATTGTCCTTGATGACAACCTGATCATGATATTTTCCGCCTGAATACTTATGAGTCCCAACCGCCCGGTCAAGATTTTTAAACTCATTATCTTCAATGGTTACATTCTGGTTCGGTGTACGGTCGAACGTACTCCATTTCTGGCTCCATCCTAATGTAGAATGATCCGGTGTATCAAGGTTGATGGCTTCTTTATTCCTGTTAGGCGAAGGCTTGGAATCAAGAAAACGATTATGTGCGATGGTTGCGTGTGACGTTGCATCCATTTCAATAAAATGGCCAGATTGCATATTTCGGAACGTAATGTTTTTTACATTTATATTCATGTTATGGCCTGCAATTATGGCAATTCCATCTTGTGTGTACTTCATATCGATTACGGCTGAACCTTCACCGATAAAAGAGATGTTTTTCTCTCCGTTATATTCTCCATATATACTGCTCTTTGCCGATTTGGAAGGACGGATCAGCTGAAAGATAGATTTCGCTGACTGAAAGACACTCGTCCCGGTCTTCGTTCCTTTCACAATGTTCACTCCGTCCTTTAATTTCAGGGTTACATTGGACGGAACATACAGGGTGTTGGAAATTGTGTACGTTCCTCTGTTTAAAACGAGAGTACCTCCACCCGTCTTTTCCAGCTGTTCCAAGTACGACCGCAGCAAATAATAATGCTTCGTATACGAATTATACGTACTGAAGTTCATCATGAGTCCTTTGTAGGTTTTACTGTTTGGAGTCACCGAATAAGTTGGTGACGCTGCAGCTGCATGGGATGGAAGAATAATGCTGGCCATCAGAGCTGCTGTTACAATCCATTTCATTGCCTTTTTACGCATGATTAATATTTCCCCCTATGAATTATTCTCCTCTTCTACTATCGGCAATTGGAGCCTATTCATTAGTTAATAATGCCATGCTGAGTGATCGTAACTTTTACATTTGGTTCAATAGTGATCTTTGAATAATCTTTATCCCAGTTCATCCTCTTCCAATCGGAATTGTGAAACGCTCGAATCTTCTTGCCGATCCCAAGCTCATCACAGTTGGCTTTTTGCATTTTTTTAATCGTTTTTTTAGCAAGATTATTCATTTCTCGTGATAATAAACGATCCAGCTTTATTGCTTTTTTGGGATTGTCCAGATGATCCATCGGAAGTTCATTTACATTTACATCAATTTCCAAATTTAGTTTAACATGTACTTTTTGATTGTGGGAAATGTTAATTTTCATTTTCCGTTCAATATCATTAACAAGAATGGTCATGTAATTCTTTTCATTGATTTCTTGCCTTTTGCTGATTTTAAATGTAAATCGAGGGTAAGGATTTTTAACATTGTTCAAGAGCAGCAGCAGAGTGGACTCTCTACCGTTCAATGATCCTGTCATTTTGTTCCTATGAAACATCGCTGTTCCGATCACTGATGCTCTTTGCTGCTTCTCGCTGATCTTTAAGTAAGGCAGCAGATAATCATTCCCTTCATCAAACATGAGCGTACAGATCGATTGGACGGTTTCTATATCATAGAGGCCGATATTACTGGCACTTCTTATCAGTTCAGGATAATAGATATCCAATAGCGTTGAATCCTGAGGCTGAATTTCCAGCCCTTTTTTAGCCTGTCCCTTCACAACGGCCACCATGGCGTTAATGGACCCTCTGGGATCCCTGTAAATGACATCGAGGCTGGAATACATATCTTTTCGGGCCAGCTTTTCACCAAATAAGAAGATGCGGTTTCTTGAAGCGTCGAACTTCTGTGAAACTTTCTTATCGAGGTTAAACCGCGCATCACGTGTGGTGTCTCCGGTTGAAGTTACAACCACACTTTTTACCATAGCGACCGCTTGAGAAGGTTTGTTTACAACTGGATATACGACGGTGTCCCTTATTTTTCCGTTAGGAGCAAGATCTAGCCCTACTGCTAAAATAAGCCTGGATTCCTTGATGAGACGCTGATCCCAGCATCCTGTCATCAAGGGGATTATCGAAGCGATCAAGAACAGCACGCAGATTATTCTTGTCCATTTATTTTTCATAACGCCTTCTTCTCCTTTATATAGGTAAAAGCAGTTATGATAAAAAACAGGATTGGAATCCCGATTACGAATATATAGCTTAAATACGTCACGGAATTGGTAAACTTTCCAACCTCATACCCCCCCTCAGGTATGAGCGCAAGAATGACAGTGGGTATTGCAGCAAGAATAACGAAAGGAGTATGATCCTGATGTTTTTTTGAAAAGGACATCATTCCTCTTGAAGCGCCAAACAAGAAGGCCATATAAGATGTGGCAACCGAAACGATCCACATGGACAAAAACAGCAAATCAATCCGTTCAAGAACTTTAAATGAAAAGGATTTTATCATATACAGCAGCGGCTGGGGAACCAGTTTAAATTCATTGATACCAAAGAAGAGAATACAGATCAGTGTTAAGAAAGCATAAAACAATGTAACGATTAGATTGGCGATGGAAATGGACTTTAATTTCTTAATCGGCTTTGAATCTACATAAGGGGCAATGACCAGAAAAAGTTCAAATCCCAGCATGGAGAAAAAAGCTTTCTCCGTCCCTTTTAAAATTGGAAAAAAGCCATTCTCACCTACAGGGAAAATATTCAAGTAATTCACTTCAAAAAAAGCGTAAATGACAAGTAATACAAAAATGATCAGCATGATTGAGACAAATACAAAAAACCTCGCAAGAAATTTAACCGGCCCCCTTATTGCATAGATTCCGATAACCGCCATTAGAATAATAAGCAGCCACCTGGGGGTCAAAGGAAGAATCCATAAGTTGATCATCTCTGCAAATAGAGAAAGAATGCTCGCGCCGATCAAAATAAAAAAAATGATATATAGAAATTTAATCACTCCGCCAATCCAGGGGCCCGCACTATGATCAAAAATTTCAAAAATGGTCATGGCTGGATATCTTTTCATGGTGTACCAGAATAAAACTAATAGAACTTGTACAATACAGCCTCCGATTAATACAGAGATCCAGCTGTCATGTCCAGCTTGTGTGTAAATATTGTATGGCATAGATAAGATTCCTACTCCGACCTGAGCCTGGACGATGAAGAAGATTAACTGAAAGGATGTAATATTGTCCTCATTTCTTAGTTTCATTTTTATTCCATCCTCTGGTTTTGTTTTGCTTCTTTATTTTTTGCGGCAAAGTGTCCATCGGCCGATCATTCAGTTTCCATATCGGAAAGCGAACGATTGCATCTTTTAAGCCACTGAGATTAAACGGCCCAAAAGGTGAGAAATATGGAGTGCCAATTGATTCCAATTTACATAGATGCAGCAGGATGACCATCAGCCCCATAACAATGCCCAGGAAGCCAAGAAGAGAGGCGGCAATCATCAGAGGAAACGTCAAGATACGAATCGAAGCACCCATTTCATAGGTTGGAACTGTAAACGATGCGACCGCCGTAACCGCAATGACAATGACCATCACGTTGGAGATAAAGCCGGCGTTTACTACGGCATCACCGATGACCAAACCGCCAACGATACCGATTGTTTGACCGATCGGAGTGGGGAGCCTCACCCCCGCCTCGCGGATCAGCTCAATTGTAAACACCATGATGAAGGCCTCAACAATAGGCGGGAAAGGAATACCTTCCAATGATGACTTAATAGGAAGAACGAGTTCATTCGGTAATATCTCAAAATGAAATCCAATAATGGCTATGTATATCGCGGGCAGTGTCATGGCCACCAGAAAACTTACCATCCTCAGCAAGCGAAAAAAAGAACCAGAGAGGAGTCGGCTGTTAAAATCATCAGGCGATTGAAAAAAGGAAAGGAACGTAACCGGTAAAATTAATGCGGTTGCGCTCCCTTCTGCCAAGAGCGCAATCCTACCATCCATTAAGTGTGCCATCGTCCGGTCCGGACGTTCTGTAGGAAGCATTTGCGGAAAAGGCGAGAATGATTTATTTTCCAGAAACTCTTCTATATACCCCGGACTAAAAATCATGTCTGTTGAAATAGAACAGATTCTCCGGTCCACTTCCGCCAATATTTCTTTATTCACCAAATCATCCATATAAGCGATGACCACTTTTGATTTTGTTTTTTTACCCAAAATATACTGCTTAAAGACTAGACTCTCATTTTCGATGCGCCTGCGGATCAATCCGAGGTTTTGGTTTATGTTCTCGACAAAGCCTTCATGTGAACCTCGGACGACTTTTTCATTGTAGGGCTCTTCAGGAGGCCGGGTGATTTCTAACTGGACATTGATGGCGTAAACACTGTCCATCCCGTCCAAAAGCAGAAGGCAGTTTCCCGTCAGCAATTTTTTTATTGCTTCATTCAAATCGTTAAGCTGTATCATTTCTGCATTCGTAATGCCTGCCATGATGTTTATTTTCGGCTGTCTGTTTAACGGTTCTAGTATGCTGTTTTGAATTTTTTCTGTATCAGCGATAGATTCCAGGTAGATGACAATCCCTGGTGATCCATTATGATTGATGTCTCTTGTTTTCAAATCACTGCTTTGATGAAGGACCTGATTTACAAACTCCAGGTTTTTTGCAGCCGCAGAGTCAACCGGTTTGATTTCCACTGATTCTTGCATGATTTTTTCATCTCCCGGCATCTCCTTCACCTTCCCTTTAAAGCTATTCTCCTATCATTAGAGTGAGCAAATAAAGCAAGGTTTATTCTATTTCTTCTATTGCTGAATATATGATTTGCCGTATGATAAGAAAAGTGTAAAATAGTAAAGTCAGAAAGTTAATATTATGAAATTTTAAATCTGTTTTTTAAAATGAATAGGCTTTTATATTGGAAAGGCGGATCTCTTCATTGAATAAAAAAATCATACTTTATTGTGTAGCCTTTGCTGCATTCTTCGGTCCCTTCACACAAACGATCTATACACCGATCCTCCCTGAAATCCAGCATGAATTTCAGACCTCGGGATTCATTGTGAATTTAACGATTTCCATCTTTACTTTCATACTCGCTATGATGCAGATGGTTTATGGCCCGTTGACAGATAAGATCGGCCGGAGAAAAGTGCTGCTTCCTGCAATACTTCTTTATGTTGCCGCTTCAGCCGGTGCGGCGTTATCCCCTAACATATGGACACTCCTCGTATTCCGGGCTGTTCAGGCAGCAGGAATCGCAGCAGGATCTGTCGTCGCAACCACTGTCATCGGAGATTTATTTGAAGGAAAGGCCCTTGGACGTTCTATGGGAACCTTTCAAATGCTTGTAGCGCTCGGCCCGGTAGTTGGGCCTGTTGTTGGAGGCTTTGTTGGAGGGTATACTGGTTATCAAGGTGTATTTTGGGTACTCACAGGAACTGGCCTGCTGATGTTTTTTGCTAATTTGAAGCTGCTTCCTGAAACAAAGCCTGCAGGGGAATCAAGAAAAGGATTCAGCTTTTCGGATTTCACCATTGTACTTAAGAAAAGAACCGGACTTGCTATCGTTCTTCTTGGATTTATTCAATATTATACGTTTTATAATTTTCTCGTTTTCCTGCCTCATCTGCTCGCAGCCTTCTATGGTTTATCGGCTAGCGAAAAAGGCTTGGTTTTCCTTCCTATGTCCTTGTTCTTAGTGGCAGGAAGCTATGTTGGCGGACGTCTCCAGGAAAGGGGCAATCCGAAAAATTTCCTGATTGTAACATCAAGCTTAAATGTTCTTGCCACCGTTTTATTTGTTTTTTTATCTTCAGTATCACTGCCCGTTTTAATCACGAGCATCTCACT
The DNA here is from genome assembly GCF_024494405.1 of Fictibacillus sp. WQ 8-8. Lineage (NCBI taxonomy): Bacteria > Bacillati > Bacillota > Bacilli > Caryophanales > Fictibacillaceae > Fictibacillus > Fictibacillus sp. WQ 8-8. Next base: position 155,676 of record NZ_JAMXKG010000001.1, read on the forward strand.
TTTCGGTCTTTGTCTTGGGCTGTCACTCCCTGTCCAAACCACCCTGCTGGCACGGGCTTTTCAGCATAATCGTGCAACAGCCATAGGCGTTTATAACTTTTTCCGGTACTTAGGTATGGCGGCCGGACCGATGATCGGCTCGATGTTTTACAAGGTTGGAAATCGTGCCGAATTTTTATTTGCCTCTTTTCTATTTGCAGCCGCTGTATTTTTTGCAGGCAGGCAATTTCTAAAGTCAGCAGAAAAATCTATGAACTAATCTCCTGAAAGGGGGCCTACTATGCCTAAGAATAAAATTGAAGATGTAATGGAAGTATGCCTTTTGGCAGGCAGGCTCATGCTTCAAAATGGTGCAGAAACCTACCGGGTTGAAGATACGATCACCCGGCTTGCGCAAAACTATAACATGGAAGCCGCCCAGGTTTTCGTTACACCGACCGCCATTATTCTATCGTTGCTTGAAAAGGGAAAAACCAAGGATTATACGAAGATTGTCAGGATCCTCGACCGGTCGACAGATCTGCATGTCGTCGTTCTCGTCAATGATCTGTCACGGAAAGTGGCCAATGAATCCCTTTCACTGGAGACGGCAAAAAAGGAATTGAAAAAGATTGAAGTCACACCTGAAGCGTATCCAACATGGATTCAGGTTGTGGCTGCCATTCTCGTGAGCGGCTGCTTCGCCCTCATGTTCAAAGGAAACTGGAACGACTTTTTGCCTGCCATGATTGCCGGAGGTGTCGGTTATGCCATTTTCTTATTTTCAAAACGCTACATTTCGGTCCGCTTTTTCTCTGAGCTTCTTGCTGCTTTTTTTATCGGCCTGATCGCCAAGCTTGCCATTACGGCCGGCATTGGAGACCAGCTCGATAAGATTATTATCGGAGCCGTGATGCCGCTTGTGCCGGGTGTGCTGATCACAAATGCGGTACGAGATCTGATGGCCGGTCACCTTGTTTCCGGCATCTCATTAGGAGCTGAAGCGATGCTGACGGCCTTTGCCATCGGAACTGGCATTGCTTTTGTTATCGTTACGCTGTGAGGAGGAAATACGATGCACATGATTGAAGCTATTTGGACGAGCTTTATTGCTTCGGCCGGGTTTGGTATTCTATTTAACGTTCCAAAAAAGGCTGTCATCCCCGGCGGCATCTGCGGGATGATCGGCTGGCTCATCTTTGAAGGGATGTCAGGAAACAGCCAGTTCGATCTGGTTCTGGCCACCGCGATGGCCTCATTTGTGGTAGCGGCCATCAGCCACCTGTATGCCCGGATCCACCGTATGCCTGTCATCATCTTCAGTGTCTCCGGCATCATCCCGCTCGTACCAGGCGGCGGTGCCTATGACACGATGAGGCAGCTGGTCGAGAATGATTACAACGCCGCGATCCAGCTCGGCTCACAAACCTTTCTGATTTCAGGGGCAATCGCATTCGGGCTTGTCCTTGCAGGAACGATTATCCCGATCATTTTGCGCAGCCAAAGAAAGGTGACATAAGAAAAGAACTGACAATGTCAGTTCTTTTCTTATGCCATGAAAACTGCCCCGTAGCCAATGGCCGCCACGATTACAATGACTGGAGATACTTTGAATTTTTGCATTAATAGAAAACTGATAGTGGCTATGGCTGCAGTCTGTATCCAGCCGGAAGAGCTGACAGATTCCGCAAAAAAATCATAAGCCATCACTCCGAGAAGAACGGCAATCGTTGGTTTTACGTATAACGTCATTTTTTTCACTCTTGGTGAATCCTTGAACTTATAGATGACACTCAGGAAGACGATCATCAAAACCAGGGAAGGCGCTACCGTTGCAAAAACAGCCACAAAAGAGCCGAGAGCGCCTCCTTGCGTGTAACCGATATAGCCGGACATCTTTGTGGCAATCGGACCCGGGAGTGCATTGCCAAGCGCGAGCACTTCAGTAAACTGATTGACAGTCAGCCAATGATAACGGCCCACAACTTCATTTTCAATCAGAGGAATCGAAGCCGGGCCTCCCCCATACCCCAGCATGCCGGGGATAAAAAAAGCAAGGAAAATATGCCAATAAATCATCCCATACCTTCCCCTCTCTCAGAAGATTTCTCTTTATCTTTCCTTGTGGGCTTAAGAAGCGCATAAGCCAGAAGCACGCCGATCAAAATGGCGGGATGTATCCTCAGCAGCTGCAATAATAAGATGCCTGCCGCTACATGAATCAGGCTGAGCTTAACTCCCAGACCTTTCTTTGCGCTGGTGAAAAACTGCCACGTCAGCACCGCAAGCATAACGGCAACAACAGGAAGCACGCCTTTTGTCATTCCTTGAACCCATGGCTGGTCTTTATATTGTGCGAGAGAGGTAAGAAGGACGATCATCAGAATAATAGTAGGAAGAATAGAAGAGAGCAAAGCAACAAGCATACCGGATAAACCGGCCACCCGGTATCCGATATATCCTGCCATTTTTGTGTTAATGGGGCCAGGCAAGGCATTTCCAAGGGCAAGCACATCTCCAAATTCTTCATCGTTCATCCATTTAAACTTTCCGACCACTTCCTTATGTACGAGCGGTATGGAGGACGGACCACCTCCATATCCAAGAATGCCTGATCGAAAAAAAGCGATAAATAATTGCAAATAGGTCATGAATGCATCAAATCCTTATGAAGGGTTATTTCTACCAGGCTGCCACGGCCCCGTCAGTCCGGCCTTCTGTTCCGCCGGCCAGTACACCGGTTTCAGGATTGCGCCATATGATCTGGCCTCTCCCAAAGTTTCCGGCATCAAGTGCAACTTTTACGTCATGGCCTTTGCGCGCCAATTCCTCGGCAACATGCTGCGGCAGTGAACGTTCAACCAGTACCTTCTTCCCTTCGATCCATTGCCATCTTGGCGCATCAAGCGCGGATTGTGGATTCAGCAGGAAATCGACCGTGTTCATGATGACCTGGACATGCCCCTGGGGCTGCATGTATCCTCCCATGACGCCGAAAGGACCGACAGGCTGGCCGTCTTTCGTTAAAAATCCCGGGATAATGGTATGATAGGTTCTCTTGCCGGGACGAAGGCAGTTATTGTGGGTCTCATCCAGGGAAAAATCATGCCCCCTGTTCTGAAGGCTGATCCCGGTGCCAGGCACCACAATTCCAGAACCAAAGCCCATATAGTTGCTTTGGATAAAGGATACCATGTTCCCATCTTCATCAGCTGCTGCAAGATAGACTGTTCCGCCTTTTGGAGGTGTCCCTGGCTTCGGCAGCATCGCTTCCGGGCCAATGAGCTCCCTTCGCTCTTCTGCGTATTTTTCTGATAAAAGAGATTCAGCTGTTACCTTCATATGTGTAGTATCTGTCACATATTTTTTGGCATCCATAAAAGCGAGCTTGATCGCTTCAATCTGCTTGTGGTACCTGTCCGCTGAGTCCGCTTGAGGAAAATCATATCCTTTTAAAATATTAAGTGCCATTAAAGCAACAATTCCCTGGCCATTTGGAGGAATCTCCCATACTTCATATCCTTTATACTCCGCCTTAATCGGTTCTACCCATTCTGGATAATAGGCCGCAAGATCCTCTTTTCGCAGGAAACCCCCTTCATTTCCAGAGGCTGTGCTGATCTTGTCGGCCAATTTCCCTCTGTAAAAAGATTCTCCGTTCGTTTCAGCAATCTCTTTTAAAGTAACCGCATGATCGGGTGAGCGCCATACTTCACCGATTTCCGGCGCTCTTCCGTCGGGCGCAAAGGTTTCAAACCAGCTCTTAAATTCATCGGCCTTCTGTTCTTTTTTGTAAGCTTCAAAAGCTTGTTTCCAATACGTTCCGAGGACTGGAGAAACGGGAAAACCTTCTTCTGCATATGTAATGCCCGGCTGAAGCACCTCAGTCAGCGGCAACTTTCCAAAACGGCGCGATAATTCTGCCCATGCCGCAGGAGCTCCGGGGACAGTAACCGGATACCAGCCATATTTCGGGATCTTGTCGTACCCTTCATGTTTGAGCGCTTCAACGGTAATATTTCGCGGTGCGGGACCACTTGAATTCAACCCGTGCAGCTTTCCTTTTGTCCAAACAAGCGCAAAAGCATCTCCTCCGATCCCGTTTGACGTCGGCTCGACCACGGTAAGGCAGGCAGCCGTCGCAATTGCCGCATCAATGGCATTTCCGCCTTTTTTTAAGATATCCAGGCCTGCCTGTGCCGCAAGCGGCTGAGATGTTGCGACCATTCCTTTTTTTCCGTACGTTACTGAACGCCGGGAAGCAAAAGGATATCGTTCATGATCATAAAATGTTTGTTCTGTTGTTTGTTCAATGGTTTGCTGTTTCATATTTTCACCTCTCATGGCATGCATAACTTGCACATATATTCAGAATATTTTATAAATAGTTTAAATGTTGTTAGGAACAAATACAAATGTTTTACAAATAGCACTTTCATAAACATAAAAAAATCCCGTCCTTCTTCGGACGGGATTACTTTACCTCGTCTATCGGTTTCATATCCATGGTTACCATGTAATCCTTCCCCCATTGGTACATGGCATCCAAAATAGGCATCAGGCTCTCACCTTGCTTCGTCAATGAATACTCAACTTTTGGCGGAACAACAGGATAAACTTCGCGATGGACAATCATATCCTCTTCCAGTTCACGAAGCTGGTTAACGAGCATGCGCTGAGTGATGCCGGGTATAAGAGCCTTCAGCTCACCGAAACGTTTTGTTCCTTCTTTCCCAAGGTGCCATAAAATAATCATTTTCCACTTGCCGCCGATGACAGATAACGTTAATTCTTTCTCACAGTTAAACATTTTATCGTCCATTCGTGACATAGAACATCACCTCCACACTTATTATACCTTATAGTATACTTTTTGACACTATGTAATATTAAAGTCAGTACTTCACAATAGGTAATCATGAAGAGTATACTTACAACTAATCCTTGACGGACTTTATAAAGTCAGCCGCCAAAGGAAATAATATGAGGTGCAACATAGATAAAACACCACAGGAGGAGAATGTAAAAATGGAATTACAACTAGCGATAGATCTTGTAAATACAGAAGAAGCCATCAAATTGGTGAAAGAAGTTGAAGAACATATCGATATCGTTGAGATCGGTACCCCGGTTGTCATCAACGAAGGCCTTAGAGCAGTTAAAGAAATGAAAGAAGCATTTCCAAATTTGAAAGTCCTTGCCGACTTAAAGATTATGGATGCTGCAGGATACGAAGTCATGAAGGCTTCTGAAGCCGGTGCTGACATCATTACCATCCTTGGGGCAGCTGAAGATGCATCCATTCAAGGTGCGGTTGATGAAGCAAAAAAACAAAACAAAAAAATCCTTGTGGACATGATTGCCGTTAAAGATATCGAAACAAGAGCAAAAGAGCTTGATGAGCTTGGTGTTGATTATATTTGTGTCCATACAGGTTATGACTTACAGGCTGTCGGGAAAAACTCTTTTGAAGACTTAAAAGCGATCAAACGCGTCGTTAAAAACGCAAAAACGGCTGTCGCAGGCGGAATTAAATTAGAAACATTGCCTGAAGTTGTTGCAGCTCAACCTGACCTGGTTATTGTCGGCGGCGGTATTACTGGACAAGATGATAAAAAAGCAACCGCAGCTGAAATCCAAAAATTAGTAAAACAAAGCTAAGGATTTTCCACATGAATACTTCACATTATTATACGGAAATTGTGAAGGAATTAAGCCGGGCAGCGGACTTAATTTCAGATCAAGAGGCTGAAAAGCTCGTAGATGAAATTTTGAAAGCCAAGAAGATATTTGTTGCAGGAGCTGGCCGGAGCGGATTGATGGGAAAATCCTTTGCCATGCGAATGATGCACATGGGATTGGATTCCTATGTCATCGGTGAAATCGTTACTCCTAACCTGACCGAGGACGATCTCATCATTTTCGGTTCAGGTTCCGGGGAAACAAAAAGCCTTATTTCAATGGCCGAAAAAGCGAAAAGCATTGGCGGTAAAGTTATTGCGGTGACCATCTTTCCCGACTCGACTCTTGGCAAATTGGCCGATGTCTGCGTAAAATTACCTGGCTCTCCAAAAGATCAATCGGAAAATGACTATAAGACCATTCAGCCGATGGGATCTCTATTCGAACAAACACTTCTGCTGTTTTTCGATGCTGTTATTTTACGTTTCATGGAAAGAAAAGGGCTTGATACGGATACTATGTTCGGGCGCCATGCAAATTTGGAATAGATATTCATTAAAAACAGGACAGGACTGCCTTTGGCGTCCTTCCAGTTGTTTTTACATAAAGGAGGAAAGCGCAGATGCAAACATTAAAGGGAAAAACAGCGCTCATCACCGGAGCTGGAAGAGGAATCGGCCGTGCAACAGCGATTGCTTTTGCAAATGAAGGCATTCATGTTGGCCTTATCGGAAAAACCCGTTCAAATCTCGAAAAAACAGCAGCAGAACTGATGGAATATGGCGTGAAGGTGGCGATTGCAGAAGCTGACGTTACGAATAGCAATGCTGTTGTTCAAGCTGTAAAGAGCATTGAAGATGAACTGAGCTCCATCGATATTTTAATAAATAATGCCGGGATCGCAAAGTTTGGCGGATTCCTTGAACTTTCGCCTGAAGAGTGGAAAAATATCGTAGACGTCAATTTAATGGGTGTTTACAACGTTACAAGAGCAGTCTTGCCGGGAATGATTGAAAGAAAAGCAGGTGATATCATTAACATTTCGTCATCAGCAGGGCAAAAAGGTGCACCTGTAACAAGTGCGTACAGTGCTTCTAAATTTGCAGTATTAGGTCTAACCGAATCTCTTATGCTTGAAGTAAGGAAACATAATATTCGTGTCAGTGCCCTGACACCAAGCACAGTGGCGACAGATTTGGCCATTGATACAAATCTGACGGACGGCAATCCAGAAAAAGTGATGCAGCCTGAGGATATGGCCGAGTTCATGGTTTCCCAGTTAAAATTAAATCCGCGTATTTTTATTAAAAACGCAGGCATGTGGTCGACAAATCCATAAAAAACAGGTAAAGAGCAGTTCCTCCTTGAGGAACAAAGGGCAGTTCCTCCTTAGAGGGACTGCTCTTTTGTGTTTATGTAAATGAAGGGTAAAAAACCTCTCAAAGGGTATAGTATTTTATACCATTTTTAGGAGGTTGATTATGAAGGCTGTTACTTTTCAGGGAGCAAAAGAAATCGAAGTGAAAAATGTTGAAGATCCCAAACTACAGGAAAAGGAAGACATCATTGTCCGCATTACTTCAACCGCTATCTGCGGATCAGATCTCCACATTTATCAGGGAGCTCTTCCAGCACATAAGGATTATGTCATTGGACATGAACCCATGGGTATTATAGAAGAAGTTGGTCCTGATGTCACCAAAGTAAAAAAAGGAGACAGGGTCGTCCTTCCTTTCAATATTTCTTGTGGCCACTGCTATTATTGCCAGCATGAAATGGAAAGCCAATGTGATAATTCCAACCGAAATCCTGAATTTGATACAGGCGGATATTTCGGCTTTACGGACCGTTACGGCGACTATAGCGGTGGACAAGCCGAATATTTGCGTGTGCCTTATGGAAATTTTATGCCGTTTGTCATTCCTGAATCAGCGGAACTTGAGGATGAAGCTGTGCTTTTCATGTCTGATGTTCTTCCTACAGCCTACTGGAGCGTCGAAAATTCCGGGGTAAAAGAAGGTGACACGGTCGTTGTTCTGGGCTGTGGTCCAATTGGCTTAATGACACAGAAATTTGCATGGATGAAAGGCGCCAAGCGTGTCATTGCCGTAGATAACTTAAGATATCGTCTTAATCATGCAGTAAAAATAAACAATGTTGAAGCTTTTAACTTTGATCAATTCGATAACATGGGTGCCCACATTCATGAAGTCACCAACGGCGGCGCAGATGTTGTTATCGATTGTGTAGGAATGGACGGCAAAAAGTCGCCTGTTGAAGCGATTGAACAAAAACTGAAGCTGCAGGGCGGTACGCTGAGTGCCATACAGATCGCCCTCAAGGCCGTTAAAAAGTTTGGAACCATCCAACTCACTGGTGTATATGGATCCATGTACAACATGTTCCCGCTTGGAAACATTTTTGAGCGTAATATCACAATGAAAATGGGCCAGGCCCCTGTTATCCACTATATGCCGATGCTATTTGATAAAATTGCCAATAAGGAATTTGATCCGACTGAGATCATTACACACCGAGTACCTCTTGATCAGGCGAGCGAAGCGTACAAAACATTCAACGATCATGCGGATGAGTGCATTAAAGTCGTCTTAAAACCTTAAAGCATTTTGTTGATTTCCAATCATAATGGACATCGCATACTGATGCTTAAAAGAGGCTCTCAAGTCTTTTTCTCCATGAAAAAGGGGTGATAGCTGGCGATGATAAGAGCCGGCTGATTTGTGAAACAAATGAAGCGCTCGAAAAGCAGATGGGAAAAAGCTTGCTTATACCCTTCTGCTTTTTCAGATGGCGCTTCAATCACCCCTACCAAAAATCAACAACATTTACTAACAGAGCTTTTTATTATATAAAGTTCCTTACATTATTGCCGCGGCTGAACTTATAGATCGCAATCATGAAGAAGGCTAATGCGAAAGCGAAAAGAATGGCGATGTTCAGTGAAAGACTCCTTAGCGAATGGCCTTTTTGCAGCTGGGTAAATGTGTCCAGCAGCCATCGCTGAGGAAGAAAATCTGCTATTTTTTGCAGCGTCTTCGGCATGATCTCCACTGGCCAGAAGCAGCCAGCCAACAGACACGATGGTGTCATGATCAAATTTTGCAGTGCTCCAGCTGAAGTCGTGGTCGATGCAAATGCAGTGATGACAAGCGATAATCCAACACCTGCAAGAGCGAAAATCATTAATATTTCTACCATCGTCAAGAACGGGATCCCCGTAGAAATATGGAACACTTGAGTCATAAACGTTAGTGTAATTAAGATCTGTACCGTCATAATGATCATGTTAACAACCACATTTGAGAAAACGTATTTTCGGCTGTTAATCGGTGTTGACATTAACCGCAGATAGGTTCTGTTTTCTTTTTCCTGAAGGATAATTTCAGATAATCCGCCCGCACATGAAAGCATGATCATGATAAGAAAACCGACCGTCTGATTCGTTATATCATTATTTTTTGAAGTATCTTTGAGTGAATGAGCTGAAACTTGAAAGTCTGATGCACGGTACTGGTCATACATTTTTTGAAACGCAGCTTGATCTCCGCCAGCTGCCTTGCTTAAGGAAGCGATGTTAGACAAATAGTTATTCACATAGGTTTTCACAAAACCAGTAATGGTTGCCCCTTTGATGGATACGATTTCAATGTGATCAGGTTTGCCGTTCAGCACACTGTTTGAGAAGCCCGAATTCAGGACAATAACACAGTCAAGCTTTCCTGAAGCAATTTGATCTTTCACTTCTGAAGAGCTAATGTTTTTCACTTTTACATTGGTTAATCCGTCGACAAATTTAACCGTGTCATTGGCAATTTCCCCATTATCTTGGTTAACGACGCCAGCATGCATGGTAGCGGGACCTGTGTCGCCATACGCCGCAATTCCAATGAGAATACCGATCAGCGGTACAAATAGGTAGGTGAACAGCTTTCTTTTATTTTTAATGATGGAGCGCAGAGAATTTGTTATGAGCCAAAGAATCTCTTTCACTTAAAAGCCCTCCCGTCGTTTGAAAGCAACAATGGCAATGGTTAAAAAGATGACAGCTACCCCGAGATTTAATCCAATAACCTGCAGTGAAGCAGCAAGATCATTATTATAGATAATTTTATTGATGGCTGAATTTGCCCAAGTCAGCGGTGAAAGGTTCGTAACCAGCTTCATGAAGCCATCGGGATTATCGATTTTAAAATAAGCCCCGCCGAAGAAGGAAGCGAGCTGAACAACAATGAGGATGATCGTCCTGGAAGCCTCACCGGTTTTTGCCATGTAACTGACCCCAAGGCCGAAACTTACGGCAAGGAAAACTTCAGACAGTAATATGACAATGACCAGGCCGAGATGCTCCCCCCAGTTTGCGTTAAACAGCAAGGAACTCACAGTGACAATGAGAAGAAGAGATAGCAGGTTTAGTACAATGCTTCCGATAATTTTCCCGAGAAAAATTTCAGCCTTGGTGATCGGTGCGGTTGCCAAACGTACCGCTGTATTTCGTGTTCTCTCTCCCCTGAGCAAAAAGGATGCCCCCATCGCCCCGTACAAAGCGATCATCGTTGTTACAGCCACCGCATAATAATCCATTGATCCCGGTGCTTTATTGGCGTTCAATGACTTCTCTTTTACGTAATCGCCCGGTGTACCGCTGGCGAGCACCGTCTGTGTCTGATCCGGCTTCACTTTAGCCACTTGGCTGACGAGATTGTATTTATCTGCAAAAGCTGTCAGCATTCCTTGAACAATGCTGCTCTCAATGCTGTTTCGTTCACTTCCGTAAAAGGTTAAGCCTTTATTGGAAACTTCCACATAAGCATCATAGCGGTTCTGTTTTACTTCTTTTTTTCCATCCATTTTGTCAGGAGCTTTATAAAAATAAATATCTTCTTTTTTGGCAGCCTTCGTAAATTCTTTAAAATACGGGGAGAAGCTGGTGTCCCCGGTTTCTTTATAAAGGACTTGCATTTTATCAATCTTGATATTGTTATCAAACGCATTGGATAAAGCAGAGCCAAGAACCAGCATCATCACGATCGGAAATGCCAGCATGAAAATCAACGTTCTGGTATCCCTGATGCTGATTTTTAAATGATGAAGTGCAATGTTAAATATGTTCAAGGGGGAAGTCCTCCTTAGTTATTTTTGTAAAGAAGTTCATAGCTTTTTAGAGTTAATTAAAGGTAGGAATAATTGGCTAACGCCAATTTTCCTTAATCTCTCAAATTCCTTCCGGTTAGGGTGAGGAAGACGGTTTCCAGGTTAGGTGCCTGTTCTTGCAGTGAGCGGATTTCGATTTCCCGGTTGATAAAATATTGAATGATTTTATTTAAGTTGCTGACTTCGGCTTGAGAATTGATTTTAACGATGTTCTCTTCAACCTGCACCGTGTTTACCCCGTTGATGTCTTTTAATATGTTTTCTTCAATATTTTCATTTGATTTTACATCGACCCAGATGTCTTTCGTGTCTGTAATGATGGCTTTCAGCTGTTCTTTTGTGCCTTCCGCTATCACTTTCCCATGGTCGACGATGGCGATTCGGGTACAGATTTCCTCGACTTCCTCCATATAGTGACTCGTGTAAATAACGGTGCATCCCATCTCGTTCAGTTTTCTGACAGAGTTCAAAATATAGTTCCTGGATTGTGGATCAATCCCGACCGTCGGTTCATCCATGATGATCAGTTTCGGACGGTGCGCGATGGCACAGGCGATGTTCAGCCTTCGTTTCATCCCGCCGGAAAAGTTCTTTGGAAAGTTTTTTTGTTTATCAAGCAAGCCGACAAACTCGAGTGCTTCCTCTACCCGGTCTTTGAGTTCTGCACCGCGGAGTCCGTAAAGTCCTGCGAAGAAACGTATATTTTCATAGGCTGTCATATCTTCATAGATGGCCAGATCCTGTGGTACGATGCCGATGTTCATCTTTGCGAACTTGCTGTTGTTTGCAATGTTCTTGCCAAGGATTTTGATTTCTCCTTCATTGCTTCTTAACAAACCTGCAATCATGTTGATCGTTGTACTTTTTCCGGCTCCGTTCGAACCGAGGAACCCGAAAATTTCACCTTCTTTAATGGTTAAGGACATATTGTCTACAGCGATGAAGTCACCGAATTTTTTTGTCAGGTTATTGATTTCTAAAACGTTCATCATCTCACCTCATGTATTCTTTATATTGTCATTATACGGAAAAAGAGTGAACCAACGTCAGTGCATTAGTTCACTCTTTTCACATGAGAATCTTCACTATTTAGGAAAAATGGGCTTACGAAGAATCCGATTTGTTCCCATGTATATGAGGCTCTTCACTTAGCCTATAGGAAGCAGCGTGGTAACAGAGAAACCGTTTGTTCCGTCCACAATAATCGTTCCGTTGACAGAGGCTGTTCTCTCTTCCATCCCCATGATTCCAAGCCCTTTTACCACTTTAACAGCTCCTCTTCCATTGTCCCTGACCTCCGCTTTGATCATGCGGTTCAGTACATGAATCTCGATCGATATTTCCGTCGGTTTGCCATATTTCATGGAATTCGTAAGCGCCTCGGTCACGTTCTCCGCGATAATCTTCCACTGGATAGGAGTAATCATGTCCATATTTCCTTTGTATACGAAAGGAGCCTTGATCCGGTGCTTTAACGAAAACTCTTCAATCATCAGTTTCATTCGCTGAACCCCCATCTGTTCAGTGGGGGGCTTCATATTTTTCAAGGTAATTCGTATATCTTCAATTCCCTTTTTCGAGATGACGATGGCATTCTGCAAGAGTTCTTTCGCTTTCCCCGTATCCATTCCCATCAAGCTCTTTGCTGCTTCCATCTGTATCAATGCACCAGTCATGGAGTGGCCGATACTGTCATGGATCTGCTGTGAGATGCGGTTCCGCTCCTCTAGCCGATGCGTATATTCAGATTGCTTGATATACTCCTGATTTTCATTGAGGCTTGACGTCAGACGCTGCATATCATGCCTGACCTTGTCCAGCTTACTTTCATACTGAATCAGTTTTTCTGTATAGCGGGTGGTCATCATATGTACAACAAAGGTGAAGGCAGAAACCAACCCAAATAAGTATTTATTTTGAGGCAGATACAAAACCGGAATTAGACCCAGAGCCAGCAGCAGCCATTTCGTTTTGAAATATGGTGAGGCCAGCTCATATAGATTTAATGGCAAAAGCAAAATAAACAGCGGATCCACATAATAAAAGGCAAGGCAGGTCATCAGAATTGAAACAAGCAGAACCGTTTGCTGGAACTTCTCGCGGCTGAAGATATACATGATGATATTTAAGCTCACGTATAAGAGGAGACAAAATATGATCCACGGCAGATTTTCCACATTCATGCGGGCATAGCTGGCCGCAAGAAAAAGCACGACGATCAGCTTGGTGTAAATGATCCATAGCTCCATTGTTTCTACCACTTACTCCACAGATCCTGTTAAATAGTAAATAGCAATCTGAGTTCGATGCTCCAGACCTGTTTTTCCTAATATAGAGGTAATATAGTTGGCGACGGTTCCTTCTGAGATAAAAAGCTGCTTTGCGATGGATTTATTGGAGAACCCCTTGGCGATGAGCGCCATGATTCCCATCTCGCGTTCGGTAAAAAGACTAGCATCAATTTTTGTCTCTGCCTTTTTGCTTCCATCGATATTCGATTTCAATTTTTCCAGAACGACATCCTGCATTACCGTGTTGCCGTGATAGACACTCTTAATGGCATCGCGAATCCGTTCAGGCTCTGTGTTTTTTAACAAATAGCCTTTTGCACCGTTTTTTATAGCGTCAAATATATATTCGTCATCATCAAAGGTGGTCAGGATCATGGGTTTGCACGACGTATGTTCTGCGATGAATTTTGTCGCCTCCACACCGTTCATGTTCGGCATCCGCACATCAAGAAGGGCAACATCCACTTCATTATTTTTGCAAAAATCAACGGCTTCCTTACCGTCATTAACGGTAGCAAGCACTTCAAAATCTCCATACGTGCTTAATATGATTTTCATTCCTTCTCGAATAAAGGAATTGTCATCCGCAATGATAATTTTAATTTTCATTTTTATTCAGCAGAATACGTTCCGCTGCTCACATCCTTCTGTTTAAACTTTCTTCCTTCTTCTAATTGGCTTTATTTTACCAAAAACCTCTTCACGAATAAAAAAAGAGCCCATCCGAATGGACAAGCCCTTTCTACTCTATATTAAAACAACTTCTGAAGTTCTGAAATGCCCAGAACAATAAACATGAGTACACAGCCGATCAGTACAGTTCGCTACCCATTTAATAGGTTTGAAGGTTTAAGGATCAGGTTGCCGCTTGGGAATATCTCATTTTCTCTAAATACCGTTTATGGGCGGCTTTGACTGCCATGATGACGGAAGGTGTGGAAGGGGTATAATAATAGTCTTCGATTCTCTGGATCAATCCGTCGATCCCCTGTGCTAAATTATAATTGACGATGACCCTTCTCAGAAAATCGCGTGCCAGCTCCGTGGCAAACGTAAACTCAGCATTGACGATCATATTGGTCTCCGTATCGATTTCCATGACGATGCCCGATGTCTTGCAGACTTCAAACATATAATTTCCATGCGGCGCTTTCGCATACCCCGTTACGAGCACAGTCTTCATCCTCGTTAATTCAGTCATTTCGCCAGACCCCTCTTTTATCTGTGATTTGTTTTTACTGCTGCAACAAACCTTATGTGCTATCTTACGGGGTAAACCTGAAAAATATATATGTACCCAAAATAAAAATTTCGGGAGACACTGATTTGGCTAATCAAAGCAATTTACCACAAATTCTCAACCCCAAAACCATTGCCTATTTTTATTTTTTTCCAAATATCCAATTGACTTAGAGCCAGCTCTAAGTTGTAAGCTTTAAGAAAGTGAAAGAAAGGGATGATTGGTTATGTACACGATCAGTGAAGCAGCCCGGATACCGGCATCAGTGCCTATACACTGCGTTACTATGAAAAGCTGGGCTTGCTGCCGGCACCTGGAAGGAAGAATGGCCATAAGCGTCTGTATTCAGCAAAAGATATTGCGTTCATCAAGTTTTTAAAAAGCCTGAAGGATACTGGCATGCCATTGGAAGAGGTAAAAGAGTTTGTACAGGATGGCTGCATTTGGGACAGTTTGGAAGAAGATCCCGATTACAAGCCCGCTCCTACACTGACGAAAAGAGTGGACATCCTAGAAAAACATCTAAAAAACATGGAGAACAAAAAACGGGAATTGGAAGCCATTATGGAAGTCACCAGGGAGAAGCTTCAAACGTATCACACGTTATTGGAAGAGGAAGCGAAAAAATGAAAAATCTCTCAGTCTATCTCATGCTGCTTGGTTTTGCGGTGTTTACCGGAGCTACGTTTAATCTCGGCAAGTATGCAGTAGGGTATTTTTCACCGGCCTCGGCAGCCGCCTGGCGCTTTGGTATCGCTGCAATCGTGCTTTTTCTGATTTTAATCGTTAGTGAAGGTGTGAAGAAAACAACGCTATCCCGGAATTTAGCGGCTTATGCGGCTCTCGGCATCATCGGAGTGTTCGGCTTTAACACTTTGTTTTTCACGGGATTGAAATATACGTCACCGATCAATGGAGCGCTTATCATGGGCACCAACCCTATTTTGACGTCGGTTTTAGCACTGTTCCTGCTAAAAGAAAAACTGACAAAACAGCGCATGGCCGGAACTGGGTTTGCCTTTATTGGCGTCGTTTTAGTCATCACGCAAGGCTCCTTGGAAACGTTAATGAGCCTATCCTTTTCTAAAGGAGATCTTATCATCCTGGGAGGAAACCTCTGCTGGGCAAGCTATGGAGTGCTGGGACGGAAATGGATGAAAGACAGCTCTTCTCTTGAAACAACGGCATATCCGATGCTGATCGGTGCTGCCGCATTAATTGCTGTCTCTTTGTTTTCAAGACCACCGGCCGAAACACCTCACATTCCGCTTGGAGGCTGGGGAGCTATTCTTTTTATGGCCGTATGTACGACCGTACTTGGCTATTTATGGTGGAACCTTGGTATCAGAAAAATTGGAGCCGGCAAGACCTCCCTATTTTTCAACCTTGTTCCTGTGGTTACGATGATCATATCCGCCATGACTGGGACATCTATCACCTACCCTCAGCTGCTTGGAGTCGGATGTGTAATTTTAGGCGTACTTACCAGTTCTGGAGTTCTTTCGCTGTTCAATCCAAAAACAGAGTCCCACGTCTATCCCGAAGCAGCAAAGACAAAATAAACAAGCTGTCCGCTCAAATGGCGGACAGCTTTATTACTTTCTTCTTTTTTTCATAAATAAAAGGACGAACACCAACAGCCCAGCAGCCAGCAGAGCGTACATGATGTTGGAATAGATGTCCATGAACTGAACGACCTGTTCCCAATTGCGCCCGAACGCTGCTCCGACATAAACGAGAATCGTGTTCCACACGAGTGTGCCGATCGTCGTAAACAGCAGGAAAAGACTGAACCTCATGCCCGACATCCCCGCCGGAATCGAAATAAGGCTTCGGATAAGGGGAACGAGCCGGCACAGAAGAACGGCCCAATACCCATATTTATCAAACCAGGAATCTGCTTTATAAATGTCTTCTCTTTTTAACCGCAGGACTTTTCCCCAGCGGTCTACAATTTTTTCAAGGCGTGAAACATCAAGATACGTACCCACTTTGAAAAGAACAGCAGCTCCAAAAACCGAGCCTGCCGTCGCTGCCAAAATGACTCCCCACACCGAGAGTTTAGAGAAAGACGTCATCATACCGCTGAACGTCAGAATGACTTCAGAGGGAATGGGCGGGAAAATATTTTCAAGGGCGATCATCAAAAAGACGCCGAAATAGCCAAATTGTTCAATAATGTCTGTAATCCAATTCTGCATGTAAACCTCCTGAAACAAGCATTCCACTAACTACTACGAAACAAAACCTCTTTGGTTTCATCCAAAGAGGTTTTTGTTCAGGATGGAGCTTCCTGAGCCGATTCCAATCACAAAAGAAATCAGCAAAAGAACAATGGAAAAAAAGCAGAGATGGCAGCCACGCTGTCCACTCCCAGACATCTCCCGATAATCACCATCCCGACCAGCTGCCCGATCGATTGCATAACATTGCTGAAAAGCAGTACGAGAAACAGGAGCATCGGCTTCATTACCGTCATCTGTGAAGAATTCTCTTTTATCGCTTCATTCATTGCGGTTTCTCCTTATTGTATCCCCGGCCTCCAAACGGCTTAAGCTCCTGCAGCCATTTGTATTCCAGTTTTTCAAGTGCTTTTTTCTCATTAAAATATCCATCGTCCTTCTTCTCTAGAACCTCAAGCACTTCAAATTCAAAGCCGTCTTTACCGAACTCATTCCATTCTTCTTGGAGTGTCTTGTTCATGCTGCTGCCTTGCTCCAGCTCAAATCTTTTCCCATTGATCGTTTTTAAGTTTCTCGTGCTTCCTATAAAGATTTTTTGATTGGCGGTGTTCCTGATCAGGTAAACACCCGCTTCAATCTTTGTTTCCATGTATTGTTGCTTCAATTCTTTTTTCCTGTCCAAAACATATTCCTTCTTTCGTTTTATTTTTTCAGCCAATACGAGCTTCCATCATTTTTCCGATCCAAAAATCCATAGGCAACCATATATCTTCTCAAAGTAACGTAGTCATGATAAACCGTCTTCAAGATTTCATTAACGTCTTTTTCGGTGTACGTTGTATCTGAAGAAAATAATGAAGTGATTTCCCGCAGAACAACAAGCTTTTGCTTTTCTTTTGACGGAAATGTTTTTAATGCCATCGA
The DNA here is from genome assembly GCF_024494405.1 of Fictibacillus sp. WQ 8-8. Classification (NCBI taxonomy): domain Bacteria; kingdom Bacillati; phylum Bacillota; class Bacilli; order Caryophanales; family Fictibacillaceae; genus Fictibacillus; species Fictibacillus sp. WQ 8-8. The sequence continues at coordinate 173,147 of NZ_JAMXKG010000001.1, forward strand.
TCCTTCAATAAAGTATTTTTTCACCATCTTCTCCTTCTCTTCTTTTGTCACGTTATACCGGGCATCAATCATGGTCGCTGTCTGATGGGTTGCGATCATGGGGGGCGCGTGCTGATCCTTTTCCTTCAGCAGCTCCATCATCGTCAGCAGCATTTTCGCCTGGCGCTCTTTTTCTTTCAGCACAAAACGGTGGTTCCTGATGGTTGACGTGCTGCCAACCTCCATTTCCTGCTTGATTTCCTCATCGCTTTTCCCTTCATAAAAAAGCCGGAGAAGCCGGTTCTGGTGATCGGTTAAGCCTGTCAGTTTTTTATTTAGTCCGATCAGGTACTCGAAAACGGAACCGTGCTCAGAGCCGATATGAAGAGTCATATATTTTTCCGCTTCGTAAAGTACATCATTTTCAGGATAGATGATGCCTTTTTCAATGGTGTTCCCGCATAAGAGGCAAACAAAATGATGATCTTCTTCTACATAACCCTTTTTCAAATCTTCCAATGACGCTTCCCAAAACAAATCCGATATCGACATATTACAAACAACCCCTATAAAAGTTTATTTATTTACAAACATAATATTATTTTGTTTGTTATTCGTCAATAAATTTAATGTAAAAAAATTCAAAACAAAAAACCTTCCGGAAAACGCGTTTCCAGAAGGTTTTATATATATTACCAAACAAACAATCCGACAAGCATCGCACTCAGCAGTGATACGGCCATTCCGCTGACGAGCAGCTTCCAGACGTTTTTGCCTATGATCGTTGATTTTTCTTCTCCTAAAATGGAGTTGTACGTTCCGTAGATCATACCAACTGTACTGAAGTTCGCAAACGATGTTAAGAACGTTGTCGCAACAGCAATCGTATGCGGAGGCAAGTTTTTAAGCTGATTTTTCAAGTCCATCATCGCCACAAACTCATTGGTCGCCAGCTTTATTCCCATCAATTTTGCGACATACATTGCATCATGAACCGGAAGCCCTAGTAAAAAGGCAAACGGGCTGAAGATGAGCGAGAAGATTTTTTGAATCGTAAGTCCATTGATAAAGAATCCAAGGATCCCGTTCAAAGCGGACGTCAGCGCCACGTAACCGATCACCATCGCAAGGATGACAATGACCATGCGAATCCCGACAAGCATACTGTTAGAGATCGTAGAGAAGAAATCCTTCTTCTCTTCTTTTGGCGGAACATAGACGACATCTTCCTCTTTTGCCACGTCTACCGGATGCAGAATGCTTGCGAGCAGCAAGGCATTCAAACAGTTGAGAGGAATAGCCGCAAACACATATGTTGCCGGCACCATCGTCAAATACGCTCCAATAATGGAACCGCTGATACTGCTCATGCTCATCAGTCCGAACGTAAGCAGCCTGTGTTGTTTGAGCACGACCAGCTGCTGGCGGATCACCGCGAGTGCTTCTGTATTTCCAAGGAACATCATCTGGATGGAGAAAAAGCTTTCAAGCTTCGGAAGCCCTGAAATTTTTGAGATGACCCAGCCAACCTTATCGATAATCCACGTTAAGATTCCAAAATAAGAAAGAATATCAAAGAACGTAACGACGAAAATAATAGGAAGAAGAGCACTAAAGAAGAAATCGATGTTCTTATTTGCCATAACGGAAGGAAATACAAAGGCCGTTCCGTCGTTTGCACAGGCAATGAGCCAAGAAAAAAATGACGCAAACTGATCAATCACTTTTGTTCCAATTTTTGTACCAAGCATAAACCACGTAATGAGCAATTCAACCGCAAAAAGAATCCCAATGGATTTCCATTTTACGTTCTTTCGATTCGGAGAACATAAATAAACAACTCCGACCACAACCAGCACACCTAACAGATTCATCAAAAAATACAAGTCCAACCACTCCCGTTGTATGTTTTTCCGTATATAAAATGCCCTTATTTCCCTACTTTCAGCCAAATTGGACAGAAAGCATGAAAATAAGAGCAATACACGTTGTCATACAGCAGAGCAATGTCCGGAAAAGTGATCGGTCTTGCTCCGTGTTGAGATCGAGACTCTTTAAAATTTCACGCTTCCCTGTAGTCCGGCATTTGACGGCTGCCAGGTAGAAACTATCAGACCGATTGATTGTACTGATATTATACAAGGATACTATTTTAATTTTTAGGAATAAAGGTCATTTTAATATATCAACATTCTTTTTACAATGGAGGGACAAAAAGTTTTATTTTAAAAATAATTTCGAATTAATGAAAAACAATCGTCTTGTTTTCGTGAACAATCACCCGGTCCTGCAGATGCCAGTTTACCGCCCGGGCAAGTACACTGCGCTCAACGGAACGGCCGATTCTTTTCAGATCCTCCGCATTATGATGATGGCTGACCCGCTCCACTCCCTGCTCAATGATCGGACCTTCGTCCAAATCGTTGGTCACATAGTGAGAGGTCGCACCAATCAGTTTCACTCCCCTTCCGTACGCCCGTTCATACGGCTTGGCACCAATAAACGCCGGCAGGAAGGAGTGATGAATATTGATGATCCGGTTCGGGTGCTTCGATACAAAATCCGGCGTCAAAATCTGCATGTAACGTGCGAGGACGATAAGCTCAATTTGATACTCTTCCAAAAGCTGCAGCTGTTTCTCTTCCACTTCTTTACGGATGTCCTTGTTGGCCGGTATGTAATGGTAGGGTATGCCGAGCGATTCGACAAGCGTTCTTGAATCCTCATGATTGCTGACCACAAGGGCAATTTCCGCGTCTAGTTCTCCGCTCTGATACTCCCACAACAGCTCGAGCAGACAGTGTGGTTCTTTTGAAACAAAGATAGCCGTCTTCTTCAGTTGGGATGCCAGCGAGAGGCGCCAGTCCATTTCGAAATTTTCGGCGATTGCGGTGAAAGCCTCTTTTAGATTTGGAGCGTTTTCGCCCAAATCTTCACATTCAAACTCGATACGCATAAAAAATGTGCCGCCCGCCGGATCCGTCGAATATTGATTGGATTCCACGATATTCGCTCCCTGCCTATATAAAAACTGCGAAACGGCCGCCACAATTCCCGGCTTGTCCGGACAGCTGACCAACAGCCTTCCTTTGTTGCTGTTTAGTACGTTTTCACTCTTTTGCATGCTCTCCATTCTCCTCTGTCTTTTTAATATCTGAGTATACGGGATTGTGAGGAAAAAGGGAAATGATGCGAGGGGTTGGGGCTAGTCTTCGAAGGTGAGATGGTAGGTTCTTCCTTTATTATCGCCTTCAAAATCCAGTTTTAAGGAGTGTAATAAACGTGTGGTTTGGGGGATGGAAGATAGTTGAAGAAAATCTCTTGCTGCACTGTTAGTGATAGTAGGATTAATGAGGTAACTGTAATCCTTTAGAGCTTGAAGATGAGCATTCTTTGTATAATGTAAGCACTCAAGGCAGTGCCATGTGCCATGAACTCTTAAAATTGGGATTAAAAGGCATTCTGGGCATTGAACTCCTTTTTTTATTTCTTCTAACTTAATATTGAACTGCTCCAGAATTGGCGAATTAGATGACGAGTGTTGTTTTAGTAGAAGACGGATCATTTTTTTAAGTTGTTTTATCGTTAACCTTTCTTCTTTGTAGCGTTCTTCAATCTGGTTAATTTTAAACGGGAGAGCATTGCGGTGGATAACCTTTTGGCGGACGTATTGCTGATGTGGAGGAGAAGTTTGAATTTGGGAATTAGGGTTGCTGATAACTACAAGAGTTTCTATAGGAATATCGGGGAGTTTATGCTTTTTAAGCCATGAGGTAAGCTGAACTTTGTGACGTTTGACTTGGAGGATGGGATCAGGAAAGACTTCTATTTTGTCGTCTAAAGTTCGGATCAGCTGGTGGAAGTCCTGGTCAAAAAATAAAGTTCCAGCTATATTCTTCACCTCTAAAATGAAGAGATAATACTGGGATATGAGCAGGGTGTCGATCTGAAAGTGATATTCATTATGGGGTAATCGGAGGTCATGCACTATATAGTAATTTTGCGGGGATAAAAAGCTTAGGGGATAATCTATGGAGTGCTCTCCTCTATAGCCAGCTGTATGTTTCGCGAGCGTTTCTTGAATGAGAGGGATTTTTGGATGATTTTTTGGCAATCTTCTCAATAAAGCCTGTAATTTTTGAATGTTCAGCGGGCGATTCCGCTTTTTAACGATCATTTTCATTACTCCTTTTGATTTTTTATGTCATTTTTGGGTTAAGAACTACTGATTTTAGCCTGTTAAAACTTGTTTGCGAACCCCCCGAAGCATATATTATCGAAAATGAATTTTTATTATCGATAAACTTAATTTATTATCGAAAACTCAATTTTATTATTGATATCGGTCATTTTATTATCGAACAGGATAACCTCGACACCGTTCGACCGTTTTCGCTACATTCATTTGCGCCCACCTCCCACCTCCTCCCCAACCACAGCACTCCCTCACCCCTAACAAATACAAGTGAGGCTCTTTTGCTCCATGACGTAAAAACGTTTTCTTCGTCTGCTCTGTCCCAAGTTCCTCTAACTTGTTCATCATTTCCTCAACGTTCATTTCTCATCGCCTTCCACTTCCATTAATTCTCCCCCTCCATTAAATAATCCTCCACAAAAAAGCAGGCCCGCCTCAATCGGCAAGCCCGCTCATGACCAATAATTATTCAGCTGCTTCTTTTTTGTTTCTTCGTGTCAGCTTCATCAAGAACTCGTATACGACCGGTACGATCACAAGAGTCAGCAGTGTTGAACTTGTAAGACCGCCGATAACGGTCACGCCAAGGCCTTTGGAGATTAAGCCGCCGCCTTCAAATCCGAGCGCAAGCGGAATCAAGGCTCCAATGGTTGCCAGAGCAGTCATCAGGATCGGACGCAAACGGGTAGCTCCTGCTTCAAGCAATGCTTCACGTGTGGTCAGGCCTTCGTTCTCCTTGTGGATGACGCGGTCAATCAGCACGATCGCATTCGTTACAACGATACCGATGAGCATCAAAGCACCAATCATAGCAGAGATACTAATACTTTCACCAGAGATATAAAGAGCGACAAGTGCACCGATTAAAGTAAACGGCAATGAGAACAGGATGGCGAATGGCGCCAATGCACCGCCGAACGTTACGACGAGTACAAAATAAACGATCGCAATCGCTGCAAGCATCGCAAGTCCCAGCTGGCTGAAGGACTCATTGATATCCTCGGTTACCCCGCCCATCTTCACGTCTACACCATTAGGAAGATCAAGCTTATCGATTTCTTTCTTCACATCTGCAGATACTTTGTTTACGTTTTTGCTGGTGACGTCTCCGCTGACACTCGCATAGATCTTATCGTCTTTGCGTGTAACCGTGTCTGCGGTTTCGCCTTTTTTCACTTTCGCTACGTCACTGATGGCCACTTCTTTTCCAGTTGCGGATTGCAGCTTTTTAGCGGTTAGGTCGTTAATGTCTTTGTATTTGCTTTTGTCTACTTTTACATAGACGTTAATGTCCTTGCCGTCTTTTTTCAGCGTCGTCAGCGCTGATTTATCACCGGAATCATTCAGTTCCATGCCGATTTGGCTGGCGGTCAGACCGAGCTTGCTCAGCTTTTTCTGATCAGCGGCAATCGTGTATTCCTGGTACGATTTGGACAGGCTGGAATCCACATTTCTCAAGGAATTCTTATCGTCCATGATGTTCTGGACTTTTTCAGTGACAGGCTTAATGTCCTTGATGTTGTTTCCATAGACTTGAACCTCCAGCTTATTGCTTCCGCCTGTAGCTCCAAAGTCTTGTGCCTTCCATTCCCCTTTGTTCGTAGTTCCCTGCAGGTCATCAATAACACGCTTCTGCTCTTTTTCAAAGTTCGGGGTATCTTTGTCATACTCCATAAAGAACATAGCCTGGTTACTCGCTGCCGGATTCATCGGGTTCTCACCGCCAACGGAATACTGGATCGTCTTCACATGTTTACGGTCGATGAGCAATTTTTCAGCTTTAAGAGATTCTTTTTCCACATCTTTTCTCGTCTGCCCTGGTTCTGGATTGAACGTTGCGATGACCATCTTCTGATCATCGGATGGCAGAAAGCTGACGCCGATCTTCGGAACAAGGAACAAACTTCCGGCTAGCAGAAGGATGGCCAGCCCGAATGAAAAAAATTTATGGTTGAGCGACCAGTTCAGAACTCTTTTATAAAGGCCTGCAAGTGCACCCGGTTTATCGTGGCCGACTTCCTTCTTGTTCTTCAACCCCTTTTTAAACAAGGAATCTGCAAAAGCCGGAACGACCGTAATGGCCACGATCAGGGATGCCACGAGGGCGAAAACAATCGTTAAAGCAAACGGCAGGAAGAGCTCTCCGACAGGTCCTTTAACGAGGCCGAGCGGCAGGAATACTGCGATAGTGACAATTGTTGATGACATGATTGGGATAAACATCTCACGTGTTGCTGATGTGATCAGTTCCTTGCCTTTGATGCGTTCGCCTGTTAGTGACATCCGGCGGTAGATGTTTTCGATAACGACGATCGAGTCATCGACTACCCGGCCGATGGCAACCGTCATGGCACCGAGGGTCATGATGTTGAGCGTTATATCCATCTGCTTCAGTGCAAGAATGGCCATTAGCAACGAAAGAGGGATCGAGATGACCGCGATCACTGTTGAACGGATATTCCGTAAGAAAAGCAGGATGATAATCACGGCGAACAATCCGCCGATCAGCGCTTTGTTCAGCATCGTGCTGACTGACTCTTTGATTGGTGTTGCCTGGTCGAACACATTAACGGTTTTCAATCCAGGGTGATCCTTTTTGATTTGTTTCAATTCTTTTTTTACATCGTCTGCCACATTAACCGTGTTGGCATCCGCAGATTTAACGATCTGAACGCCAATGGATTCATGGCCATTCGTTCTGGAGATCGATTCTGCTTTTCCTACCGACTTGATCGACGCGATATCTTTTAATTTAACAGTCGGCAGCTCTGAAGGCTGTGCTTGTTGTGGTGCCGAACCGGCTGCTGGTGAACCTTGTTGACCAGCACCAGGTGCGCCTTGCTGTGCCCCTTGCCCGGCAGCTGTTCCGGCACTTTGTCCGCCAGTTCCACCTGAAGTAGCTGAAGGACTCTTTCCTGCCTGCTGTGCATTGCCCGCCCCTGATTCTGGAGCAGGAGAAGTCACCGGAATCTCAAGGTTCTTCAGTTCCTTGATGGTTGTGATCTTACCATCGACAACTACAGATTTTTCTTTGTTGTTAAAGTTGTACAGTCCGAGCGGCATGGAAGAATTGGCACCCTGAATGAACCGCTTGACCGTATCTTCTGTCAGACCTTTTTCTTTTAATCTATCTTGTTTGAAGTCTAACTGAACTTCCTCAACGTTCTGGCCTGCAACCTGGACAGAGGAAACACCTTCAACTCCTTCAAGTCTTGGTACGACATCATCTTCTACCACTTTGGTCAAGTCCTTCAGTGATTTATCTTTATCCGAAACACTTAATGATAAAATCGGAAATTCATTAAAGCTTTGACGGGATACTTTCGGGTCATCGACTGAATCAGGAAGACTGATGTTGGCAAGAGCCTCTTGCACCTCTCCCTTCGCCTTTTCCATGTCCTTGTCAAAATTGTATTCGATCTGGACAGAAGAGATATTTTGATATGAAGAGGAACTTACGGAATCAACACCCGATAAATTCTTCACCTTCTGCTCAATCGGCACGGTCACCTTGTCAGCTACCTCTTCTGGAGTAGCACCCGGATATACCGCGGATACTGTGACGACCGGTGTATTGATATTAGGCATCGTTTCCAGTTTCATATTCAAACCAGAATACAAGCCAGCTGCAACAACAAGCAGCGTTAAAAGCCATACGGCAAATTTATTCTTCAGACAGAACCTGATGATTGAACTCATTCTTTCTTCTCCTTTCAAACGCATGACTGACCAGTCGGGTTGTGGTATAATATAAATGAACGGTCATAATAGATATAAATATAAAGGACCGTTCCCCTGAATGCAAGAAATAATAATAGCTTCAATTGACGAAAAAATATGTACTTAAGATAATAGAATCAGACGTTTACTTGGAGGTAAGGGATGAAACAGAGAAAAGTAGAAATCATTGAGTCGGCGATTGCCTTATTTGCGGAAAAAGGATTTCATTCAACATCCATTCAGGACATCACCGATCATGCCGGGATGTCAAAAGGGGCTTTTTATAATTATTTTTCCTCTAAGGAAGAATTGATGATTGCCCTATTCCATTACTACAACGATAAAATCAGTCAAAAGATCTCAGAAATCGGGGAACAAAATCTTCCTCCCCGCGAAACAATAAAAAAGCAAATGGTCGCATTGTTTACTTCATTCACAGAACATAAAAACTTCATTATCATGCATTTTAGAGAACAGAATTCAACGATCAATGAAGAGATGCGGAAGCACATGCTGAAAACACAATATAGATCGATGAAATGGCTGGAAACAAACCTGCTTTCTTTGTACGGAGAAGAAATTACTCCTCATTTGGGGGATTTAATTTTGATGGCTCAGGGTCTTCAAAACACATACATTCGTATTTTTATTTTTGATGATCAGCTTCTCCAGCCAGAAGCACTGGCCGAATTTTTGCTTCAAAGATTGGATGACATCGTTGCCGGTTTGCAGAAAACGAAGTCCACGATGATTTCGATGAAGAACTTAGAAAACCTGTTTTCCCGCCTTCATCTCCATACGGAACAATCTCTACAGGATACCATTCATCAAAAGCTTTTAAACATGGGGAAAACGCTGGATAAACTCCCACTACCCGCTGAAAAAAGGGACGAGCTGAAAAGTGTCATCGAATTCTTGCTGAGTGAAAATGAAAAAACACATCCGAACAAGATGGTATTCCAGGGCATGCTTGCCAACCTGAAAGGGGTAAAGGAATTGGAGAATGACAGGAAAGACATTGCGAGGATTATGGGAATTGAGCTTCTTTAATTCCAAATAAAGAAGGACTAAAGACATACGAAGAAATTGAATATAAGGAGCCTCTAAATGACGCAAAAACAATTTATTTATACGTTAAAATTGATTCCGCGATTAGTAGATGAAATCAATTGGACTGAAAAAGAGAAAAGCATCGTATCAGATCACTTTCAAGCACTGCAGGAGTTAAAGATGGCAGATAAACTCATTATGGCCGGCCGGACCCTAAACATGGATGAAACCACGTTCGGCATTGTCATTTTGCTTGCTGATACGGAAGAGGAAGCCAGAACGATGATGGAAAGTGATCCTGCAGTAAAAGAAGGAGTCATGACCGCTGAACTTTTCCCTTACAAAATTGACTTGTTGAACGAAAACTTTCTAAAACTTAATCAAAATGCATAATAAAAAGACCTGCCGATTTGGCGGGTCTTTTCAATGGCTGCTGCGAGGTTTCTTCGACCGAGTCATCGCTGCTCCTAAATATAGGGTGCCGCAAATAATAAAAGCAAAGGTTCTCCAATAAAAGAATGGAGCCCAATTTGCAGAAGATTTCGTTCCCAAAAGTATGCCGTGCAGAAATGAAAGGAGCCAAAGCAAAAACACAAGGTAATGCGTTTTCTTCCAGACGGACTTGCCGATCACTTTCATAAAATCTGAAGTGAGGATAACGATGAGCAGCATGTAAGTCGCGATCGTCCCTACTCCAGTTTTTCATATAGCGTGGAATCCCCACCGACAGCGATTCTATGATCCTCGAAATAAACAAAATAAGCAATTGTGCTCCCTGCTGAAACTGATCTTGTCCCCAATCCGAAGACTGGCCTTCTCCCTGGCTGAAATCATCGCTTTGCTGCTGCCCGTCCGTAAACGCCGAGGAATCACCCTGATCGTTAATATCATCTTGAATGTCTTGTCTGCCACTACCTTGTGACGGGTTATTCTGCACTGCCGTCCCTGTGTTTTGATTTTTTGCAACCAGTCCGCCAAACGTGAAGAATGCAAGGATGCTGACAGAGATTACGGACCACTCACCTTTTTATTCATCGTTCACCACTCCTATATCATTAAAGTCATTTCTACTTTGTATTTTTTCAAGGTATACACAGAGTCTACTTGACGAACCTTAATCAAACCTTAAGTTTTAAAGATTTGAGCTATGTCCTTGATTTTTTCTTACAACCGCGTTATATTAATTGACGCATCAATCATTGAGGTGTCAAATATTAACCGGTCAATCATTCTTTTAATGACGAAAGAGGAGATTTACTTGAACCAATCATGTGCTACAAAAACGCATATCGCCTATACATTACGGGAGCTTCACAACCAGATCAGCCCGAAATTTGAACGATGTACAGGAATCAGCCAGTCCCGGCTTGAGCTCCTTCATCGTCTATATGAAGTGGAGGAGATCAGCCAGACCACCCTTCAAAAAGAGGTCAATATTGACAGTGCTGCTGTCACGAGGCACTTAAAACAGCTTGAAATCTCAGGGATGGTCGCAAGGCGGAAGAATCCCAAGGATAACCGAGTAACGCTCGTCAGCCTTACCGATCAAGGCCGCAATGAAATCATTGCCTACAGAAAAGAAAGAGATCAATTTGTCTCTAACCTTTTGAAAGATTTTAAAGAGGAAGAGCTTCCAGTTCTTTTAGATATGCTTAAACGCATGCAGCATAACGCTGACCAGATTGAAGGTTAGCCTTTTGACACCTTAGACAGACATCATAAGTAAAAAGGGGAATCTATCCATGAATACAACATTAGTGAATAACTTTAATGATATCGTGACTGGACGCCGTTCTATTCGCTATTACGATCCATCCGTTAAAATCAGCAAGGAAGAGATGACAGAAATCCTTAATAAAGCTACAATGGCACCTTCTTCTGTCAACATGCAGCCATGGCGTTTTCTTGTGATTGAAAGTGATGAAGCAAAAGCAACGCTCGCTCCGCTTGCTCGTTTTAATAACTCTCAAGTGGAAACTTCATCTGCCATGATTGCTGTATTCGGAGATTTGAACAACTTCGATAAAGGTGAAGAAATCTACAGCAAAGCCGTTGAGCTTGGCTACATGCCGCAAGATGTAAAGGAACAAATGATGGGCAGACTCACCGCTCACTTTGATACTCTTGATCCTGAGGTAAATAAGGAGACAGTATTAATCGATGGCGGCCTCGTATCCATGAATCTTATGCTTGCCGCACGTGCCCATGGCTATGATACATGCCCCATCGGCGGTTATGAGAAAGATAAAATTTCTGAAGCTTTTGGATTGGATAAAGACCGTTACGTTCCGGTTATGCTGATCTCCATCGGTAAAGCAGCGAATACTGGGTATCCGTCTGTTCGTCTTCCTGTTGAAGAAGTGGCGGAGTGGAAATAAATTTTATATAAAAAAACGAAGGGATGAATAAGAATGATCATTATTCACGCAAAAAATTATGTTAATGCAGCAAAAGAAGAGGAATTTGTAAACGGGATTCAGCAGCTTATCTCAGCTTCAAAAGCGGAAAGCGGCAATATCTCTTACGAACTGTTCAAAGATACAGCAGAAGAACATGCCTACATGATGGTGGAAGTGTGGCAGGATCTAGAAGCAGTAGATGCTCACAATAAAAGCGAACACTTCACTTCCTTCGTTGCAAAAGCGCCTGAATATCTCAGCCGTCCAATGGAACTTAAAGTGTTTAACGGAAAACAGATTAAATAATAAAAATCATGGGCAAATCAATGCCCATGATTTTTTACTTTTGTTTAGGCTTAGTTAAAGCATATTGTTGATTTTCGACAAAAAAGGAATTAAGATAGCTTGCATTTTTTCGTTTCTGCTTGAAACGGACTTCTTTAAATATGGAAGATGTTTTGATATTGCAGAAAATACTGTCCGATCCCCTGCACAGAAAACCCCAGCAAATAGTAGATCAGTGAAAAACCCAGAGAATTATACATATCATTACAGTTATAATAATGTTAAAGTGTGAACATTTAAAGGAGCTGTTTTAATGTCAGATTTGTATTTATTTTTCATGATTGCGATGATCGGCGGACTTGTCGTGCTGATCGGTACAATCATTCTTATTACAAAAAAGATCACTGCACCCAATGATGACCTGAACAAAAAGATTCATCACTTGGAGAAAGAAGTTGAAGATTTGAAAAGAAGATTGTAAAAGACCTGCCGACTAGAACAGGTCTTTTTTAGAATAGTATCATTCCCAAAACGAATACTTCCTATAATTACTATGTATTTTACGCATGAATCGATGTGAGATAAAGTAGGTCTTGTTAAGCAATTATTATTTCAGGAGGAATTGAATGGAGTATACGTTAACTGAAAACAAGGGGATTTCTACTCATTTAAAAATTTCTGATGACCTAAAAGATATTGCTTCAGACGCAGCAAAATTTATCATTGAATTTGGATACGGCGATATTTACTCACGTTCAGGTTTAACCAATAAACAGCGGGCACAAATCACGATTGCCTCACTTGTTACCCAAGGTACTGAACCACAGCTTGAACTTCATGTTAATACCGGGCTGACAGCTGGGCTGACTCCCGTTGAAATTGTAGAAAGCTTCATTCAACTCATTCCGTATACTGGATTCCCTCGTATACTTAACGCTCTTGCAGTAGCGAAGAGAGTATTCGCTCAGCGTGGTGTTTCTGCGGTTTCAGCAGCTAAAGAACAGTAATTTGATGGAGCCGTTACTTAGCAACGGCTCCTTTTATTTAAAGTCATGAAAGAGGTTTGGTCATGAAATTTTTAAATACAGTTGGCCTTCTCACATTTACACTCATGTTATATCTTCCAACTACTCTCTGTTTAACTCACTAAGTATATAGGGTAAAAGTACTATATACGCAGTAATTTCGGGAGGAAAAGATATGGACTTGCATAACGGCAGCCTTTTTTGGCCCACCACGCTAGACGGTGAGAAGACCATAAAAGGAAGACAGGAAATCGACACACATTATGATGCAGTAATCGTTGGCGGCGGCATGTCCGGCGCTCTAACGGCGTTTACTCTCGCACAGGAAGGTTTGCATATTGCCATTGTGGATAAGAGGGAGATGGCTGCGGGCAGTTCTTCTGCCAACACAGGCCTTCTTCAATTTTCAAATGATATTATGCTTCATGAGCTGATTGATCAGATTGGCGAGGATCAAGCCGTGCACTTTTATAAGCTTTGCCAGAAAGCAGTAGACCAGCTGAAAGAGGTAGCTGAGACACTTCCCTGTGAAGTAGATTTGATCAAACGAAAAAGCATTTGCTATGCGAGCATTGAGGAACATGTTCAAAAGCTGCAAAAGGAATATGAGGTCTTAATCAAGCATGGCTTTCCTGCTGAATATTGGACCAAAGAGGACATGAAAGAGCATTTGCCATTTGAAAAACCGGGGGCTTTAATTACGCATGGAGATGCCGAAGTCAATCCTTACCGCTTTATTCAGGGGATCTTGGAACATTTGGAGCAAAAAGGCATTCATTTGTTTGAAAATGTGGAAGCTAAAGAGGCAGAAGAACAAGATGACGGCATTCTGCTGCACACCTCCATCGGCACATTCTCAGCATCCCATTTGATTTATGCAACAGGATATGACACAATCCCTATTAATGAAAAAATCGGATCAGACATCAACCGATCCTATGCGATCGCGACTGAACCGATTGAAGATTTGTCTTCCTGGGAAGATAACGCAATGATCTGGGAAACGAAACGACCTTACCTTTATATGAGGACAACCGTTGATCATCGCATCATTGCAGGCGGATTGGATGAAGATAAGCCTGAAGCGCCTCAAAGTGAAGAATGGATCGCCAACCGTGCAGAGCGGATTCAGCAGGAGCTTATAAAGCTGTTTCCTCATCTCCCTATAAAGATTGCCTACGCCTGGGGGGCAAGTTTCGGTGAATCCCTCGATAACCTTCCATTCATCGGAAAGCATCCTCATAAAAACCGCCAGTACTATCTGCTTGGGTATGGAGGAAACGGAACCGTATACAGCATGCTTGGCTCTCATATTATTAGAGATTTGATTTTGGACCATCCAAATGAAGATGCGAAACTTGTAAAACTGGATCGGTAATATAATTTTTAAAACTAGAATAAAACCAGTTAACTATATTTATAAGTTAACTGGTTTTTAAACATTTCTATTGGCTGTTTTCGTAACCTTTGTTGCTTTTGAGAGTAATTGATTTCCGTTTCAGGATGCTCGCTTTCCGCGGGGCGTGCGCTGAGCCTCCTCGGCGCAAGCGCCTGTGGGTCTCACCTGTCCGCTTCCCCCGCAGGAGTCTCGCACCTTGCACTCCAATCAACTTGTCAATGAAGCCTATTTACAAAAAGATTCCCAAAGCAACAATCTTTTAGAAAAGAGCCTTTCTATTTGATTTATTTAAGCATTATTACTTTAACTTTTACTGTCAGAAATTCTTCCGAGGAAAAATCCATCAACTTGATCCAACTTTCCCCTCCAAAGAATTTTCCCCTTAGATGGAGTTGAATTACTATCACCACAAAACACTCGTGTGTTCTTTAAATGAATGAAATTAATACCGCTGTTGTTATTGTCGTCTTCTGCCGCCCCACCGGCTTTAACAAGGCGCTCGCCTATCTCCTGAGCGATCTCGTTTCCATCCTCAAACGTTTCAGCCAGCGTTTCGAAGTATTCTTGAGCGGTGATCGTTGTGCCTGTAACGACAGCCCCTTTGACATTTAACGTAATATCTAATGAAAACCCATGTTTATTGCATGCCTTCACAAAAAATTCAAGTATGCTGTCTTTAGATTGGGATGACGTGGTTGAACTCATCAAATATCCTCCTCTTATTTCGAAGATGTATCGTCATTGCTGGAAAGAGATGTCTCTGATTTGCTGCTTTTTGCTTTCTTTGAATTCTTATTCTTTGCAGGTGTCTTTTTGGTTTTTGATTTTGTTGCTTTCTTTGCAGGCTTCTTTTCCTCTTCGTCGTCTTCCTCTTCTTCCTCATCTTCTTCGTCTTCATTTACATTGTTTACGTCTTCTTCCTCATCTTCCTCTTGTTCGTCTTCCTCTTCCTCTTCTTCCTCATCATCTTCGTCTTCATTTACATTGTTTACGTCTTCTTCTTCTTCATCCTCTTCATTATCCAGCTCTAATTGCTCTTCTTTATCTTGCTTTTTCTTCTTTTTCTTTTTATCTTTTTTATCTTTTTCTTCATCCTTTTCCTCACTTGCATCAACCATTTGCTGCAATTTCTGTTCTAACATTTCCAATCGTTCACTTAGTTTCTTATTTTCATCTTCGAGTGATTGATACTGTTTGTTTTCGTTATTTCCATTATCTTGATTTTGGTCTTCGTTTGTAACATCTGTTTCTTCGCTTTGATCGTTATCCTGGTTCTTATTTTTCTTAAATAAACTGGATGTTTTTTCTTTTAGACCTGCAGCAGCTTGCTGAGATTGTGCAACCCCGGTTTCTTTAAAGCCGCTTAGCTTTTCTTTAGCTGCCTTGCCTAGATTTTTCCCTTTGTCTTTCAGGTTGGCTTTTTCTATACCAGCTAATAATTTCTTTCCTGTTTTCGGGGTAGCAAGTAATCCTACAGTAGCACCTACAACTCCTCCTACGAGTGTTCTATTTACGGGACTTAACTTTTTCTTCTGTTCCACCGGTTGATTTTCAATTTGGGTATTTTCAGTTTTATTAGTAGCCATTTAATTTTTCCTCCTCTAATATCGTATACTTTATTGGAATGATTGAAAGTCAATCATTGCTCCCTGCATTCTGTTCTAAAAGTCGGACTCGCTCCATTAATTCTTTGTTTTCCTCTTCCAATTTTCGGGTGCCCTCTGAAGCCTTGGAGGATAGATAAGGATCATTCTCCCACCAGTCCATGCCGATTTCTTTTGCTTTATCTACAGAGGCAACAATCAGGCGGATTTTAATGGTTAGCAACTCTACATCAGCGATACCAACCGTTATATCCCCAGCAATGACAACCCCTTTATCCAGTATCTTTTCTAATACATCGACTATTGTACTGGACTCTGCAGGATGCTGTACTGCCATTTTTATCACTCCCTAATTTCCACGTCTGGCTCATAATAGGTTTCCTAATGGCCCAAGATCAATATTTAAGTCTTCATCCTTTAAATTAAAAATGGTTTTAAGCTCGTCCATTTTTACTTCTAAATTCATCAATGCCACACCAAGGTTTTCAATTTGTTCATCGGTTAAATTTCCGCCGTCCACCCGGCGGATGGCGTGCCTTTCAACGATTTGCCTTAACAATTCAATGACCGTCAGAACCAGCTGTGCTAAGCCATGCTCAGCATTATCGGGATCCAGATTAATTTTCCCGCTGGATGGATTAGTTGCTTGCATAAATTAGGCCCTCCCTTTGTTTATCAAATTGGTCGGACGAGATGTCTTTACGATTGCCTGAAGATGAGTTAACAAGCGTTTCAACTGAAGCAATCAGCACACGCAGATCAAGGTAAACCAAATCTACCCCTGCAATTGAAATGATTAGATCTCCTTTGATGGCGACACCTTTATCTAAAATCACATCTAATATTTCAATAAGAGTAACTTCCTTATTTTCAATGGCTTCTCTGTGTCCCATGAGCTAATTCCTCATTTCAGGTTAAGCTTGCGAAATGGTAGGCGGGCCATGGACCAGAAGCCTCGAACTTCCAACCAGTTTCTGCGAGCTCATTTTTCTTTTTTTTAATTTCTTCTAAAAATTCTTCCACTGTATCTGCCGGTATAAGGTATACGCTATTCCAGCACATATCGAATTGTTTCCCTGTTACATCCTTACCCCAATTTTTTTTTATTGAATCATGAAGGGAAAATTTGGTAAGTTCCTCATGGATCTGTTCACACGTTTTATTTATTTCTTTCTCTAACTCCTGGTCTGCCAATTGATCGATCTTTCTTTTTTCAAAGAACTGTCTGCCAGGAGACAATTTGCTTATCTCTTCTTTTTTTTCTTCTATTAATGAATTGTGGCCACTGATGAAGTCTTTTAATTTTGAGTGGTCACAATAGATTTTCAAATTCCATTCTTCGTTGCCTGCGAGTTGAGTAAACGAGTTGGTGATCTTCTTTTGGTGATCTTCAATTGTTTCGATCAAGCTATTTTCGCTTGTATAAATCGTACAAAATTTCATTGGAATTACTGTATATTGTTTTTGGAGTGCCAATAGAGCTTCATGGTGATGAAGCGCCTTTCCTTGAAGCCATTCCATGTCGTTGTTCATTTTTTCTTTAATCGATTCTTCTGAATACGTGTCTGCATCAAGGTCACAGACAACGGCCGTAATTTCATTTAATTGAATGGTATACACTTCATTCTGTTCATCTAACCCCCGAAAAGAAGGAACTGCGTCTTTTATTGCTTCTTCGGTGGGAATAAGTCCATATAAATAAACGAGTTTCGCCATCTTTATTCCCTCACTTTTGCTTCTTCGTCAAATTCTCCCACTCTTCCATTTCCCGCTGTTTTGCTATCTCATATCTTACTAACAATACTTCTTCTTGTTCCTTGTAGACCTCTTCCGGTATTTCTTCAAGTTCATACATCATTTGAAGCTGAATCAATTTTTGCTGAATAAATGAAATGTCATACAGTTCCCGATCCACTTCTTCTTTAACCTTTTCACCAACTTTAATGACAAGATTCATCGGGGACATTAAAAGTTTGTGGATCATGTTCCTTCCTCAACCTTTAGCTGAATATTGATGAAATTGTAGGCAGGCCATGGCCCGGAATACTTAAAATCGAGTTTGTCCTCCCATTTTTCATGAACCTCATTTACTTTTTGGTCAAAGAGTTCTTCCTTATCGCGGTCAATTAAAAAGGCTGCATTCAAAAGCATCGTTTCGCCAATCGGCTTGTTGATTTTTGAAGCTGTAGATGCTTCTTTTAATGGATCAAAGATTTCCGCTTTAATATCATTTTGAAGAGAACTGAAAAATTTTTGAGCCATTTCGCCAAGCTGAATGCGTTCATAATACGCTGCATCCTGAGACTTGCCTTGAACCGTTTTTTTCATTTGTTCTACTTCAGGTTTTTTATTAATTTCCTCTTCCAGCCATTGTTTTTTGCCCATTACCTTTAGACCAAGTTCTATTTTTCCCTTTATTTCTGGAAACAACTGTTCAAACTGCGGATACAAATTTTCCAGTAGAACTTTTACATCTTCTTTTGAATTGAACACATTTCCAAAACTAATGGGAATGACCGTATCGTTTTGAGCCATAACAGAAGATATCACATCTTGATGAGCCATTAAGTTTTCCTTATTGGGATGATAAATTTTCATTGGCATTTCTGCTGCCACAATGGCTGCATCCTTATAATGAATGGTAAACGTTGATCTTTCTTGGCCTTCAATGGTGACATTTCCAAACTGATACTTATCCTCTGTTGTTTGTATACCGCAAAATATATAAATACCTGTTGATTGACTCATTGATCGCTCACTCCTTTACTGCTTTTTTGCATTCGCTTATTATTAACTCTCTTAGCTTTGATGGATCCTTCTCATCCATGCATTTGGCGACAGGTGCGAATAAGATGTCCAGGCATAGCCGCTGAAACTCTTCATCTTTACCGTTTATTGGGATATCGGCTTCTTCTGCAAGTTTTGCAATCATAATAGAAGCCCGCAGACTTGGTCCGTTATTGCTGTTTTCACTGCATTTTTCTCTGAGAGCAGCAACAAAACTTGTTATGGCTTTTGCTTGATTTGAATCAACACCTGTTTTGCTGGAGACAATGGCGGCTTCAGTATCTTTGTCTGTATAATCTAACGGAATGGTAATCAGACGATCTAATAAAGCATCCTGTGTTTCGTAAACGCCTGCATATTCAGAAGGATTGCTCGTAAAGATTACTGTGAATTTCGGATGGACTTTCATAAAGGGATCTTTTTGTTTCGTTCCGTATAACGGTAAAATCCCCTCTTCCAAAATCGAAAGGAAAATATTGTTAGTCGAGGGCTCAGAACGGGTAAATTCATCATAAATCAATGTGTACCCATTTTTTACAGCATCCAATAGTCTTCCGTTATTCCACGTTTCCGTAACATTTTCTTCTTTTTTGTAAACCGAACGAATAAAATTATCGACCACTTTTTGGGTGGTATATCCTGTATAGGCCCCGATTAGATCAGCATTCGATAACTCCCGGTTCCCATGCATTAACATAACGGGACGTTTTCGCTTTTTCGCTAAAAGAAGTGCGAGCGTCGTCTTGCCAACTCCAGGCGGTCCTGTGAAATGGACGGGATAACCTGCTGAAAGATAGTTTAAGGAACGAGAAATTAAGTTTTTTATCCCGTCATGCTGCAGTAAATCTGAATTTACTTTGTTTTTGTTTTCCGTTAAGACCGTCATTTTTTACTCCCCCATTCCAACCCATCATCGCCTCCTAGTCTTCAGCAATAGCACTTCGATATCGGATGTTTATCCTTGTGAAAGACGTTACTTCTTTCTTTTTGTTCAAGGAAACTTGATAGACGCCCAACATTTCATCCTTTGCATATTTCTTCATGTAATCTTTTTCTTCGATCACTTCCACAATGACTTTCCAGCCTTCATCTTCCGTGCCTTCAACTGATGTAATCTTGTGAGGGGGGGCTACATGCTCTTTGAAAAAGTCATTTACCGCATCCATTAGTTCTTTTATTTCCATTGACAGCCTCCACCTTTGCTATTAGAAATATTTTAGTAGGTGGCCAGAGCAGCTTTTACACTGCTCTGACCGTATAATAGTTAAATACTAAAGGCTTGGCTGCCTCTTTCATTTGACTGAGATGGCAGTCCTTCTTTTTCAACCTCATCTCGCAGCAACCCAACTGCCTCAGCATATCGCAGCCATGTGTCGACACTTGCAATAACTACCCTAGCTTCAATAGTTATTAACTCTATTCCCACAAGAGAAACTCGCGCGAATACATCGATTACAACACCTTTATCAAGAATTCGGTCGATAACCTCTGCAAGACTTGAACTATCCGTACTTTTTTGAACACTCATCTTTTCATTCTCCTCTCTTTAAATAAAATAAGATTTATTAGGAACTGATGGTTTTAATATCAGTTGCTCGTTTAATATCCTTTGAGCTTTTAATATCATTGGAGCTTTTCAACTGATTGGAACTTTTGATGTTGTTAGCCCCTTTGATATCATTAACACTTTTAAGCTTCGTATTTTTTTTCTTGGAATTAATTTTTTCCTGAAACTCTTCTCCTGCTTCTTTTAAATTCTTAAGTTTATCCTGGACATTTAATAAAACATCTCTTACTTTGTCTGCTGCTTGCTCAGCTTTGCCATGAACTTTATCAGCGTTCTTTTCTTTCGCATCTTCCAATTTTTCAGCAGCCTTACTCACTTTGGACTGAAGCTCTTCTTGAAATTTTGATTTAAGCTGATCCTTGGCTTCTTCTTTTACCTTTTCTTTAGCTTTATCTTTCAAACCGGAAGGGCTTTTCTTCACTGCTTTTACAGCTGCTTTCATTGCTCCCTTTTGCATCCCTTTCTTTGCTTTCTTTCTGACGCTCGGGATCATAAAAGAAGCTGTACTCGCGAGTAGTCCTCCTATAAGTGTGCCTTTTCTTAATTTGCTTTGTCCTGATGTTTGCCGAGTCACCAAATCCCCCCTTTCAAAAATAAGTGAACCTTTACTCAATGAAGGTTGTCTGTGAATGTACTCGAACAAACGAAATCAAATTAATGATTCCATAAAAACGCTATACCCCTTTACTAACGCAATAAAAACATGGACCCGTTGGAACACTGTGTTTCTTACCATTATTTTCACTTATTATGTCAGCGTAATCTTGCTGAAAAATGAAAAACACTGCTTTGGCAGTATTTTATTTGTGATTTTTATAAAAACATTAAAAATATTACAGTTAGATTACATTTACTCAAACAATATGACTATAACGTTCCTAGTCATTGTTTCTTTCAATAAAAACTAAATTTACTATATTTGTGGTCAATTTAGTACGGAGATCCAATAATACGTTGATAAGAGAAAAGTCATAAAGAAAAGGAAGTTGTTAGTAACAAAAGGGACCGGGTCACATAAAAAAACCTGTCCATATACATAAAAAATGGACAGGTTCTGAAAGTATACATTTATATAAAGAACAGGACTTTTTACTCAGCTAGCTTGTTTATTTTTTCTTCTAGCATCTGTAATTGGTTTGCTAGCCGTTTATTCTCCTCTTCTAGTGCAGAATACCTTGTTGATTCATTATCTTCATTTTTTCTCGCCTTCTCTTTCTCATCAGAGTCCTTGCTTTTATCTTTATTTAAGAAACCCGCTGTCGTCGATTTTATATTTTTCAATGCTTGTTCTGTTACCCTTTCTTGAACTGATCTTCCTATTTCCGCAGCTAAATTTTTTATGGTTTCTGATTGCCTAATGTGAGATACCACTAATTTGCGTGTTTCAGGTTTATACAACCATCCTATTGTTGCCCCGACGGCTCCTCCTATGAGGGCTCTGGAAACGGAAGCCTCTTTACTATCTTCTGATGGCTTGTTGTTTTCATTATCATTCATCATACTTACCTCCTGTTTTGCTTACACCCAAAAAGTCTTTCAATTAATGAGCTTTGCTTATTCATGTTCCACATTCTAATTTATTTTAAACTCAAACCGGAACTCTCTATAAGTAAATAAAAGGACCTGCCAATGATTTATGATAAATTTCCAATTCCTTTCCACTAATGTCAGTTTCCTAACTAATGGTGTGTCCATATATATAAAAGAACGAAAAAAAGTCGAGGTGAAATACATGAGTACCAATGTAATTGTGATTGCTGCTCATCCAGACGATGAAATCCTTGGCCCTGGTGGAACAATAAAAAAATTGATTGAAAATGGATATAAAGTGATTTCCGTGGTTGTTGCAAAGGGGCGTAAGGAAAAAGAGGATTGCATTAAAGAATCAATGTTAGAGGCTAATAAATACTTGGGGGTAGAAGAGGTTGTTTTTTTAGAATATCCGAATCTACTATTAGAAACTCTCCCTTTACATTCTCTAACTAAAGAAGTTGAAGCGCTTTTGGCCAAGTATGAGCCTTCCATGATTTTTACTCATCATTACGGAGACCTAAACCGGGACCATCAAATATTGTACCAGGCCGTAATTACTTCAGCCAGGCCATTGCCAGGGAAAAAGGCTGCTGAAATACTCTGTTTTGAAACGGTTTCTTCATCTGAATGGAGTCAACATACGAACGATAAAGAATTTAAACCAAACTATTTTGTGGATATAACGGAAACTATTGATGATAAACTCAAATCTCTTTCTTTTTATCACATGGAGATGAGGGATTTTCCTCATCCCCGTTCATATCAAGGAGTGAAATCATTAGCACAGGTTAGAGGCATGACGGTTGGAGTAGATTATGCGGAAGCGTTTGAAATCATCAGGAGGGTATGGAAATGACAGACCGTCAATATTCAACACAGCCTCCATTATTTATCCCCTATCCCCATTTAGTATCTGCAATGGATCAATACTATGGACTGACAACAGCTTTAAAAAAAGAAAAAAACAAACCGGATATCCAGAAACCCTTTGAATTAAAACAAAAGAAAAACATGAAAATCTTAATCACTACTTTCTGGAACTACCCTTTTGTTGGCGGATTGCAAAACTACATCACTGCACTTAAATCAGGATTGGAAAGCTTAGGCCACATTGTCCATATTGCTGCACCTAACCACTTCGAAAATGATGGCATTGACGGCATGCGCCAAACAATTATGAAGGATGTAAAACAATTTTTTGTTAAAAGGTATGGAAGTTTCAGTGAAAAGATCATCCAAAATGTTTGGCAAATGCACAGATATGAATGGATGCTAAAGTGCGTGGATATTTCTAAGTATGATATTATTCACGCACAAGATCGGTTTACAGCAAATGTCATGTGCCAGCTTAATGAAGGTTATCAAAAACCGCTGCTGTTCACTCCCCACGGCTTTATGACACACACACGGCTAAAGTTTAATCTAATTGAAAAAGGGTCTGCAGAAGAAGCCTACTTTTTGGCCATTGACCAAAAAGCCGTTCAAAGCTCGACCCATATCATTAGTTTATGTGAATATTTTCGACCGTTGCTAAACAGTTTAGGTACTGAGGAAACCAAGTTGACAACTGTTTACACTGGAATTGATTTTGGAATTTCCCATCCAGGGAAATCAAAGAAAACTGCAGATAAAACAATTATTACCTGTATCTCTCGCCTCCGGCCGCGTAAAGGACATAAATACCTGTTTGAAGCACTTTCGCTCATTAGAAACAAGCTTGAAAATGTTGAAATATGGATTGTAGGAGAAGGATCAATGAGAGAAGAGCTTGAACGCCAATGTCAGGATTTACAGCTGGAAAATGTGTATTTTCTAGGAAAGAGAAAGGATATTCCAAAAATATTAAAACGATCAGATATTTTTGTCCTGCCAACTACCAGTGATACACTTCCCATTTCTGTGATAGAGGCGATGTTTGCCCGGAAAGCGATCATTACAACAAACTGTGGCGGAATACCAGAAATTATTCAGGACAATCATTCGGGGCTTATAGCTGAACCGGGTAACTCTCAACAACTAGCTGAAAAATTAACGATCCTTCTGGACGATTCCATACTAAGGAATTCTTTGGCACAAAATGCTAAATGCTTTGCTGAAAAGCATTTAACGATTGCCAGTATGGCTAGAAAGATTGAGGAAGTTTATCAATCTTTTTTGCAAAGAGGTGAGATGCAGTGAGGCATGATCTACCAGCCGTAGTTTTAGATTTAAGTGCGACTGGGATCGGGATAGTTCGGAGTTTAGCCGAACAAGGCATAAAAGTATATGCATTTGATACAGAGAGCAAGCAAAAAATTGGAAAAACCAGGTATGCAAGCTGCGGTGTATGCCCTAATCCTGTTTCTGAGGAAGAAAAATTAATAGAGCACCTTACAAGGCTAGGGCAAACATTTGAGGAGAAAGCGGTACTCTACGCTGGATCGGATGACTATGTGCGCTTTATATCAAAATACAGAGATCAGTTGTCTTTGAATTATCTTTTTCTTTTACCTGACCATTCATTAATCGAGGCTGTGTTAGATAAAAGATTAACCTACGATTTATCAGTAAAATATAACGTTCCATGTCCTAGAACGTTCATTATTGATGATGAAGATCATCTTGAGCGGATTGTTTCTGAAGTAATGTTCCCCTGTATATTAAAACCAGTCATTTCCTCCAATTTCCGGAATCGTATCGATCATCATCTGTATAAAAAAGCAATATTAGTTGAAAATCCAGTCCAGTTAAGGGAAGAGTACCTCTTTTACAGCCGTTTTGGAGAGCTCATGATTCAAGAGGTGATTCCTGGAGAAGAGGCATCCATTTATTCAGTAAAAACTTTATTTGATGAGGAAATGAATCTAATTGGACTCTGGATGAATCAAAAACTCCACCAATTCCCTCCAGACTTCGGTTCAACCGCCATGGCGTTAAGTATCAGAGATGAGGACGTAATAAATATGGCAGTGCCATTTTTGCGTAATATCAAGTTAAAAGGCCTGGCAATTGCGGAATTTAAGAGGGATGAAAGAGACGGCAAGTTGAAATTTATTGAGATTAACCCCAGGATTGGGTTAACCCAAAGATTGTCAATAGCCTGCGGTGTAAATTTAGCATACTTGAACTATTTGCTGGTAACTGGACAAAATCCTTCCCCAGTGACGAAACAGACAGAGGGCATCAAATGGGTTTACCTGGTCCGCGATTTTCTATCCTTCCGCCAAAACAAAAAAAACGGGAAAATGACAATCACCGAATGGATAAAAAGCCTTTCCGGACATAAGGTAGAAGCTTTATTCAGCTGGAAGGATCCACTTCCATTTATAAGGAGCTTTGTGTCCCACATTCGATATTTATGGACAAGAAAATGAGTTTTTCAATATAAATTAGGGGGGATTTCTGCATTGAGCAGTAAAGAAGAAATCGTAAAACAGTGGAATCAATATGGATGGAAAAAAAAGTTCGAATTTTTCTCAAAAAATGAAGTGGCGCTGCCTGAAGATAAAATAGAATGTCTTAAAAATTCCAGGGAAAAAACAAGTATCTGGAAACTGATCCTTACAGATGGCCTAAACAGTCTTCCAGTAGTCCTCAAAATATATAAACCACCTTTTAATGAAAATCATAGTGTGGAAATTAACATGTATCGCAGCGGATATACTGCAATGGCTGAATTTATGCCAAAAATGTATTGGATTGAGGAAAGAGTAAATGATGACGAAATCTGGCTATTTACAGAATTTGTTCAACCTTTGCGCGGGCAAATCAAGATTACGCCCAAACATCTCGATCTTATCATTCCGACTGCTGCAAAATTCCATGCCCGCACATTTGGTGATCGGATAACCAGGTACAAGGATTCTTTTGATTCCTGGCTGCCCCGATATGATTCTGCGCTGGCAAACACAGAAAGACGCAAACATATTGAAAAAACAAAAGAATATCTAGATCTTGCGATGAAAGATCCAGGTGTAAGAGAAATAGTAGAACCTGGATACAACACTATTCAAAATATCCTGCAAAAGGGGCCAATTTTCTTTCCGGAAATTATGGAAGCAGACCAGTGCCTCATCCACGGTGATCTTCATCTTCATAATCTTTGCTGCCAAAACGGCACGGATGAAGAAAATTGGAGCATTCAAATGATCGACTGGGAGTCTGCTAAGTATGCACCCTGTTCATTTGATATGGTTGTACTGGTTGAATTGTTGATTGATTTCAGAACGGACTGGCATAAAAAGGAAGAAGAAATAAGAAATCATTGCATGCTGTTATACGCTCAGGAAATGCAAAAAGAAGGAATAACCTTTCATACAGACACCCTAAAGCTATTAAAAATGGCTTATTTACAAAGAACATTAGAGAAAAGACTCCTAAATCACCTTAGAAGGGTGTTGAATGGAGAACAAAGTGTTCTGCTAAAAAGATACATTGAAAAAATAAACAGCTGGGGGAAAGAATTGGGTTTATACTAGCAGATCACCGTTAAAAACTTAAATACACTAATTGAGTTGCTGCTGAAGTCTAATTTTAATAAAGGAAGTGTATTAATGGAAAGTATAACAGCGATAGCAGCCAGGAATAAAGGAAAATTAGATTTGGAAAACCTCACAAAATACAAACAGCTTGGCAAGGGCGGTGATGGAGCGGTTTTTCAAATTAGTCACAATAAATGTGTAAAAATTTTCTGGAAAGAAAAAACTCAAAAACTTGAACTGAAGGCATTAAAGAAAGGACAATCATCCCCAATCATTCCCCGACTCTATGAGTATGGATCCAACTATATTGTCATGGAGTATATCAACGGATACAATCTGAAAAAATACCTCAAAAAAAAGAAACGTTTTTCTGATTCAAAAATAAAACAAATATTATACATGCTTTCTGAATTTAAGAGGATAGGTTTTTTGAGACACGATACAGAGGTACGCCATATTTACTTCAACGAGAAGGGAGAGGTAAAAGTGATCGACCACAAAAGGGCATTTACCACTGATAGAACTTATCCCAGGAAATTAATATCGGGTCTTGAAAAGCTTGGATATGCAGAGGAATTCCTTCAAAGGGTCAAACAGATTTCGCCAACCATTTTTAATGAATGGGCAAAATATTATCAATAACCTTTTAGATGGCGTCAACATGCTGCCATTTTTTCTTTTTCTTCAGGTAAACCATTGAATGAACTGACCCTTAAGATTATAAGTTCCCAATTGTACATGAGATATTACAAATATAAAAAAAACCTAACACGGTTAGGGTTAGATTTTGATCTCAACGCGCAAAGAAATATGTAAAAAACCACCAACAGTATGTATTGGTGGAGACGGTGGGAGTCGAACCCACGTCCAAAGATAACGGCACTTAAGCTTCTACGAGTGTAGTCGATACATTCGTGTTTCGCAGCCTCATTTGCCTATCGACAGGCGTTTGAAGCGCTAGCCTGATTGTGCTCTTCCATCGTCCTCAGGCGGAGGACAGCCGGCGTAGCCCACTAAGAGTGAGACCCTTACCCTACCACATGGGCGATGGAGGGAGGATCAGCTAAAGTGCTATTACGCAGCTAAAGCTAGGTTGTTGTTAGTTTTGCCAGTTATAGGCGTTGGCGTTTTAACGAGGCCGACCCCCTCGACTCGCAACTTAAGCTCGAACTATCCCTGTCGAATCCGTAACGTCCCCATGGAATATCCCGGGGTGAATCTACGGGAAAAGTTAAAGCTGCTGCATTTATTCAATTGTCAGCAACAAAGTTATTATAGCATTTTTGTGGTGTTTTTTCAACCGGACGCACCCTCCAGTTTATGCCTTTTGGCGGTCTCTGAAGGCTCGTTCGATCTCGCGTTTTGCATCTTTTTTCTTCAAATCTTCACGCTTGTCGTAGTTCTTCTTACCTCTCGCAAGGCCAATCAGAACTTTAGCGAAGCCATTTTTCAAATACAGTTTCAACGGTACAATCGAGTAACCCTGCTCCTTCGTTGCACCGAGCAGTCTGCTGATTTCTTTCTTGTGAAGAAGCAGCTTGCGGGTTCGCAAAGGATCATGATTGTAGCGATTGCCCTGGTCATACGGGCTGACATGCATGTTATGAAGAAACATTTCTCCATTTTGTACGCGGGCAAATGAATCCTTTAGATTAATCCGGCCAGCTCGAATGGCTTTGATTTCTGTTCCCTGGAGGACGATTCCTGCCTCAAAGGTTTCTTCTATATGATAATCGTGCCGCGCTTTTTTATTTTGTGCGACAAGTTTTCCTTCTCCTTTTGGCATATGTTCCTGACCTCCCCCAAACAGTGCAAACTTAATTATACTAAATTGGTCAGGAAACGTCAATGTGACTGGACTTCATCACAAAAACGTTTCCCGGCCTAGCTTTTACCTCTTTTTGTTTTTCTTTTTCTTTTTCGTTATGTTCCCTTTGTAGAACGGCTTTTTCTTGCCTTTAGTAGAGCCGCCTTTATCTCCGCGTTCGTTCTCCGGACGGCGTGTCTTCCGTTTGCGTTCACCGCCTTCGATCACTTTTGGACGGTCTTTGCCCCGTTTTCTTGGTGTGCCTTTCATGCCGACGATTTCAAAATCGATCGCGCGTTCATCCAGGTTAACGTTAATGACGCGAACTGAGATTTCATCACCAATTCTGAACACATTCCCTGTGCGTTCACCGATCATCGCCATATGCTTTTCATCATAACGGTAATAATCATCCGCCAGATAGCTCACATGGACGAGGCCTTCTATGGTATTCGGAAGCTCTACGAACAAGCCAAAGTTTGTCACGGAGCTGATAACCCCATCGTATTCTTCACCGATTTTATCCTGCATGAATTCAGCTTTTTTCAAATCATCCGTCTCACGTTCAGCATCTACGGCACGGCGTTCCATTTCTGACGCATGTTTCGCGATCTTCTCGAGCTGTGCGGTCCACTTCCCTATCGTTGCCGGATCTGTTTTCTTATTAATAAGATAGGTTCGGATTAAGCGATGGACGATCAAGTCGGGATACCGGCGGATCGGCGATGTAAAGTGAGTGTAGAATTCGGTTGCCAATCCATAGTGCCCAAGGCTCTCAGGGAAGTATTTTGCCTGTTTCATGGATCGCAGCATAATTTTGCTGATCACCATTTCTTCCGGCTCGCCTTTTACTTCCTCCAGGAGTTTTTGAAGTGCAAGTGGATGGACTTCGGTAACCGCATCTTTTAAAACATAGCCAAACATAGCGATGAACTCCAGGAACCGCGAAAGCTTCTCTGCATCCGGGTCTTCATGGATCCGGTACATGAACGGCAATTCTGCTTTATGAAAATGCTGAGCAACGGTTTCGTTCGCACAAAGCATGAATTCCTCGATCAAACGCTCTGCCACGGAACGTTCCCGAAGAACAACATCCTGCGGTTCACTGTTTTCGTTCACCAGTACTTTTGCTTCAGCAAAATCAAAGTCGATGGCACCTCTCTTGAACCGGCGCTTCCGAAGAACTTCAGCAAGCTCACCCATCCCTTTGAAAAACGGGATCAGCGGCTCATAGCGTTTTAATACTTCTTCATCTTCTTCCTGAAGAATTTTCCTGACGTTTGTATACGTCATGCGTTCAACGGTGCGGATAACACTCGGGAAAATTTCATGCTTGATGACTTCCCCTTTTGGCGTGATCTCCATCTCACAGGATAACGTTAAGCGGTCCACGCGCGGATTCAAGGAACAGATCCCGTTAGACAATCGATGCGGAATCATCGGGATTACACGGTCCACCAAATACACGCTTGTTCCGCGTTCAAGGGCTTCTTCATCGATCGGTGAACCTTCCGTAACATAATGGCTGACGTCCGCGATATGAACACCGAGCTTGTAGTTGCCGTTATCCAGTTTGATGACATGAACGGCATCATCCAGGTCTTTCGCGTCCTCTCCGTCAATTGTAACAATGGTTTCCTCTCGAAGGTCACGCCGCCCTTCGATGTCTGCCGGATCGATCGTGTCAGGAACGCTGTTCGCCTGTTCAAGCGCAGCTTCCCGAAATTCACGAGGCAGGCTGTGCTTAAAAATAACCGAAAGAATATCCACTCCAGGGTCATTCTTATGGCCGAGAATGTGAATAACTTCTCCTTCAGCGCTGTTCCGTCCTTCCGGATATTTCGTTATTTTGACAACGACCTTGTGTCCCTCAACCGCTCCGTTAACGCCATCCGCAGGGATGAAAATATCGTTTGGAATTCGTTTGTCGTCCGCCACCACAAAGCCAAAACTGCGGCTTTCCTGGAAGGTTCCTACCGTTTCTGTGACCCCGCGTTCAAGAATCCGGATAATCGTACCTTCCGGATGTGATCCTTTTGAATTCGTATTTAATCGAACAAGTACGACATCATTGTTCATCGCGCTGCCCATATCGGATTGGGAAATAAAAACGTCTTTCCCTTCTCCCGTTTCCGGAATAACAAAGGCAAACCCTTTGGCGTGGGCCTGCACCTTTCCACGGACAAGGTTCATTTTATCCGGCAGACCGTATCGGTTTGTTCTCGTTCTGACGACAAGGCCTTCCTCTTCCATTTCATTCAGCGTGCGGACGAGATCTTTAAAATCCTCAGCCTCCTGAAAACCATACGCATCCTCCAGTTCCTGAACGGTGAGCGGTTTATAGGCTTCTTCTTTCATAAACGCTAGCAATTGCTGTTTATCCACAAATTTTCCTCCTTTAAGGCAAAAAGCTTATTCCACGGACCAGTCGAGCTTCTCCAAGAAATTGAAAACATCTTCGTGAAGCTGTTCCTTTTCTTTTCCCAGTGTGATCACATGGGTTGAATGTTCGTACCATTTTAAATCTTTCAGATCGCTTTCTACTTCATTGTAAATAATATTCGCTGATTCTGTATTAATCATTTCATCATGTCTAGCCTGTACCACAAAGGCAGGTGCGTATACCATATCAATGGAATTTCTTACTTCTCCGAGCAGATCCTGCAGCGCCTTCAATGTATTCATCGGCGTGCTTTTGAACGCTTCCATCTCCTGATCGATCTGCTCCTGTGTTTTATTCTCCCTGCTTTTGTATTCGCGAGCGTAGGCAAGTACCCCTTTGTACATCGTTTCCTCACTCTTAATATGCATAGGAGCACACATTGGAATGACACCTTTTACCGGCTGTTCTGTCGCCAGCTTTAACGAGAAAACGCCGCCTAGTGACAATCCGCACACGGCAATTTCTTTGTAGCCGCTTTCTTTTAAATGATTAAATCCTTTCATCACATCGCTCCACCAGTCAGATGGGCCAGTATGTACGAGTTCTTCCGGCGGGACACCATGCCCTTTATATTGCGGCGCGTGGGATGTATAACCCTTTTTCTGCAAATAGCGGCCAAGCATCCTGACATCCGCAGAACTGCCGGTAAATCCATGTAATAATAATACCGCCCGCTTTCCCGCTTCAAACATAAATGGTTTAGGTGCTGTTATTTTCATCATGATGTCTTCTCTCCCTTATTACGATTGTTCCATTAAAAATTGAAAGACTTCCTCAATAAGCTGATCCTGCTCTACATCATGGCAGATCATATGCTTCGATTCTTTCAGATAACAAATCTTTTTCTTCTGTGCAGGTATGGTTTTATATAAGTATTCCGCACTTTTTCTTGGCACAAGGCCGTCACTTTCGCCTTGAACGATTAACGTTGGAGCATGAATCGTTTGAAAGGATGGCTTCAGCGTTTTGACCAGCTTGCGGAACTCAAACGTTGCACGAAGCGGTGTCTCCAAAAACTTTTTACGATAGCGCTGGTAAAGCTCATCGTCTTTTAAATTCCCTTGCATCCCCTTCACAACCATCTCTTTTATATCTTTCACCATTTGAGATGGATTCATATAATAGGCGCTTGCACTCAGCAGGATCAGTTTGTCGCATCCATACTTTGAAGCAAGATATCCCCCGATCATGCCGCCCATGGAAAATCCAAGTATATAAACGGTATCGCTTTTCTTTCTCAATTCCAGAAAAGCGCTTTCTGCTTCATCGATCCAAAGCTTGTGTGTAATGCCTCTCAGCTTGAGCTCCTCCCCGTGCCCCGGATAGGTGGGGACAGACAGGAGCCAGTCGGTATGTTCCCTTAAATAATCCGTAACTGGCTGGACTTCATACGGACTGCCGGTAAATCCATGCAAACATAGACAGCCAATCATACAATCACCTTTTTTAAGTTAAGTTACCCTTTTATGCCCGTAAAAAATCATACCATACGGCACCTGGAAAAAGCTCGGTATACGCTGGCTGAAAAATAAGGCTCTTTTCTAAAAGATTGTTGCTCTGGGAACCTTTTTGTAATAGAGCTTCATTGACAAGTTGATTGGAGTGCAAGGGGCGAGACTCCTGCGGGGGAAGCGGGACAGGTGAGACCCACAGGCGCCTGCGCCGAGGAGGCTCACCGCCCGCCCCGCGGAAAGCGAGCATCCTGAAACGGAAATCAACCACTCCTTGAGCAACAAAGGTTACGAAAACTGCCAAAAATAAAAACAGCAAGTGAAAATTCACCTGCTGTTAAGGTATCATTAAATAAAATAAGCTACGGCAATCGCCAATAGAAAGAATAAAGCAGCTAAGATCACAGTCATTCTGCTTAGCACGGCTTCCATTCCGCGGGCTTTTTGCTTTCCGAATAATTGCTCCGCACCACCCGTAATCGCTCCGGATAATCCTGCCGAACGGCCAGATTGAAGAACGACGACTACGATAAGGGCGATTGAAACGATCACCAATAAAATTGTTGCAGCTGTTTCCATTTGTCACACCTCCACGAACAACATTACACTTATCTTTAATGTACCATACGAGCTGTTCTCTAGGCAATGTGTTCAAGCTATTTTATCCATGATAGCATAAAGAGTTTTTGGGAATAGTTTCAAATAAGAACAGAGGAGGGCTGAGCCCATGTTTGAATTGATAGAAATCGTCTATAAAGATATTCTAGCTTTTCAGGAATTATCTATTGAAGAAGGCAAAGTAAGCATTATTACCGGTGAGAGCGGAAGCGGAAAGACTACCCTTTTAAAAATGCTGAACCACTTGATTTCACCGGATGGAGGAAACGTCCTGTACAAGGGAGAGGATGTGGCAGCCCTGAATCCTGTTCTTCATCGGAGAAATGTCGTCATGCTTCAGCAGATGCCTGCGATTTTTCCGGGAACGGTAAAAGATAACCTGACAGCAGGTCTTTCCTTTTCAGAGAAACCCCTGCCAGCAGATGCGGAACTAGAAGAATCCTTACATACGGTTTACCTAAAAAAACCATTGGAAACTAAAGCCGGAGACCTTTCTGGAGGAGAGAAGCAGCGCCTTGCTCTCGCACGTGTGCTCTTAATGGATGCGGAAGCCTATCTGCTCGATGAGCCTTCTTCTGCTTTGGATGACGAAACAGCGGATGATGTCATCTCTTCCTTTTTGCGTAAATCCAAGGAAAAACAAAAAACGGTCGTCATGGTTACCCACTCCAAACGAGTTGCAGAGCATTATGCGGATGTAAATATTCAGCTGGAAAACATCAATCAAAAGAATAGGGGCGTGGAGCATGAAGGATAAGATTATTGATATCTCATTATGGCAGCTTCTTTCCGCTTACCTGTTCATTGTCATTTTAACAGTCATTGTAAAGTGGAGAGGAATAGCGAGGGAAAAAGAAATAGTGATCAGTACGCTGCGGATGACGATCCAGCTTGTGTTAGCCGGTTATGTTCTCACTTATTTGTTCAAGCATCCTCACCCTGCATTAACGGTGCTCATTCTCGTTCTTATGGAAGGTTTTGCGGTCTATAACGTCTTTAAACGAATAAAACAAGAACTGTCTCCATCTTTGAAAAAGGTTGTCGCTCTCTCAATGACCATCGGAACTCTCATCAGTCTGTTGTTTTTCAATTATGTGGTCATCCAGTTCTCTCCGTGGTATGAACCCAGATATGTGATACCTATTGCCGGAATGATCATCGGAAATGCGATGACAGGCGTAACGCTTGGAGTCAATCATTTAGTAGAAGGTATGGAGAAACAAAAATATATGGTGGAGGCGGCTCTTATGCTAGGTGCTTCCCCAAAGGCCGCCACTAAAGAACTTGTGGATCGGGCGTTTGATTCCGCTATTCTGCCTACCATCAACTCCATGGTCGGGATGGGAATCGTATTTCTGCCGGGAATGATGACCGGGCAGATTTTGTCCGGCATCTCTCCGATCACCGCGATCGAATACCAGATCGCCATCATGCTAGGCATCGCAGGCTCTGTTGCTTTCAGTGTCATTATCTTCGTCCAGTACGGCTACCGCACGTTTTTTAATGAACGGGCGCAATTGAAATAGGTTATATTTTCGGTGCGCTTGCGCCAATATGGTTCACCCTACGCCCCGCGAGAAGCGAGCATCCAGGAACGAAAATCAACCACTCTCAGTAAGCAACAAGGATTACGAAAGCAGCCGTGATTACTCTTGGACCGCATTCTTGTAAATAATCTTCATTGCTCAATTGATTGGAGTGGAAGGTGCGAGACTCCGGCGGGACGAGCGTGACAGGTGAAACCCGCAGGCGCAAGCGCCGAGGGGTTCAGCGCACCCCCTGCGAAAAGCGAGCAGCCTGAAACGGAAATCAACCACTCTCAATAAGCAACAAGGATTACGAAAGCAGCCGTGGTTTCTTCTGGAGCGCATTCTTGTAGATAATCTGCATCGCTAAGTTGATTGGAGTGCAAGGTGCGAGACTCCTCGAAAATGAATTTCACATTTTCTTCGTGCGATATAACGCTGCCGAAGCCTTCCTTGTCCTGCGGGACGAGCGTGACAGGTGAAACCCGCAGGCGCAAGCGCCGAGGGGTTCAGCGAATGCCCCGCGGAAAGCGAGCAGCCTGAAACGGAAATCAACCACTCCTATGTAAGTCTATTTACAATCCGGCTTCTGTAAGCTCGTAGAAATGCCTCCCGCAAAGCTTTTGGATGCTGGCAGAATACTCAGGCTCATAACTGATCAGCGCACATGTTGAAGGGCCTGCTGACTTATCCATCGGCAGGCTGCATGTTAACCTTCTTGAACTGCTTGTTAAGATTTCCAGCTCGTGTGAGATGCCTTTCGAGCCGACCGGAAGAACTTCATAAATACCTTCTGTCTTTAGAAGAGTGCTGAAAAGGGTTAGGGGAAGAACTTCATTTTGGCGGGAAACGACCTCTTCCCCCACTAGCGGTACACCGATGACTGCATATTTTGCTTGTAGCGGAGTACAGTTCAACCGAAGAGCTGCTTGATTTGCTTTGCCGATCATCGTAAAAGAAGAAGCAGACTGCAGCATCTTCATGTTGCTTTCCGTACTTCCTGTAATCTCTACACTTTTTAAATCCAGCTCAGCAAACGTCTTTTCCACACCCCTTACAAGCTCCGTCCATGCTTCTTCCCCATTGAAAGAATGAATGAGAAAGGAAAACGGCACTGCTCCGGCCGCCATCACTTCCATAACACAGACTCGGGCACCGAAAGCCGCTACGATAGAATAAGGAACGTGCACTGTATCCAAAGGAAGGTTTCCAATCGCTCCTGAATTATCGGCTGCCATCACAATGTATTCATCTGAACCCAACTCCAATAACGTTACATCACGATTTGTTTTCATGATTTATCCTTACGTTTGATCGGTCAAAGACAGGCCTCAGCCTTGGAATGAGCAGGTGAGCTGCCACCCCGTTGAGCACTGCTGCCACAACTAATCCAGGGATAAAAGCAAGGACCGCAGCTTTTCCGAGTACCGGCCAAAAACAAAGCGGTGCCGCAATGCCGTTTCCTACAATAAAGACCAGGATGGCTGCCATCTTGAACTTACGCCGATAGAGGATTCCAAAACAAAAGCTTAGCAGGCCCATCTGAACAGCGATGAGAAGATGAAGGGGCCCCAGCGGAAAACCAGATAGGCCGGCAGACATGAGATGCCCTATACAGCCAACAGCCATTCCAGCTAGAGGAGACATCAGTGCTCCGGCGGCCAGTGCCGGCATGGAATCAAAAGCCACACTCCCGACAATAGCTGGAATCTTAATAAAAGAACCGGCCACAGACAAGGAGAGGAAAGCGATAAATATGGTGAATTTTCTATTCAGCATCAGCTTTGCGTTTTCCTCCGCGGAAAACAATGGCACTCCGCTCGTATTCCACATCATTGACACCGGCACGGAAATTGATGACACGGGCGATGGCAAAAAAGTAATCAGATAGTCTGTTCACATACTTTAAAACAACCGGGTTGATCTCATTATCCTGCTTCAATTCAACGATTTCACGTTCTCCGCGTCTTGCCACCGTACGGCATACATGAATAGCAGACGAAGCTTCAGACCCGCCTGGCAGAATAAAACGCTCCAGCTCCGGCGCTTCTTTAATGTACTCGTCGATCCGCTCTTCCAAGAACGTGATCATATCCGCGTGCGCTTTATAAGGATAGTCCTTTTTCACTGAAGACAGATCTCCGCCGCAGTCAAAAAGCTCATGCTGAATCTTTACCAGTTCATTGCGGATGTCATCGAACTTGGCGTCCTGCAGCTTGGTAACCGCCAGGCCGACAAAACTGTTCAATTCATCCAGAGTACCGTAAGCTTTAACCCTGATATGGTTTTTATCGAGCCTTCCTCCAATCACACTTGTCTTCCCTTCATCTCCTGTACGCGTATATAACTTCATCCTCTTTCATCTCCTTTTTATTGGTTGCTATGTTTAAGCCAATAGTTGATCTGCTTTCAGGCAGACTTCGCTTGCTGTAGCTAAGAGAGACCCTCAAATCTTTTATATTACATTTAGGAAGGGGACTCTGTTTGTGAAACAAATGAATTATCGAAAGAGGAACCATGGGGAAACTGGTTTACCCATCGTTACGAAAGAAGACAATTCTAATTCCCTTCCTACTGGCAGTTCTCCCTTTGTATCCATCCAAACTTTATTTTAAAGTCTGGGGCAGCCCATACCAGATGATATCGACTCTCTCAGCGGCCATGACTACATCCTGATAAAACCAGCCGGTCACATCCCGCCATAATCTATTTTCCTTTTCCATTGGAACAATTCCTTTACCGATGTCTGTTCCGATCAGAACAAGACATCGACCGGGTTCAGAAGCCTCCCAAGCCAGCCAGGTCTGAAGCTTCTTTTGAAGAGCTGCTCTTCCGCCGCTTTCGTTCTCCTCTACAACCTTCTTCACAATCTGCTCCAATCCTTCAAGAACGACGCGTGAAGTTGTAAAATCATCCGTTTCCCAGCCAGCCTTCTCGTAGCCATTGAACCAGCCTTCATCTATCCTTGAGGCAGAATAGTGCTGCTGCACCCATTTGGCTTTTCCGTGAAAGGCGCCTCCTGTAACAAAGTGCATCGTTTTTTCAACCTCCCTTTGGTCTCATTCCAGTAAAGGGTGTATCCTTTGCCATGTGAGACCGGCCATGCCCACATTTCTCTTCGTTCCGGAGCAAACTCTGACAATAAATAACGGATTGGGCCTCCATGAGTAACAACGATTACATGGCCGCTCTCTTCCGCCGACGGCCAAATCTCACGGTGCCAGGCACCGCGAACGCGATTTTCAAAGTCTTGATAGCTCTCTCCTCCTGGAGGACAGACTCCAATAGGATCATCAATCCAGTCCCGGTAACGTTGAATTCCGCAAAGATCGCCGTACGTTTTTCTTTCCCATTCCCCAAAATGCATCTCCCGAAGTGCAGGACTGATCTGCACCTTACTCTCCGGGAAAAGAACCTCAGCGGTCTCTACACATCGCATTCTATCACTTGCAAGGATAGCACCCGGCTCGGGATACCCTTTATTTCTATGTAATCTGTATAGCTCAATCCGCCCCTCTTCACATAAGGGGGGATCACAATACCCGATATATTGCTTTTGTTTATTTTCCTCCGTCAGACCGTGGCGAAGGAGAGTAACAGCCAGCCTCCGAACCATAGCCATGTTTCCATCCCTTCCGAAAGTGCGCCTAGTGTGTCTCCCGTAATCCCTCCAAACTGGCGAAGAAAGAACGTTTTACTTAAGAAAAATAAGGCTGAGCCTAAAAGGAACAAGCTCATAAACAGAAGAATCGCTCCTGTAAGGTATGCTCCAATCCCTGCCATCAGGAGATAGATCGCATAAAAAGCAAAGGCTCTGCCTGAAATGTTCTGCTTCATGGCAAAAGCCATACCTTCCTCCCTGGCAAGAGGAGCTGAAACCAGCAGGCATCCCATGCCGGTTCGGCCGAAGAAAGGAATGAGCAGAAACAGCAGCCAAACGTGCTGCGGAACCATTTTCACTGTTTCATAGATAAAAAGAAACCGCCAGCTCAATAGAAAAAGAACAGACAATACACCGAATGCTCCAGTCCTGGGATCCTTCATGATCTGCAGCCTTTTTTCTTTATCGCCGTATGAGAAGTAGGCATCACTGCAATCCATCCACCCGTCGAGATGCAAACCGCCTGTCAAAACGATCGAGAAGCAGAACAGATAAAAGCTCGTCATCGACACCGGGATAACGTTTTGCTGTGCCAGGAAATGAGCCTGAACAGAAGCCAATCCACCGAGAAACAGCCCGACAGCTGGATACCAGTACACACTCCACCTGCTCGTTTCTTTTGTCCATGGAAACGAAGTGCGGATCGGCAATGCGGTTAAGAACTGAAAAGCCAGGCCAAAACCGTATAAGGCATTAAACCGGACAGGAGGTGCATTGTTTTTCATCTGCATCATACCCCTTCCTCAAAATGGGCATGCCCAGTTCAACCTGGTACACCCAATGCGCTTCAGAGACAATCTGCTGATGAAGCTCCCCCATCATCTTCATAAAATAGAAGGTCCCTTCATCAATAGAGGGCAAGTCCTGGAACACTTCGTTTGATACGACGATGAGTGCTGCGCTGCTTTTTTCAATCATTCTTAATCCATCCATGATCTTGCGGAATACTTCTGATCGGAACATTTCATTTCTCCACTGGTTGTTATTTTCTTTCCAGCCGTCAAACAGCTCATTGCTGACAAGATTGGTCAAGCAGTCCAAGAGAATGACATCCTTTTTTTCATATTCATTTATCAGTTCATGAATGTTTCTTGGCTGTTCCCACGCCCTCCAGCTATACCCGCTGTTCAGACGATCCGCCTGGTGCCTGGCGATCCGCTCACTCATCTCCCCATCCTGATGTTCGTTCGTTGCAATATAGTGAAGCGGTTTCTCATTCTTTCCATGATAAACGGCGGACATTTCGGCAAATGAGCTTTTCCCGCTTCTAACCCCTCCGGTAATAAAGATCATCATCTCGCTTTCCACCCTTCAAGTGCAGCCAATAAGCGGTCATTCTCCTCTGGAGTTCGAATGGCAAGGCGGATATAATGGCCGTCCAGCCCTCTAAAATTAAACGTATGCCTGACGATCATCCCTTTTATCATTAAATATTTAATGAGAGCAAGCTGAACATTTTCTTCTCCACTCTCCCTTAACAAGTAAAAGTTAACGGTAGAAGGAGAGGTTTCAAATCCAAGCTTGTCGAGGATCGGAAAAATCCGCTCTCGCTCAACTGCTGTTTTCATAGCAATTTCATCTGCACATTCTTCTTGTTCCAAACAGAGTATACCTAGCTTTTGAGCAGGACCGTTCACACTCCAGGGAGGCTGAAATCTCCTTAATTTTCCGATCTGTTCTTTGGATGACATAGCATACCCTAACCGAAGTCCCGGCAAGTGAAACATCTTCGTCAATGACCGCAGGACGATCAGGTTGGAATACTTTTTCATCAAGTGAACGGCGGATACGGGCTTTTCTAAAAAGTGAACAAACGCTTCATCCACGACGAGTGTAACATGGTGGCATTTGCACAAAACAACGATAGCTTCCAAAGGGTTCAATTCCAATACTGTTCCTGTCGGATTGTTCGGGTTGCAAAGGAAACAAAGCTGTTTCCCGTGGAGTTTCTCATTCAGCTCTTGGAGATCCGGCTTCCAGCCTTTCTCTTTTCGGGTAACATAGAAGTCCACATTACAATCGTTCACCTCACACGCATCCTCGTATTCTGAGAAAGCAGGTGCTGCAATCAGTACGTTCGAGCCCCGATAGGCTTGAGCAATGAGAAAAATCAGTTCAGCAGCCCCGTTCCCTGCGAGGATCTGGTCTGCATTCAGCCCTTCTTTTTCAGACGCGAATTGAACGAACGGCTCAGCAAAGGGATCGGGATACTGCAGAATATCTTCATAAAGGCTGGACCACATATCCTTCATTCTTCTTAGTGCAGGATACGGATTTACATTTACACTAAAATCAATGCTGTTTTCATCCAGGCTGATCTTCAAGGAATTGGCCAATAGCTGCGGATTAGCTCCATGATTGGGCAGCAACAATATACATCCCTCCCGCTGCGATTAAAACGATCGTAAACCACATGACAGCACGCTGCATGATGGCTATTGTTCTTTCTATATGTATAGCTTTCAGGCTGTAGGTCTGACGGCCGATGAACGGGCGATAGGAGACCTGGCCTTTATAATAATTCGTGCCTCCAAGCCGTATGCCGAGAATTCCCGCGACTGCCGCTTCACCCCATCCGCTGTTCGGGCTCGGATGGTTCCTTGCCTGTTCCTTCAGCCACGATAAGGTAAACCGTTTTCCCCCCAGCCCTCCTGCAGCCATAAGAAGCGCAGTTAGCCGGGCTGGCACGTAATTTAATAGATCATCAAGCCGGGCAGATGCCCAGCCGAAGTCTTTATATCTCTCATTCTTGTAGCCTACCATGGAATCACAGGTATTTACTGCCCGGTACAGCAAGGCAAGTGGTGCTCCTCCAATAAAAGCAAAGAAAAGAGGTGCGGTTACCCCGTCGCTCGTATTTTCGGCAACTGTCTCCACTGTCCCTCTTACAATCTCAGAATGCGGCAGATTTTCTGTATCTCTTCCGACAATCCAGCTTAATTTTTTTCGAGCCTCTTCCAGATCACCGCGAAGAAGGGGGGTATAGACAGATAATCCTGCTTCTTTAAGCCCTCTAGCTGCAATGGTTGTTGAGATGAGCACAGATTCTATGAATATCCCTAACACAAGGTGGATGGAATAAGCATACCGTACGATGATAAAAGTTAGCACTAGTGTAATAGAAAGAAGAATAAAAAGCATGATCAAACCCTTCAGCTTTTTCCAGCTTCCGCGGTTAAGTGCCTGGTCCATAAGAGAAATCATTTTGCCAAAACCTCTTACCGGATGCGGCAGCCAGCGAGGGTCTCCGATGAGCTGGTCGATGATCAAAGCGAGTATAAGGGATAATAAATGAAGAGCAATGATCATGTTTGCGCCATTCTCTTTCTATAGTTTTCGATCGCTTTTCCCACCGTCTGATAGACCGTATGGCCAATTGCTTTTCCAATCGGTGTAATCGTACCAGCGTACCTCATTTTTTCTCCTTCCTGGGTCGATGCGATGCAAAGGCTGTCTGTCGAAGTACCTGTAGCAATCGTTCCAGTAATAGGATCTTTAATTCCATAGTCTCTGAGAGCGCTCGACTTTGCTTCTGTCGCTGTCATCATCGCCTGAACAAATGCCTCATCGGTTAGCTCTCCCTCAATAAAG
This sequence comes from Fictibacillus sp. WQ 8-8, assembly GCF_024494405.1. Lineage (NCBI taxonomy): Bacteria > Bacillati > Bacillota > Bacilli > Caryophanales > Fictibacillaceae > Fictibacillus > Fictibacillus sp. WQ 8-8. Next base: position 214,247 of record NZ_JAMXKG010000001.1, read on the forward strand.
AGCCAGATGTTAATCGTACCAATCGCCACAGTATCATCCTTCCGCTGCCACGATTGTGCAGCATCTACCGCATTGGATGTTCCTGCTGTTGCTGCAGCAAGGATCTTGATTCCTTCTTTTTCTACGGATACCATACCTGCATCCTCAAGCCGTGCTGCTGTCATCATTCCAATGGTCTCGTTGGGGTTGACAGGAAGGGAGTGAAGATACGCTTCATATTCAGAATGTGCATCGTCATAATTGTAGTTTTTATCCACATGACGGTTAACAAACGTATTCGCCCAGCAGAACCCTCCGCCGATCAGGGCAGAAGACATCGTTTTTAAAAAATAGGGGCTTCGGAACACCATCGCTTCACTTGTGGTTTGAAGCTCAATATCTTCTATTTTCTTTTGTTCCTCACGTTCACCAGGCACCAGCGCGATCAGAGGCTTCGGCTTCTGCGGATGCTCCTGTCTGCTCAGCTTCGTATCATAAACACCTTCCAGCAGGATGCTGTCCATAATGTCACCAGGCTTTCCGACCGCCTTCTCCTTTCCGTCATCGAGAAGAAGAACCTGGTCACAGTACAGACTGGCAATATTCAAATCATGCAATATGGCAACAACCGACAACTGGCAGCCCTGCACCCAATCTTTCAGCAAGTCCATGAGTTTCATTTGATAGGAAAGATCAAGATGGTTTGTCGGTTCATCGAGCAGCAGAATCTCCGGTTCCTGCGCAAGCGCCTTAGCTAAAAGAACCCGCTGCCGTTCCCCGCCGCTTAGGGATTGAATACTTTTCTCCGCAAAATGCTGGACGCCTGTAAACTCCATGGATCGCTGGACCATCTCTTCATCCTTCGGCGATGATTGTTTCAGCAATCCTCTGTAAAAGGGATACCGGCCGAGCGCCACCACTTCGCGGACGGTAAAATCAAACGAGCTTTCCGCATGCTGAGGAAGAACGGCAATAATTTTTGCCAATTCTTTTGCAGAGTAGCTGCTGATCGGCTTTCCTTTTATAAGAACCTCACCTGATTGCGGGGAAAGCATTCCGTTCATCATTTTCATGAGAGTGGTCTTCCCGCTCCCGTTTGGTCCGATGATGCCGGTTATTTTTCCTCTTTCAATGGAAAAAGAAAGATCTTTTACGACGGGCTTTCCGTCATATCCTCCAGTAAGCTGCTGGATCTGGATCATGTGGTCACCTTCTTTCGACGATAGCGAATAAAGATTAAGGCAAAGATCGGACTTCCGATAATCGCTGTCAAGACACCGATCGGCAGCTCCGTCGGCGCGATGATCGTTCGGGCGATGAGATCAACCAGAACGAGAAACACCCCGCCCAGAAGCGTGGACAGCGGCAGCAGATGGCGATGATCTACTCCCCATATCATGCGGGCCATGTGGGGGATGACAAGACCGACAAACCCGATGGTGCCTGACACCGCTACTGCAGATCCCGTCAGAAGCGAAGCCCCGAACAGTACGAGTGACGTATGTTTTTTCACGTCAACACCAATGGTTTTTGCATCCTGCTGGCCAAAGGAAAGCGCATTTAATTCACGAGCACTTGCCAGAAGAATCAAAAGCCCTGCGGCCAAAAACGGAGCGATGAGCTGAACATACGGCCATCCTCTCATGGATACGCTGCCGAGCAGCCAGCCGATGATCTGCCTTAATTCATCACCGGTCAGAGCGATTAAAAGAGACGTTACAGCACCTATAAATGAGCTGCTTAAAATCCCTGCCAAAATAATCGTCTCAACAGACAGGCTGCGCTGCACAAGGCGAGCAAAATATATAACCCCAACAAGGGTAAGAAAGCCGGTAATGATGCTCACCACCGGAAGTGTAAAACTTCCCAGTATAGGCAGCTGAATGCCAAAGAACAGCACAGCCACAGCGCCCAAAGCAGAACCGGATGAAACACCCAGCGTATAAGGATCGGCCAGAGGATTTTTCAGCAGCCCCTGAAATGCCGTTCCCGCCAGCGCCAATGAGCAGCCGACAAGCATAGCGAGCACGACTCGCGGAAAGCGGATCTCCATGACGATATTAACAATCGAAGAATCAATGGATGCTGGTACGGGATAGTGGAAAAGCTTCGCTCCTAAAATCTGCACCACATGAAAAAGGGGGATAGGTATAGAACCTACCGATATCCCCAAGGCAACAGCTAAGCCCAACAGCAGAAACACTGCTGTATATGAAACGATGATTTTACTTTTTGTATACTTCCGGATAGATGGCTTTTGCAAGCTCCTCCACTCCTTCAATCAATCGCGGTCCCGGACGTGTCACCTTATCAGAGTGCACATCATAAATTTCTTTGTTTTTTACCGCAGGAACGTCCTTCCAGGCTTTACGGGCCATAATCTGTTCCACCGGCTTTTTGGAGTAATAGCCGTACGTTGTGACGATCGCGTCCGGTTTGTATTTGACAGGCTGCTCTTCAGATACCTTCGCCCATCCCTTCAATTCCCCAGCCGCATTTTTGGCATGAATGGCGTTCAGCATTTCATCAATGAATGTACCCTTGCCGGCAGTAAAAATCTCCGGAGCTGGAGCAACCTCAACCCAAACTTTTTTTTCTTTCTTTACTTGTTTTGCTTTTTCCTTGATCGCTGACAGATCATCCTTCATGGATTTTACAATCTTGTCACCTTGTTTTTGAGTGCCCGTTGCTTTAGCGATCATGTCGATGGACTTGTATGTATCCGTAAAGTTCTGCGCATCATTGATCACAACTACTTTGATGCCGGCATTCTTAAGCTGATCAATTCCCTGCTTGGAAGTATGCGCACTGGAGGCATGAGCAAGGACGAGATCAGGCTTTAAGCCAACAATCTTTTCCACGTTAAAATCCAATCCGCCGATTTTAGGCTTTTTCACAGCTGCTTCTGGATAGTTGTCAAAGTCAGAAACGCCGACAATTTCTTTATCCAAGCCAAGTGCAAATGCGACCTCTGTATTACTCGGTATGAGCGAGACGATTTTTTTGGGTTTCTTATCAATTTTTACATTCTCGCCCGCCGCATCTTTTATCGTTACGGGAAATTCACTCTTTACCTGATTGGCACCGTTTTCCTTTTTGTCTGTTGACTGATTTCCAGCCGAACAACCGGCAATGATGGCGATTACGAGTATCAGCATCATCGCAATTTGTGTAAACTTCTTCAATTCCTTCACGCTCCTGTATGTATCATTTAGCTGGGATTGTGCAAAACAAAAAAAGCCCTCCCTTCGGAGAGCGAATCAACAGTTAATCAATAAATGATTACAATTGCTTCACCTTTTCCTCGAAGGTTCGCACAGGCAATTAAGGCAGGTCTCCTGACTCTCGATCAACAATCTTCTTTTCCTTCCCATCCTTTGACAGAACAGTGGAAACATAAGAAGATTTCCCGATTACAGTGGCGGGACCGTGCTGGACTTGAACCAGCTTCCCTTTTAACGTTTTATTTGAAATAAAACGGACCTTAACCGCATATTCAGCTATATCCATTATACCTCTTACCGGCAAAATGAAAAGTTTAATTTATGTTCAATGATGCCCGGGACTTCGGGCTGACTTCCAGCCAGTCGCTCTTGAGCAGGCCCATAACATGTATATCAAAATACTGATCTTTGTCAAAGTAGGCTTGCCTTCTGACGCCTTCCTTTTGAAACCCCAGGGATTTCAGGAGCTTCAGGCTTTTTGTGTTATATTCGTAGACCTCAGCATCAATCCTGTAGGTCTCATGCTGAAACAGGTGCTGAAAGATGCCTGCAAGTGCTTCCCCCATGTATCCTTTTCCTTGTTCGGCACCGAGTCCGAACCGAAGCCAGCCATAACGCTGCGAGCTTCCCATCCAGTTGAAACGGACGTACCCAACAGGCTGCGAGCTCCTCTTTTCGATGATCATCAAGTAAGATTCGTTCAGCTGGCTTAAGCTTTTCTCAATATCCTGCCTTTGATTGCCTTCATTAATTATGGTCATAGAACCTGTAGACATTTTCCGAAAGAGAGGGCCGCTTTTCCATTGTGCGATGACAGAGGCATCACTCACCGTAATTTCCCTGATCTTCAGTCTTTCAAATTCAAGCTTCATTTTCGGCATGTTCCAAGCCTCCCCGTTTGTACCGAGTATGAAATGATTTATTTTATCATAATATGCAGCTCCTCAAATTTAAAGATGATATCTCCTGTCTTTATAGGTTCCCGTGTGAGGTAGGTTTAGAGATTTGAGGATTTTTTCGGATATTGAACGGGATGATAGGGATAGAAAGGATCTGAGTTCACGGTTTGTGATTGTTGGGCTTATGAGAAGTTTATAGTCTTCCAGAGAGTGTCGGTGGGCGTGCTCGGAGGAATGATTACAGAATGGACAAAGCCATTTAACAGCATATGTTTTATTCATGCCAATGGCAAAGCAAGATGGGCAATGAACGCCTTTTAAAACATCGTTTGGCGATACCTGAAACTTTGCTAGTATGTCCGGATCATAATGGACGTGGTTTTTGTAAAGTTGTTTTACCGCTCTATTGATTTCTTTATCCGTCATAGCTGGTTTGGCGTAATGGGTTTGCATGGTTGTGATTACTGATGGGGGGCTTGCACTGTGGATAATGCTGCGGGAAAGATCAGGAATCAGAGGATTTTTTATAAGCGTATAAGGACTGCTCACGACGACGAGGGTTTCAATTGGAACGGGTGGGAGCTTTCTAGCTGCTAGCCAAGATGAAAGCCGGTTCTTTTGACGCTCTACCTGCAAGAGAGGATCTGGAAAGGCTTCTTCCTTATCATTATTTGTTCGGATCAATTGACGATAGTTTGTATCAAATGTGAGGCTGCCAGATAGATTTTTCACTTCTAGAATTAAAAAGAAATACGGGGAAAGGATGAGGAAGTCCATTTGAAAGTAATAGGAGCCTTCTAAAAGTCTTAGTCCGTGAAAAATCTTATACCTTTTATGAGGTAGGTGTTCCAGGTAGTAAAAGAGTGACTGCTCTCCCTTGTAACCTGCCATTTGTTTGGAAAAACTTTGTTCAAGTTTAGGGCGTTTCGGATGATTTGCTGGCAGCCTCCTTAACAAGGCTTCTAACTTCTGAATATAAATCGGCAATTTCTGTTCGATCACAGTATAACGATCACATCCTCTTTACTTTTTGGGGTTAACTTCTCTAGAAAACACCTTTTCTCCTTCTCTTTGAGGACTTAAATTTTATGTGGAATGCTCAGCTGATGAAATACGCGCCACTTTCTATGATTTATTCGCGAATTCCCTTAAAATACGCGCCTATCTGCAAAAAATACGCGCCAGTCTGATCACTTTACGCGCCAATCAACAAAAAACCGCTTGAGACTGATCAGGTCTCAAGCGGTTTACGTAAAATAGCTTACTTTTGAAGATTGTAGAATGCGCTCAATCCAGGGTAGCGGCTGATGCTTGCCAATTCGTCTTCGATACGAAGCAATTGGTTGTACTTCGCTACACGGTCAGTACGGGAAGGAGCACCTGTTTTGATTTGTCCAGCGTTAGTCGCAACAGCGATGTCAGCGATTGTGCTGTCTTCACTTTCACCAGAACGGTGAGAGATTACTGCAGTATAGCCTGCGCGTTTCGCCATTTCGATCGCGTCGAATGTTTCAGTCAGCGTACCGATTTGGTTAACTTTGATAAGGATGGAGTTACCCACACCTTGCTCGATACCTTGAGCAAGTTTGTTTGTGTTCGTTACGAAAAGATCGTCTCCTACAAGCTGGATTTTGTCGCCAAGACGGTCAGTCAATAGCTTGTGGCCTTCCCAGTCGTTTTCATCTAAGCCATCTTCAATGGAGATGATTGGGTATTTAGAAACAAGATCTTCGTAGAAAGCAACCATTTCTTCAGATGTTTTAACAACACCCTCACCAGAAAGATGGTATTTTCCGTCTTCTTTGTTGAAGAGCTCAGAAGAGGCAACATCCATTGCAAGACGAACTTCTTCACCTGGTTTGTAGCCAGCTTTTTCGATCGCTTCCATGATCGTTTGAAGCGCTTCTTCGTTAGAAGAAAGGTTTGGTGCGAATCCGCCTTCGTCTCCTACAGCTGTGTTTAATCCTTTTTCCTTTAACACAGATTTAAGGCTGTGGAAGATTTCAGCTCCCATACGAAGTGCTTCAGAGAATGTTGGTGCGCCGACTGGCATAACCATGAATTCTTGAATGTCAACGTTGTTATCAGCATGCTCTCCGCCGTTGAGGATATTCATCATTGGAACTGGAAGAGTTTTTGCGTTGAATCCTCCAAGGTACATGTACAAAGGAAGACCAAGTAGATCAGCAGCAGCACGTGCTACAGCCATGGAAACACCAAGAATAGCGTTTGCTCCGAATTTTCCTTTGTTTTCTGTTCCGTCAAGATCGATCAACGTTTTGTCGATGCCGACTTGATCCAATACATCATATCCGATCAATTCTGGAGCGATTAGTGTGTTTACGTTCTCTACTGCTGTTTGTACACCTTTTCCCAGGTAACGGCCTTTGTCGCCGTCACGAAGCTCAACTGCTTCGTATTCACCAGTGGATGCACCGCTAGGCACGATCGCACGGCCGAATGCACCGGACTCTGTGTAAACTTCTACTTCTACTGTTGGATTCCCGCGGGAGTCCAATACTTCACGAGCATATACTTCAATAATTGCTGACATAAATTTTCTCTCCTTATCAAACAAGATTTTATGGTGAGGAACAAGGCTGTTCTGCAGGGGCCCTCTTTCGATCAGCCTTTTCCTGATTTCAAAAATTAGCCTTTGATTAACGTTTCCCCAGTCATCTCTTTAGGCTGTTGGCCGCCGAGAAGTGTCAGGAACGTTGGTGCGAGGTCGGCAAGTTTGCCGCCGTCGCGAAGTTGGATATCTTTTTTCGTAACGATGACCGGCACCGGATTAGTCGTATGAGCAGTCATTGGTTTGCCTTCCATCGTTATCACTTCGTCTGCGTTTCCGTGGTCAGCCGTAATGATAGCATAGCCGTCTTTTGCAAGGATCGCATCCACGACTTTCCCTAGGCACTCATCTACTGCTTCAATCGCTTTAACGGTTGGTTCAAGCTTGCCTGAATGCCCGACCATATCCGGATTGGCAAAGTTCAAAATAATCGCATCATGGTTTTCGGCTTCGATCTCTTTTACAAGAGCGTCCGTCACTTCATAAGCACTCATTTCAGGTTTTAAATCATAGGTCGCCACTTTCGGCGAATCAATCAAAATCCGCGTTTCACCATCAAACTCAGCTTCGCGTCCGCCGCTGAAGAAGAAGGTAACATGCGGGTATTTTTCAGTTTCTGCAATACGCAGCTGTTTATAATTTTGTTGAGAAAGAACTTCTCCCAGCGTGTTGTCCAAGTTCGTAGGTTTGAACGCTACGTCACCTTTGACGGTTTCACTGAAGTTCGTTAAGCATACAAAGTGAATGTCTTTCGGAAAATGATCTCCCCGGTCAAAACCGCGGAAATCTTCATTCGTGAAAACCTGTGAAATCTGAATGGCTCGGTCTGGACGGAAGTTGCAGAAAATGATGGCATCTCCGTCTTGGATGGTAGCAACCGGAGAACCGTCTTCTTTCTTCAGTACAGAAGGAAGCACGAATTCATCATAGATTTCATTTTTGTAAGAGTCTTCCACCACTTCGATCGGATCAGTGTAATCCGGACCTTCACCATAAACCATGGCACGGTAGGATTTCTCCACACGATCCCAGCGTTTGTCACGGTCCATAGAGTAATAGCGTCCGGATAATGTCGCGATTTGGCCTAAGCCCAGCTCGTCCATCTTTTTCAATGTTTGCTCGATATAGCCTTTTGCCGATTGCGGAGGAACGTCCCTGCCGTCCAAGAAGCCATGCAGGTAAACATTTTCTACTCCTTGCTTTTTAGCCGTTTCAAGCAATGCAAAGATATGGTCGATGTGGCTGTGGATCCCGCCGTCAGAAAGAAGTCCGAAAATGTGAAGGTTTGTCCCCTTCTTCTTCACTTCATCCATTGCTTCAATAAAGGTTGGGTTTTCATAGAAATCCCCTTCCTTGATCGAAAGATTCACACGGGTAAGGCTTTGGTAAACAATACGGCCAGCACCAATATTCAAATGTCCGACTTCAGAGTTCCCCATCTGGCCTGGAGGAAGCCCTACAGCTTCTCCGCATGCCGTTAAATGGTTGTGAGGATATGTTTCCCAATATCGGTCAAAGTTTGGTTTTTTCGCATGGGCTACAGCATTTCCTTTTTCTTCGCTGCGGCATGCAAAACCATCAAGAATAATCAGTGCGACAGGTTTCTTAGGCATTGTTTACACCTTCCAAAAGCTGAAGGAACGATTGTGGCTCAAGGCTTGCTCCTCCAACGAGAGCACCGTCGATATCAGACATGCCCATTAGTTCTTTGATGTTGCCTGGCTTCACGCTTCCGCCGTATTGAATGCGAACTTGGTCTGCTGCTTCTTGTGAGAATTGTTCAGCGATCACGCTGCGAATGTATCCGCAGACTTCGTTGGCATCTTCAGAGGAAGCTGTTTTTCCCGTACCAATCGCCCAAACTGGCTCATAGGCAACAACAGTACGTTTAACTTGTTCTTCGGAAAGACCTTGAAGTCCTTTTTCCGTTTGTGTTTTTACAACGTCTTTTGTTTGATCTGCTTCACGCTGTTCAAGTGTTTCACCGACACAAACGATTGGAGTTAATCCGTGGTTAAAAGCAGCATGCGTTTTTTGGTTAACGAGCTCATCTGTTTCACCAAAGTACTCGCGGCGCTCGGAGTGTCCAAGAACAACATAGCCAACACCAAGGTCCTTCAGCATAACAGGGCTGATTTCACCTGTGAAAGCTCCATTATCCTCAAAATGCATGTTCTGTGCACCTACACCGAGGTCTGTTCCCTTAGATGCGTTTACGAGTGCGTCCAAGAATAAAGCTGGTGCACAAACAACAGAATCTACTGTATCTGAAGAAGGGATCAATCCTTTCACTTCTTCAACAAAAGATTTTGCTTCAGAAAGGGTTTTATTCATTTTCCAGTTTCCTGCAATAATTGGTTTTCGCATGTTTTTCACCTTCCTAAGAACATACAGCATCCCCATAAAGTTCAGGGGACTTCACGGAAAGCTGTACTGCTCTTCATCGATTTCTTTTCAAACGAGTTTTACTTGTCGTTTAATGCTGTAACGCCAGGAAGCTCTTTGCCTTCCATGAATTCAAGTGAAGCACCTCCGCCTGTTGAGATGTGGCTCATTTTGTCTGCATAGCCAAATTTCTCAACTGCAGCTGCTGAGTCACCGCCGCCGATTACACTGTATGTGTCTTTGGCTTCAGCAAGTGCTTCTGCAACAGAACGGGTTCCTTTAGAGAATGCTTCCATTTCGAAAACACCCATCGGTCCGTTCCATATTACAAGTTTCGAATTCTGAATGGTATTTCGGTACTTTTCAATCGTTTTAGAACCGATATCAAGCCCTTCCCAATCAGACGGGATGGCATCGATGCCCACAACCTTCGTGTTTGCATCGTTTGAGAAGTCATCGGCAACAAGAATATCTTCAGGAATGAGGAAGTTAACTCCCTTTTCCTTCGCTTTTTCCATGAAGCCTTTAGCTGTTTCAATCTTATCTTCTTCCAATAAAGATTTACCTACATCGTGGCCTAAAGCTTTGATGAACGTGTAGCCAAGCCCTCCGCCGATGATCAGGTTGTCCACTTTATCTAGCAGATTATTGATCACGTCGATTTTGTCTTTAACTTTGGCACCGCCAATGATAGCAGTGAAAGGACGGTCAGGATTGGATAGAGCCTTTCCAAGCACATCAAGTTCTTTTTCCATCAGGAATCCTGCAACAGCTGGAAGGTGTTTTGCAACGCCTTCAGTAGATGCGTGCGCACGGTGGGCTGCACCGAATGCATCGTTCACATACACGTCAGCGAGTTCAGCAAATTTCTGTGCTAATTCAGGATCATTTTTTTCTTCTCCAGGATAAAAGCGGACGTTCTCAAGAAGAATGACGCCTCCGCTGTCAAGGCTTGACAGCGCACTCTTCACTTCTTCGCCGTATGCTTCGTCCGTTTTTACAACTTCTTTGCCAAGGAGATCGCTTAAGCGCTGTGCCACTGGGGTCAAGCGAAGCTCTTCAGCCACTTGGCCTTTCGGGCGTCCGAGATGGCTCGCCAATAAAACTTTGGCACCTTGCTCTGTTAAGTATTGAATCGTTGGGAGTGCCGCACGGATTCGAGTATCGTCGGTAATTTTCCCATTTTCCATCGGAACGTTAAAGTCAACGCGGCAGAAGACCACTTTTCCATTAACATCGATGTCACGAACTGTTTTCTTGTTCATAAGTATAACCTCCTGACAGTCTTAAATTAAAGAAGAAGAGAATCCCTTTTACACACCCTAGTTTAACCTAAAATGCGCAGGTGAAAACGGGAAGTTCAGGTACTGCGCCCGTCTTCCGTAAATCTTAAGTTTAAAAGAAAAGCTTTTAGCAACATGAAACTGCTAAGAGTTCCTTACAAGGGAAAGAGGGTAAGGGCATCTTTCAACCCTTCCCCTCTACTTTAAATCTCTCTATTATTAAAGTCCTTTTTTAGCAATAAAGTCAATAAGGTCTACAACACGGCTGGAGTATCCAGTTTCGTTGTCGTACCAAGAGATCACTTTAACCATGTTGCCTTCCATAACCATTGTAGAAAGACCGTCAACTGTAGAAGAGTTAGTGTTACCGTTATAGTCAGTAGAAACAAGCGGCTCATCGCTGTAGCCAAGAATGCCTTTTAGTGGGCCTTCAGCTGCTTCTTTCAATGCTGCATTGATTTCTTCTGCAGAAACTTCTTTGTCGAGTTCAGCAACAAGGTCTACTAATGATACGTTTGGAGTTGGAACACGCATTGCCATACCGTTTAGTTTTCCTTTTAGTTCAGGAAGTACTAGAGAAACAGCTTTTGCAGCACCAGTTGTTGTAGGAATGATGTTTTCTGCAGCAGCACGTGCACGACGGTAGTCTTTATGCGGAAGATCAAGGATTTGCTGATCATTTGTGTATGAGTGAACAGTTGTCATCATACCGCGTTTGATACCGAATTTTTCGTTTAGTACTTTAGCGAAAGGAGCTAGGCAGTTTGTTGTACAAGAAGCGTTAGAAATTACATCGTGGCTTCCAGCATCGTATTTGTCTTCGTTAACACCCATTACTACAGTGATATCTTCGTCACTTGCAGGAGCAGAGATGATAACTTTTTTAGCGCCAGCTTCTAAGTGTTTAGCAGCGTCAGCACGTTTTGTGAAACGTCCAGTAGATTCAACAACTACTTCTACACCAAGGTCTCCCCATCCTAATTGAGCAGGGTCACGCTCAGCCAATACTTTGATTTCTTTGCCGTTTACGATTAGCGCATTTTCGCCGACTTCAACAGTCGCATCAAGCTTTCCGTGTACAGTGTCATGCTTCAATAGGAAAGCAAGCATGTTTGCGTCTGTTAAATCATTAACAGCCACCACTTCTACGTTAGGGTTGTTTAGCGCTGCACGAAATACGTTACGGCCAATACGACCGAATCCATTAATACCAACTTTAGTTGCCATTTAAAATGACCTCCTTATAATTAGAAAGAAAAATATAGTTAAAGGGAAAACCCTTTAGTCACACAATAAGTTACATAGTCTTTCACAAGCTTGCAAGAAGTTTGTTTGCTGCCCCTTCATCGGTGATCAGCACCTTCTTGGGGCCATGCTTCATGAATGCCGCAATCGCTTCTGCTTTCGAAGCACCACCTGCAACAGCCATGATGAAATCACTATTTTTCAGGTCATTCAATTGAAGACCGATCGTTCGAACACGATGCACTACTTCTCCATGATGGTCGAAGTAATAGCCGAAAGCTTCCGCTACCGCTTTTTCGTGTTCGAGTTTTTCCAGCACAGCAGAAGAAGAATTCCTTCTGTTGGCCATTGTTTTAGCATCGCCAATTCCATGGATGACTATACTTGCTGAACGGATCAGCTCCATGACTTCTTTTACCCCGAGTTCCTCAATCAGTGAAAGGTAAGTTTCCTTACTAAGTTGATCCGGTAAATGAAGCAGACGGTACTCACCTCGTGCTTTTACAGCCATCGTTGAACAGATGGTGTTTGCCTGATTTTCTACCTTTTCGCCTAGACCGCCTCTGGCTGGGACAAACAGAAGGTCTTGGTCCTTGTTTCCAGGAGTCATCATTTCAGCAACAGCAGCGATGGTTGTGCCGCCGGTCACTGCAATGACATTATTGCCTGTTAACTCCTGTTTCAGCCTCATTACTGCCGCCTTGCCCATTTCACTTTTAATCCAAGGATCTTCATCACTGTCGCCAGGAACGATAATCACTTCAGACAGGTTTAAGTTTTCCCTTAACTTCATTTCTAAAACGCGAAGCCCGGCGAGTTCATTCATTAGAACTTCCAGCCGTTCAAGAACATCTAATCCATCAGGAGTAAGCGACATACCGCCCGGCAGGATGGAAAGCAGCCCCTGGTCTTTCAAAAAGCTGACCTCCGCACGGAGAACCCTTTCCGTCATATTGAGGTTGATGGCAAGGCTTCGTCTGCCGATGGGTTCATGAAAGCGAACAATTTTAAGTATGCTGTATCGTTTTCTCATAACCTCCAGAAGATCAGGCAAAAGCTTCTTCTGTATTTCTATCAAATCGTTCATCATGCATTCCCCTTGTCTTTTTGTACGGCAGAACATAAGAGGAGCCCAATACTTTTAGGGACATTTATCGTCCCGGTTAGCCATTTTACGTCCCAATGATGCTATAAAAAAATGACTATGTTTAAGTCTCCTTCATTCTAACAAAACATGTGACAACATTTCAACAAAAATTACTTATCAATTGTAAGTAAACGCTTTCTTAATGATTCCTTATGAATCTGCCCGTACTGAATCTCTTCATCCGCTACCGTAATCACTGGGATCATCATCCCATATTTTTCGATGAGTTCATCTGATCGGTAAATATCAACTTTTTGGATCTCCATCGGAATTTCCTCTTGAAGTTCCTCTAATATAGTATGCGCTTTATCGCAGAGCGGACAATGGTGTTTTGTATAAAATGTGATCGAAAGTGGACTCATACTCAACATTCCCTTTTCATCTTTTTTTATTCGTACCCTTGTTATCATTATAAATTAAAAACAAAGCACCTGGCTTGGCTTAATAAGAAAAGCGCAGGCGCCCAGTTTAGGTCCGACAAGCGCTGGAACTATTGCCCCGCAACACGCTTTTTGTGTTGAAGGGCAATAGTGAAGCATCGCTTCTACGCTCGGGTGTCAGGAATATCTTTTCCGCTTGGAAGAGGAAGCGATGTTCAGCTCCTCTCTGTACTTGGCGACCGTACGCCTTGAGATGCTCAAGCCCTTTTCGCTGGCAAGCATTTCGGCAATCGCCTGATCAGACAGCGGCTTTGCTTTATCTTCTGCTTCAATTACTTTTCTTATGGCAAGCTTGGCCGTTTGGGCAGAAGCGTTCTCTCCGTTTACCGTTTCGATTTTTGCTGTAAAAAAATATTTCAGTTCGAATGCGCCTTTCGGTGTTTGAATGACCTTGTTTTTAACCGCCCGGCTGACTGTTGATTCGTGCATGCCGATCCGTTCAGCTACTTCCCTTAAGGTAATCGGAACGAGATGTTCAGGGCCCCTTTTTAAAAAGTTCTGCTGAACTGAGACGATCTCTTTGGCGATCATGATGAGCGTGTTCTTTCTTTGTTCAAGGCTCTTCTGCAGCCATTGAAGCTTTTGATAATGTTCCTGCAAGTACTGTGCAGCACCGCTGGCCTTTGATTTTAATAAATGAGCATAGCTTTCATTCAGCTGCACTTTGGGCGTGAAATGATCGTTGATGGCGAGTTTGTACGTTCCATTATCTTCAAAGACGGAAAGGTCTGGATACAAGTATCCCAGTTCACTGTGGCTGGACAGTTTTTGCCCCGGCTTCGGATCAAGAGTCAGAATAAAGTCGGCAGCCTGTTCTACAGCCTGTACATTCGTTCCAAGAGCAGCAGCAATCTGCTTAATTTTTCGGTCTGCGAGCTGATCAAGGTGAGTATCAGCGATAAGGTAGGACAGATCATCCTCCATGCCAAGCGATTTCAATTGCAGTAGAAGACATTCCCTAAGGTTACGGGCTCCAATGCCTGCTGGCTCCAGCTGATGAAGCCAATCTATGGCTTCTCCATATCTTTCGGTGCTGATTCCGAAACGCTGTTTAATTTCATCTTCCGTTATATCCAGGTATCCGGCCTGGTCTATATTTAAGATGAGATAGCGGACAACAGCTGCAATCTCATCTGATGCAGGTATGGCTAACGCTTGATGAAGCAGGCGGTCGTGCATGGTTTCTTCAGCAGGCTGCATCATCCCGATCACATCCGCATCTTGCGTTGTTTTACTTTTTTGAAGCGCTTTCTTTTTATCGGTATTAAAAAAGACTGGCGAATCCGCCAACTCAATGAGGGGATTTTCTACCGCTTGTTCTTGTAAAAATTGAGAAAGTTCATAGCAAGGATATTGCAGGATGGCAATGGCCTGGCGAAGCTCTGCAGTCATGACAAGACTTAAATTTTGTTGTTGAAATAATCCCAGCTCCATTATAAATCCCTCCCGTTACTATGATACTATAGAATGTCAGCAGGCAACACTGAAAAAGATTTGAAGTTCCTTCCATCAGGTTAACACTGCTGGAGCTTGCGATTTTTGGGCACAAAAAAAAGGACCATTACTGGCCCTTTTATCACGCTATTAAAGTTTAGTAACGTTAGCAGCTTGAGGTCCGCGAGCACCATCAACGATTTCAAAAGATACTTCTTGACCTTCGTCTAAAGATTTGAAACCTTCAGATTGGATAGCAGAAAAGTGTACGAATACATCGTCTCCACCTTCAACTTCGATGAAACCGAATCCTTTTTCTGCGTTGAACCATTTTACTTTCCCGTTTTGCATGGGTATATCCTCCTGTCGGCGCGTTAAAGCGCTTTAAAAATTGGAACCATGTGACAATGCTACAAAAACTAAAAGAAAACACATATTGTTTACATCCAGTCATAATAACACGTATATGGTCAGCACAACTATATCATGGTAATTTCCAATTGTCAAAACAAGGCGCTTAATTTATTCTTGGTGCCTGGCACCAAGAATATAATTTTCTGTTTTGGTGCCTGGCACCGGAATCTGATACTATATAAACAGTTGAAACGAAGGAGTGCTGCAACCATGGCTGAACAATTTTCAGTGGCTTTTTTTGAAGAAAATTTCAAACAATACATCGAACGGAACAAAGACGTGTTTACGAAATCGCACGCAATGAATGCCTATTACCGATCCATTGTCGGAACCCTCATCAATGACCATCTCAACAAAAACGCAGAAATCGTCCGCCGGATCCGAAATCTCGAAACAGCTTATACAAATGTAAAGAATAGCTGATCCTCTTTAACTATAAAACTTTTGACGTGCCATACGTTTAAAACCTGGTGTCGCGGGAATGATGATGATAGTCTAAACATATTGTTAAATAAAGGATTGTGAAGCCTCTACATAGAATTATCAACAAAGAAGCTTTTCGTTTGACCTTTTTTGACCTTTTTTGTATGATGTCAGTAACACATGAAAACACACCATAAAAGGAGGATTATTCATGAATTTAATTCCTACAGTTATTGAACAAACGAACCGTGGCGAACGTGCATATGATATTTACTCCCGTCTGTTAAAAGACCGTATTATCATGCTTGGAAGCGGCATTGATGACAATGTATCCAACTCTATCGTAGCTCAGCTGCTCTTTCTTGCTGCCGAGGACCCTGAAAAGGATATCTCCCTTTACATAAACAGTCCTGGCGGATCCATCACAGCAGGTATGGCGATTTATGATACGATGAACTTCATCAAGCCTAACGTTTCCACGATCTGCATCGGTATGGCGGCTTCCATGGGAGCATTCTTGCTTGCAGCCGGTGAAAAAGGAAAACGCTATGTACTTCCAAACTCTGAGGTTATGATTCACCAGCCTCTAGGCGGAACACGCGGACAGGCAACAGACATTGAAATTCATGCTCGCCGTATCATCCAAATGCGCGAACAGCTTAACAAAATTCTTTCTGAAAAAACAGGCCAGCCTCTTGAAGTGATTGAGCGCGATACAGACCGTGACAACTTCATGCTAGCTGAGGATGCTGTAAAATACGGACTTGTTGACCGTGTCATCTCTTCCGTAGAAGATCCTAAAAACATTTAATGAAATGAAAACAAGAAAGCCGCTCATCTTTTTACGAGCGGCTTTTATTTTGGGGAGATGATCATGAACCTATACAATGTCCTGGTTTCCATCGGAGTCATCTTCATCGTAATTTTAATATTGGCGATGTTCGCCCGGACAAAACGGTAAAGCTTCTTCGGTATCCGGGCTTTCTAGCAATGGGAGACAGTTTACATAATATGTGTTTGGCTAGTATTTCTTATATTTTGGCCCCGGCAATCTGCGAACCCTACATGCGGCAAAACGCCCATAACAACACAAAAAACAGGGCAAAAGCTCTTCGATGATGATAGGATCATATCGAACCCGCTTTTGCCCTTTTACTTCTTCTATTTTCTTCAATAAAACCTAGTTCTGCTCCGTAATGAAGGCTTCAAGCCCCTTGATCGCTTCTTCTTCATCATGTCCGCTAACAGAAATGGTAATATCGACGCCAGATCCGATGGCCAGGCTCATGATTCCCATAATACTTTTTGCATTGACTCTTTTTCCGTCTTTTTCTACAAATACTTCAGAGTTGTAACGGTTCGCTTCCTGCACAAATAAGGCAGCCGGACGGGCTTGCAATCCGGTTTTCAATTGAACAGTTACCTTCTTCTCGATCATTGCTGTTCCTCCTTTTAAAGATTAGTGTGTAGTTTTGTTTTTATTTCGAAATGGGTTGTCCTAACCGAATTTTGTCAGCGATTTCATCAATTTTCCGAAGCCTGTGGTTGACGCCCGATTTGCTTACTGCGCCTGAAGAAACCATCTCACCTAGCTCTTTCAGGGTAATTTCCTGATGGGCGACGCGGAGTTCAGCGATCTCGCGGAGTTTGTCAGGAAGAACTTCGAGACCAACCTGGTTTTCAATAAATTTGATATTCTCGACCTGCCTCATTGCTGCACCCACTGTTTTGTTCAAATTGGCGGTTTCGCAGTTTACGAGGCGGTTGACGGAGTTTCTCATATCCTTCAAGATCCTGACGTCCTCAAAATAGAGCATAGCGTTGTGCGCTCCAATTAAAGTAAGGAACTCAGATATCTTTTCCCCGTCTTTCAAATAAATAATGTATCCTTTTTTGCGTTCAAGCATTTTTGCCTTTAGATCAAAGGTGTTCATCAGCTCGCACAGGGCTGCTGTATGTTCCTCATACATTGAAAAAATCTCAAGATGGTAACTCGTTTCCGGATGATTGATAGATCCTCCGGCAAGAAAAGCACCTCTCATGTATGATCGGCGGCAGCAGGAATTCTTTTGAATGTTTTCTGCGATCCCCCTGTTGAACGTGAAGGTTTCATCTATGATATTTAAATCCTCTAGAAGAGCTCTTGCTTCCTGAGTGAGCCTGACGATGTACACGTTGTTTTTCTTCAGCCTCATTTTTTTCCGGACCAGGAGTTCCACATGAAAGGAATACACTCTCTTGATCAATGTATAGATAAGCCGGGCAATGGCGGCATTCTCAGTTGGAATATCCAGAACGATCTGGCGGTTCGAAAAAGAGATAGAACCATTCATTCGGATCAGCGCTGCCAATTCCGCCTTTGCACAGCAATCTTTCATCTCCAGTTGGGTCAGTTCTTTTTTTGTTTCTGCCGCAAAAGACATCTTTTTCACCCCTCTTCTATCCACTACGGTAACGTGAGGGTTAGATAGCTGTTATTCAGCCTTCAATTTCTGAAAAAACTACTCCTTTATCCCAGTAATGAAAGAAGCAGTTCAGATACACGTTTCGCATCATGGCGCACTAAAGTGCCATATTGAATTATATTATCACTAATGATCTTAAAACCAAAAGATTTTAAACGATCCATATCGCAGGTAACCTGTTCGGCTCCCTCTTCGCGATAGAGTTCCAAAAATTCTTCAGGAATAATTTCATTGTTAACGATCACGACATCAACAATTTTTTCGCCGACGTGATCAATCAGTGCCTGGACATGGTCACTTGCTGAAAAGTGGTTCGTTTCCCCTTTTTGAGTCATGGCGTTACAAACATAAACTCTAGGCACCGTTGACTTGAGAACGGCATCCCGAATACCGCCAACCAATAAATTGGGCAGGATGCTCGTATAGAGGCTTCCGGGTCCCACAACAATCAAGTCAGCCTCATTGATCGCGTTTACGCTGGCCTCTAATGGTTCGATATGGTCAGGCGTAAGAAATACACGCTTAATTCGTTTATTGCGGAGAGGGATTTTGGACTCCCCGGTAATAAATGAACCATCTTCATATTCTGCGTTTAAGATGACGCTTTTATTAGCCGCCGGCAGCACTTGCCCTCGGACATTCAGCACCTTGCTCAGTTCCCTGATCCCCATGACAAAATCCCCGGTGATGTCATGCATGGCAGCCAGCAGCAAATTCCCCAGGGAATGGCCGGTAATGCCGTCACCAGTTGTAAAACGATGCTGAAAAAGCCGTTCCACTAGAGGTTCAACCTCAGAGAGTGCAGCAAGGACGTTGCGCACGTCTCCCGGTGGAGGCATATCGTAATCTTTTCGGAGTCGGCCAGAGCTGCCTCCATCATCAGCAACGGTAACGATCGCCGTAATGTCTACGGGAAAGCTCTTTAAGCCTCTGAGAAGAACGGAAAGCCCGGTGCCTCCTCCCAGAACGACTATTTTAGATATAGGTTTCATTTAAGACTTATCCTTTCCCATGTCACGATGGCTGCTCAATGTAACAAACTCTTTGGACAAAGCATTCTTAATGTACTCTGCCAGAGCAACCGAGCGGTGTTTTCCGCCTGTGCAGCCAATTCCGATAATCAGCTGGCTTTTCCCTTCCCGCTTATATTGTGGAATCATAAAATTTAATAGATCGATAAGCTTTTCAAGAAAAGTCTTTGTTTCAGGCCACCGCAATACATATTCTGAAATATCCGGTTCTAGTCCAGTCCTTGGCCGCATGTGGTCAATGTAATGTGGGTTCGGCAAAAATCGCACATCAAATACGAGATCGGCATCGATCGGCATCCCGTATTTAAAACCAAATGACATGACATTTACGGTAAATGGATGGGACTTTTCCGAAGAAAATCGCTCAATAATCTTTTCGCGGAGCTGAATCGGTTTAAGGTCCGTTGTATCGATCACTTGCTGTGCACGGCCTTTTAGCTCTTCCAGCATTTCACGTTCCTGCATGATTCCCTGAAGAGGATTTCCGCTTTTCGCCAGGGGATGCGACCGTCTTGTTTCTTTGTATCTGCGGACGAGCGCTGCATCCTTGCTTTCAAGGTAAATAATCTGTGGCTGAATGTGAGAGTGGACAGGCAGCTGATCAAGCGTTGAAAACAGCTGGTCAAAAAACTCGCGTCCCCTTAAGTCCATGACAAGTGCCACTTTATTCAGCTTTCCATGTGACTCCTCCATAAGCTCAACAAACTTTGGCAATAATGCGGGAGGAAGATTATCAACACAAAAGAAGCCCAGGTCTTCAAAACTCTGCATCGCTACTGTTTTTCCTGCCCCGGACATCCCAGTTATAATTACCATTTGAACGTCCTGCTGCTCCATAACCGTTCCCCCCTCTTATTCTAAAAATCGTTAAAATATCGTTGATGTATTGTATGTGTTTAATCCTGTCGCCGTGTAAACTGCCGATCAAGCCGGATCGAGGCGATAGGACAGCAGTTCAAAATCCGGTGTATACGTGAACGTTCCAAAAATCATTCCCGTCCCGGTGAGAACATAATCCAAAATATGATGATCTCCAGGCGCCATCGGCAATGAACGTATTTCAGAGGCCTTTTTCCAGGCTAGAATCCCTTCATCAGACTCTTCCAGTGCCTCTCCTTCAGCTTCGGTTGCCAAAAAGGTGAACATCATCCATTCAGAAATAATCTTGTCTTTTTCTTTGATAATAAAATTAAATACACCCTTCAACTGAGGGTTTTTAATATAAACTCCTGTTTCTTCACGGTATTCCCGAATGACAGAATCCCTGATGGATTCCTCTGACTCCATCTTGCCGCCAGGGGCAACCCACCAGCCTCTTCTTGGTTTCTGCAAGAGAAGCACTTCGTTTTCTTTGACTAAAACACAGTTTGTTACTCTTTGCACAATGTTCACCTCAATCACCTGTTACATTAACTTTAGTATACTAAAAAATGCCACTCCTCACAATGAACACGTAGGATAGAACTAGTATTCCACAAAAAAAGGGCGCGGAATGCTTCCGCGCCAAAAGTCTTGCAATTTATAAAAAGGGGGTCAATTTCTTATTATTTATAGTACCCCATTTTTATTTCACCACTGTTACAGTCTGATTAAAACAGAATTACGAATTTACGCTTTCATTCTTTCTTTTAATTCCTCAACAAAATGCTGTGCCGATTGGGCGGCAATACTTCCGTCCCCCGTTGCTGTAACGATTTGGCGAAGTGTTTTTTCCCTTACATCGCCTGCAGCAAAAATGCCGGGAATCCTTGTTTCCATAAGCTCATTCGTTTCAACATAACCCGCTTCGTTTGTAATCCCCAAATTGACGAAAGCGCCATTCAAGGGAAGCATACCAACGTAGATGAATACGCCGTCTGCAGAAAACTCACGCTCTTCACCAGTCTCGGTGTTGACAAGCGTTAATTTGCTGACCTTATTGTTCTCACCGTGGATTTCTTTAACGGTATGGTTATATAAGAAATCGACTTTCTCATTATCAAAAGCACGCTGCTGAAGAATCTGCTGAGCACGCAATTTATCACGACGATGCACGATGGTTACTTTGCTCGCAAAACGTGTAAGGTAGACACCTTCTTCAACCGCAGAGTCTCCCCCGCCGACAACAACGAGCTCTTTATTTTTAAAGAACGCTCCGTCACATACCGCACAATAGGAAACGCCGCGTCCGCCAAGTTCCTTTTCACCTGGTACTCCTAGCTTTTTATATTCTGCGCCCGTTCCTATAATGATCGATCTTGCTTTAAATTCTTTCCTTCCGGATACGACCGTTTTGTATTCCTCGCCGTCGATGATCTCTTTCACATCACCGTAAGCATACTCCGCGCCGAATTTTTTCGCATGTTCAAACATTTTATTGGACAGTTCAGGCCCCAAGATCGTTTCAAACCCTGGATAGTTCTCTACATCTTCCGT
This sequence comes from Fictibacillus sp. WQ 8-8, assembly GCF_024494405.1. Lineage (NCBI taxonomy): Bacteria > Bacillati > Bacillota > Bacilli > Caryophanales > Fictibacillaceae > Fictibacillus > Fictibacillus sp. WQ 8-8. Next base: position 235,603 of record NZ_JAMXKG010000001.1, read on the forward strand.
ATTGGCCATCTGTCCGCCCGGGATTCCGCGCTCAAGCATCAATGTGCTGAGGTTTGCCCTGGACGTATAGACAGCCGCAGTCATGCCCGCAGGACCTGCGCCGATGATTATAACGTCGTAAATTTTTTCTTCACTCATCATGATCCACTCCTTTGATCCTTCCCCAGAACATCTGTCTGCAAATCTTTATATTGTAGTTACATGGTATCGGCCAAAGGCTTTTTCGTCCATAGATTTGCTCAATCTACCCGTTCAAGACCTCTTTTGATAAATTGAATGCGCGAGGAGAGCATGGAAACCGTTATCCCATACAGCTCGGCGATCTGGCGCTGGGTTGCTCCGTCTTTTCGTTTTCTGGATACATAATCAATAGCCGCAGCAATCGCCTTATCATTTCTGAGCAGCGAGCTTTCAGAACGAGCCAGAATCATCGTTTCCAGCCATAAGAACGTCACATCGTCATCAATGGAAGCTCCATTTTCCTTCATGATAGAAAGGATGCTCAGCCCACTTGCAATGGTCGGAGAAACATTCTCTATGATCTGCTCTCCATCTTCTCCTTGAATAGAAACCTTTGTACCCGGATTCATCTCTACTAAAAGACTGGCCGCTACTTCTTTAAGGACGGTATGTTCATCATCCCTTGTGCAAAATTCCTGTAAGGTTTCAATGTTTTCTTCGCTATTATTCCCACGCAGTAAGGTTAAATGCACCAATTTACTTTTTTGCAGACCGCGTGCCACGTTATTAAAGCGCTGCATGAAATCCCTTTTTTGGGCATTCTCCTGTTTCACATACGAAGGCGCCCGGTATTGATAATCAGCACCCGTGACAGTCAGCTCGTCATTTTGTGCTTTCTCAAGATAATAAGAAGCGACCTGGCTTTTCGGATCAAGTTCCTGTGCCTTTGACCAGCAGTTCATTGCCCGCTCGGTCCGGCCAAGCGCATAGAATGAAACAGCCAGTAAATGAAGATAGGAAGGATCATTGTAGTAGTAATGTTTGTTGATGGATGCCAGCCAGCGGTTAGCCCAGGCATGCTCATTAAAGATGCCGAACGTGCTGCCGAGTTTATAGCGATGGTCCGGATGAATTGGATAGACCTTTTTCATCCCCTCAACCATTTCAGCAGCCTCTTCTTTTTTCCCCAATTGCTCGTAAAAAATAGCAAGATTACAGAGGGCATTCAAATTGCCCGGATTTTTATCCAGGATGGACGTGAGCACGTTCAATGCTTCCTCAAATTCATTTAAATAAAAATGAGTAAGAGCAAGATTGTTATACGCAGCCCAAAACGCAGGATGCTTGCTGATGAGTTCAGCCAGCTGTTTTTTTGCTTCCTTCAAGTCGCCTTTTTCAATACTGTGCCGGGCCTCTTCATGGCCGATGATCAATTCCTCTTCCTCTGTTAAAGCTTCACTTCCGGTCTCAAAATTGATCAAATCGATCAGTTCAAGTGCATCATCAAAAAATTCACCGTCAGGATCTTTTTTCATATAAAGCGAGGCATAGGTTTCGGCTTCTGAAAACATTCCCAAATGCGCATAGTTGTTTGCCATAAAAAAGTAACACTCACTAATGTCCTGTCCCATTGTTTCAAGCACCTGCACTAAATACAGGTTAGATTTATCATATTCACCCAGCTCGGCCAATGTGGATGCGAGCTGGCAATAAAATGCCGGTTCTTCGGGCTGCAGGTACACAGCTCGTTCAAATAATTTTCTTGCTTTATCTAAATCCTTCTTTTGGTAAGCTTTAATACCCCGGTGGAAATAATATTCTCCATCCTGCATGAAAGGAAGTATGCGCATGTCACTTTCCGCGTGATTTTCCTTTTTCATTCTTTCCTCCAATTTCTATGTAAAAAGCATATTACATAGCCTTTATTTCTAGCCGTTCGTTTTCAACCCAAAAAAGTATACCATACACCAAAAGCGTCTTACATACCCTTTTTAAACTTTGTCAATGAAACTTTCGACAAAGGTTTTATTAAGATTTCATTTTAATCTATGGATCTTTAAAAAACAGCAAGCAAATGGAAAAAATATTGCTGTTTTTGTCCAGAAGCTTTTTATGACAGAAAACCACCGTCTCCTGAAGCGGAAAACGGTGGCCTCAATTTATACAGTTAATTTAACAAACTTTCTTTTTCCTACTTGAACGATTGTATCATCTTTTATCTCAATCTCAAGTTTTATGTCTGACACCTTTTTTCCATTAAGCTTCACCCCGCCGTTCTGAATCATTTTCCGGGCTTCACTTTTGGAACTTAACAACTGCAGGGCAACAAGAAGTTCAACGACAGCAACATTTCGATCGCCATTCCACTTCACTTCCGGGATTTCTTCAGGCAATGCTCCTTTTTGGAAAACACGCAGAAAATGCTGTTCTGCTTTTTCTGCTGCTTCCTTTCCGTGGAACATCCGGACAAAAGTCTTGCCTAGCTGGATTTTCGCGTCACGAGGGTGAAGGGTGCCTTCTTTTAGATCCTCTTTCAGCTTGTTCTTTTCATCCACCGTGTAATCTGTGGCCAAATCAATATACTTCGGCATCAGTTCATCAGGAATGGACATCGTTTTGCCGAACATCTCATTCGGCTCTTCATTGATTCCAATGTAGTTGCCTTTTGATTTTGACATCTTTTCAACACCGTCAAGACCTTCAAGTAAAGGCAGCAGCATCACGGCCTGCTTCTCTTTTTTATAGTGTTCCTGCAGGTGCCTCCCCATCAGCACGTTAAAATGCTGATCGGTTCCCCCGAGTTCAAGATCACTTTCCAGAACAACAGAATCGTAGCCTTGCATGAGCGGGTAAAAGAATTCATGAAGAGAGATCGCCTTGCTCGTAGAGATCCGCTCTGTAAAATCATTTCGTTCAAGAAGCCGCGCAACGGTTATTTTGCCTGCCAACTGGATGACATCCTCAAAGTTCAATTTGGAAAGCCAGTCAGCATTATAATGAAGCTCCACCTTTTCCATATCCAGCACTTTGCCGAACTGCTCAAAATAGGTCTTCGCATTGTGTTTCACTTCTTCATCAGTAAGCTGCTTCCGTACAGCGGATTTGCCGGTAGGATCCCCGATCTTGCCTGTAAAATCACCAATAATGAGCTGGATAATGTGCCCGTTTTGCTGAAACTGCTTCAGCTTTTGCAGAACGACCGTGTGTCCGATATGAACGTCCGGAGCAGAGGGATCCAAGCCAAGCTTTACTTTTAAAGGCTTATTCTTAAGCAAAGACTTCGCGATCTTCTGTTTAAACTCGTCAGCAGGAATGATCTCCTGTACACCATTGGCATACAGTGCATATTGCCGCTCCAGCTCGCTTTTTTGGTCAGCTGACAATAGTTGAATCAAATCTTTCATCCTAATCATTCCTCCTTAAAAATATAAAAAACCACATCCCTAAAAAAGGGACGTGGTTTTTGCACGCGGTACCACCCTTGTTGAAGCTTAAAGCTTCCACTCAAGCGAATTAACGGTTCAGGCCGTTCTCTGCTACTGATCTGAAATGAATGACCGGTTCACAAAGAAAGTTCGAGGAGGTAATTCATACTTATCTGTGACCGGTTCTCACCACCCACCGGCTCTCTGAAACAGGGAGATAACTACTACTGATTCCTCTCATTACTTTTATCTCTTTTGGTTTTTAACTAGTTTAGAGTATTCAGCGGGAGAATTCAAGTTAATTCCAGGTGTTTTGGTTTGGAGGCGGTTGTTGTGGTGGTGAAGAAGTCTGAATAGTTAGATTGGATCAATTAAGTGCTTGTTTGGCTCAATTAATTTGAGTTAGACTCAAATTATTCTCCATTTGGCTCAATTATCCCTGATTTACGCTCAATTCCATCATTTCATCGCACAAAAAGGCCGCCGAACATCCCGGCGGCCCCACAATTACTCTTTTTATTTTCGATCCTTGGAAGTATGTCGCTCTTCTAATACGCCCAAAACTTCAGCAAACGGAAGCTTTTGTTCCTGCAAAAGGACAAGAAGGTGATAAATCAAGTCGGCTGCTTCCCATTTCAGTTCTTCTTTGTCGCGATTTTTCGCAGCAATGATCACCTCTGAAGCTTCTTCTCCGACCTTTTTCAATATCTTGTCCACACCTTTATCAAAAAGATAGGTAGTGTATGCTCCCTCAGGCATCTGCCGCTCTCGCTCGGCAATCAGCCCCTGCAGCACATTAAGTATTTCAGGAGATTTACTTCCTCCTGCTTTGCCCGGAACAACATCCCCGTAGGATGTTTTCCCTTCAGTGGCTGATCCATCGGTGACTGGCACGTCGGTGACTGGCACCGAACTTATGGTGCCTGTAACCGAACCTCGCAGGGACTCACCTGTAACCGAACCTCGTAGAGGCTCTTCATCAACCGAACCTCGCAGTGATGCTTCCCCAGAAAAACAACTCTCAGCCCCGGTATGGCACGCAGGCCCCTTCGGATCGACAAACACGACGAGCGCATCCTGGTCGCAGTCCATGCGGATGTCCACGACTTTTTGCGTGTTGCCGGACGTTTCACCCTTGTGCCAGAGCTCCTGGCGAGAACGGCTGTAGAATACCGTTTCACCAATCTCGAGTGTTTTTTTCAGCGACTCTTCATTCATATACGCAAGGGTAAGCACCGTTTTCGTACGGGCGTCCTGAACGATGGCCGGCACCAGCCCTTTTTCATCAAACTTTACGGAAGACACATTCATCGGATCACCACTCCTTTTTCTTTTAGCTCTTTCTTTACTTCTCTAACCGACGTTTCCTTATAATGAAAGATGCTGGCAGCAAGACCTGCATCTGCTTTTCCTTCTGTAAAAGCTTCATGGAAGTGCTGTGCATTCCCCGCTCCGCCGGATGCGATGAGAGGAACCGTAACTGCTTCACTTACTGCTTTCGTCAGTGCCAGATTAAAACCGCTCTTTTCTCCGTCCTGATCCATGCTCGTCAGCAAAATTTCGCCTGCACCCCGCTTGACCGCCTCTTTCGCCCATGCCGTTACTTCCCACTCGGTCGGTTTCCTGCCCCCATGAGTATAGACACGCCAAGAACCAAGAGATTCATCATACTTGGCATCGATCGCTGTGACAATACATTGGGAACCGAAGTAATCAGCGCCTTCTGTAATGAGCTCAGGGCGCAAAAGTGCAGCTGTATTAACAGAAACCTTATCGGCGCCTGCTCGCAGCACACGTTTCATGTCTTCCAGTGAATTGATGCCGCCACCTACGGTAAACGGGATGGCGAGCTGGCTCGCCACCCGGTCCACAACATCGATCATCGTCTGCCGGCCTTCATGAGAAGCGGAAATATCAAGAAAGACAAGCTCATCCGCGCCTTCCCGGTCATAAAAAGCTGCAAGCTCGACCGGATCACCAGCGTCAATGAGGTTGACGAACTGTACGCCTTTTACAACTCTGCCTTCTTTGACATCAAGACAGGGAATGATTCGTTTTGTCAGCATTTATTTCACCTTCTCCAGCGCTTCCTCTAGTGTAAATCTGCCTGTGTACAGGGCTTTCCCGATAATCGCACCGCCGATGCCGCGGTGGTCTTTTTTCAGCGCCTCAAGGTCAGCCAGTGAGCTGATTCCACCTGATGCAATGACGTTTTTACCAGTTAAGCCCGCAAGCTGGCCGATCGCTTCGGTGTTTGGCCCTTGCAGGGTACCGTCCTTTGAGATATCTGTAAAAATAAACGTCTCTGCTCCTTCAGCAGCCAGCCGCTCGGCGAGGTCTTCCGCCTTTATTTCTGAGTTAATGAGCCATCCTTCAGTCGCCACATAGCCGTCTCGAGCATCAATTCCAATGGCAATCCGATCTCCGTAAGTACGAAGCATTTTCAGGACAAATTCCGGATTAGAAATCGCCGCGCTTCCCAAGATCACCCGGTTCACACCCTCTTCCAGATAGTAGGCTACATCGTCTTCCGTGCGTATGCCTCCTCCAACCTGTACAGAAACCTCAAGTTCTTTGGCAACTCGGACAGCATGCTGATGGTTGACTCGTTCGCCGGCCTTCGCCCCGTCAAGATCGACCATATGGATCCATTTTGCCCCCGCTTCAGCGAATTGCTTGGCCATATCGAAAGGGGAATCTCCATAAATGGTTTCCTGGTTATAATCTCCCTGAAGCAGTCTCACGCATTTTCCGCCGCGCATATCAATGGCTGGATACAATAAAAATTCACTCATGCCTTCGCCTCCTCTGCCAGATTGCAAAAATTGCTTAAAATCGCCATTCCGGTTTCTGAACTTTTTTCCGGATGAAATTGTGTGCCGAAAATATTGTTTTGCCCGACAACCGCTGGTACGTTTCTGTCACCATATTGCGCCTGGGCGATCAAACACCCGCTGTCACCTGCTTGGACCGCATAGGAATGAACAAAATATACATAGCCTTCATCCAGATTTTCAATCAACGGAGAGGTTCGGTTGTACTCAAGTTTATTCCAGCCCATATGCGGCACTTTGTACGTCTCCCCGCTGCTCGTGATTCCTGAGAACCGTTCAACCGTGCCAGGCAGAAGACCCAATCCCTTGGTGATGCCATTTTCCCCGCTTTCTTCAAAAAGAAGCTGCATGCCGAGGCAGATACCGAGCAATGGCTTTCCTGCCGCGGCTTCTTCTTTTATAAAATCTGCCAAACCGGTTCCATTTAAAATGGCCATGGCATCTTTAAACGAACCCACGCCGGGAAGTAGAAGCTTATCTGCTTTTGCCAGTTCTTCTTTTTGATCCGAAAGAAAATAAGGCTGATCCAGACGTTTTAAGGCGGAACTTACGGAGTGCAGGTTTCCCATTCCGTAATCGATGATGCCGATCATTTACAGCATCCCCTTTGTTGAAGGAACACCCTTCACACGAGGATCAATGAGGGTCGCCTCATCCAACGCTTTCGCAAAGGCCTTAAAGACGGCTTCAATCATATGGTGGGTGTTTGTTCCGTAATGCACAATCACATGAAGATTCATTCGTGCTTCCAGTGCAAGCTTCCAGAAGAACTCGTGCACAAGCTCCGTATCAAATGTTCCGACCCTTTGAGAAGGAAATTCTGCACGAAACTCCAGATGAGGGCGATTGCTCAAATCAATAGCCACTTGGGCAAGGGTTTCATCCATCGGGACAAAAGCGTTCCCGTAACGCTTGATCCCCTTTTTATCACCAAGGGCTTCTTTTATCGCTGTTCCAAGACAGATTCCAACGTCCTCTGTTGTATGGTGGTCATCAATCTCAGTGTCACCCGCAGCTTTCACCGATAGATTAAATAGGCCATGGCGGGTAAACCCGTCCAGCATGTGGTTCAGGAAAGGCACAGGTGTGTCGATGTCCGATTGTCCTTCGCCATCGATGGAAAACTCCAGGGCAATCTGGGTTTCTTTTGTATTTCTTTCTATTGAATAGGTTCGGTTACTCATGTTCGGTTTCCCCCAATCTTTTCTCTACTGCTCGTGCGTGTGCTTCAAGTCCTTCAAGCCGGGCAAATGCGGCGATTTTTTTTGCATTATCCTGAATGGCTGTTTCACTGTACATGATAACACTTGATTTTTTCGTAAAATCGTCCACATTAAGCGGAGATGAAAAACGTGCGGTTCCGCTCGTCGGCAAGACGTGGTTGCTGCCGGCAAAATAATCGCCAACAGGTTCAGAGCTATTCGGTCCCAGGAAGATCGCGCCCGCATGTTTGATTTGCCCCAGCAGTTCTATCGGATTTTTCGTCATGACCTCCAAATGTTCCGGAGCAATCTCATTGATCAAATCAATCCCTTCCGTTAAGCTTTCCACGAGATAGATGGCTCCATAATTGCGCACCGCTTCCCCTGCAATCTCTTTGCGCGGAAGGGTTTGGAGCTGCTTATCCACTTCTTCTGCCACCTGTTCTGCGAGTACTTCTGATGTCGTAACCAGGACAGCTGCGGATCTCGGGTCATGTTCGGCCTGTGACAGCAGGTCGGCAGCAATATAGGAAGGATTGGCATTCTCGTCGGCCAAAACGGCGATTTCACTCGGCCCTGCAATCATGTCAATATCAACCGTGCCGAACACTTCACGTTTGGCGAGCGCCACATAAAGGTTTCCGGGACCAACAATTTTATCTACGTTCTGGATCGTTTCTGTTCCATAAGCAAGAGCCCCAATGGCCTGTGCTCCGCCGCTTTTATAGATCGCAGCCACGCCGCTTTCATTGGCGGCTACCAGTACACCAGCCGGGAGCTTGCCGTTTTTGTCAGGCGGAGAAATCAGCACGATCCGCTCTACGCCGGCCACCTTTGCTGGTGTTACACCCATAAGCACAGACGAAGGATAAGCTGCTGTACCACCGGGAACATACACGCCTACGGAATCAAGCGGTGTAATTTTCTGGCCAAGCACTGTACCATCCTGTCTAGTAAAAAACCATGATTGCTTTTTTTGCTGAACATGGTATTCCTCTATGTTCCTGGCGGCTTCTTTTATGATTTCAACCATTTCATCGTCGATTTCATCGTATGCCTGCTGAATTTCTTCTGGTGACACCTGCAATTCCTTCAGCTGCACCCCGTCAAACTTCTCTGTCAGCTCAAAAAGCGCGGCATCTCCCTGTTCTTTTACCTGGTTTAAGATACTTTTAACAGAAGAAAGCTGTGCTTCAGAATCCTGATCGATGTTTCGCTTTAAACTTTTTAAGTCTATCGCTCTCTCAATCTTCACAGTACTTCCTCCTTGCTCTCTACCACTTTGCTAAGACGTTCGACCAGCTCATCAATAACCTCTGCTTTCATGCGGTAGCTCGCTGGATTGACGATAATTCTGGACGTAATTTCCCGGATTTTCTCCATTTCTACAAGGCCATTCTCCTTCAATGTTCTTCCGGTAGAAACGATATCGACAATGCGGTCCGCCAATCCGATCAGCGGAGCGAGCTCAATGGATCCATTCAATTTGATGATCTCCACCTGTTCTCCCTGCTCCCGGAAATACTGTGCCGCCACATTCGGATATTTCGTCGCAATCTTGGGTGCCACTGAGTTTTCTCTTTGTCCGGGAAGTCCAGCCACAGCCAGATAACAGTCGCTGATTTTCAGGTCCAGGACTTCATATACATCCCGTTCTTCTTCAAGCATTACGTCTTTTCCAGCGATCCCTGCATCTGCAACGCCGTGCTCCACATAAGTGGGAACGTCCATGGGCTTGGCCAGGATAAAACGCATCCCTGCTTCTTCTATTTCAATAATGAGTTTTCTCGAATCTTCAAATTCGGGAGGCAGCGGATAACCCGCCTGGCGCAAAAGCTCTACTGCTTCCTGAAAAATCCGCCCTTTTGGCATTGCTACCGTTAATAAGCTGCTCATTGTACCTCCCCTTTCTCCGGTTTGCCGATATAATAAATGACTTCTTGAAAACGGCCGCTGTATTCATCAACGTTGCCGACCCCTGAAATATCCTGAACAATAGCAGATAGTCCTTTTTCACGAAGTTCTCTTGATTTTTCGATTGCTTCTTTTCTGCGTTCCGGACTAAAAACGATGCATGTCCGAGGGTTAAGTGGCTTTTTCACGTTCAATGCCTCGATCAAGTAATCAAGCCGGATACCGAAACCGATCGCCTGCGCACTCCTGCCGAATTCACCGAGCAGCTGATCATACCTCCCTCCGCTGCATAGCGGAAAGCCTAGCTCATTGGTATATCCTTCGAATACGATACCCGTGTAATAGCTCATATGGCTGAAGAGCGTAAAATCAAGGATGACTTTATCTTTTACTCCGTACAAATCTAAAATTGAAAAAAGCTCTTGTAAATCAGCAACTGCTTTTTTCCCTTCAGGTACTGACATACCTTTGGCCTCATCCAGGATCTCTTCCCCCCCTCGCAGGTGAAGCAGATCCAGCAATCGTTTTTTATCAATGGACGACAGTGCCAGGTTTTTCACATGACTGGCGTAGCCTACATAATTTTTTTCATATAAATATCGCAAAAGTTCTTCTGCTCGCTCAGCGTTTCCGAGCACTTCAAGAAAAAGTTCATTAAGGAACCCAATATGCCCCACGGCCACTTTAAATTCTTGCAGTCCTGCCTTTGAGAGGGCTGACACCATGAGCGCGATAACCTCCGCATCTGCACTTGATGTTCCATCGCCAATCAGTTCGACGCCTACTTGTTCAAATTCTGCAGGGCGGCCTCCTTCCCGCTGCTGTGAACGGAATACAGCCGAATCATACGCCAGACGAATGGGATACGAAACATCTTTCATGCTCGAAGAAACCACTCGGGCGATCGGCGCTGTCATGTCTGGCCTGAGGACGAGCGTTTTTCCTTCTGAATCCATTAGTTTAAAGAGCTGCTGATCCAAGATCGCAGATGCTTCGCCTACTGTATCGTAATATTCTAAAGTAGGGGTTTGAATGAACTGATAGCCCCATCCTTTGATCTCTTGTTCCATCACCTTACGAACCTGCTGTTTTACTTGATATAACACGGGAAGAGTATCTCTCATCCCCATTGGTTTTTCGAAAACAAACGGCTTTGACATTGACTCACACCTTCACTTTGCTTTAGTTCGCTAATATACTACCGAGATAAAATATACGTTGTAGTCTACACCTCTTTTTGTCATTCGTCAACCGAAAGAGCGGGAAGGCAACACTTGCAGGCTTGACCCTTTTATCGATAAAATACGTTAAAGACGGATGAAAAAGGGAATACTTGATGGGAGCTAAAAACATAGGAATCACTGCAGTTAATTTAGTATTTCACAAAAAAACTCTACTATAAAGGAGCATACATATTGATTAATCGCATTTTTTTCATCGGAATTATACTAGGAATTCCTTTATCTGTCGCCGCCAGCCTGATGCATTGGCCGGCAGTTGCTTCATTTATTATTTACTGCGTAACGATTGTTGCCCTGGCTTCATTCATGGGAAGAGCGACCGAGAGCCTTGCCATTACAGTTGGCCCCAGGGTCGGGGGGCTGCTTAACGCCACCTTTGGCAATGCCGTAGAGCTGATCATTTCTATTTTCGCCTTAAAAGCTGGATTAGTTTCAGTCGTGCTCGCATCTTTGACAGGTTCAGTATTGGGGAACCTTTTGCTTGTCGGGGGACTTTCGTTCTTTATCGGCGGCTTGAAGTTTAAACGGCAAAAGTTTAATGTGCATGATGCCCAGCACAACGCGGGATTAATGATTTTTGCCATTGTTGTAGCTTTTGTTTTCCCTGAAGTATTCTCATTGACACTTGATAATCACGAATCTTTTACATTAAGCATATGGGTTTCTGCGATCATGATCGTCCTTTACTTGGCTGCCCTCTACTTTAAGCTTGTGACTCATCGCGGCGTTTATGCCTATGACGAGGAAAGCGGAGAGCATGATGAAGAAGAAGCAGCAGAGTGGACGAAGAAGAAATCAATCAACGTTTTATTCCTCGCAACCTTGGCTGTTGCGTACATTTCAGAAAACCTCGTGCATACGTTTGAAGAAGTAGGCAGAGCACTTGGCTGGAGCGAAGTATTCATCGGGATTATCATCGTCGCAATCGTTGGTAATGCAGCGGAACATGCTTCTGCTGTATTGATGGCCTACAAAAACAAAATTGGAGTAACTGTTGAAATCGCCGTCGGTTCAACACTCCAGATCGCCATGTTTGTTGCTCCTGTTCTAGTTCTTGCTTCCATGTTCTTTGAGAAGCAGATGTCACTTGTCTTCTCACTGCCTGAACTCGTTTCGATGGTCTTGGCTGTGTTCCTGACCATCTCCATTACGAATGATGGGGATACCAACTGGTTTGAAGGCTTGACCCTTCTCGCAGCCTACCTGATCATGGGTGTCGGATTCTATCTTTTGTAACAAAAGACATATTGTTTATCCAAGATGATGAATTAGGGTATGTTTGGATTGAAGAGGCCTATAAAAAGCCAGCTATCCCAACCCTGCTGTAAATAAAAAATGACTTGAGGGGCTCTCTCAAGCATCAGTATGAGAGGTTTGACATGTCAATCGTAAAAAAAGCTTCAACAGCGAGAACATGATGTTCCGCTGCTGAAGCTTTTTTCATCCGAAGAAGATGTCCATGATCGTCCCGAGCTGCCCTTTCTTCCCTTCCAGAATGGACGGATTGTAAACCTCCACATATCCGCAGTTCTCACACGAAACAAACAAATAATGGTTATGCTGGATATCGAGAAGCTTGCTTAAGCCCGATCCTGTCATGGCAAGTTCCTTCGTTTGACATTGGTCATGCTGGCATTTCACACATTTAAATCTTGAGCGTATTTCATCCGTTACACGACTCATTATTCATCACCCTTTTTATGATTTTCTCTATCATACTTGTCCCTTACTGTGGATAAGGTAATAGTAATCATATGTTTTTAAGGAAGGCGGTTATGATCGATGCCAGAAGTTATTCAACTGGGGCTCTTACACTTGAACACTCAGCTTTTGCTCCTATTGTTATCTGGAATGTTTGCTTATGGAGTGGTGCATTTTAAAGCCAAAGAGGAAAACAAAGGGTATGCAGAAATCAATCTAGTCTGGAATGCCGCAACCCTTATCCTTTTCATATGGAAAATAAGCTATTTTTTTCTACACCCGTTATTGACGATTAAGCACCCCAGTTACCTTCTCTATTTCTCAGGAGGCACACCGGGGCTGGTTTTTGGGACGATCGCTGCTGGTTTGTATGTTTTAATTGCTCTGAGCAGAACGCATGCATCAGCATCCTCTTTATTATTCACTGGCACACTCTCCGGAACTGCCTTCTGCATGTTTTACGAGGGTGTTCATGCTTTTTATGAAAAAAGCATCGTGTCCGCTGCCTTTTCCACCGTATCATGCGGGATATTTTTTGTTCTTCTTTTCATGAAAAACAAACTTTTTCACAGACTCAGCTCGCTTGTACTAGCAGCTCTTGTTTTGCTTTCTTTAGCAGGAACCGCCACTATCGAGAATAAAAAGCTTCCAGCTGCTGAAGCAGGAGTATCAGGTTTGAAAAGAGGCAACACCCCGCCTGATTTCAAACTAAACTCTTTGGACGGGAAAACGATCTCACTTTCCCAATATAAAGGAAAAACAGTGTTTCTGAACTTTTGGGCCAGCTGGTGCCCTCCGTGCCAGGCTGAGATGCCGGAGATGCAGCGGTTTTATAAAGAACATCGAAGCAAAGATGTGGTCATTCTCGCCGTGAATCTTACATCAGAAGATTCACGTGAAGCGGCCAAAACATTTGCCAAAAAGCATCACGTCACCTTCCCTGTTTTATATGATGAAAAGGGGAAGGTGGGTGGAAAGTATCATGCGTTTACCTTACCAACGACGTATGTCATAGACAAAAGCGGCACGATCGCCCAGCTTCATATTGGTCCCCTGAACGCAGACATGATGGAATCACTCATTCAATAGATCATTCACAGCTTTTTTTCCAGGATGATCTTTAGCTCTCCCTTGCTGTCGGTATACGTCCCAATGATGTCAAAACCACATTTTATATTGAGGATCAGCATACTTCTCCATTTATTCTTGGTCTTCGTCTGAACCGAATGATAGCCTTCCCTTTTTAGCCATTCGTGCTGCCTCTTCATTACTTCTGAGGCCAGTCCTTGCTTTCGATATTCTGCTTTAATTCCTCCTAACCAGCTATAATATTGGCCGTTTTTCTGTTCATAGCCCATCTTAAATCCAGCCAGCTCTCCATTCCGTGAAACGGCAAGGATGGAGAGATTTTTCTTGCCCTCAAGCCCCGCGAACAATATTTTTCGGTCCTGTCCAAAAATATCTTCATAGAGCTGATGCAGTTCTTCATGATGGACCGCTTCAGATTCCGATATAAAATGATAGGTATCTTTCTTCTTTCGTCAGCTTCTCCCTACAGCGTTTTTCGAAAAGAATAGCAGTATCGTTCATAGCCCAGCCTGTCTTCGTAGAAGCGATGAGCATCTTTCCGCTGAACTCCCGATTCCAAAGAGGCAAATTCACAGCCCTGCTCTTTAGCCCATTGATGCACATGATCCAGCAATTTTTCTCCGTATCCTTTTGATCGGTGATCCGGATGAGTAACAAGATCATAAACAAAAACGTGTTTTTTATTATAAAAATTGGTCCGTACGATAATTCCCGCAACAGCCGCTGCAACTCCCTCCTGCTCAAGAGCAAAAAGGCGGTATCCCTCCTTTGACTTAATCTGCATGAGCTCCAAGTACTCCTGCTGAGACAGTTCCGTTCTCAGCTCTTTCATTACTGTAAACCCTTTGAGCCACTCGGACTTGCCAATCAGTTTTCTTTTACAGTTCCAGTCATCATTTCCATGTTTAACCCTCCATTTCAGCTGCCTTATTACTTCTCTAAGTGATGCTGAATTCCTTGAGGGACTTTTTTTAAACAAAAAGCTCTGTTAGTCCATGTTGTTGATTTTTGGTAGGGGTGATTGAAGCGCCCTCTGAAAAGCAGAAGGGTATAAGCAAGCTTTTTCCCATCTGCTTTTCTTGCGCTTCATTTGTTTCACAAATCAGCCGGCTCTTATCATCGCCAGCTATCACCCCTTTTTCATGGAGAAAAAACTTGAGGGCCTCTTTTAAGCATCAGTATGCGATGTCCATTATGATTGGAAATCAACAATATGCTTTAACAAAGCCAAACAAAATAAAAAACCAATGCATGTATCTGCATTGGTTTTTCTCAGCAAAATTTAATGTTTTCTGCGCAGCCTTTTAACTTTTACAAATTGAGATACGAATTTTTCCACTTCTAAATCCCGGCATAATAAATAAAACCGGTGATGGTGTCCGTCCTTCATTTCAGACAGATGGCAATCCAGGTGTTCGTCCAATTCGTCCCGTGAAACGTTGACTGTATATTTTTTACCATGGTTCGGAATTTCGATGTTTACATGATTAAGGAAATGGAGTTCTTTCAGCAAATAAACCGTGGAATCAAGGAGTAGTTGGTACACTGCTTCTTCAGTGCCTAAGTAGTGTAAGTAGTCTTCCTTCCCGAGTGCAGAATGAGGTACTAGCCTGCGATAGGATGCATAATCACCATAATAATAGATACTGGCTTTATCATCATGCAGCTCATAGTGCTTTACAAATGCACTTCCTTTTAACCGGGAAACCGTAGTGCGAAAACGGTAAGCGTCTCTTGTTGCAAGAAGTTCTGTGTTGCTGCTGGCTTGGGATGCAGAATGTTGACCCATGGTGCTATCATCCATGAGATGGCCTACTTTGAATGTATCTCTTACAAAAAATATAGAAAAAGATTTTCGATTCAAGTTTCTTCCCTCCTGCTTACCGAGTTGTCTTGTTTCTAGTATACTCCTTACGCAATAAAAACCCAAGAGCCGAAAGCACGACAAAATTCAACTTTTTTCCCGCTCCCGGCCTTCCATTTCTTCTTTCGTATAAATGATTTGCATGGGATTTCCGCCGACAAAGGCCCCTGCGGGTACGTCTTTATGAACGAGTGTGCCTGCAGAAACAACTGCACCATGTCCAATCGTGACCCCTGGAAGGATCGTGCTGTTTGCACCGATCATCACTTCATCCCCGATGGTCACATCACCAAGCCGGTACTCCCGGATCAAGTATTCATGTGCGAGAATCGTCGTGTTATAACCGATGACCGTATTTCGGCCAATCGAAATCCGCTCGGGAAACATGACATCCATCATCACCATCAGGGCGACCGCTGTATCTTCTCCTACCTTCATCCCGAGAAAAGTCCGGTAGATCCAGTTTTTCACGGGCAGAAAGGGAGTATAGCGCGATACCTGGATGGCAGCAAAATTCTTTGCCACCTTCCAAAAAGGCACCGTGGCATAGACCTGGTAAAGCGAATTTTTGCCTTGAACAGGGTACCGTTCCGTTTTTCTCACTTTATTTCTCTCCTAAAATGGCCAGCAGGTCCGTCATTTCATCCAGCATATAATCTGGTGAAAACTCCTCAAGATACTCACGGCCACGGATAGTCCAGGCCACTCCTGCTGTTTTTGTCCCCGCATTTTTTCCTGACAGAATATCATACTTGCTGTCACCAATCATAATGGCTTCCTCGGGCTTGGCATTCAGTAGAGCCAGTGCTTTTTCCACAGGTTCCGCATCAGGCTTGGCCCGCTCCACATCATCGAGCGTAACGATCGTATCAAAATAGCAGTCAAGACCGGCAAGTTTAAGCCCCAGGTTAACGGAACCTCTCATCTTTGTGGTCACGATGCCAAGTTTGTAGCCGTTTTTATGCAGCGTCTCGATCGTTTCAATCACCCCTTCAAACTCTGTAACGAGTTCATCATGGTGAGAAAGGTTATGGTCTTTGTACGTTTCAATGAGCTCTTTGACTTGGTTCTTGTCAAAGTGCTCCATCGTTTCGGTCAGGGGCATCCCCATCAGAGGAATAATATGTTCGCGATTGTATTGTTCAGGGAAAAACTTATCAAGCGTATGAAGATAGGAGGCAATGATTAGTTCGTTCGTGTTGATAAGCGTTCCGTCTAAATCAAATAAAGCCGTATTGATTTTCATAGCATGAGAGTCCTTTCGTGTTGTTCTGTCTGGCTTTTACTTAAAGGGCAGCCGAGAGGGCTTACCCTTCCAGGTAGCGCTTCTCAGACAGTCCCGCTTTGCGGCGGTAGATGATTAAAATGATTGACACGGCGATCAGTACGAGAGAGATCACTTGAGCGATCCTTAATGTTGAGGTGAGCATCAAGCTGTCCGTCCGCAGTCCTTCAACAAAAAATCTTCCGATCGAATACCAGATGACATAGCTGAAAAACAGCTCACCCCGTTTGAGATTAGCTTTTCTTAACAACATCAGGATCACAAATCCCGCCAAGTCCCAAAGTGATTCATATAAGAAAGTAGGGTGATAGTACGTTCCATTAATGTACATTTGATTCACGATAAAGTCGGGCAGGTGCAGGGTGTTTTCCAAAAAGCTGCGGCTGACGGGGCCTCCGTGTGCTTCCTGATTCATAAAATTGCCCCAGCGTCCGATTCCCTGGCCGAGTATGATACTGGGAGCCGCGATGTCCGCCAGTTTCCAGAACGAAATGCCACGGATTTTTGAAAAAATAAAAGCGGTTAAAAAAGAACCGATGAGCGCCCCATGGATGGCGATGCCGCCTTCCCAGATGGCAATAATTTTTTCGGGATGCTTACTGTAGAAATCCCATTCAAACGCAACATAATATATCCGTGCACAGATAATGGCGATCGGCACTGCCCACATAACAACGTCCACGAACATATCTTTCCCAAGCCCGCGGCGTTCAGACTCCCTGACGGCAATCCAAAGCCCGAGCAAAGCTCCAAGCCCGATAATAACCCCATACCAATAGACGGTAATGGGGCCTAGTTCAAATGCAACCCGGTCAATCGGATGAATACTAGCGTCCACGATTCACACTTCCTTCTATCTATCTTTTTCTATGATTTAGGCTGTTTTCGTAAAATTTGTTGCCCTTGGGAGTAGTTGATTTCCGTTTCAGGATGCTAGCTTTCCGCGGGGCGGGCGGTGAGCCTTACCGGCGCAAGCGCCTAGCTCCTCAGCGTATGCGCCTGTGGGTCTCACCTGTCCCGCTTCTCCTAGCCGTAGTCTCGCCCCTTGCACTCCAATCAACTTATCAAAGAAGATTCTTTACTAAATCGTCCCAAAGCAAAAATCATTTAGAAAAGAGCCATGATTTATAAATCTTCTTCATCGCCAGACGCAATAGCATCTGTCAGTCTGTCGTTAAACTGCTTGGCAGCATTCATACCCATTCGTTTCAGGCGGAAGTTCATCGCAGCCACTTCTATAATGACAGCAAGGTTACGTCCCGGACGGACGGGCACCGTTAAAATCGGCACCTCAGCGTCCAGAATTGGCATGGTCTCTTCTTCAAGTCCAAGACGGTCGTATACCTTTTTGGAATCCCAGGTTTCCAGGTTGATAATGAGAGAAATCTTTTTATAGTTTCGAATCGCTCCCGCACCAAACAGCGTCATGACGTTGATGATACCGAGACCTCGGATCTCCAGCAGATGCTGGATCAGCTCAGGCGCACTTCCGACGAGAGTCTCTTCATCTTCCTGGCGGATTTCTACAGAATCATCCGCAACCAGACGATGTCCCCGTTTCACTAGCTCCAGCGCAGTTTCACTTTTTCCTACCCCGCTGTCTCCTTTAATGAGCACTCCGATTCCATATATATCAACCAATACACCATGAACAGCAGTCATTGGTGCTAGGCGGCTTTCCAAATAATTGGTCAGTCTGCTCGACAGACGGGTAGTGGTCATTTTCGTCCGCATGATCGGCACGCCTGTCCCATGAGAGGCAATCAGCAGCTCTTTAGGCACTTCCATTTCCCTCGAGATAATAATGCCCGGTGTTTCATCCGTACACAGCTGTTCCATCCGCTCTATGCGAATTTGAGAAGGCAGCTCGCTGATAAAAGAAAGTTCTGTTTTTCCAAGAAGCTGAAGCCGTTCAGCAGGATAATAAGTAAAATACCCAGCCATCTCAAGTCCCGGACGGGAAATATCACTGGTCGTAATCGTGCGGTGCACACCTTCTTCCCCGCTGACCAGTTCAAGCTGAAATTTATCGATCAACTCTTTTGTATGTACTTTCGCCATGGTTTCCTCCTATTGTTCTTCCATTCAACTATTATTGTACACTAAGGGCAATAAGGTAACAAAATTCATTTTTCAAAAATATTCATATCCTTGCCATCCTGTAGCCCTAGTGTCTGCTATTATCCTGAAGCATAAATACGAGTACGGCTTCCGTTAAAGAACACCGTTTTTTCATAGGCCATGCCGATTTTTTTTGCCACAGCAATGGACGCAGTATTCTTGGGATGAATAAGAGAGATCATCCTTCCATACTTCAACTGAATCTTTCCGTAGGACATGAAAAAGGCAGCTGCTTCTGATGCAAACCCTTTCCCCCAAAAAGGTTTTGCGAGCCAATAGCCGATCTCCGTCTCTCTTCTCCCCTCCACAATCTGCCGGACCAGGCCAGCGTGCCCGATAGGCTCCCCTGTCTCTTTATGCAGTATGATATAAAGGCCCAAACCATTTTTGTAACCTGGAAGGATCCAATTCTCTAAACTTTTCGTGGCTTCCTTTTTTGTTTTTGTTAACCCTTTCCCTATGTATTGAACAACATCAGATTGTCCCCATAGAGAAGCATAAAACTCCAAATCCTCCATCGAATACTCCCTGAACTGCAGCCTTTCAGATTCCATTTTTCGCCTCCTTCTGTTTGCTGTAAGCAAACTTGGTGCCTTGGTGCCTGGCACCGAACAAAAAAAGTTACCCCATTGCAAAGGTGCCTGGAACCAAACCGTGGTGACTGGCACCGCAGAATTTATCTCCCAAACTCATAAGGTGCCTGCAACCACACCTCCTCGATTTAACTACCAAAAAAGCGCCCCTATCTGGAACGCTTCTTTTTTTGCATAGGTTCAATTATAAAATTTTGAATCAACAGGTTTAATACTGAGATAATGATCGCTGCCAAAAAGGCGGCGCCAAATCCGTCGATATTAAACTGATCTCCCATGACTTTCGCTGTCAGCATAAGCAGAATGGCGTTGATCACGATAAGAAACAGACCGAAAGACAATACGGTGACGGGGAGCGTCAGCAGGATCAGTATGGGCTTGATAAATAAGTTGAAAATGGAAAGGATGATGCTGGCTAAAAAAGCAGCACCGACCCCTTCCAGGTGAAAAGGCGGATAATAGCCTGCAACCACCATAAGAACTACAGTGTTCACAAGTAAAGAGATTAACCAGTTAAACATTTAGTGCACTTCACTTTCTTCAGGAATGATAAATATGGCAATCAAATAGCCGATAACAACAGGTGCTACAGCTGTCGCGATAAGGGCAACAATGACGATCAGACGAACAATTACAGGATCAATGGCGAAATAGTCCGCAATGCCCCCGCAGACACCGGCTAATTTCCGGTCACTAGAACGAACAAGTCTTTTCATGATGTCACTCCTTATTTAACCTTCAGGATGGCAATGGATCCTGTCTTGGCTTCCGCTTCCATACGGTAAGCCGGTTCGTTTCCTTTATTAGCAATAAAACGAAGAAACTTCTTGGTTACTTCCTTTTTTTGCTCCAAGACTTCCATTCCGTCAAAATCACTGACAAGACCGCCAACATAGGTTTTTAAACTAGCCTCGACTTCCAGTGATTCAGGTAATTCTGCTTCTATTTTACCCGTGACAGTTTTTAATGATGCATACCCTGTCGCCGGAGTATCTAAACGATAATAAATGGAGCCGTTGATCGTTTCGATTCGAATGTCATCCACCTGCCCGTTCAGCCGCACGGGACCGTTCATCGTCTCGGCGATCAGCTCTTTCCATTGGCTTTCCTTTAAGGTGATGCTGCCGTTTGACGCTTCGGCCTTCAGCTTCTCTCCACTGCAATTATTGACGAAAAGTGAGCCGATCGTGGTCTTTAATGCCATCTGCCGGCCTTCACAATCACCGATCTTAATTCCGCCGTTGAACGTGACGAGCTTTACCTCCTGATAGTTTTTCCTCGGTACAGAGATGACCGCATTCACTTTCTGATGTTTATTTCTTGCATAAAAGCGAAGGCGAGTCGCATCACAATCATAAAACGTTTCGTTGCGGAACTTTGTTTTTGCTGCTGTCCCTTCAGGAATCTTGTAAACTTCCGCCTCACATTCAATCTGGACATCATTTCTGTCCCATGGAACAATCGTAATAGATCCATTATAAATCTCGATATCTATGGCTTCAAACATGACATGCCGGTCTTCAAAAATGTAGTGAACGTCCTCATGCGGGCCAAAATTCAGATCAAAATCAACCGTCTTGATCCGCTTAACGACCCTGTTGAAGAATTTGCCCATTTTAAAGCCCTTAGAAGGATCCTTTTTTGTATCCTTTGGTTTTTTAGTCAAAGTCCCGGATGGCAGCGCAAACGCTTTTTTATGGTTAACAGCAAGCAATAGCTTTTCAGCTTCCTCTGCTGAAATCTTGCCTTCATTAAGCATGTTTAAAATCATTTTTCGCTCTTCCATGTGAAATTGACGCCCCCTTCAATGTTTTAAAAACCGGCGCCGGCTGATTCTAGGCTGCTGTCTTCTGTTCCGGTCAATGGATGCTGAACTGCATCTATCGGGTAAAAACTTTAATTCCCTGAATAATATTCCACACCATCACGGCAAACGAAGTAAGGCCGAATAGAATAACACTGATAATAATCGCCGTCATGTTGAATTCCGTTTCAGCTGAAATGATAATCCCGAGCGGAATAGCGATGAGTGGAAAAAGATGCGATAAAAATGAGCGTTTGGCATGGTAGGTAACACCCTGGTCCTGCACAGCGAAATAAACCACTGCCGGGAAAAGAAAAGGTGCAAAAAACAGACTGAAATAACAAATGGCCGATAAAATACGCTTTACTTTTGGGTTCATGCTGTGTTTCCTCCTGAACTATAGAACAATGAAAAGGACTACTTCTTGTAATTCTACTTAAGAAATATACATCCTTTAAAAATTCACATGTGGATTTGTTTTTTTCCCTTATTATAGGCTATCTTAGATGAGGATACTTCTTTTTTGGCATCCAGACCTTCCCTAGCCATACTTGTAAAGGAAATCATATTGGAGGATAACATGTTTTCAACCCAAAAAGCGATAAAATCTTTCTTTACTTTTTTAACGATCCTTATGCTGGCCGGAATCATATTTGGAGCCCTGGGCGATTCCAGCGCTGATTATTCTGCAGGAGAAAGGCTCATCGCGGCTATTGTAGGTAGCCTGATCGTCCTGTTAATAAACTTTCTTATATACAAGCTATTACTTTTCCTGAAAAAATAGAAGAGCTCTGCGATTTATTTTATCGCAGGCTCTTAAATTTAAAGTGCCAGGCACCACCATTACACACTTGTGTAATCGCGGTGCCTGGCACTCGCTGTGAAAAGATTTATTTAGCCACTGATTCTTTTTGTTTCAGAATAGCGTCCATGCGCTTCTTATCGCGTTTGATGATCGGAGCAAGATAGCGGCCGGTATGTGATTCAGGTATGCCAGCCAGTTTCTCTGGCGTACCTGCACCGACGAGTGTTCCGCCTTTGTCTCCGCCTTCAGGGCCAAGGTCGATCAAATAGTCACACTGCTTGATGACATCAAGATTGTGTTCAATGACTACAACTGAATCTCCATTATCGACTAAGCGCTGCAGCACCTTTAACAAACGGGAGATATCATCCACATGAAGGCCGGTTGTCGGCTCATCCAGAATGTAGATCGTTTTTCCGGTAGAGCGCTTATGAAGCTGGGATGCCAGTTTCACCCGCTGTGCTTCTCCTCCGGAAAGGGTAGTTGCCGACTGGCCAAGCTTGATATAGCCTAGACCAACATCTAGAATAGTAGCCAGCTTTCGATTGATCTTTGGAATGTTGACAAAGAAATCTACACTTTCCTCAACCGTCATATCTAGAATATCCGCAATGTTCTTCCCTTTATACTTCACTTCAAGCGTTTCACGGTTGTACCGTTTTCCGTGGCATACTTCGCAAGGCACGTACACATCAGGAAGGAAATGCATCTCGATCTTGATGATCCCGTCTCCACGGCATGCTTCACAGCGCCCGCCTTTTACATTAAAGCTGAATCGGCCTTTTTTGTAGCCTCTGACCTTCGCTTCGTTGGTGGAAGCAAAGACATCCCGGATATCATCAAAAACACCTGTATAGGTAGCCGGATTGGAACGCGGTGTCCTTCCGATCGGCGACTGATCGATGTCAATGACTTTGTCCACATGTTCCAAGCCTTTAATTTCTTTATGAGCTCCTGGTTTATCCTTGGCTTTATGAAGCTTTTGAGCCAATGCTTTATGCAGGATTTCATTAACGAGCGTACTTTTTCCGGAACCGGAAACACCTGTTACCCCTGTAAAAAGTCCAAGAGGAATCTTTACCTTTACATTTTTCAGGTTGTTTTCGGAAGCTCCGATGACTTCAATGTTTCGGCCGTCCGGCTTTCTTCTCGCCTTTGGAAGCGGGATGAACTTTTTACCGGAAAGATACTGCCCGGTAAGAGAGTTCGGATCATCCATGATTTCATTCGGAGAGCCTTGGGCAGTAATGACGCCTCCATGAGCTCCAGCACCAGGGCCGATATCAATAATATAATCAGCGGCCAGCATCGTGTCCTCATCGTGTTCAACGACGATCAGTGTATTACCAAGGCTGCGCATCTCTTCAAGCGTGCGGATCAGCCGGTCGTTGTCCCGCTGATGAAGTCCGATAGAAGGCTCGTCCAAGATATACAGAACACCCATCAGCCTTGAACCGACCTGTGTTGCCAGACGGATACGCTGGGCTTCTCCTCCAGATAACGTTCCAGCTGCACGGTTTAGTGACAAATAATCCAGGCCGACGTTAACCAGGAACCCGATCCGGTCAACGATCTCACGTAAAATCAAGCGTGCGATCGCCTGCTCTTTTTCCGTCAGATCAAGATTTTCAAAGAATTCTTTCGCTTCTGTCACGGATAGAGCCGTGGCTTCACCGATATGCTGGCCGTTAATGAGAACAGCCTGCGATTCTTTTTTCAGACGGTAGCCTTTGCAGGCAGGGCAGGCTTTCTGGCCCATATACCCTTCCATCTGTTCCCGGATGTAATCAGAACCTGTTTCTTTATAGCGGCGTTCAACATTAGCCAGAACGCCTTCAAAATAAATATCATTCGTTTTAATTTGTCCAAAATCATTTTTATAACGGAAACGGATTCTCTCCGTGTCACTGCCATAAAGTACTTTATCCAGCTGCTCTTTAGGCAGGTCTTTAACAGGAGTGTCCATATCGATTCCAAAATGAGTGCAAACACTTTTCAGGAGCTGCGGGTAGTATTGGGAGCTCACAGGTGTCCATGGGGCAATCGCGTTCTCATTTAAGGACAGGCTCCAATCAGGGATGACGAGCTCCGGATCCACTTCAAGCTTCATTCCAAGGCCGTCACATGAAGGACATGCCCCGAATGGGCTGTTAAAAGAAAACAGTCGCGGTTCGAGCTCACCAATTGAAAATCCGCAATACGGGCAGGCATGATTTTGGGAGAATAACAGTTCTTCTTCTCCCATGACATCGACCGTAACCGTACCACTGGAGAGGTTCAGCGCCGTTTCGAGGGAATCAGCGAGACGGGTGGCGATTCCTTCTTTTACGACAATACGGTCGATGACCACATCAATCGAATGCTTTTTATTCTTTTCGAGCTTGATTTCATCACCGATGTCGCGCAGTTCACCATCCACTCTGACACGAACATAGCCTTGCTTTTTAATGTCTTCAAGCACTTTAACGTGTTCACCTTTGCGTCCGGAAACCACAGGTGCAAGAATCTGCAGCTTGGTACGTTCCGGATACTCGAGTATACGGTCGACCATCTGCTCGATCGTCTGGGATGTAATCTCTATTCCGTGATTCGGGCAGACCGGACGACCGATTCGGGCAAAGAGAAGCCGAAGGTAGTCATAAATCTCTGTAACGGTCCCTACAGTCGAACGCGGGTTGCGGCTCGTCGTTTTCTGGTCGATCGAGATCGCAGGAGAAAGGCCTTCAATCGAGTCGACATCCGGCTTATCCATTTGGCCAAGAAATTGGCGCGCATAAGCAGACAAAGACTCAACATAGCGCCTTTGCCCTTCTGCATAAATGGTATCAAAAGCAAGTGAGGACTTGCCTGATCCTGATAGACCGGTCAATACGACCAGTTTATCCCTTGGAATGGTAATATCTATATTTTTTAAATTATGGGCGCGTGCACCCTTTACAATAATGTTTTGGTTTGTAGACAACTACACTCACCTTACCCTTCAGCCTTAAGCTCAAGAATCATATCACGAAGCTCTGCGGCGCGCTCAAACTGCAGATTTCTTGCTGCATCTTTCATTTCAACTTCGAGGCGTTCAACAAATGCATCGCGGTCTTTCTTGCTCATTTTTTGTTTTGGTGCTTTAGATGTATACTCCTCGGCTTCTTCAGCCGCTTGAGTGGCACTTATGACATCGTGCACTGCTTTTTTAATCGTTTGCGGCGTGATCCCGTGCTCCTCGTTATACTGCATCTGAACATTCCGGCGCCTCTGTGTTTCTCCGATGGCAATCTCCATGGATTTCGTAATACGGTCGGCATACATGATGACGTGGCCATTGCTGTTACGCGCTGCACGGCCCATCGTCTGGATGAGAGACCTTTCTGAACGAAGGAACCCTTCCTTATCGGCATCCAGGATCGTAACCAAAGATACCTCAGGAATGTCCAAACCTTCCCGCAGGAGATTGATCCCGACCAGCACGTCAAACACACCGAGCCTGAGATCTCTGATGATCTGTATCCGCTCCAGCGTTTTGATCTCGGAATGGAGATATCTTACCTTTATACCCATTTCCTGCAGATAATCTGTCAGATCCTCGGACATTTTTTTCGTGAGCGTTGTTACGAGCACCCGTTCTTTCTTCGCCACACGATCATTGATTTCCCCGAGAAGGTCATCAATCTGCCCTTTGCTTTTCCTCACTTCGATGGTCGGATCAAGCAATCCTGTCGGGCGGATGATCTGCTGGATCGGTTCAGGGGCATGCTCCGCTTCATAAGGTCCTGGGGTCGCGGAAACGTATATATGCTGAAACTTATCTTTTCCTTCAAATTCATCAAACGTGAGCGGACGGTTGTCCTTGGCTGACGGCAGACGGAAGCCGTGCTCCACCAGTACATTCTTTCTTGCCTGGTCTCCGTTATACATTCCACGAATCTGCGGCAATGTAACATGGGACTCATCAATGACGATCATTGAATCATCAGGAAAATAATCAAGGAGAGTATACGGTGTAGATCCAATCGGGCGAAGCGTAAGGTGCAGGGAATAGTTTTCAATTCCTGAGCAGAAGCCCATCTCGCTCATCATTTCAATATCGTAGCGCGTACGCTGTTCAAGGCGCTGGGCTTCAAGCAGTTTCCCTGCGTCATTCAGCTCCTTCAGCCTCTCCTCCAGCTCGGCTTCGATCCGCTGAATGGCTAATTTCATTTTTTCTTCACGTGTTACGAAGTGGGATGCCGGGAAAATGGCAACATGGTTCCGTTCGCCGACAATTTCTCCAGTGAGGGCGTCCACCTCGGTAATCCGGTCGATCTCATCACCAAAGAACTCTACTCTGAGGCAGCGTTCATCACGTGAAGCCGGGAAGATCTCCACAACATCTCCACGCACGCGGAAAGTACCGCGTGTGAAATTGATATCATTTCGGTTGTACTGGATATCTACCAAATCACGCAGAAGCTGGTCCCTGTCTCTTTCCATGCCTGTACGCAAGGAAATAACCAGGCTTTTGTACTCTTCCGGTGAACCCAGGCCATAGATGCAGGAAACACTGGAAACGATGATAACGTCCTTCCGTTCAAATAACGAAGAGGTGGCACTGTGTCTGAGTTTATCAATTTCGTCGTTGATGCTCGCATCTTTTTCAATGAACGTATCGGACTGCGGGATATATGCTTCCGGCTGATAGTAATCGTAGTAGCTCACAAAGTATTCAACCGCGTTATTCGGAAAGAATTCTTTGAACTCACTGTACAGCTGTCCAGCCAATGTTTTGTTATGGGCGATAACCAGCGTTGGTTTATTCACCTCTTTTATGACATTTGAAACCGTAAATGTCTTACCTGTACCTGTGGCGCCAAGCAGTGTCATTTTTTGCTTCTTCTCTTTGATTCCCTGAACCAGCTTGCGGATCGCTTTAGGCTGGTCTCCCTGCGGTTCGTAAGAAGAAACGAGCTGAAAAGGCTCACTCATTTCACAACCTCCGTTCCTAAATTTTGCTAATAAGATTATAACACAGCTGACCTGTGAAACTCTAATTTTTACGAACAAATATTCGTGCGTTAAATGCTGGAAAAGACATTTAAGTCTGTAAAATGTCTTTTCTTTACTTCTTCTTTTGGTGTACACTTTGAATGTTGCACAGAACGTCAAAAGGAGAATGCATCATGGATTTGCTCTATATTTTCCTGGGTCTTGCTGTTGGGATTATTTCTGGGTTTTTCGGACTTGGGGGAGGCTTTATTTTAACCCCTGTTTTAATATTGTTTGGCTATGAGCCGGTTACCGCGATCGCGACCAGTCTCATGTATTCGATCGGGACGAGTGTTTCAGGGGTATTTGCTCATCTTCGCATGAAGAATATCTATTGGAAAACAGCCATCACCCTTGGCTTGTCAGGAGTACTTGCCACACAGGCTGCACACCCTGTTGTCATGTGGCTTAGCGAAAAGCATTGGGATAAAATTGTAATACCGGCCTTATATATCATACTAATGGGATACTTTGCTGTTCAGCTGCTCATGAAAAAGAAAAATACAACTGTTGCTGAGATGCCGGCGGAAAATGCCTTTTCAATGACGAATGCGCTGATGATTGGGTTTACTGGCGGATTTCTTTCGACCACCCTTGGAGTCGGCGGCGGCTTTGTCATGGTTCCACTGATGATTTCCGTATTAAAACTTGAACCAAGAAAAGCAGTTGGGACAAGCCTTGTTAGTGTTTTTGCCATTGTTTCAGCAGGGTTCCTGACCTATGCACAATCGATCACGCTGAACTATCACATCGGCATCCTTTTAATCATCGGCGCATTGATCGGCGCTCAGCTGGGGGCCAGACTAACCTCGCTCTATCAAAATCATCAAATGGAAACGTATCTCGGCGGAATCTATGCCGCAACAATCGTATCCGTCTTTCTGCAGCTTTTACACTTCGGCCATATCGGCCTCGGCGTTGTTTCGGTCTATATTATCATACTGCTCCTTGTTTTTTTAAAGGATTCAGCTCGCTACTGGCGAAAAAAAGCGTCCGCCCCTTCTTGAGGCGAACGCTTTTATTTCATTTTACGCGCTTGTTTTTTATGGATGTTTAAACCGAGCCAATATCCGGCCAATACAGAACATAGTGCTGTTGCCTGAAGATACAGCGGCTGATTCAGGCCATCGAACGCAAACAGCAAAATTAGCAATGTAATCATGACAGGCAGATACTTTGAAAAGAGCACCCGGTTAAAAAGAAGCTGTAAAACAATCGGCAAAAGCGCTGCCAGTAACACCTCAACCATACGTGCATACCCCTATCTGTTCAAATACTTCCTCATTCACTATACCACATCATTTAAAGCATAAAAAAACCAAAACCGTTATGGCTCTGGCTTAAAAAGGGGGGGTGAGTTGCTTCAAAATGCTTTTACCCTTCGCAGAACAAAATCAAACCTAAACCCTTTAAATTTTTTTGAAATAGGTTTTAAAGTATAACCACTGCGGGAATTAACAGAATATTCCCTTAAATTATCATTCTAAAACTGAGGAGGTCTGCCTATGAATACTCGCAGGGTTATTGGCATTTACCCATCAGAGAAAAAAGTATTAAACAAGCTTAAACTATTAAAAAAAGACGGAATGGACACGAAGCATATGATGATTGTAGGACCTTACGAAACAAGCAAGCTCCCGCCCTCTGAAAAAAACACCCACCAAAAACTGGTCAAGATTGGTGTATCTGAAAGCGAGGCCAAGTTATACTCGGCTGTCCTTGATCAGGGACAGTATATTTTACTGAACACTGTGATCCAGCATGAATATCTGGCGTAGAAAAAAAAAGCATAATGCCTCAACTCCTTCATAGATTGATATGAAGAGGGGGCACATAAGAAATGAATGAATCCGATCAGGTTAAAGCACTGAACCAACTGCTTGAAATCATCCATTATAAAGGCAATAAGAGAAGGCTACCGTTTTTGCTTATGCAGCAAAAGAAGCGGAAACTGCCATACAAAACCCTGCGTCCTTGACGCAGGGTTTTATCATGTGATCAGTTCAATACCGTTAAAATATCCTTGGGATGGAAAACCATAAAATCCGGTTTTTCCTTTTCTGCAGCTTCCCTTGCGTCATAGCCCCAGCCTACCCAAATGATTTTAATGCCGCTTTTTCTGCAGGCGGCAATATCTCTGGCTTCATCACCTACATAGATCACTTCTTCCTTGGCCATTCCGTTCTTTTTAAGATAGCTTTTAATATGGCGATCCTTACCAAAAAGCCGGGTGGAGCAAATGATCTCTTCCATATGGTGGAGGCGGTTTCGGGATAGAAAGGCTTCAACATTCTTTTTCGAATTGGAAGATATTATGGCCGACTTGTATCCCCTCCTGTTTACTTCTGATAAAAGTTCAGCCATGCCAGGGACCAGTGTCACATCCCCTAATGCTTGATTATAAAGCTCGTAAAATTCAGCGCTCGATGCTGGTATTTTGTGCATTGGGAAATTCAGATGTTTGATCCTTTCCATCATCGAAAGCTTCCTCAAAAACTCCATCTCTTCAACATCTACTTTCCGAAAACCATGCTTTGCTGCCAGCTGATTAAACACCGATAAGAACACGAGCCTTGAGTCAGCGAGCGTGCCATCAAAATCAAAAATAACAGACTTTATCATAAATAAGGGTTCTCCTTATCGTACGGCTTATTGTGTATTATAGAGGAGAGACATCCTGTTTGTAATTTTTCCCACAAAAAAAAGGCAAAATTTAACCGCCGGCTCCCTTTGTC
Source organism: Fictibacillus sp. WQ 8-8 (assembly GCF_024494405.1). Lineage (NCBI taxonomy): Bacteria > Bacillati > Bacillota > Bacilli > Caryophanales > Fictibacillaceae > Fictibacillus > Fictibacillus sp. WQ 8-8. Next base: position 265,193 of record NZ_JAMXKG010000001.1, read on the forward strand.
TTCACGGGAATTCGGCGGCTATTTCATCATTTTTTCACTGCACCATTTAATGGCCGTGATTTCAGTACCCAAATTAATAGTCGATTGAACATTGATGATATCCATTAATTTCTGGACCCCCGGCAAACCGGCTCCCAATCCTCCTGAACTCGTATATCCTGCTTGAAGCGCCATTTTAATGTCTTGAATACCTGGACCTTGATCAATGGCCGATACCCTGATCCCTGCCCGGTTTTCTTCCTCAATCGCTTCGACAATGATTTTACCCTCTCCAGCATAAAGGTAAATGTTTCTGGCAAGCTCGGATATCACGGTTTTGATCCGGACTTGATTAACGGAATTAAAACCGATGATTCTAGCAAGTTCTTTCCCTTCTTGACGGGCAATTGAGATATCCAATTCATTTTTTATTTCAACCGTAACCTGATGATAGTTCATGGTAAGCACCTCTATTCCTGTTTTATTGGTATGCTTACTTTCTATGGGCATACGGATTTTGTTTTATGGAATTTCAGTGAATGGATACTGGATTACTTACCCTTCATACATTTCAACAATTTAAGTATTTTTCCTTTTTATTTCAACAAAATCCTTTCCTTTTGAGGACATCTTACTAGAGCAGACTTACATAAACGCCCGTAATACTAATTTCGACATCACGTATTTATCTCCTTTAAAGAGCTAAAGGATTCCAACAAATTTCTATCTTATTTTACGTTCCTGATTCCTGAAAAAAACGAAAAAGACCCTGTCCTGGGACAAGGTCTAAAGATCAATGGTTATTTTTTTCATAATTTTCATATCCGGGCAGCTGCTCATCTGGGGTTGACTGCCCGCCTGCGGAATTGTTGTGATACGGGATAATGGTCGTCCGTTTTCCCGAAGCATCAGGCTAGGCTTTGTTTGACTGTGAACTGGCTGAGTTATCTTCATCTTCTTTACCAAAATCTCCAATCGAAACGACTTTCAGCCCCAAATCACTTAAATTATCATTTAATTTCCCGCGAAGATCTTTATCAAACGTTTCAGGGGCTTCTTCCGTATACTCAAGCAGAACATGAATAGATTTCATTTAATTTCTCCTCCTTTTAAAGGATTTGTTTATGCAACCTATTCCCGATTTTTCTTGTGATAAACAAAAAACACCCAGGCCAGGTGTCAATTTTTGTCAGGAAAGTACGGATTAATATGAATAAATACCTCAGATATATCCGGAAATCTTTTTTGTATCTCGTCTCTTAAATCTCTTGCAATATCATGGCCTTCTTTAATGCTCAGATCATAATTGAGCGAAATTCTTAAGTCCAGAATGATGTAGTGGCCATGTGTCCTCGCTCTCATGCGGTCAATCCGCTTCACTTCTTTAAATTCCATGACAACTTTTCGGTACTGCGTAAGCAGCGGTTTTTCAATATTCTTATCCATCAATACATCAACGGATGAACCGAGCAGTTTCAGTGAGATTTTCAGGATAAGGAAAGCGACGATCAGACTGGCCGCAGCATCGCCGTATAAGAGATAAGGCAGGTTGAATTTATCCCCGATAATGGATAGTATGACGCCAAAAAAAGCAGCGAGGGAGGCTACAATGTCAGCTTTGTGGTCAAATGCGATCGCTATTATGGCTTTGCTGTTATATTTTTCACCCAGCTTCATGGAGTTATGGTAAAGCAGGTGCTTTGCAAAATAAGAAAATAGAGCGGCGAACAAGGCAATGTACTCAGGTGCTTTCGGTGTTCCGATTAAGCCCAGGATGCCTTCAATAACAATATATATAGAAACAAGAAATAAAATAATACCTACAAAGCCTTCACTAAGCACTTCAGCTTTACCATGTCCGAATGGATGGTCCTCATCAGGCGGCTTGTTGGAGATTCCTACCACGGCCAGTACAGCAATAGAAGCTACAATGTCTGCAGCGGAGTGGATACCGTCCGCAAAGACCGATTCACTTCCTGCAATCAGCCCGACCGCAACCTTTCCAATGGTTAATATACAGTTGCTGATCAGAGCCAGCCAGGCCACTTTTTTACCTATTCTTTCTCTTTCATGTACAATCTCCATGTTCCCCTCCTAAAATAATGTTTCCCAAAGGAAAAAAAAACCCTAAGCCGAAGGCGGCTCAGGGCAGGTATGTGATTTTGAATTTTGGGTTTTTCATATCCATCATCCTTATAATTTACGGCAAAAGTCCAGTTCATTAATCATACTCTTTTCACAAGAGAAAATCAATGAAACATAAAATTTTGGAAAATAAAACAAAACAGAACATAACTATTGAGTAGACCAAATGCTACAGGAGGAGATTCTTATGAACAACAAAGTGGGAAAGGATGATTTTGTCCAAGGATTTGTTCCCAACCACAATCATGGTTCCGTTGATTATACTTCCATGGCTGGAGACCACGTGCATCAATGCCTTGATGTCACTTCTCCGCCCATTCCAACACAGGACGGAGGCCACATCCATTTTACGGAAGGATACGTAATGTTTGAAAATGGCCATAACCACCATTACCGAGCCTATTCTGGTCCGCCTATTCCAGTAGGCAACGGCATGCATGTTCACTATTACGACTTTTACACAAGTGTAGACGATGGCCATCACCATCATGTAAAAGGGGTAGATCATCCCGCACCCGGAACAAAGTAAAGAACTGTTATTTAATTACTCCCGCGTCATAGTGCCCGCTTTACCAGAGCTGCTGCTCTCCGTAAACACGAAGCGTTTTTGTCCGGCATAATTCAGAACCGTATACAGTCCTGTTCCTATCAAAACAGCGGCATCTTTGGCAAAGTGTTTTGGCAGAGGAATTATTGCTGAGAAGGCCCAGTCTGCGATCCGAATTCCGGCATAATAGGCGATAAAATAGCAGAGAAGAATGACGATGACAAACCGTACCATACTTCCCGCTACTGGTGAGGAGCTTTTAAACGTGAACATCCGGTTTAGCACATAGCTCACACATGCGCCAACTGCGTTTCCTAAAAATGTTGCCAGCCAATACGAAGCACCGGCTGCATGAATCAACAGATAAATGACGGATAGTCCAACAAGTGTGTTGATGATACCAACCATTAAAAATCGTATAAATGAATGTTTCATTCTTCATCAACCTTTATTTTATTCAACGGCTTCTGCACGATACAAATAAATCTTCCACGCCGATTCTTTTTGTGAGAACGCTCTGACAAAGCGCAGATGATTTTCTTCCGCATTGCTGATCGGCAGTGCGGAAAAAATGTACTGTCCACCCATTTCGGTAAAAACTTTTGTGTTCAGCTGCAGATGCTGAATCACTTCTTTTGAACCTTTGGTGTAATGATACTTTTTCCCCAGCTCATCTACAAACAGATAGCACCGGTTTCCCCAACGGTCAAAGTACTTCCTTAAGACCCGGTCTTTTTCCAGTTCCTTGGCAATGATCTTCCGAAAATGATGCTTGTAGGACAACGGATAATAATTATTGTAGGTATCGAGTGTGTAGAAGCCATTATACTGTGCAATAGCAGGATGAATTCCAATACTCGCCACCCGGTAGGAAGACTGAGGCCTGCCTATATAATTCTTCATCTCCTCAAATTGCTTTTCAGCATAAAACTCCTTAAAGGACGGGGCACCGACCGTACGATAATAGATCTCTTCATGAGCGCAGCAAAGAACAAAAATCTGAAGAGCAATACCAGCTTTCACCCATATCCTCCAGCGTTCTTTTTTCCATAAAATCCAACACCCCAAAGCAAATAATGCGTAAATAACAAGAGGACGCAAAAAATGAAAACGGGCAAAATTGAAGGTTGCAAGAAAAGAAATCCTTTCTTTAATTGGTGCCCAGCCTTTGTTAAACCAGAAGGCATACCAGACAGAGAGCAGAAAGTTAAGCCCGAATAAGAAAAGGAACAGCCTCTTACTATCGTCACCCCTCCCTCTATCTTTCCAAAGCTTCCAAAGTGCTGCAAACGTAATAGGCATGATGACAGCTGTATGCAGGGTGAGAACATGCGTGTGACCCAAGAAAAAGTTTTTAAAAGACAGCCGCACCGAATGCCAGAATGAATGTTTCCCGATCTCAAATTCATTCCGGCTTGTCGGTTCTTCCGGTACAACGAGCGAGTACAAGAGCCTGTATTCAATCATCAGATATATTGATACCATCAGTACGATACTGAATAACAAGCGAAGGTTCCATCGCTTTTTTACCAGTGCATCATATATCCAAAGTAAACCGACAGCAGTGAGAAAAAAGAAAAAACCAAGCACAAAACTGGAGTATAAGGGCAAGAGTAAAAGTGTAAGCCATTCCCTCCAGGTTTCTTTGTGCTTTCTAATATTTAAAAAAGCCCATAAAGCAAGGGGCTGCCCTAGCGTACTGAGCATTCCCGACGGCCAAAAGGGAGTCAGTGCAAAGGCCAGTGAAACCCACACGGTTATGGGATAAGCCTTTTCATCTTTCATAAAATGCTTCGACAGCAGCAAATACATTCCGATGAACGCAAAAATCCGGGTAATCCCCTGGCTTATGGCATAAGCTGTCATAGGAGGAAACCAGTGATGAAGCCATTGGATCAGGCTGAACTCCGTTCCGAACGCATTGCGTGGAAGCCCTTTGATGATTTGAGGAATAACAGCGTCCATCGGACCGAACAGCTGCCCGCTTTCTTTTAACACCTTGTACCACGCAATGTTGGAATCCATATTGTCATGTACTCGGATATGAGAATGCTCACCGAGAATAAACGGAGGGGCCATGAACAAAACCAGCAGCACCCATGCCAATGTCAGATGTTTATTTTCCGGACTCAAGGCTGACCAGTATTTCACAATCATGGAACCCCTTCTGTTTAGGATACGCCCTTAAATCGGCAATGGCTTACAGTTTTGGATCAGCCTGCACGTTCATCAGCTTTTCTTTTAAATAATGCATAAGAGGCTCGTTAAGCTCTTTGTTCTTCAATGCAAATTCAATCGTGGTTGTTATAAAACCAAGCTTGTCCCCTACATCATACCGATCACCCTCAAACTCATAAGCATATACGTTCTGTTCCTGGTTCAGCCTATGAATGGCATCGGTTAGCTGAATCTCCCCTCCGGCCCCGATTTCCTGGTTATCGAGAATGGAAAAGATCTCGGGAGTAAGAACGTAGCGCCCCATGATCGCCAGGTTGGAAGGAGCTTCGCCTTTTGAAGGTTTTTCTACAAAATTGGAGACCTCATACAGGCGTCCCGCTTGTTTTCTCGTTTCAATGATCCCGTACCGGCCTGTTTCTTCTTCTGGAACAGGCTTTACCCCGATAACAGATGATCCTGTTTTCTCATACTGCTGGATCAGCTGGCGAATGCACGGTGTTTCCGATTGGACAATATCATCACCAAGCAGGACAGCGAACGGCTCGTCTCCAATAAATTTCCTTGCACTCCATACAGCATGCCCAAGCCCCTTCGGCTGCTTCTGGCGGATGTAATGAATATCTGCCATTTCTGACGAGCGCTGAACTTCCTGAAGCAGCTTCACCTTTCCTTTGCTGAACAGACTTTGCTCCAGATCAAATGAATAATCAAAATGATCCTCGATCGCACGTTTTCCTTTACCTGTTACGATCAGAATATCTTCTATCCCGGAATTAATCGCTTCTTCCACAATGTATTGAATGGTTGGTTTGTCTACGATAGGCAGCATTTCTTTCGGCATTGCTTTCGTGGCCGGCAGAAATCTCGTCCCAAGACCAGCTGCCGGAATAATGGCTTTCTTCACTTTTTTCGTCATGTCTTCCACTCCTCATTGCCTAATAGTTTCCCTATCTATGTAAATGAAAGGATCGTCACCTTTAGTGTGACCAATGCACTCTCATCCAAACCCCCATTTTCATATGGTACGTACTATTTCATTCTCACAGCCTAACTAAACAAGAACTGCCCAGAAAAAACTCTGAGCAGTTCAAATCGTTTATTTTCGGTCGCTTGGATAGACAACACCAATCTGGCTGCGGACTTCATCCATAATCTCCATGACTGTAAGAGAATTTTCGTGAGAGTTGATGTCTGATTCTAGTTTTCCCTGCTGAATCAGAGATATGAATTCTTTTGCTTCATAATACATCGGTTCATGTTGGGCTGTTTGAGAGACATCTTCCACCGATCCACCTCGATGGCGAATCTCAACCTTTTCCGGTGTATGAATCCGGTCAATGATGATGCTCCCTTTCTCCCCCTGAATTTCAGAAGGAAGGAACGAATCCGTAATCTTTGAATACGTAATGACAGCCTCCATCGACTCATACGTCAAAAGGACGCTGCCTTCCCCATCCACACCGGATTCCAGCATGACCCCGCTCGCCTTTACGCTGATCGGCTTGCCGAACAGAACTACAAGCGGATAGATGCAGTACGTTCCCAAGTCCATGAGCGCTCCATTTGAAAACTGAGGCTTAAACGCATTCAAAATGTTTCCTTCTTTATAGGCATCATAGCGGGAAGAATACTGGCAGTAGTTTCCCACGTATCTTCTTATGGTCTCGATTTTGGGCAAACTTTCTTGAATTGCTTTGAATCCCGGAAGCATGGTTGATTTTAGCGCCTCCATCAGAACAATCTTGTTTGCTTTTGCCGCTTCGATCATTTCTTTGACTTCCTCTGCATTGGAAGCAAGCGGCTTTTCGCAGAGCACATGCTTGCCATGGTTCATCAGCGTGATGGCATGCTTCGAGTGAAAAGAGTTCGGGCTGGCAACATAAACCGCATCGATCACATCGGATTTTGCCATCTCTTCCACATCGGTAAAAACCGTATGTACCCCGTACTTGTCCGCGAACTCTCTCCCTTTCTCCACCGTCCTTGAATAGACGGCAGCCAGCTTAAGGTCTTCCAAGTCACCTGCTGCTTTCAAGAAAGCATCGGTAATCCAGTTTGTTCCGATTACTCCAAAACGTATCACGATATATCCTCCTTCAACTTACACTCTTATCATCATGAATTAATGTAGCATGTTTTATACGATTTTGCTGAATAGGAGATTGTGTGAATCGTGGTGTTGGCGGGCAAATATTCAATTTCCGCGGGTAAACAGCTCGTTTTGGCGGGTAACTTTTGCATTTCCGCGCGTATTTGTCCCAAAACGGCGGGTAAACCTCCGCCCGCCACTGAATCCAGCTTGCCAAACGTACCTAGATGCTGACGGTTTGCAGCACTTCCTGCTGAAAAGAAACTCGAATTTCCTCAATCGGCATGTTATAGCCAATTAAAATGAGGCATGTCCTGCAATTTTGATCTTCCATCCGCTCCATTTCTACTTCTTTCGATGCAAATTGGAATTGATAGAGTCCTGAGGGGGACGCCAGTGATACCATTCCTTTTCCTCGCAGTACACTTTCTGGCAGCTTTTTCAGCCATTTTTCAAACCGGATCCGTTCAACCGCCGGGAAATCTTCTATTTTAAATGCCTTAAATGGATGCTCGTGGTGGTGATCTTCATGTTCATGATGAGAATAGCCAGCATTTCCTGTTTCCTTGCTTAACGATACCGCGACAGTGCTCATCCGTTTCTTCAGCAACTCGTCCAGTTCCACATCGCCATATACTGTCTCGATGATCTCTACTTCCGCTTTTAATTGCTTTCTAAGCTTTTTATAGATTTTATCTTTCGTTTTCTCGTTAACAAGATCCATCTTGTTTAAAAGAATAAGTGTAGCGCTCGTTATTTGTTCATTGAGCATCTCGCGTATCTCTCTTGAACTGGAGAATATGCTTTGATACTCAAGAAACTTACTTGCATCGGCCAGACTGATGATCGATTGCGTTTCAAAACCGTCACGAAGCCGCGGATCCGTCAGTGCTTCAAGAATTTCCTTCGGATTTGCAACTCCTGTACCTTCAATCAGCAAAATATCCACAGCGTTCTCTTCCTGTAAAAAGAACTGCAGTTCCTCGCGAAGGTCGTCCTGGATCGTACAGCAAATACAGCCATCCAGCATCTCCAGCATTTTTTCACCTTTGAACATATGCCCTTCTACATTCACTTGTCCGAGTTCATTCAGAACGATGCCCGGCTTGAGCCCCCTGCTTTTAAAATCAGACAGCATCTTCAGCAGCACGGTCGTTTTCCCGCTCCCTAAAAAGCCGCTTAATATATAGGTTGGTATCTTTGGTTGAGACATAACAGGATCCTCCTTAAACAAAATAAAACGTAATCATTATGTTTTATCATACCATGGTTAAACTACGGACTGCAGAAAATCAAACAATTTACATAAAAATCAAAAGACCCTATCCCGCTTTTGTGAGATAAGGTCTTTTCAGACAAAAGGTCACCCTTCATTCCTCTTGTCCGGATAAATTTTATGCCAGATGAAGAGTCCGATAACCCAAAATAAAGTCAATAGACTCCAATAGAAAGTGAACATGCGCTTTCCTCCCCTGTTTTTTTAAAAATTAAAATGACACTTTTCTTAATGATTGTTGCTTTAGTTGGGAGCATTTTTGTAAAGAAACCTTCATTGCTAAGTTGATTGGAGTGCAAGGTGCGAGACTCCTGCGGGACGAGCGCACGCCCCGCGGAAAGCGAGCATCCTGGAACGGAAATCAACCACTCCCAGGAGCAACAAAGGTTACGAAAACAGCCAATTAAAAAGACCCGCTTAAACAGAACGAGTTCTGCTTAAACGAGCCTCTAGATGTCTAGTCAGCTCTTACTGTATGTAATTAAAAAGGCTTCTCAAAATCTGGAGAAGGCGGCACATTCATTTTGACGATTTCATGTCCGCTTATCTTCCAAAATAGATTCTTGTCTGAAATTGGCACCGCCCATTCGGGGGTTGCCGGGCTTCATAGGGTCAGTCCCTCAGCCGCTCTGGATATGCTTTTATTTTTTAGTATAGTACCTTAATTTAAAGATGAATGTCAAGGTTTTCCGGGTGAAATAGTATGAATAATAAGTTAAAATCCTTTATTTGGAGTTGGGCTCAATTATGTATTATTTTGGCTCAATACCCACAAAGACAGAAGCCGAACCGCAAAAAACTCATCAGCGACCCGGCATCCCCTTATATATTCGACATCAGCCGCTTCAAAATCCGCTGATAATCATCCTGATCAATGCCTGGAGCAAACTCTTCAGGCAGCTCCTCAAAATCAGGAACCTTTGCTCCTTCCGGCATGCCGTCAATGACCGTTAACTGCTGTCCCGTCTCAGGATTTTTTCCTTTCCAGATTTTACTGATATCCCGGTACTCCGGCTCCCCCCATGTATATAAAACATTGGAAAGCCCTTTATCTATAAATGGCTTAGCATAATCAAACTTGTTGTTATCCAGGCTCGGCACGGGCAGCATCTTACCAACCTCAACCCCTGTTGCCACTTCCAGTGCTTTGGCATAAGCGATGATATGAGTGCCGCCGCGGACGAGCAAATAACCGATCATCGTTCTTGCGGTTGGGTGATCGGTCATCTCATAACAGCGCATTTTATGGGTTCTTGCCCCGATTTCGAGCAAATAGTTATGAAGCAAATCACCCACAAGACTTCCGGAGTTGGTGACAAAGTCTCCATTCCACGGCCGGCCCATTCCGTCCCCCGGGTAAGCAGCCTGTGCCGTTGTCGTAAAGTGGAGGGAATAACGCGCATCTTTCCCATTCTGAAGAGGCGTACTGTCAGGGTCGCCTGGAAACGTATTTCCGAACGACATCAGATTAATCGTGTTGGCGACGAGCTCGACGTGGCCGAACTCTTCTGCCGTAATACTCGCAACGAGGTCATAAAAGGGTTTAAACTTCTTTTTTCCCCGAAAATTAAACGATTGATACATATAGTTATTTAACGTGGACATTTCACCAAACTTGCCGCCCAATAGTTCCTGAACCGCCGCGGCTCCGTTCATGTCACCGTGTTCCGGCCTAGGAAGCTCTATCGCTATTTTGTTCAAACGCTTCATCATCGTGCCTCACCCCCGCTGTGATCCGTTCTACCTCAATGCTTATGCGTGGCGAAGGTTGTATTATTCGGGAACCAATTGCGGATTTGGCACGACCCAAATGATCTGCTGAGTTCTGATATAAAAGGAGTTTCCCGCTGATTCTACGACGATGTGATCAGGAACAACCTGTTTAAGCGTTCCGCGAACCGAGCCACGTTCCGTCTGGACGACAACCGGTTTGCTTACAACCGACTGCAGCGCTTGATACACATATGGATCACTCACAACCCAGTTAATGTTATTCATGCTGACCTCTCCCTTACGTACAATTTGCAGTATTCCCTATATATTTATTAGGAGAATTTGGCCATTAGTCTACCTAAAAAAAGAGGACAGCTTCAAGGAAGCTGTCCTCAAGAAGATCAAATTATTTTTTTAAATCTTCGATGGAATCGATCGGCATATATTTTGGAACGGTAAGACCTAATTTTGTACCTTTTAGGTTTGGACCAAGATCCTCAAATTTGCCTTTATACTTGTTGTAATAATCCTTATGCGTTGTCGGCAGCCATGCCGCAACCATAGCGTCAGCACTTCCATCAGCCACACCGGCGAACATCGGTCCAGCTTCAACTTGCTGAAGTTTTACTTTATAGCCTTGCTGTTCAAGAACTTTGGCTACTACGTTCGTACTTGCAATTTCGGATTCCCAGGCCACATAGACAAGCTTGACTTCTTTTCCGTTGCCTTTTTGTGCGCCTTTCGTCCATTTGCCTACTTCTTGTTTATGAGATTTCACCCATTTCGCTGCAGCTTTTTCAGGCTGTGCTCCATCTTGAACATCCACCATGACTTCTTCCATGTCAGAAGGCTTCCAGAAGAACTGATCCAGGATTTTGTTAGCACCTGGATTTTCCTGCTTGAACCCTTTTTTCGTTAAGGTGTGAATGGATTCACCTTTACCGTATGACCCTTTAGGATCCTTCAGGTATTTAAGATCGTACTTACTGAACATCCAGTGCGGCGTCCAGCCAGTAACGATGATCGGTTCTTTCTTTTCATACGCTTTTTTCAATTCGGCGGTCATCGCTGCTGCTGAACCTTCTTTCAGTGTCCAGTCTTTCTTCAGACCGTAGTCTTTCATTGCTTTTTCTGTTGATTTCATCAATCCGGCACCAGGATCGATACCCGTTATTTCATAGTTTACCTGGTCACCAACATTTTTAGAGCTGGTTTTATCTGGTTTTGCCTGGCTGATCGCTACTGCCGCGTAAGCTACGATTAGCAGACCTGCCAATACAGAATAAACGATTTTTTTATTGATGATATTGCCGAAAAGCGGTTTTCGCAAGTTCTGAGAGATACGGTCCAGAATGATCGCGATGATAACGATCGAAATTCCGGCTTCAAAACCTTCACCGACTTTAATTTGAGTAACAGCACGGTAAACTTCTGCTCCAAGTCCAGGTGCACCAACAAGTGAAGCGATAACGACCATGGACAGGGCAAGCATGATACTCTGGTTCACACCAGCAAGGATAGTTGGTGCAGCAAGAGGAAGCTGTACTTTAAACAGCTTTTGCCCTGTTGTTGAACCAAAGGCCTCTGTGGCTTCAATTAAATCTTTCGGTACTTCACGGATTCCGAGATTCGTAAGGCGGATCGTCGGAGGCACCGCGAAAATAACGGAAGCCAGGATACCCGGTACAACCCCGATTCCGAAAAACAGAATAGATGGTATTAGGTAAACAAAGGCTGGCATAGTTTGCATGAAGTCCAGAATCGGTGTGATGATCCGTTTGGCCGTATCATTTTGTGAAGCCCAAATTCCAAACGGTATTCCGATCACGATGGTCAGGACAACTGACGACAATACGAGTGCGATCGTATCGACGGTCGCATTCCAATATCCAAGATTGTCGATTAACAATAATCCAACCAATGTAAAAATAGCAACTCCCCATCTGCTCGTATAAAGAGCAAAAAGGGTAATAATTAAAATTAACAAGATAGAAGGACCTATCCCAAGAAGAGTAACAAGGTTGTCAAGAAGCCCTTCAATAAATCCAGTAATAGCATTAAAGACAGGATCAAATGTATTTGTGATCCAGTCTACTAGATGGTCAACCCATTGTGCTAAAGGGATTTTCGGAAAATTCATTCGTCATCCTCCTTTCCGTTCAGCCCATCGCGGTTTCCAGCAAGCGCGCCAATGACAGCGCCCCGGATGATAACTCCTTTTAACCGTTTTTCTTCATCAATTACGGCAAGAGGAATATTAGTATTCGCCATCGGTTCAAGCAAATCTGAAAGAAGTGTATCTTCACTTGCAGTCAGCACATCTTTATTCATGACTTCCTCGATCGTCTTGTTTTCCTTAATGGCCATAGAGGCATCATCTGCTGTTACGGCCCCAAGCAATCTTTGCTTGCGGTCAACGATAAAGATGCTTGAATATCCTTGATCTTTCATAATCTGCAGCGCGACCCTCGGGCCTCTGTCAGGAGAAATCTTTTCTGCCCGTTTCATAACGTGAGAAGCGGTAAGAACGCGTGATATATCCACATCTTCTACAAATCGCTCAACGTATTCATTGGCAGGATTCATCATAATTTCTTCAGGTGTTCCTATCTGAATTATGCTTCCGTCTTTCATAAGGGCGATACGGTCGCCGATACGTAAAGCTTCATCCAGATCATGTGTAATGAAAATGATCGTTTTTTTCATGGATTCCTGAATTTCAAGAAGTTCGTCCTGCATGTCTTTCCGGATCAGCGGGTCAAGGGCACTGAATGCTTCATCCATCAAAAGGATATCAGTATCGCTTGCCAGTGCTCTTGCAAGGCCTACACGCTGCTGCATCCCGCCGCTCAGCTGGGATGGCATCTGATTTTCATACCCCTTTAATCCGACGATTTCAAGGGATCTCATCGCTTTATCCTTGCGTTCCGATGGGGAGACATTTTGTATTTCCAGACCGTACTCCGTGTTTTCTAACACGGTTTTATGAGGAAATAATGCGAAGTTTTGAAACACCATGCTGATCGTCTTGCGTCTCACTTCTCTAAGTTGAGAGGTAGGCATTTTCACGATGTCTTCATTATCGATAAGTATTTCGCCGCTTGAAGGATCGATCAACCGGTTGATCATTCGAATCAAAGTGGATTTTCCGCTTCCGGATAACCCCATGACCACGAAGATCTCACCTGGATAGATATCAAACGATGCGTTATTTACACCGACCGTGCTGCCCGTTTCTTTTAATATGTCTTTCTTGGAGTAACCCTTTTTCAGTAATTGAACGGCAGCTTTCGGTGATTTGCCAAATACTTTGGTTACATTTCTAATACTCACTTTTGCTTCCATTAACATCACCTCTAGTTTCACGACATTTTTCGACAGCGATTAACCGCAACTTTTTAATTGTAAAGAAGTTTCTTAGCTGCACCAAACTATGTATCCTTTGATATAAGGGTGTGTGACAGTTACTATTAGGAATCCCAACAGTTAGCCATAATATACTTACATATAAGAAGATATACTCTTATATCCTCCCATATGCTTTCTTTCGCAATAGTCATTAGGAGATAAATGGTACTATGATACACTTTGTTTAGGGTTATGGAAAAAATTCAATCCGGTCATACTGCTTGTTATTTGAAGAACTGGGAATATACAAGGAGAATATGGTATGTTATACATCTACCGTACTCTTGCTTGTTAAGGAGAATTTATGCATATTTTTTCTATATTACTTATGCTTGTTACCATTTTGAATATATTGCTTGCGGCCGTCATCGTATTTCGGGAACGCCGTGATGCCAGTTCCACCTGGGCTTGGCTCCTTGTCTTAGTGTTCATTCCTTTAGGTGGCTTTTTTCTTTATTTATTGTTCGGACGAAACTTAAGCAGACACCGGCTATTTCAATGGGATGACCGAAAAAAGCTTGGTTTGGAGAAAACCTTAAAAAGCCAGATGAAGCATCTTCGGGACGGGTCCTTTGAGTTTTGCAACGAACCTGAGAGAGCAAGCCAGGACTTGATCTACATGCAGCTCGTCAATAACGAGGCTCCCTTTTCACGGGATAACTCCGTTGAAATTTTTACTGATGGAGGGAAAAAGTTCGAGAATCTGATTCAAGATATCGAACGGGCAGAACATCACATACACCTGCAATATTACATTATTAAAAAAGATAATCTTGGCAGAAAGATAAGGGATGTCTTGGTCGAAAAAGCAAAACAAGGGGTTAAGGTCAGGGTCTTATATGATGAATTGGGATCACGAAGACTCACCAAGCGCTTTTTCTCCGAACTCAGAAAGGCCGGGGGAGAGGTTGAAGTCTTTTTCCCCACAAGGTTTGCCTTCATTAATTTTCGGATGAACTACCGAAATCACCGGAAGATCGTTATTATCGACGGCAAGATCGGTTATGTCGGCGGTTTTAACGTAGGGGATGAATACCTGGGGCTTAACCCGAGGTTTGGGTTTTGGCGTGATACACACTTAAAGATTCAGGGCACAGCCGTCCACTCCATGCAAACCCGTTTTATACTAGACTGGAACCAAGCCTCATATGGACATGATATTGATTATGATCCTGTCCTTTTTCCTGAGGAAATCGGCAAAGGCGCTATCGGCATGCAGATTGTTACGAGCGGGCCCGAATCGGAGTGGCCGCAGATTAAAGACGGCTACATCAAGATGATCTCCCTTGCCAAACATTCAATCACCATTCAAACTCCGTACTTTATTCCTGATGCCAGTCTGCTGGATACTCTGCGGATCGCCTGCCATTCGGGTGTAGACGTAAAGATCATGATACCGAATAAACCCGATCATCTTTTCGTATATTGGGCTTCGTTATCCAATATCGGAGACTTGCTGAAGGCTGGTGCGGAAGTCTATATCTATGACAACGGCTTTATCCATGCCAAATCGATTGTTGTAGATGATGAGATATCATCCGTCGGGACCGCCAATTTCGATATCCGAAGCTTAAAGCTGAACTTTGAAATCAATGCTTTTATATACAACAAAACAATAGCCAAAAAGCTGATGGACGCTTTTCACGAGGATGTAAAGCTTTCCCGTAAATTAACGTGGGAACAATATCAGGAGCGTTCGAAGTGGATCCGCTTCAGAGAATCCATCTCCCGCCTGCTCTCCCCCCTCTTATAAAACACAAAAACCGCCTAAACAAGGCGGTTTTTGTTATGATTATTGATAATCTCTCAAAAACATCTCGCTTACTGATGCTAAAAAAGCCAGTGAGTTTGTAAAACAAACGAATTTCCCTATTTGTGTTCTTTCTTGAGCCACTCCGCCACAAGCCTCGCGTCTCCGCCAGTCAATAGACCGGCCGGCATACCATTTCGACCTTTTAAAATAATGCTCATGATCTCTTTTTCCGAATATTTACTTCCGATATGTTTTAGAGAAGGCCCTGCTGATCCTTCAAGATTGTTTCCGTGGCAGCTTGCACAGTTTTGTTTAAAGACACTGTCAGCAGCCAGCATGTTTTGCTTTTCATGTTTCTTCTGCTCGTCCTGTCCGTTATTGGATGAACATGCAGCCAAAAGCAGCATCGCCATACTGATCATGGCCATTTTCTTTTTCATCGATTTTCTCTCCTTTTTTTAAATTCTATGGTTGGAAACAAAGGAAAGGAATTCTCTTTGTTTGGAGTGATCGTATTTTGTCAGTGCATAGGTATTGGCGTCAGGCAGCTGAATAGAATGGCAGTCCACTTCCAGCATCCTTCCCTCCAGCAGTTCTCGCCTGACTGTAGAGGCAGGCAGAAAGGATACCCCAAGCCCTTCTATAATAAATCTTTTCGTAATATGCACTTGTGACACTTTCATCATTCGCACACCAGGATATTTAGCTTTAATCGTTTTAATCAAGCCTCCCCAGTAACCTGGGTGATTATGAGTCAATAGATAATTCAATTCGAATACTTCTGCTTCCTCCAGAGGCGGTGCGGATTCTGAATCCCGGCCATCGTGTGTACAAACCAAGATCACTTTGTCTCTGTATAGGAGATTACAGATTAAATTGGAATTGGCTGTAGGAAGACATGATAGACCAATATCCACTTCATCGTTCAATACCGCTTGTTCGATGTGTTCTGATTCTATGATTTTCACCGATATTTCTGTTTCAGGATGCTTATTTAAGTATCGCTTCAGCACAAAGGGAAGAATCGTGTCAGCGATCAGCGGTGAGATGGCCAGGATAAGCTTGCTCGTATAGCCCTGGCTGAAGGAAGCAAGATCTTCAAGCCCGTTTTCATAAACGGCAATCAGCTTTTTGGCATGATCCAAGTATCGTTTTCCGTCTTCCGTCAGTTTAACTTTCTTTCCTTCCCGATGAAAGAGCAATACCCCGATTTCTTTTTCAAGCTGCTTAATATGAACCGTTACGGAAGGCTGTGATATGTAAAGAATCTCTGCTGTTTTTCTAAAATTCCCCGTTTCTGCCGCCGTTAAAAAGGTATATAGCCAATTAAACTCCATTATTATCTCCTTATTAATGATCCTAATCAAGTTCTTTAAAAAGATTTAATTTTCTTAATTATATATATTCTATACAATGTTATCAAAGAAGAAAAGGAGAGATGATTGATGGAAAAAGGTCTTAAAGGTGTTGTGGCAGCACAGACGTCCATCAGCCATGTGGATGGCCTGAATGGAAAATTGCTGTACAGAGGTTTAGATATCGGCGAAGTGACAAAGCACTATTCATTCGAAGAAACAGCCTACTTTCTATGGCATGGAAAATTTCCAACTGAAAATGAACTGAACGATCTGAAGAATGAGTTAAAAAGAAACAGGAAGCTTTCAGGTTCGATCAAAGAGATCATTGATCACCTTCCAAAGAACATGGATTTGATGAGCGTGATCCGAACCGCCATCTCTTCAGAAGGCTCTGAAGAATATGGCTGGAAACCTACGATTGCTCAAGCGATTAGACTTACAGCGCTCGTTCCGAGTATCATAGCCTATCGGACACGCAGCATAGAAGGTAGGCCGTTTGTTTCTCCCTTCGAGGACTTAGATCATGTTGAAAACTATCTTTATATGATCAACGGCACACCACCTTTAAAAGCACATGCTGAAGCGCTGGAAACCTATATGATCTTGACGCTGGAGCATGGGATGAACGCTTCAACATTTTCAGCAAGGGTAACAGCTTCCACAGAATCGGACCTCGTTTCTGCTGCAACATCAGCCATTGGGACGATGAAAGGCCCCCTTCACGGAGGTGCCCCTTCCGGTGTGATCGCACTGCTGGATGAAGTGGCGGAAGCAGGCGATCCCGAAAGAGTAATTCGAGAGAAGTTAGTTCGTGGTGAGAAGCTGATGGGATTTGGCCATCGCGTATATAAAACGCTTGATCCGAGAGCGGCCGCTTTGAAGGAGCGTCTCTTAAACATGACAGGAAAAGACCAATGGCTTGATCTGGCTCTTGAGACAGAACGCACGGCTGTTGCTCTTTTGCAGGAATTTAAACCAGGACGTTCGCTGTATACGAACGTAGAATTTTATGCTGCAGCGATTATGAAGGCCATTCAAATGGATGACGAGCTGTTCACGCCCACCTTTACGGCCAGCCGAATGGTAGGCTGGACCGCCCATGTTCTTGAACAGTCAGAAGACAACACGATATTCAGGCCCGAATCGGTTTATATAGGGCCGACACACAGCAAGGAAGATGTGAAGAACTGAATTCGATTCTAAAAAACACAAAGCACTTCCGCAAAGGAGAAGTGCTTTTACTTATTACGAAATTCACTTGGTGAACAATCCAAGACCGTACGAAAGACTTTATAAAAATTTGACGGACTTCGAAACCCTGCTTCATAGCAGATTTCGAGATTTGTAAGGCTCGTATTTTTAAGAAGATGGGCGGCCTTGTCTACCCGGATCTTCTCCAAATATTCCCTCGGCGTTTCTGAGGTCGCCTGTTTAAATTGCCGTTCCAGATAAAACGGACTGACACCGGCAAAATCGGCAATGTCCTGAAGAACGAGCGGTTCTTTATAATGCTGAACAAGAAATGATTTGACGCTTGTGACGAGCTCCATCTGCGGAGAAAGCCCGGCATCCGGCTGGCATCGTTTACAGGCTCGAAAGCCCGCCTCTACTGCTTCAGGAATAGTTCCATAGAAATCCACGTTGATCTTCTTCGGTTTTCTTGAGCGGCAGGAAGGACGGCAATAAATTTTTGTCGTTTTGACAGCAGTATAAAATAAACCGTCATACGAACTGTCGCACACCATAATTTTTTCCCACATCTCATCAAATGAGAGATTGTCCATCTTCACTGTCCCCTTCCTCTGCTCCTATTGTAAACTTCTGTTATTTTCAAGTTCAAGTAAAAATTGTTTTCGATCCAATCCACCCGCATATCCTCTCAAGTCACCATTATCCCCGATCACCCGATGGCAAGGAATAAGGATGCAGATGCGGTTCTTGCCGTTTGCGTTGGCCACTGCCCTGACGGCTTTGGGACGTCCCAGATGCTCCGCCTGCGCTTTATAGCTGCGCGTCGTGCCATAAGGTATATCCTTCAGCGCTTTCCATGTTTGCACTTGAAATTCCGTTCCGATGCTGGCAACCGGCACGGAAAATTCCTTGCGTGACCCGGAGAAATACTCTTGGAGCTCGAAACCTAATTGGCGGCTCAATGGGCTTGATCTCTTTTTGAGATTGGCTTTAAGTCTCTTTTTCAGAAAAACAAGCTCGGTCTCAAGCGCCCGCCGGTCCATAAATTCCAGCAAACAGCATTCCCCCTCATAAAAACAGGCGATCAAAACACCGATCGGCGTCCAGTATTTCTGGAAGCTAAGGGTATTCGGGAGCTCTTCGTCACGGTTGCTTTCGCTGCGGAGCATGTCGTTTACCCGCTTGACGTACACGTACTTTTGCAGATCTCCGTCATGCTGCTTCAAAAACCATCTCCTCGCACGGCTATAAGAGGAATCATCCGGAGAGATCTGCTTCAAATATTTTTCCGGATGTTGTTCCTTCTGTATCATGTCAATAAAGTCCCGGATGTCCTCTCGTTCGGTCCCATGGGTTAACGGCTTGCAAACTTTGCATTCTCTGAACCCAAAGCAGACGAGATCAAATAATCTTTTGGAAAAGACGGTGTTCTGCTTGTGGGGAGGTGTAGCGCTGCAGCCAAAGCGGCATGCGATGCCAGTTGTCGTCACGCCGATATAATAGCCAGCGTATTCATCCTTCCTAAGCAGTTTTTCGTAAAGGGCAGCATGCTTATCGTTTTCAGGTTCAATATAGTCATACCGTTTCTGAAGCATAAGATTCACCAAAAGCAAATCATTGCCTTGATGCAGTTCGTTAAACCGCTTGATCTGATTCATCTCATCACTCACCTCTTCATTATTCTATCAGCTTTCATCGGTGTAAATCGTCCTCATTCTTGCTCTTATGGTCTACTCGGCGTATTAAAAAAGACATGCCCTTTATCCGGGGGCATGCCTTTACTTATTTTTATTAATATCAGGGTTGGCCGCCATAAGGGCATTGGCGGTGTCCCATACAGCCGGCAGAAAGCTGATCACTTCCTGTGCCCTGTCAAAGATATCTCTTGTGGTTGCAATACCTAAATCAGCGAGGAGTTCGGTAAAAGCAGGAGCCAGTGATTCTTGCAAATCAGGCGGGGCATCTGCTGCAAGGATCGTGCGGCATCGCGCAAACGTGGCTGCAATCCAAAATACAGCTTCTCGATGAAAACCGTCCTGAATCAGTTTCCTGCTTCCATCAATGGCGATCGGACGGGCAATTTTCGTAATATCTGTACTGAAAAAGAACGGCGTCCTGGAGACCGCCACTGCACCATCGAAGGTTCCTTCAAGGTTGGCTAGGTGGTGCTCCACTTTTTCAGAAGTAAAATGCTCACAGCCGAGCAGCCTCAGCAGATCCGTATATAACCCCTCCTGTCCGTATTCCACCAGTACCTCGCGCGCTTTAAGGTAACGGAGCCGGACGGTCGGATTCTTCATGGCAGCAACGAGAAGAACGTGGGTCGTGACCCCTGCCGGAAACAGCCAGCTTGTTACTTGTTCATGAATCGGTGCTTTCGGCTGAATTGCAGCGAGCCCGGATTCAATTCTTCTCATTGCGTTTTCGCATCGGTTCCTCACCCATTTTTTCTCCGGAAAATACTTGGACACTTGCTGTTGGAGTTTCTGCAAATGTCCTGTGGGGTCAGCAATGATCGTGTTCGTACGGAAGCTTACTGCCAAGTGGTAAGAGGATAGCACTTCTTGGGCTGATTTTAATAATTTTTGAGATAGATAAGTAGCTTCCAGCAAGGTATCACGATAGAGGAACTTGCCGGGTTTCATCGGCGGTTCGTCCTCCTTGGAAACAAGGACGACATCGACGTCTGAACCAACCGGCAGTTCTTCGTCGTCTGCGAGTCCGATGGTCGATCCGCTGAAATACGCACCCAAAAACCATCTTTCAGAGCTGGCGTACTTCTTCACCCAATCTTCTGCGTTTTTACGAGCTTGACTGGCCTTCATCTTCTCACCCCGCTATTTTTATAAATAAAAAGGGAAGCACGGAGATGTCTCCTTGCTTCCCTGATGTGTTGTTAACGAAGATATGGGATTGGATTTACAGCATTTGATTTCGCGTAATTCCACTCACCTTTATGAAGTTCAAAGTGCAAATGCTGTCCAGTGGAATGTCCAGTATTACCCATCGTACCAAGTCGTTGCCCTTGAGTTACACTTTGTCCTGTGCTGACTGCACGCTCACTCATATGTGCATAAACAGTCGTGTACAGCTGGCCGTCAATGTAAGAAGAAATAAATACGACATTACCGTAAGAAGACGATAGGTAAGAACGGGCAACCGTACCTGAAGCCGCTGCTGAGATCGCATTGTCCGATCCAGCTTGAGCGATATCGATTCCCGGATGGAAATCACTGCCGCCAAAACGCTTGCCAAATGGCGATGAAACGTAGCCATTGGCAGGCCAGATAAAGTTCGCTGAAACACTTGGCTCGCTATGAGTCGGCGCAGGTGAAGGCGCTGAATCATGACGCTCTTGTTGGCGTTCAGCCGCACGTTTGGCTGCCTCTTTACGGGCTGCTTCTTCACGCTTGCGCTGTTCAGCTTCTCTTTTTGCTCTTGCCATCTCTTCTTTTACCGCTTTTTCCTGTGCGGAAAGAATTTGATTTTTCTCTTCAATACTTGTCACGTCTTCATGAAGATGCGTTTCCTTCTTCTTTAATGAAGCGGACAGTCTGTTTTTTGCTTCTTTTTGGGCGCTGAGCTTATCATTCAGCCCATTTAATTCCTGAAGCTTCGCATTCAAGGAATTCAGCTTTTGTTCTACATGCTGTTTATCCTGTTCAACTGCTGCTTTATCGCGTTTTTGATCTTCCAAAATGGACTTATCAGATTCTGCGATCATATTTAATGAAATCAAACGGTCAAGGAAATCACCAAAACTGCTTGAGCCGAGTACGACATCAAGGTACTTCACCGCTCCGCCGCTTTCATACATGGAACGGACACGCTCTTTTAAGATCGCATCGCGTTCTTTGATGCGTTTTTGAATCTTGGCAATTTGGTCTTTCAAGCTTTGAATCTCGTTTTTCGTATCATTGATTTCTGTTTTTTTCGTCTGAATATCGTTCAGCGTCTGCTGCAGAGTAGACTCAATTTTTTGCAGTTCCTCAAGCACCTGGTCCTGCTGTCCTTGCACGTCTTTAATTTCTGCGTTCTTTTCTTGTTTTTTGGCCTGGTTTTCAGCTTGCTTTTGATGTATATCACTTAACGTTTGCGCGTTAGCAGAAGTGTATGTAAAAGCGCTCAAGCCAATGCTTAGAGATAATAACCCCTTTAATATCTTTCTTTTCAATGGTATTGCCTCCTCCATACGTTCTCCTACACCCTCTTTTAATCCCAAAAGAATTATATCATTTAGATGATAGAGTTTTTGGGCAATTACATTACAACTATATTTCAAATTGTTACAAAACTCGCTAAAATGACCTAATAAATGTAAGGATAAGAGACTAATTGACAGAAATGAAGGGTTTTTACTTTGCGGGAAATGACAATGCATGAGGATAATGTGGGGTTTTTTGTGGAAATTAGGCTGGCTTAGTTGAGCGCAGTTATCTGAATTTTTAGTTTGGATCAATTATTTTGAGTTACGCTCAATTAAATGTTGTTTGGCTCAATAAATTGAGCGTTCGGCACAATTCCTCTCCTTTTCCGCTCCATTCTTCACATAAACTCCCCATCCGCTCTCCTCACTCCATAAAACCACCCTTCTAAAGCAGGAAAATCTACTAAAAAAGAGAAATCTATCTAATAAGGAGTGTTGCTATGATCGTCAAACCTATACAAGTTCCTCTTATCATCAAAAAACTAGAAGCCTTGCTTCGCAGACTGCCCCCAAACCATCCAAAACGGCCAATCATCGAAAAAGAGCTGGCCAGCCGGTTCAAAGGATACCGGGGCGAACAGTCTCTCGACTTTTATCTGCAAGAACTTCCATCGAAAGACCATCTTATCCTCCATGACATTCGCCTTCCTGCTCTCAACAGTCAATTTCAAATGGATTTACTCATTCTTACACCCTATTACCTTCTCAATCTAGAAGTGAAGAATTTTTCAGGCTCCCTTCTTTTTGACGAAACACATCAACAGCTGATACGTACACACGAAGGTAAAGAAGAAGGATTTGCATATCCGTTCATACAAATCCAACGCCATAAAAAGCTGTTAACCGAATGGCTTACAAAGAACCGTCTACCACCGCTCCCTATCGAATGCCTCGTTGTTATCAGCAGTCCCCGGACCATCATTCGAACCAAATAGAACACCTTAACCAACTGCACACAAATGAGATTCTGAGCAAAAACAGTTAAAACGGTTGTCCACTTCTTATCAAACAGCATACACCTGAAACATTCGATCCCCTCGAATACTTCCTGATTCCTAAAACTGACCTTCTCACCGGCGTGCATTGCCCGGTATGTTTTACCCTTCCCATGAAAAGAAAAAGAGGAAAATGGGTCTGCATCGCCTGCTCCTATTCATTAAGCGATGCCCACATTTCCTCTTTACAAGATTATTATTTTCTTATTCAGCCGACCATCACTAAGCAGCAGTGCCGGCACTTTCTCCAGCTTTCATCTCGATTTATCGCTCATGTTTGCTTTCTGACATGCAGCTCCAGCACACAGGAACTACAAAAGGTAAAGTCTATTCCCTTAATGAACCTGAGAATTAAACGTCATGATCCAGATGGAGCCGGCTACGATTGTGAACACCATGACAGCTCCAAGCACAAGTGCCATCACATGATACCTCGGCTTCTCTCCTTCTCTAATGTGCATGAAGAAGAAAAACTGAATGATGAGCTGCAGTAAAGCGATCAAAAGAATGGAAACCGTCAGCATGCTCTTGCTCATCACATGCTGGATCACAAGCCACAGCGGGATGATCGTTAAAATGATGGAAAAGAGAAAACCCATAATGTATGTCTTTGCTGAACCATGGTTTTCATGTCCGTTCATCTACATCACCCCCAACAGATAAACAACGGTAAAGATGAAAATCCAGACGACATCGAGAAAATGCCAGTACAGGCCGACAATCGTTACTTTTTCTTTTGTCAGATGGTCGATGCCGTGCCTGCCGATCTGAACCATCACACCAATCATCCAGATCAAACCGAACGTGACGTGAAGTCCGTGCGTTCCGACCAGTGTAAAAAAGGAAGAAAGAAATGCGTTAGTGGATATCGTTGCTCCCTCAGCTGCCATTTTGGCAAACTCCGTAATTTCAAGTCCCACAAAGGACATACCGAGCAATACGGTGACCGCCAGCCATCCCATCAGCTGTTTTTTGTTTCCCTTATGCATCGCGAGTGAAGCAAGCCCACTCGTAAAGCTGCTTGCCAAAAGGATGAAGGTTTCAGCAGTAAAGCCCTTAACCTCAAACAGCTCATGCCCTGTAAGATCTCCATCTGTGTGAGTCCTCAATACGGCATATACAGCAAACAAACAAGCGAAAATAATACAGTCTGTTACAAGAAAAATCCAAAAGCCCAGCAATTTAAACGTATCGTGATGCGCCTCGTGGCGGGTATCCATAGACGTTACCGATTGTGCCATCACACGACCCTCCCTAAAGAAGCTTCCGTCCGCTTGATTTCATCTACAGGAATGTAGTAGTCCGTTTTCCGCTGGAAGGAACGGGCCAGCAAGCAGATGGCTACACCAGCCAAGCCGGCGATTCCTACCCACACCCATTCAAAGGTAAGACCAAATCCAGCTACAAACCAGCACGCTGCCATGAAAAATGGAATACCTGAGTTTTTAGGCATGTGGATCGGTTCAAACTCTTTATTTTCTTTTTCAGATGCAGCTCCATGCTTATGTTCTTTCACATCCCACCAGGCATCATCACTCTTCACCTCTGGAATATGGGCAAAGTTATAAAGCGGAGCAGGAGATGGAATGGACCACTCCAGCGTCCGGCCGTTCCACGGATCTCCGGTAAGATCGCGCTCGCCGTTTTTGATGCTGTAGAGGATTTGCCATACCTGGAACACGAAGCCGATTCCCATAAGGAACGCGCCACCCGTGGAAACAAGGTTGTACGGCGCCCAGCCCATGTCCCATCCGTACGTATAGACACGGCGGGTCATGCCCATGAATCCAAGCGCATATTGCGGCATGAAGCATACATAAAACCCGATGTTCCACGTCCAGAACGCCCATTTGCCGAGGCGGTCGTTCAATTTAAAGCCGAACATTTTCGGCCACCAGTAGTAGAGTCCTGCCAAATACCCGAAGACAACCCCGCCAATCAAGACCTGATGAAAGTGGGCAATCAGGAAATAGCTGTTATGGTACTGATAGTCAGCCGGCGCAACAGCCAGCATGACCCCTGTCGCTCCCCCGACGACAAAGCAGGGAATAAAAGCAAGCGTCCAGAGCATCGGCTGCGTCATGCTGATGCGGCCGCGGAACATCGTGAACAGCCAGTTAAATACTTTAACACCGGTCGGAATACCGATTGCCATCGTTGTTATGGCAAAGAAAGTATTCACATCGGCTCCGGCACCCATTGTGAAAAAGTGATGCACCCATGTAAAGTAGGAAAGTACGCTGATGATCATCATGGAAAATACCATGGATTTATAGCCGAAAATTTTCTTTTTCGAGAAGGTGCTGACGACCTCTGAGTAGATACCGAACGCCGGCAGCACTACGATATACACTTCTGGATGTCCCCACATCCAGATCAGGTTGACATACATCATCGGGTTTCCGCCGCCGGTTGCCGTAAAGATATGGGCACCGAAAAAGCGGTCAACAAACAATAGCGCCAGCGTTACCGTCAATACAGGAAATGCGAAGATGATCGTGATGCAGCTGGCCAGTACAGACCAGGAGAACAGCGGCATCTTCATGAGTTTCATGCCGGGAGCACGCATCTTTAAAATGGTGACGAGAAAGTTGATTCCTGTTGCCAGGCTTCCAATCCCCGAGATTTGAATTCCCCAGATATAAAAGTTTTGTCCCGGCCCCGGGCTTCCCGCAAGTTCGGATAACGGCGGATAGCTTAGCCAGCCGGCATCCGGTGATCCTCCCACAACAAAGGATAAGTTGAACAGCATGGCGCCAAAGAAAAACAGCCAAAAGCTCAGCGCGTTCAAGAACGGATATGCGACATCGCGCGCTCCGAGCTGCAGCGGCACCACAATGTTAAACAGTGCAAACATAAAGGGCATCGCCATAAACAAAATCATGATTGTGCCATGCGTCGTAAAAATCTCATTGTAATGCTGGGAATCCAAAAAGTGTGAATTCGGAAACGCCAGCTGCATTCTCATGAGCAGTGCGTCAACTCCTCCCCTGAACAGCATGAGGAGGGAGGATACCAAATACATAATTCCGATTTTTTTATGATCAACGGTTGTGAGCCACTCGCGCCACAGCCAGCCCCATTTTTTGAAAAACGTAAGAAAAACCAAAATACCAAGAAGCGTGATCACAATGGCAACATCCGCGCCGTAAATCAGCGGATCGCCGGTTACAAAAAATCCTTTCGCCTTGTCTGCCATCTGTTTTTCCCCCTTTCTTCTTTTCTATTATTTATCGTGGTCCATCATCGACATGTCATGTCCCCCGTGCTTCATCTCAGGCTTCATATATTTGCCGCCGTTGCGGTCGATCGTTTCATGAAACAAGGATTCAGGATACGAAGAAAATGATTGTTTCTCTGCCAGTCCTTTTTTCGTCAGCAGATCATATCTCTCCTGAGTTAGCGCCGGAGCTGATTTTTTAATTTGTTGTGCCCATTGGTTGAATTCAGCCTGCGGCTTGGCAACCACCTTAAATTTCATATGGGCAAAACCTTTTCCGGTAAAGTTGGCACCAGATCCAAAGTACGTTCCCGGTTTTTCCGCCTGCAGCCAGAGCCGCATCGCCATTCCCGGCATCGTATATTCTTGTCCGCCAAGCTCCGGAACCCAGAACGAGTTCATCATCGAATCCGATGTTAATTGGAATTGAACTGGAACGCCAGCCGGAATTTCCGCATAGTTGACAGTCGCAATTTTTTGATCGGGATACTGAAACAGCCACTTCCAATCGAGTGAGGTGACCTGAATGGTAATCGGTTTTACATCCGTCACCGGCGGTTTGACAAGAGAATACGTTGTTTTGGCAGTGTAAACGCCTAAAATACAAATAATGATGACCGGAATTCCCCACCACACGATCTCCAATATTTTGCTGTCATTCCACTCTGGCGTATACGGTGCTTTATTGCCCGGTTTGTCACGGTACCTGTATACGATATAAAACAGCAAAACTAAAACCGGTATCACCACAGCGGCACATAAAACCGCTGACAATACAATTAAGTCAAGCTCCTTTTGCGCGACAGGGCCGGACGGATTAAAGACGAGATACCGCCGGTCGCATCCTGTTAGAAGTGCTAACAGTGTGATGCCCAGAGCAGAAACCTTCCAAAGATAGCCGGACGTATGTTTCTTCATGTGTGACCTCTCCTTTCATAACCTGAAACAGTGTTTCTATCTTCCTGACGGAGTGTAATAAGTACTATTTCATGCTATAACGGAGGGGCTTTTCTCATATGTGATATAAATCACACTTTCATAAAAATAAGGCTTGTTCTGCTTCATTTGTCACAAAGTGGACAAATGAGGCCGCAGCAGGAAAAAATACTTTCACGCCATCTGGGCATCTGCATAGGGTATGGTAGTGACCATCTGCCAAAAGAAAGAGGGTAAACTATGGTACAAAACCTGGATTACACATCACCATCCACTCAATACACCGCCGATGTCAGCAGCAACGTGTTCACCAAAGACCGCGAGAATTATATAAATGTTTTGGGAATCCAGCAGTTAAACACGTTAGACAATGTTTCCTTATTGGACATTTTCTTGAGCACCAATAACGTCGTCGAACCTCATTATCACCAAAATGCCGCAGAGCTTGTGTACTGCATTTCCGGTTCTGCTGTTGTTTCCATCTTCAATCCTTTTACGAAACAGTTCCATCACTATCCGATCGGACCCCGGCAGGTTGCTAACGTTCCTCAAGGCTGGTGGCATTATGAAGTGGCTACATCTGACCAAACCCACCTGCTGGCTATATTCAACTCACCGACCCCGGATGTCATCCTGGGTTCCGATCTTTTAAAATTCACCCCGTCCAACATCATGGCTCACACATATTGCATGAATGAAAAACAATGGATCCAAACGGTCGCACCCGTCCAGTCCACCACGTTTATCGGGCCGCCGAAAAACTGCAGTGGAGAACAACGCCAAGATCAGTATTATCCAAGCCATTATCCTCAGACTTTCTATCATCCGCCATATTAAAACGGCAAAAAAAAAGGCTTACCTCGACGGGTAAGCCTTGCTTGTTATTTTCCTGTTTTCGCGAACGTTGCGATACGTTCTCCGATTTCATCACGGACGCGCTGGAACACCTTCCATTTTTCTTCTTCTGTTCCTTCCGCTTTCGCCGGATCATCAAATCCCCAGTGATCTCGTTTTACATGCGGAGGAGTCATCGGGCACTTGTCAGCCGCATCCCCGCAGAGCGTGACAACAAGATCTGCGTTATTTAAAATATCGGGATCAATGATGTCAGACGTTTGATTCGAAATATCAATCTCCACTTCATTCATCGCTTTAACCGCATTGGGATTTAAGCCATGTGCTTCAATCCCTGCGCTTTTTACTTCCCATTCTTCACCAAGATGCTTTTTAGCCCAGCCTTCTGCCATCTGGCTTCTGCATGAATTTCCGGTACATAAGAAATAGATTGTTTTTTTAGCCATTCTCAAACACTCCTTAACTCAATTTAATGAAGGATAATTAACCATAGATAGAGACCTGTCAACGTTATAAACAAGGTTGGAACGGTTAAAACGACCCCAATTTTAAAGTAGTATCCCCATGTTATTTTCACGCCTTTAGTATTCAGCACATGAAGCCATAATAATGTAGCTAACGAACCAATCGGTGTAAGTTTCGGCCCCAAGTCCGAACCGATCACGTTCGCATAAATCAAGGCTTCCCTCATGACACCTGTAGTATGGGTATCAGATATGGCTAACGCATCAATCATAACGGTTGGCATATTATTCATCACAGAAGAGATGACTGCTGCGATAAAGCCCATTCCTATCGTTCCTGCAAATAGTCCATGATGTGTGACGGATTCAATGGCACTAGCCAATAAATTGGTCAGTCCTGCATTTCGCAAACCATACACGACAACATACATACCGATGGAAAAGAATACGACCGCCCAAGGTGCACCTTTTATTACTGTTCTTGTCTGGACGGCTGAGCTTTTTCTTGCAGCTGCCAAGAAAATAACCGCGATGACTCCTGCGATGAAGGATACAGGTACAGAGAAGAATTCTCCTATAAAGTATCCAGCGAGCAGAACAGCTAATACATACCATGACAATGTAAACATTTTTACATCTTTAATGGCCTCTGCCGGTTTTTTCAGCTGATTGACATCGTATGTCTTTGGTATGCTTTTTCTGAAATACAGATAGAGTACAAGAATGCTTGCCAGCAGACTAAAGAGATTGGGAATAATCATACGGCTGGCATACTCTGAAAAACTGATGCCGAAAAAGTCGGCTGAAACAATATTCACCAGATTGCTGACGATCAGCGGCAAGGAAGTCGTATCTGCAATAAACCCGCTGGCCATGATAAATGGGATCACCATTTTGTGCTCAAATTTCAAATGGCGAACCATCGCTAAAACGATAGGAGTTAAGATTAACGCAGCTCCGTCGTTGGCAAAGAAAGCGGACACCACTGCTCCTAATACCGTTACCAGCAAAAACATTCTGATCCCGTTTCCATTTGCATAGCGGGCCACATGAAGAGCCGCCCACTCAAAGAACCCTACCTCATCTAAAATAAGAGAAATAATGATAATAGCAACAAATGTGAGAGTAGCGTTCCAAACAATTCCCGTTACATCTATTACATCCTGAAAGGAGACCACTTGAAAGAGCAAAGCAATAAGAGCTCCTCCACAAGCTGACCATCCAATACTAAGACCTCTTGGCTGCCAGATCACAAACGTCAGTGTGGCTAAAAAAATGATACTGGCAATAATGACTGAACTCACAAATATAATACCTCCTTAACTATCACAAGAAATTCGTTTTCCCTGTGCCTCTAATTCTTCTATACGATACTGCTGACTCGGTAAGCCCTGAATGACTTGCAGGACAAACGAACGAAAAGGATAAGCAGCATTTAATGAATAATAGATCCATTGCCCGTTTCTCCGTTCTTTAACTAAACCGATATCCCTTAACTTTCGCAGGTGCTGACTAACGGCTGGCTGGCTCATCTGAAACAGATTGACAAATTCACAGACACAGCATTCGTTCTCAGACAATATTTTCACCATGGCTAACCGTGTTTTATCGCCTAATAATTTTAGTATGTTAGCAGCGGTTTCCAATTTTAATTCTTGACTGGCCATCCAGCAAGCACCTCCAATATCATTACATTATCCGTCATCATTATATAAGTATATACTTATGTACGCAACCATAAATTCGTATCAACAAAAAGTCACCTGCCAGAATAACAGGTGACATAGTATGATTTAGCAGCAAGACGCTGATTTTGTTGGTTCATGTACTTCTCTATCACTCTTCGTATAAAAGAATTCCCACTCATTCCCTTCTGGATCCGTCACCCAAAATTTATCCTGAGTGGCATAGCAGCAGTATACATCCATTTCTTCACGGGCAAAAAATCCTAACTTCTCTAAACGATCCTTGTGTTTTATCACTTCTTCCTCGTTTTCCACTTGGAAACCGAAATGGCCGACCTGATTTCCTACTATTTCGGGTTTTATATTCTACTTGATTTAAGAGATGGTAAAAAGGGGCTGTCCAAGAAGTCTGGTAGCTGTTGATCTCCGCTCCAGGCTGCTCGCTTTCCGCGGGGCGTGCGGTGAGCCTCTTGGCGCTAGCGCCTGCGGGAGTCTCACCTGTCACGCTAGTCCCGCAGGAGTCTCGCACCTTGCACTCCAATCAACTTTTCATTGAAGATTTTTCACGTCAAAGGAGCTGCCTGAAGGTCAATTTTCGACTTTCAGGACAGCCCCCTCTATTCTGTCAACCTTTTTTACAGTCCTCAATGTCTGCTTCAGTATCGATTACGTTCATAGGAAATTACGATACTTCCACACTCTTCTTTTCTGTCACTTCATGCACGAACAGCAAGCCGAGCTCGTGATGTTCATTCTCATAGAGCGACCGCTGGGAAAAACGGAGCTCTCCTCTATGATCCAGAACTTCGAGTTTACAAAAGGCTGCATTAATCTGCAATGCACGGTAGAATTCACGCTCATTTTTCAAGGCGACTCCGTTCACCTTCATGATGACTTCTCCAACCTGGATTCCCATCTTGGCAGCAGGGGTGCCAGGCACCACACCGAGGACAACGAGTCCTTCATTCCGGCGTGTGAAGAATGGCTTGCCGCTCTCATCACGCTGGCTGTTAATGACGGTAATGAGCTCACGGCCAAGCGTTCCGCCAATGATAGCGATAACCGCAAGCAGCGGCAAGTCTGTAAAGAAACCAACCAGCGCAATCGCCACAATAAGTGCGCCGAGAGCCAGTACTTGTTTTCCGGTCGCTTTAATCGCCTCCTGTGGAAGGGAATGAGAATTCAGCTGACGGAAACCTACCGCAAATGGGACAAGGAGAATGGAGTATCCTACAGCCTGCAATCCAAAGATCGGCCAATCTCCCTGTGCGGGAATGGCACCGATCGGGATGAGGAAAAATTGCGGGACAAGCCAGAACCTTGTTGCCTCATGCGCACCCACGTATTGACCTCTCTTGCCTTTCAAAAGACGGGGAGACGTTCGATTTGACCCTTTCCAGATGATCAGAATCCCTTCCTGAATGAGGAGGAGCGCCATTAGAATACCGAGAGCATCAAGCGGCGTGTTGCGGATATCCCTCAGCCATGTATCCAGCAGAACTACATTCGTCGTGATATGCGGGAGAACAAGTGCAACTATTGATGCGAGTCCGATCGCATAAGCCGGGTTTAAAAACCTTGTTCTCAGTGTTAAGCCAAGCAACGCGTACATTGCGCCGATCAAGGCCACCATTCCCATCGGAACGACGACACCTGCGCCGAGCAGAACAACGGAAAAAATAATACCAATGACAAGACCAGGAAAAAACGATTGGATCAAATTATCAATCACAGGGTGGACCTTCACTTTAAATTCTTTTCGTTCCCGTTTTACTCGCTTAAAACCAATAACAAAAGCAACAATCACAAACACGTATGAAAGTGGATGTAAAAAAAGAGCCGCTATGCCCTCAAGCAGTTCCTTTACATAGATATCCATCACGCAAACCTCTCCTTAATGCTTCTTTTCTCAACGTTCGTAATCTATTCAAAATGTGATTCCGGCTTCTGCCTGGAATGTAAATTTACACAAGCATTATGTAGTTAATATTTTTAAGTATAACCCGAAAAGAACAAGGAGTGTGAGAAAAATGTGTAGCTTTTCATAAAGAAAGGCGCTTACAGATCGTTTGTCAGAAGATGAGCAGACGTTCGGTTGGGTTTACATGCGGGTTTTCATGAATTACGTGCGGGTTTTTAGCATTTACGTGCCAGTTTAATCACTTTACGTGCAGCTTTATTGCCTTAACGTGCCACTTTCCACCTTTTACATGCCAAACACAGCATTTCTCCAGCTTCTCAATCAACAAAAAAATTCCGCAGGCAAGAACCTGCGGAATCCTTCGTTATTTTTTCTTTTCTGCCGCCATCTCCAAAGCAGTTTGAAGCTGGACGTCGTTTTTCTTGTTTCTGATCTCAGTGATGATCTTGCTTTCCAGCTTGCCGGCTGTTTTTTGATCCACTTTGCCGGATGGGCTGAGCTTGTTGGCTTTTTGGAAAGCAGTAACGGCTGTTTCTGTTTTTTCGTCAAAATAGCCGTCTGTGCGTCCCGGATCAAAGCCAAGGCCCTGAAGCATTTTCTGTGCATTTTTTACTTGCTCGCTGTTCATGTCAAAAACAAGCGGTTTTTCGATTGTAAGCGGGCTTGTGTAGAAGTAAGCCGGCTGTTTTACGGCATAATTTGGCTTGATGCCTTTTTTATGGATCCAATTGCCGTCCGGAGTCAGCCATTTAGCAAGCGTCAGCTTCACATTGCTGCCATCCCCCAGATCGATGGTCTGCTGAACCGTTCCTTTTCCGAACGTTTTCTCGCCGACTAGCGGATAGCCGCCTGCTTCTTTTAATGCTCCAGCCATGATTTCAGAAGCTGAGGCACTTCCTCCATCTACGAGACCGACAATAGGATAGGCTTTCTTCTCTTTCAGCTGAGAAACATACCGTTCCTTGTTGCCTTTGCGGTCTTGAATTTGAACGAACGGTTTGCCTGCCGGAATAATTTCCTTCAGCATGCTGTCGACCGCATTCAGATAGCCGCCTGGATTTCCGCGGACATCGATGACAAGCCCTTGGATACCTTTGCTTTCAAGTTCACCCAGTTTATCTTTAAAATCGGTTCCTGTATCTTCAGAGAAAGAGGTAATGTTGAGGACACCGATTTTTTTGCCGTTTACGTTTCGAACGTTAGAATAAACCGTCTCAATCGGAATCGTGTCGCGTTTCACATCGATGTTAAGCGTGTCATTAACACCTTTTCGCTTAATGCCGAGTGTAACTGTAGAACCTTTTTTGCCTCGGATTTTTAGAACAGCCTGATACAGATCAAGCCCTTCAAGACTTTTGCCGTCAACTGAAACGATCTGGTCATTCGGCTTCACACCTGAACGTTCTGCAGGTGAATCTTTAAATGGTGCGATAACGGTTACTTTTCCGTCCTGCATGCTTACTTCTGTTCCAATACCTTCAAAGGAAGAATCCAGTGATTGGGTAAACTGGCTGGCCGTGTCTTCATCCATATAGACAGAGTAAGGATCTTTTAATGTCCTTACCATCCCGTCGATGGCACCTTCAAGCAGTTTCTCTGAATCTACTTTCTGATAATACCTCGAGGAGATCAGCTCGTACGTTTTTTGAAGCTTCGCAAATTCCTGATCCTGATTCACCGGCGCTTTGGTGCTTTTCATCTCACTGACAGAGCCGGCGTTGCCCAATGATTGATCTTTATTGGACCATTGCATGTAGCCGTACATTCCGCCGGCTCCAATAACAAGCGATAAAACCATAAGAAGCGCAACAACTTTTCTTTTCAATTTCGCTCACCTCATTTTTGGCAGAAAAAGGCATCACACCTTCCCGATGCGATGCCAATTTTCAAAGTAAGAGATGGACCTGATGTGTCCGCCCGAAACTCCTACTCTATATTATGAACAGCTTGTATTTTTATGTCCATATATTTCTCTGATTACATATACGGACGAGGGTCAACTGCATTGGATTTCGATGCGTTCCATGGCCCTTTGTGAAGTTCAAAATGCAAGTGCTGGCCTGTTGAATGGCCGGTGTTCCCCATATATCCGATCAGCTGGCCGCGTTTTACAGAACCGCCCTGAACGACACGCTCTCTCATGTGCCCGTAAACCGTGGTCCACGTTTGTCCATTGATCGAGTGGGTAATGAAGATTACATTTCCATAGGATGAAGAGTAATCTGAACGGATGACAGTACCATCTGCCGCTGCGTAGATCGGAACTGTACCTGGCTTGGCAATATCAACACCCGCATGGAACTTGTTCCAGCGAGAACCGATCCCGGAAGTAAAGATACCCGCTGCCGGCTTCATGATCATTCCTGATCCGGTATTCGCAGCATTTCCGCCTGCGCTTCCCTTCGAGCTGTTTTGCTCCTCAGCCTGTTTGGCTCGAGCTTGTTCTTCTTTAATGGCCTTCTCCTGGCTGCTTAGAAGCTCATCTGAATGCTCATACTTTTCCACTTCGTCCTCAATTTCAGAATGCTTTTTCTTTAATGAAGACATCAAACGGGTTTTCTCTTCCATTTGTGCATCAAGCTGCTTCTTCAGATCCTGAAGCTCACGCATTTTGTCCTGGAGAGCAGAAAGCTGATCTTCAACCTTTTGTTTCTTCTGCTCTAAAAGGTCCTTATCTTTCTTTTGCTCTTCCAATAGCTGGCGGTCCTGATCCGCAATCAGGTTCAATGCGACAACCCGGTCAAGAAAGTCACCGAAGTTTTTTGATCCGAGAACCACATCAAGATACTGGACAGCTCCACCGCTCTCGTACATGGAGCTGACGCGTTCCTTCAGCAGCTGGTCCCGCTTGTCAATCCGCTTTTGAACAAGATCAATCTCGTTCTTAAGCTGATCGATCTGATCCTGCGTTAATTGGATCTCGTTTTCTTTCTTTTTAATCTGGCTTTC
This sequence comes from Fictibacillus sp. WQ 8-8, assembly GCF_024494405.1. Classification (NCBI taxonomy): domain Bacteria; kingdom Bacillati; phylum Bacillota; class Bacilli; order Caryophanales; family Fictibacillaceae; genus Fictibacillus; species Fictibacillus sp. WQ 8-8. The sequence goes on from NZ_JAMXKG010000001.1 coordinate 300,062, forward strand.
TGTAGCCATCGTTGATTTATCGATGCGTTCAATTTCCTTTTTTGTAGCTGCCTGATTCTTTTCGTTGAGCTTTAGTTTTGCGTTAGCGGCGCCTTGTTTCTTTTTATTCGCCTCTTTTTTCTCTTGTATGCTCTTTAGCGTTTCTGCGCTGGCTGTCGTGGATGATTGGTATGCTGTAATACCGCTAAGAGCGAGGCTTAATGAAAGTGTTAATCCTGCGATCTTTCTGTTCAAATCAAGTCCTCCCCTTTTCTACCCCAATTTTCATGTATATCTTTCGTAATCTTTGTGGCTCATGGAAGCAGTTGATTTCCGTTCCAGGCTGCTCACTTTCCGCGGGGCGTGCGCTGAACCCCTCGGCGCATGCGCCTGTGGATTTCATCTGTCACGCTTCTCCCAGCCGTAGTCTCACACCTTGCACTCCATCAACTTGTCCATGAAGTCTCTTTGCAAAATTGTTTCCAAAGCACAATCTTGCTAAAAATGAATTTATACTTTTAAGAATTTACGTACGGATGAAATGCTTCCCCATACTCCAATCAATCCACCAATAATGGCCAGCAATGCTGAAAGCTGAAGCACCATCGGATAGACCGGCAGCAGTCTGACAAAGACGGTATCGAGCTGATTATTGACTGAGCCGTGCAGGAATTCGTATCCGAACACGATAACGAGGATCGGAACAATCGCCCCCATCACACCCAGTACAAACCCTTCAATGAAGAAAGGCCAGCGAATAAAGCCATTTGTTGCGCCAACAAGTTTCATAATTTCAATTTCTTTACGCCGGGATATAATTGTAAGTTTAATCGTGTTTGAAATGAGGAACATTGCTGTAAAGATCAATCCAACGATCAATACAATCCCAACATTTCTGGCAGCGCCTGTCACTTTAAACAGCTTTTCTACGGTTCCCTGGCCGTAATCAACCTTCTTGATGTGGTCAAATTTCTCTATTTCAGAAGCAACAGATGCGGTATCCTGAGGCTTTTTCGTTTTAATGATGTATGCATCTGGCAATGGATTCTCTTTTTTCAGAGATGAGAAAGCTTTTCCTTCATCTCCAAGGCTTTTGATCAATTCTTTCAATCCATCTTCTTTGGATTGGAATTTCACTTCATTGACATGCGGAACCTGTTCCATTTTTTGCTGCAGATCAGCATACTCCGTCTGTTTTGTCGTGCGGTCAATATACGCCCGAATCTCTACATCGCCTTCAATCTGGCTTGCAAGATGATTTAAGTTTAATAGGACCACTAGAAAAACGCCGACAAGCAATAAAGTAACCGTTACTGCACTAACGGAGGCAAATGACATCCAGCCATTTCTCCCAAGGCTTTTAAATGCTTCTGTAAAGTGACGCTTTAGGGTTCTAGATTTCATAGCCGTATTCCCCCTTCTGCTCGTCACGCACGATTCGTCCGCCTTCGATGGCGATTACGCGCTTTTGAAAACTGTTAACAATATCTTTATTGTGAGTGGCCATGACAACTGTCGTACCACGTTCGTTGATTTCCTTGAAGATGTCCATGATCTCCCATGCCGTTTCAGGGTCAAGGTTTCCTGTCGGCTCATCCGCAATAATAACTGGAGGATGATTAACGATGGAGCGGGCGATCGATACACGCTGCTGCTCTCCGCCTGATAGCTCATCGGGAAAAGAACGTGCTTTGTTTTTCAGCCGAACCAGATCGAGAACTTCCATGACGCGCTGGCGGATTACTTTTGGAGTCTCTTCGATAACTTCAAGTGCAAAAGCAACATTTTCATATACTGTCAGCTTTGGCAAAAGTTTAAAGTCCTGAAAGACTACTCCAATTTTCCTGCGCATTTTAGGAATGTTTCGTTCCCTTAATTTTGCCAGATCTGTGCCTTGTATGAGGATCGAACCTTTTGTCGGCTTCTCTTCTCTGTACATGCACTTGATGAATGTAGATTTACCGGCTCCACTCGGCCCTACTACATAAACAAATTCTCCTTTATCTATGTAGATATCGATCCCATTTAAAGCCATAACACCATTGGGATATGTTTTCCATACATCTTTCATTTCTATCAAAATTCATCACTTCCTTAATTCAGAACTGCGTATTTCCCCATCCGCCTTTTAAATTCGACAATCTATAACAACCAATTTATTAAAATCAGTGTTTTTTCCCGTAATTCCTATTATAACATCGGAAACTGTAAAATTTATTACAGTTTCATTTCAAGTTACGACGTTATTTTCGAATAACAAGTGACTTTTTCACTATCTTTACAGCTTTTCGACAAATATATTACGACATTATTCGCATTTTTCTGTCAGCGGTTGGAGAATACGTTATTTACGATTTTAATTAAGCTGTAATGTTCTAAAAAATCACTGCTATTTGCTTAGCCGACAAACATACCCATTCGTATTTTTTTCTGTTATCATGTCGGTACGTTTCATGAAATCGGACAAAATCCATCATTTCTCAGTCTTTTCATAAAAAAAACCGGCGAGCAATTTGCTCACCGGTGTGTTTTTTATCGATTATGCACGCTTAAATCCTTCGCCCAGAACTTCATTGGCGTTCAACAGGATAATGAACGCAGAAGGATCTATACTTTTGACAAATTGCTTCAGTTTGGTCACCTCATATTGAGCGACTACACACATGAGCATCGGACGCTCATCCTGTGTATATCCCCCGAACGCATTGATCTTTGTTACACCTCTGTAGATCTCGGTAAGAATCCCTTGGCGCATTTCTTCCTCCTGATCCGAGATGATCAGTGCCACTTTAGAAACGCCAAGCCCCATTTGCACAACGTCAATTGTTTTTGCCGTCAGGAACATGGCGATCAAAGCGTAAAGAGCTTTTTCAAGACCGAAAACAAGTGCGGATGTACAAACAATCGTTCCATCAATAAACAGAATGCATGTCCCGAGGGAGATTCCGGCATATTTGTGAAGGATCTGCGCCAGCAAGTCAACACCGCCTGTTGATGCTTTTCCTCGGAATACGATGCCCAGTCCGGCTCCAACACCCAATCCTCCGAATAATGCACCAAGCAGCGGATCGTTCGTAGCTGGTCCCCAACCGCTGAATACAAAAACGAAGAGGGGTAAAACGACAGTGCCGACGAGTGTTTTAGCGCCAAACTGCCTTCCGAGAAAAATTATACCGGCAAAAAATAGCGGAATGTTAAGTGCCCATTGGACAATCGACGGATCCCAGCCTACCACCCATTTTAAGATGGTACTGATCCCGCTCACCCCGCCGGAAGCAATCTTGTTCGGCAGCAAAAACACAGAAAAGGCAAGCGCTACGAAGGCCGAACCGATCACCACAAATATATATTCCAAAGCGAGCTCTGCCTTTGGCGGCAAAACCCCATTACGTCTTCGCAAAGCTGTCATCATTGCTACATTACCCTACTTTCTAAACCACCTAAGTTCGTAAAATGGTAAAACCCGAATCATTATATCACTACTAGTCTGCCCTGTGAACGCGATCCCGATGACGCGGTAAAGGAATAAAATTGAAATTTCCGATTATATTTTTAACCGTAAATTAGATGAAATTTATTTAAACAAGAATTAAACAATACGCTTCAGCAGATGGCCGCTGCGTCCGATCAGGCCGCTTCAGCCAACAGCTCTATACAAGAAGTAAGAGCAGCTTGAGACCGTTCAGCACGTATTGGAAATCTCACAATCGTTAACTGACCTGACTGAAGAGCTCAACCATCTTTTATCCGCAAAAGATAATGAATAATCCATCATCCCGCCGCGTCCGGTCTGCTTCCGGGAACTTGGCGGGCTTTCTTTTGTCGAACGGTTTTTTACAAATTCAGACAGCTTTCCGTTAAACTAGTAACAACATATTGAGGGACAGGAAAGGGGATAAAAATTGAGATGGATGAAAAAAAGCTGTATCTCCTCCTTTTGCAGCGTATGGAGGAAGCACTCGGCAGACTCGACCGTTATCAAGCTAAAATTGAAATCATTGAAACCAATTTCAATAAGCTTGATCAAGGAATGGAAAACTATCATTCCGCCGTACTCCAGCGTTTTGAGCAGATGGAACACTATATATCCCACCTGGAGCATGAGATCGAAATACTTCAGCGCAATGTGCCCGGAGCTGATGAGGCCTTGCCTCTGCAATAATTACATAGAGAAAGAATCGAAACTATCCAGGGTGCGATCTGGATAGTTTTTTTGTTCATTTTGGAATGAAAAGATCTATGTTAGCAGGCTCTGCCGAGGCTCGTGCGTGCCATTGCGTGCCGTTACTTGCAGTTCGACACGCTTTACTTGCAGTTTGGTTCGCGTTACTTGCGAAAATGCTATGTTTACTTGCGGTTCGACAAGGTTTACTTGCAAAACGCATCATTTTCATACAAACAAATACAAAAAAAGGCTGGCCCACCCAGGACCAGCCTTTTCCCTTATCCTATTAAATTTTAGAACGCAGATACGCGTCGATAAAGCTTTCGATGTCTCCGTCCATAACTGCTTGAACGTTCCCCATCTCCGTATTGGTACGGTGGTCTTTTACGAGGCTGTATGGATGGAAAATGTAGGAACGAATCTGGCTTCCCCACCCGATCTCTTTTTGTTCTCCGCGGATTTCAGCCAATTCTGCCTGCTGCTCTTCAATCTTCCGCTGAAGAAGTTTCGCTTTCAGCATTTTCATCGCATGGTCACGGTTCTTGATCTGTGAGCGTTCAGTTTGGCACGATACGACGGTGTTTGTAGGAATATGGGTAATCCGTACGGCAGAGTCCGTCGTGTTAACGTGCTGGCCGCCTGCTCCGCTGGCCCGGTACGTATCCACTTTTAAATCTTCGGTACGAACATCAATTTCAGAATCATCATTGATCTCTGGAACGACGTCGCATGATACGAACGAAGTATGCCGGCGTCCCGATGAGTCAAATGGTGAGATCCTGACCAATCGGTGAACTCCTTTTTCCGCTTTTAAATAACCGTATGCATTGTGGCCTTTAATGCCAAGCGTTACGCTTTTTACACCCGCTTCATCTCCAGGCAGGTAATCCAGCGTTTCTACCTTGAACCCTTTACGTTCCGCATAGCGTGTGTACATGCGGAGAAGCATGGAAGCCCAGTCCTGTGACTCGGTCCCCCCAGCACCCGGATGAAGTTCGAGTATCGCATTGTTGCTGTCGTATGGCTGGTTTAAAAGAAGAGAAAGCTCAAATGTATTTAAAGCATTGGACAGTTCCTTTAAATCACGCTCAAGTTCCTTCTGCATGTCAGCATCGGGTTCTTCCTTCAGCATTTCATGTGCGACTTCAAGATCTTCGTAACGTCCGTTTAAATCTTCGAACTGGTTCACTTGCTCTTTCAGTCCGTTTGCTTCACTGATGACCGTTTGCGCAGCATTCTGGTCATCCCAGAATGCCGGTGCGCTCATTTTTTCATCGAGCTCTGCTATCTTTACTTTTTTGTTATCGAGGTCAAAGAGACCCCCTGAAGTCCGCTAATCGCTTAGCCATAATGTTCAGTTCCTGCTTAATCTCTACTAATTCCATTCTGCCACCTCGTGTTTTTGGTTATATCCTAATCGTGAGTATAAGTTGTTTTGCTGTGAAAAAACACAGCAAAGAGAGCCTTAAAACCCGACTCTCCTGCTTCTTCCTTTATTATATCACCACGGCGGGATTAATTCTCCGCTGCACCGTGACATTGTTTATATTTTTTGCCGCTGCCGCATGGACATAAGGCGTTTCGGCCGATATCCTGTTTCTTTTTAACTGGCTGGCGCTTGGTCTCCTGCTTATCGCTAGGAACAACCGCTTTACCTTCAGCCACTTGCTCACGCTGCATGTTCTGCTCCACTTGAGCTTTCATGATATACATTGCGACTTCTTCTTCAATTGCAGCAATCATGGACTCGAACATCTCAAATCCTTCAAACTGGTACTCGCGAAGTGGATCGTTTTGTCCGTATGCACGAAGGTGGATCCCTTGTCGAAGCTGTTCCATCTGGTCGATGTGATCCATCCATTTGGAGTCAACAGAACGCAGGATGACCGCTTTTTCAAACTCGCGCATATGTTCAGGCTCGATCATCGCTTCTTTCTCAGCAAACGCGTTGTGCGCTTTTTCTTTCAGAAGCTCGATGATTTCTTCCTGATCCAGTCCTTCAAGCTCTTTGACTGTCACGTCATCTTCATTTAGGAAAGTAGCGACAGCGTAATTTACAATCTCAGTAAGATCCCATTCTTCCTGAACCATTTCGTCAGCAGTATGTGCTTTAACGATACGGTCAATAACGGAATCCACCATTCTAAGAACGATGTCACCTAGATTTTCAGCATCAAGCACTTCCTGGCGCTGTTTGTAGATGATCTCACGCTGCTGGCGCATAACATCGTCATATTGAAGAAGCTGCTTACGAGCATCAAAGTTGGATCCTTCAACACGTTTTTGCGCAGATTCAACCGCTTTGGTGACGAGCTTGCTTTCAATTGGCGTATCTTCATCCATCCCAAGGCGTTCCATCATGTTCATCATATTATCTGAACCGAATCGGCGCATCAGCTCATCTTCCATGGAGATGTAGAATTGAGAAGAGCCTGGATCTCCCTGACGTCCGGAACGTCCGCGGAGCTGGTTATCGATACGGCGTGATTCATGGCGTTCTGTACCTAAAATATGGAGGCCTCCAAGTTCACGGACACCTTCTCCAAGCTTGATATCCGTACCACGGCCCGCCATGTTTGTGGCGATGGTAACCATGCCGGCCTGGCCTGCATTTTCAATGATTTCCGCTTCACGCTCGTGGTTTTTCGCATTCAAAACATTATGCGGAATCCCTTTTTTGCGAAGCATTTGTGAAAGCAGCTCAGATGTTTCAACTGCAACCGTACCGACGAGGATCGGCTGTCCGGTCTCATGGCGTTCCTGAATTTCTTTAACGATGGCGCGGAATTTGCCTGCCATTGATTTATAAACAAAATCGGAGTTATCTTCACGCGCAATCGGACGGTTCGTCGGAATCGCGACAACCTCCATATTGTAAATGTTGCGGAATTCTTCTTCTTCCGTTTTTGCTGTACCCGTCATACCGGAAAGCTTATTGTACATACGGAAGTAGTTTTGGAAGGTAATCGTTGCAAGCGTCATGCTCTCGCGCTGAATTTCCAGACCTTCTTTTGCTTCAATCGCCTGGTGGAGACCTTCGCTGTAGCGGCGGCCTGCCATCAGCCGGCCGGTGAACGGGTCAACGATGACAACTTCGCCATCCTGAACAACATAATCCACATCAAGAATCATAATGATATTCGCTTTAAGCGCCTGGTTGATATGGTGGTTCAGGGTAACGTGGTTATAATCATACAAGTTATCAATATTAAAATATTTTTCTGCTTTTGTAATCCCATCTTCTGTGAGCTGAACGTTTTTTGTCTTCACATCAACGGTGTAATCTTCTTCTTTTTTCAGTGTGCGGACAAACATGTTGGCCATCATGTACATTTCCGTAGACTTTTGAGCTGAACCCGAAATGATCAGCGGTGTACGGGCTTCGTCAATAAGAATAGAGTCCACCTCATCGACGATGGCATAGTTCAACGGACGCTGAACCATTTGTTCTTTATAAACAACCATGTTGTCACGAAGATAATCAAAGCCATATTCGTTGTTTGTACCGTACGTGATGTCGGCTGCATACGCTTCCTTCTTTTCTTCTCTGGAAAGGTCGGAGATGTTCAGACCAACCGAAAGGCCAAGAAAATTATACAGAGGACTCATCAATTCGGAGTCACGGCGGGCAAGGTATTCATTGACTGTGACCACGTGAACGCCTTTGCCTTCAAGGGCATTCAAATAAACAGGCATCGTCGCTACGAGTGTTTTACCTTCACCGGTTTTCATTTCAGAAATGTTTCCTTCATGAAGTGCAGTCGCCCCCATGATTTGAACAGGATATGGACGCATTCCGAGTACACGTTCTGCCGCTTCTCTGACAACCGCAAACGCCTCAGGAAGAAGGGCATCCAGAGATTCCCCTTTGGCGATGCGCTCTCTGAATTCCTCCGTTTTTTGACGAAGTTCATCCTCGGAAAGACCTTTAAGAGCATCCCCCAGTCCATCTACCTGATCAGCGATCTTCTGGTATCTATTTAAATTTCGATCGTTCGTACTTGGAAAAATCTTTTTAAGCAATCCTATCATCTGCTAACGCTCCTCTGTTCAGGAAATAAGTGCTATTACTTATTCTATCAGTTTGTGAATTTTACGACAAGAAAGCTGAAATCTCTTCAACTGTCAATTCAATTTTTCGCACGTCCTTTCACAAACTCTCTGTTTCTCAGTATAAAGAAAAATAAATTGAATGGTGGAAATGTAAAAGAATTTACAAAAAGCCGTAACACAAGCTAAAGCTAAATTGGCAAAGGCATTTTCCTTTCATCCATAAGGATACACTCCCTGCTGTCCTTTTAAACGCATGATAACATACAAAAAAGCACAGCCTCCATGGCTGTGCCCTGAGCTGTTACGCTCCTTTTTGTTCTCCAAGTTTCATGACGGTTTCTTTCATTCTCTTTTTGCCTTCTACGAGTCGTGCTGTCAGCATGCTGGCCACATTATCTCCAGTTGCATTCAGCAAGGTAGCCGGCGGATCAATAATCGTACTGATCGCAGCGGCGATCGGCAAGGCTTCAACCGGGAACCCGAAGAGTGAAAGAATCAGCATTTCACCGATCATCCCGCCTTGCGGAATCGCACCCATGACCATTCCTACCAATAAAGAAACGACAAGAACGAGAAGGTACGTACCGATCCCAGAGAAATCATGTCCGAAGATCCCGAACAAGAAAGTGATCTTCAGGACACCGCCCATTACTGAGCCGTCTTTATGAAGCGTCGCTCCAAGCGGAATGGCTGTCTCACTAATATCATTCGGCACACCCATTCGTTTAGAAGCTTCAAGGTTAACAGGAATCGATGCAGCTGAGCTGCAAGTGGCAAGAGCCGTCAGCGATGGAGAAAGCATGTTTTTCCAGAAATGACGGACACCTTCTTTTCCACTGGCCATAAACGCATACAGCGAGAAAAATCCAAAGAAATAAATAATAGCAAGCGGGTAGTAATACAGAACCGCGCGGAAATAAGATCCAAGAAGCGTCGGTCCGAACTCTCCAATTAAGGCTGCAAAATAAGCACCAAGACCAATCGGCGCATAATACATGACGAGGCTGACCATCTTCAGCATTACTTCGCTTCCTGATTTCAGGAAGTTCGCGAATGGTTTTCCTTTTTCACCGATCATAGAAACGGCTACTCCCATCAACACAGAAAATAGGATGAGAGCGAGCATGTTATTGCGTGAAAACAGCTCAGAGAAATCAGAAACGGTTAATGTTTGGACAATCTGGTCACCCAGTGACACCTTGTCCGCAGCATCTTCAGGTTTTACAAGATCGATGTTAACTCCTTTAGATGGCGAGTAAAGCTTTACTCCTGCCATGGCTATCACGGAAGCAACGACTCCTGTAAAAAGGAAAACGACCATCATTGAGCCCATCACTTTTCCGAACCGCTTGACTCCTCCCATAGAGGCAATGGCTGATGAAATGGAAAAGAAAACGAGCGGTACGACGATCATAAACATCGCATTCAAAAATATATCACCAAACGGTTTTAATACGGCAGCATCCTTGCCTTCCGTAAAACCGATGATGCTTCCGATGACGATCGACAGCAGAAGAATGAGCGGAAAACGGTAAGTCTTTAAAATACTCTTCATAGTTAATATCCCCTTTATCATGATCATGTAAATTATAGGCATTATTGCAGAAAATTACAATGAGTGTTCAACAGATCAATCAATTGGATAAACGAAAATAATCCTGAGTGTAGTACGCTTTAAAACCGCAAGCTTCATAAAGTTTCAAGGCATGGTTATTTTTCGCTTCCACTTCCAGAAAGACCGAATTTCCCTTCGCGTTCTGAGCTGCGATAATGGTCTTCAGTGTCTTTCGGCCGATTCCTTTTCCCTGTTCCGACGGAGTAACCGCAAAACCATAAATCCAAGCTTCACCAGAATCAACTGCCACTCGTACTTTTCCTACCGCTTTTCCATCATTCTCAATGATGTAGAATTGCTGTTTATCATCATTTTTTATTCGATGGTTGTAGTCTTTTGCCTTTTCAAGGTTAAACCCAAAACAGTCAACATCAATCTGTACCTCAAACATCAGATCTTCTGGACGGGACGCCCTTAACGTGACTCCCTCTTCAAGCTGAAGCGGGGCCTCCTGCCATTTCATCTGATGTTCAGAAAACGCGAAACGGCACGGAACGGTTTTTAAATATTCTTTTGCTGTATTCGAATTGGCTGGTGCATTCAAAAGGATCTGTTCATAGCCCTGGTATTTAACAGCTTCCAGCGCTTCCTTGAACAAGGAGGTGAACAGCCCTTTTCGCCGATATTCCGGTGAGACCATCCCGCAGAGCTCTACTTTATTGCCAAAGCCGTAAAGACCAATAAAAGCAGCTAATTCACCTGCCTCATAATGAAAAAAATCCTCCTTTCTCTCATCAGTCCGCTGTTCAAGCATGTCCCAGTTCAGCTTTAATTGCAGGTTTTCATCTGATTCGCATTGCTGCTGAAGTTTTTTGATATCTGACAGCTGTTTTTCTGTTAGCATGTGGATCCCCCAATTTTTTCTCTTTCTTTCTCATTTCTTGCCGAGCAGCAAAAGTCCTCTAATGAAATCAGGAATGAGGAAAAGGCAGGCAAAATAAAAGCCGGCTCAAAGGGCACTGTATGTCCCTCGAGCCGGCTGATTTTTTTATTTTTAGTAAAAGTAAAAAGTTATTCTGGGCTGATCAAGCCATATCTTCCATCTCTGCGTTTGTACACCACGTTTGTAGTACCGGTTTCCGCATGATTATATACGAAAAAGTTGTGGCCCAGCAGATCCATCTGTAAGATGGCTTCTTCAGTATCCATCGGTTTTAAATCAAATCGTTTTTCACGGACGATTTCAAACTCGTCTTCCTCTTCGTCATCAATGACTAAAGTTGTTGTTGCATCTGCACTGTTGGCAATCATTTCATGAATGCCTCCGTTTTGTTTGGAACGGCGGTTCACCTTCGTTTTATGTTTACGAATCTGACGCTCTAGTTTTTCAATCACGAGGTCGATTGCAGCATACATATCCGTATGGCTTTCCTCAGCACGGAGCAGCAACCCTGTCATAGGGATGGTCACCTCAACAGATTGGTCATTGTTATAGACCTTTAAGTTGACATGCGCGTCAGTGTTCGGAGTTTCGTTAAAATAGCGTTGAAGTTTAGCAACTTTCTTTTCCACATACTCCCTTAAAGCTGGAGTCACCTCAATGTTTTCTCCACGAATGTTAAATTGCATATCTTAACTCCTCCTTCCGTGATGTATATATATTTCGATATACCCTTTATCAATTCCTTCGTAAACTTAAAAATCTCTTGACAAAAAATTTACTTTATCGACATATCTTTCATTTTGCATTTACATTTATGGAAGTGATAGGTTCCGGGAACAATGGGTATGTATAAATCAGGAGGGATGACCGTGCATAATCAAAATGTTGTAAAACAAAGTGTTAACCGGGGCGCCTGCAGAAGAAAAACAGTCGAGGTGTAGCTTCAGGAGCGCTGATGCTCAGCGGAATCGGGCTTGCCATCTCTGTACTGTTTTCTTTTTTGCTTCCGGATACCGTTTATGAATACATGACCACCTCTGCAGGCATCATGCTTATTTTGAACTGGCTGATTATCCTGGCCTCTCATATTAAAAAAAGAAAGCTGATCGGTGCTGAGGAAGAACATTACCGTTCTGCATCCTACCCGGTGACTTCTTATTTAGGAATCGCGCTGATCGCATTTACAATCGCTGGTTCCCTGCTCCACACGAACCAGCGCGTCGGCTTCTTTATCAGTCTGGGCTTCGTCGCCGTCATCCTCGGCGCTTACTTCCTCGGCTCCCGCTTCGGCAAGTTCAAGAAAGTCCACAAATCCGAAGAAGAGTATTGATTGGTTTATGCGGTGCCATTAGTTGGTGCCTCATTAGGTGGTGCCTGGCACCACATCAAAAATCAGAACATAAATAACCCGGCATTCTGTGAATGCCGGGTTATTATCCGATGTATCGGTTAGTTTAAATTATAGTTTCGTTACGTTAGCTGCTTGAGGTCCGCGAGCTCCATCTACGATTTCAAACTCAACTTCTTGGCCCTCATCAAGAGATTTGTAACCATCAGAATTGATTGCTGAGAAATGTACGAATACATCGTCTCCGTCTTCTCTTTCAATAAAACCGAAACCTTTTTCTGCGTTAAACCATTTTACTTTACCTTGCATGCACTTTCACTATCCCTTCATCATGACGATCTGTATAGTTACCCTATACAATCATAGTATTACATATTTAAAAATTTGTTGTCAAACTCTTCATTTAGCGAATAGTGAGAAGTTTTGTCGAATAATCTTTTTCTGGATATATTCTTTTAAAATACTAAATAAAAACACCAGGATTTGTGAAAAATCCTTCTTAATCCATGGATAAGAATCCGGGAAATATTATTCACTTCTACTTCCATGTGGACAACATATAGTGTATGGAGCAGACGGTGCCAGGCACCGCTTTTACATATGTGTGTAATCCTGGTGCCTGGCACCCGCAATGGGGGTTGAAGATATGTTTCAGGTGTTTGAGAAGATTGTCCTTGGAATGGCATTGATCCGAATGGTTTCCGGCTTATGTGAAGTATCCGCCGCTTTCCTGATGCTCCGCTTTAATTCTGTGGAAAAAGCACTGCTGATCAATTCCACTTTATCCATCATCGGCCCATTCATCTTCTTTTCCACGATGTCCCTGGGGCTAGTCGGCATCACCGCCAAGATCAGTACAGGTAAACTGTTGTGGATCCTGGCGGGACTGGGGCTCATCGTCTACGGAATAAGGAAATGAATAAGTTATCCCAAAATGCTAAAAGCACTGCCTTAACATCGTTTAAAGGCAGTGCTTAACATTCGAATGCTATAGTAAGATATCTAATTTTACGACTCGAGGTTAAAGTGCTTAATCTGATCCTGTAAATGGCTGCTTGCTGCATTGAGTTCGTTTGCCGATTGAGCCACACTACCAAGTGCACGGACCTGTTCATCGGTTGAAGCGCTGACTTGTTCTGAAGCTGCTGCAGATTGTTCCGCTACTGCAGCGATATTTTGAATGGATCCCACAACTTCTTCTTTAAATGATTGAACAAATTCTACCTCTTTACGAACGCCTGAGATGGAATCTACAATTTGCAGGACCGTATTTGAGATCAGCTGAAAAGCTTCGATGGTGTTCTTAACACTTTCTTTTTGCTCAACTGAGATGTTTTTGGTGTTCTCCATTTCTTTAACGACACGTTCTGTCTCCGTTTCAATTCCCTCAATGGTTTGGCGGATACGCTCAGTCGCGTTTTTGGATTGCTCTGCCAGTTTTCTGACCTCATTCGCAACAACCGCAAAGCCTTTTCCGCTTTCTCCAGCCCTGGCAGCCTCAATACTGGCGTTGAGAGCTAATAGATTCGTTTGATTGGATATGTCGGTGATGGTTTGAACAACCTCTTCTATCTCCTGTACTTTTTCTGATAGCCCTAGAATAACGAAGCCGATTGTTTCGAGCACATTACTCGTCTCTTCCGATTTTTCATCCAATAAAGTTATCTTTGAAATACCTGTTTCATTCGCTTCAAAGGCTTGATCAGATAAGCCCAGCATCTTGTCTGTCTCGCTATTAAGCTGCTGAATGTGATGAGCCAGTTCCAGTGTTCTATTATTCGTTTCTTCGGCATCCTCTGCTTGCTTCATAGCTCCTGTAGCAATTTCCGTAACGGCGGTTGCCACTTCATCACTTGTTGCAATCGTTTCTTCTGCGATCGCACTTAAATTTGAGGCTGAATCCGTAACTTGAAAGATAGACGTTTCAACAGAACTGATCAAACTTCGTATATCACCAACCATTTTATTAAAATGAACGGTAAGCTGAGCTATCTCATCTCTCCCTTTTTCCTGCATTTTGATGGTCAAGTTCCCTTCTGCCACCAATCCCATCTTATTTCTCATTTCACTGATAGGTTTTGCGATGCTCCTTGAAAGAAAGAAAGTAACAATTAACGAAGCGATAACCGATAACAGGGTAATAAACAACATGATTTTACCTTGCTTGGCGGCACCAGCCATTAATACTTTTTGATCGTAAACTACACCTATTTTCCAATGAGTCTTATCTACCGTTTGGTAAAACAGATCAAATTTGCTGCTGTTGCTCGTGAAATGTGCCAAGCCTCCTTTGCGCTCCAACATCTTTTTTACATATCCTGTTTTAGAAAGATTTTTCTTTTGCTGTGAGGGATGTACTAGCGCAATCCCTTTTCCATCTAATAATATCGGATACCCTTTATAACCAACATTCGTTTCATTGATCATCTTGGATAAACCGGCCAAACTTAAATCAAGTCCAACTACCCCCAGAACTTTACCGCTTCCAGGTTGAATGACACTCTTAGCAACCGTAACCACGTATTCTCCTGAACTTGCATCAACATATGGATCGGTCCACAGAATTTTACCTGGCTGCTTCACAGCATTTTGGTACCACGGTCTTGAAGTAGGGTCAAAACTGGGAGGAAGGTCAATTTTCGGGGTCGTTTTAAATTGCTTTGTTGCTGCCCCTACATACAATACTGCCACATTTTTATTTAAATTTAAGAAAGATTGATAATCTTGATCCACTAATGGCCACTTTTGATCAAGACCTTTCTTTTCATTCTTTTCCAATGTAGTTAAATAACTGATTACCCGGCTGTCATTGCTGTATCGTTCGATCGTATCACCATATAACGTCAGATACATTTCAGTGGTTTTCTTCAAATGGCCTGTAACCCCTGTTGCTTGCTCTTCAATATTGGTCTGCATTTCACCGCTCGTCTGACGGTACGTAAATAAGGACACTGTTACTAATGAAACTGCAACTAGTATCCCAATGGATACCATAAGCTTGGTCTGTAATTTTTTAAACATCCTCTGATCCCCCTAAAGCTGTAGAAAGTTGTATTTTCCTTTTTATCGGCTTTAAGGAGAAAAAATTTATACGAAAATTCAGAAATAGGGTGCCAGGCACCGCGTTTACACACTTGTGTAACGACGGTGCCTGGCACCTGAATTTTTTTCAATATTATCTCCCCAGCAGCTCGCGGTGGACTTCCATGATGGTATGCCCATAAACGGCAAAGTAGGATAACACACCAGCGAGTGCAAGATACAGGATCAGCACAATAACTTTCGTTTTCATGTTTGCGACATAATAATTCTTACGCCGTTCGACCTCTTCCTGCTGTTTATCTGCTTCTTCTCTCACAGCCGAAAGATAGGCCTCAACCACGATTTCAGGACGTCCGCCCTCCGGCTCTTCCCAATGGGTTTCTTCCTCTGGATGCAAAGACCTCTCAGCAAGAATACGCGCTTTCTCCCGCTCTTTCATGACTTCTTCTTTGTAGATAAGCAGGAACCATTTTTCCCGTTTAGCGAGCAATTCAAGCTCCGTCAGCAATGCGGCTTTTTTCAGACGTTTTTTATCATGAAAGAATGGAATATTCCTTCCTGTTGGAATCTGGCGCATCAAACGCTGCTGCTGCACCCTTCCTTCATCGATAAAAGTATCCACGATGTATGGAAAGTTAGGAAGCTCCCGGTATTCACTCATGTCTTCCACGAGAGAATGAATTTTTTCTTCTTCTCTGCGGCAGATTTCCAGCGCCTGGCTGCTCTCCTGCAGGACATAATCCTCTCTCACCCTTCTCCACCACGTGGCGATTCCGAACAAGAAGATCAAAAAGATAATCGGATCAGGTGAAATAAACATGTATGGAATCATACAGATCAGCCCGATCAGCCATAATTTTGTGGAAAGAACACCTACAATCCGGCCCCCGTCCAGCGGAGATACCGGAAACAGGTTGAAAAGGTTCAGCATCGCGCCTAAAAATACAACCAATCCCCAGAATGGCGATCCTTGTGTCTCGTACAAATAAACGGCCGGCAAAAAGGACAGCAAACCGAACAGCGGCCCGGCATAAGCTACAAATGCTTCATCCTTTGCGTTCTTGGGCATTTCTTTCATTCCCACGACCGCACCCATAAAGGGGATAAAAATCGCCGGCGAGGTAGGTATGCCCTTTCGCTTCATGGCGACCAAATGGCCCATCTCATGGACAAAAAGGAGGTACACAAGGGCAACAGCAAACTTCCATCCGTAAAAGACGGCGTAGGCACCGACCGACAGGAACATGGAAATGAGCGTTGCAAATTTTCCAAGCTTCAATAATCCAAATACCCATTTTAATTTTCCTAGAATAAATACACCAATTGCAGCCAGAACCGTCAAAATTTTAGACTGGCTCTTTTTTTCAGCTCTTTCAGCCATTCATCATACCCCCAATAATCTCTGCGGCAAGAAGTAAGAATCTGTAATTTTATCTATCCAAACCATACCACATATACGTACCAATGTGGAAAAAGTTACAGACCCGCAGAAGAAAAACCGCCTAGGATCAGGCGGTTTAAATCGACTCTCCATCTTCACTTTTCAGCACGTGGTGTCTCAGCACTGTGGTGCCAGGCACCGCTTTTACATACTTGTGTAACGGCGGTGCCTGGCACCACCAATGCCACGCTCTATTGATACAGCGCCTTAAGTTTCAGCGTCTGGTATTCTTTCAATAGTTCCTCTACGCTCAGTTCGTGCAGATGGCCGTTCTCTGATTTATAGTAGCCTGCATCAATCAGCTTACTGATCAAGACTTGCTTTTTCTGTTCCATACTGATGATAACCTCCTTTATAGATACGCAATTATTATCATGCCCGCTGGAATGAAAACAGAAACAAGAACAGCTGTGGTTGTCATTCCGACGCTTCCCATCACACCTTCTTCTTCTCCCCACTGGAACGACCGGTTGGCTCCGAGCGCCTGTGCTGAAACACCCATTGCCAGTCCCCGGGCCGTTTTACTTTTAATGTTGCATCGGTCCAGTACGCGGGGGCCGACGATCAGCGAAAATAAAGCAGAGAACAATACAAAAAGAATAGTTAAGGATGCTGTTCCTCCAAGAGAATTCGAAACAGATAAAGCTACGGGCAAGGTTGCCGCTTTTGGGAGCAATGATGCGACCACGTTTCCTTTAAATCCGAGCAGGACAGCGAACGCACCTGCAGAGACAACTCCTGCCAGCCCGCCGCTGACAATTCCGACCGTGATTTTCTTTATATTTTTCTTAATGAGCGGGTATTGTTTGTAAACAGGAATAGCAAGCGATACAATCGCCGTCTGAAGAAGAATGGAAAAGATGCTGCTTCCTTTTTCATACGTTTTTACATCCATATGAAGAAAAGGCAGCAGAAGAAACAGCAGCAGCGTAACCGTATATAGCGGATTCAGCCAGACGTTATGATTGGACTTGCGATAGACCTTCAACCCGCACAAATATGCGAGGCTCGTTGTGACAATACTTATCATGGCATTCCCCAACATCATGCTCATCGATTTCTCCTCCTCTTTCTCTTTTCGTAGTATTCAACAGAAAATCCTGTACCCAGTAAAATACATAAACTGCTCAATGAAAGCACGAGCAGCACCTTCCATATCTGAACATGAACGGTTCCCCAGTTCAACAGGAGTCCGACAACCGGCGGAATAAACAAAAGCGTCATGTGCCGGAGATGATAGTTTGCCGCTCCTTCCACCCATTCCAGCTTCACGATTCCGGCCAACAGGCCAAGCAACAGTAAAAACATTCCGATGATACTTCCGGACAGCGGCAAATGAAAAAATGATGCAGCTGCGTTTCCGGCTCCTAAGGCCATAAGGATGATCCCAAACTGCCATAGCAATGTTTTCAAAATGATCCCCCCTCTGTTACCCGGAACGGTTAAGGCTATTATAAAAAAGAAAAATACAGAAATCTCCCATTCTGTCAGATTACCTTACGTACTTTTTTCAAAGAGCAAAAACTCATGTGAGAAAATCTAACATACTTCTTTTCATTAAGGTAAGAAAACATTATAGTAATGGAAAGAACTTCGTGCCACCACTGACAAAGGAGTGATGTGGGTGTCTAATGAGAGTTCCTCATATAAAGAGAAAAAAGTGATTTCCATCGGCACGGTTAAAGACTTAACGGGGTTATCGGTCAGGCAGATCCGGTATTATGAAGAGCGGAATTTAATCTTTCCTGCCCGGACGGAAAAAGGCACACGCAAGTATTCCTTTTCAGATGTGGAGATGCTGATGAGCATAGCAGACAAGAGAGAAGACGGGGTTCAGACGCATGAAATCAGGAAGGAGCTGAAAAAAGCAGAGGAACGAACGAGAAAAGAACAGTTGCGGGATACGATGATCAGGGGGCAGTTGAACGCGCATTTTAATATGATAAAAAGATAGAAAAGATGCCAGTTTCTGCAGGTTATAGCCTGAAAGAACTGGTTTTTATTTTGAACAGCGTTTATGCCGCTGATTTTCAGGGGAATTTTACTATATATACACTTTACCAAAATTAAGGAGGTGCCTTAAGTGGCTGCAGATCAAAGCAATGGTAAATTTAAACGAAGACTAAGCACATTGGACTTAACGTTTCTCGGGCTCGGTTCCATTATCGGATCAGGATGGCTGTATGCAGCGGCCACCGGTGCTCAATACGCAGGACCCTATGCCTGGATTTCCTGGCTCATCGGGGCTGTCATCATCATGTTCATCGGACTTGTTTATGCAGAACTTGGCGCGGCTATCCCCGTTGCAGGCGGCTTTGTCCGCTATCCGGATTTCACTCACGGATCCATCGTCGGTTTTCTGATCGGATTCATCTCCATGCTGGCCTATTCAGCGGTCATCAGTATTGAATCGCAAGCGGTCAGGGGGTACTTGGAATACTGGTTTGACGCCCTCGGCCATAAAGACGGAACGCCTACGTTCGCAGGTTTTGCCGTTCAGATCGGTCTCATCCTTCTGTTCTTTTTCCTGAATTACTGGAGCGTCGCATTATTCGGCAAGATCAATACTTTTCTTACTGTCTTTAAATTCGTCGTTCCCTCCATCATTATCATCGTGCTTTTCATGCACTTTGATGCTTCTAACTTCGCTGTGAGCGGTGCACAGCCTGGCGGAGCCAAAGGGATATTCGCTGCCGTTACAGGAGCCGGTATCGTGTTTGCATTTAACGGCTTCCGACAGCCGATCGAATTTGCCGGTGAAGCGAAGCGTCCGGAGAAAAGCATTCCGTTTGCCATCATCTACGCCGTACTGATCGGCCTCCTTGTCTACATGCTGCTGCAGATTGCCTACATAGGAGCCGTTCCGTCAAATATGCTGGATAAAGGCTGGAGCGGCCTCCACTTCGACTCTCCATGGGCAGACTTGGCTTCTGCACTCGGAATCGTATGGCTTGCCAACCTGGTGCTCGTCGATGCGGTCATCTCGCCTTCCGCTACCGGGAATATCTATTTCTCAGCAACAGCCCGCTCTCTCTTCGCCTGGGCAAAGAATGGCTATTTCTTTAAAATCTTTCAGAAGATTGATAAAAAAAGCGGATTGCCGCGTGCGGCACTCTGGCTTACTCTTGCGCTGGCCATCATCTGGATGCTTCCCTACCGTTTCCAGGCATGGGCAGACTTGGTCGATGCCAGCACCTCGCTGAAAGCGCTAACCTTTGTCGTCGGGCCTGTATCCTTAATGTCCCTTCGCCATAGAGCGACCGAACTCAAGCGTCCATTCTTGCTCAAAGCGGCCAACATCGTCACTCCGCTTGCTTTTGTCGGTGCAACACTGGTGATCTATTGGAGCAAATGGAAGGTTGTCTCGTTCATCATTCCGATCATTATTTTATCACTTATTCTATATTTCATTTTTGCGTACCGTGAAGCATCATATTCAAAAGAAAAAGTCAGGCTTCATTTGAAATCCGGATGGTGGCTCATCATCTATTACTTATTCCTGCTTGCCATGTCATATGTCGGCAGCTATGGCCCGGGAACGAGAGCAGACCATCTCATCCATGCACCTTGGGACACGTTTGTGGCCGGCGTTCTTTCACTCATATTCTATTATTGGGGCGTTCATTCAGCCCTCGACGACCCAGAGATCAAAATGGATGATGTGGAAAGCACCCATTGATCGTTAACCCCTGTCAGTTAAGCGGCAGGGGTTTTTAAATTTCGAGACTGCTATTCTATGATTAAAGCAAAAGAGCGCGGGGAATAGTAAGAAAGCGTTTTAATTCCTTGACAGTTTTCCAGATTTTCAGCGAAAGTTATAATAACGGGTTCTTATCAGTACTCGATTTCAAGCAGAGAAGGAGAGATGAAGTTGGACAAGCTCATGCAGGATCCCAATCAATTCGTATCAGACATCGTTGACGGACTCGTACGCTCCCACCCCGATCAATACGAAAAAGTGGAAAGCGTAAATGTGATTAAAAGAAAAGGCGGTACACCTTCAGGACACGTCGGTCTCGTTTCCGGAGGAGGAAGCGGGCACGAACCTGCCCACGCAGGCTATGTCGGTGATGGTATGCTTAGTGCGGCAGTATGCGGAGAAATCTTCACCTCCCCAACGCCGGACATGGTTTTTGAAGGAATCAAGGCAGCAGATGCAGGTGCCGGGGTCCTTTTGATTGTAAAAAACTATTCAGGCGATGTGATGAACTTTGACATGGCGAAAGAATTGGCAGAACTTGAAGGCATCCAGGTCGAAACGGTAATCGTAAACGACGACATCGCCATAAAGAACCATGATGACCGGCGCGGTGTTGCAGGTACTGTGTTCGTTCATAAAATTGCTGGAGCCGCAGCGGCTGCAGGGAAATCGTTAAAGGATGTAAAAAAGATCGCAGAAAAAGCCATTGCCCAGGTGCGTTCCATTGGGATGGCCCTCTCCCCTTGCTATATGCCGGAAAGCGGAAAACCGGGATTTGAACTGCACGAAGATGAAATGGAGATCGGCATTGGCATCCATGGAGAGAAAGGCATCGAACGGAAACCCATTGCTTCGGTAAAAGAGATTGTCGCTCAGATGCTGGAGAAACTGACCGCAGAAGTGACAGACAAACGGATCGCCGTCATGGTGAACGGGATGGGCGGCACCCCGGTGTCCGAACTCTATCTAACCTATAAATATGTGAGTGAACAATTGGAACAGAAAGAATATGAAATCGTCCGCAGCTATACAGGAAACTATATGACAGCTCTAGAGATGCACGGTTTTTCCATCACGCTGCTAGCTGTAGATGATGAATTACTGGGGTACTTGGATGCCCCGTCAAATACGATAGGATTTCCAGTGAGAGGTGAATAAGATGAAACTAACTGCAGAAGGATTGCAAAAAGTGCTGCTTCAAACCGCAGAACAGATCGAACAGCAAAAAGATGAACTCACAGACCTTGATCGGGAAATTGGAGACGGTGACCACGGCATCAACATGTCACGCGGTTTTCTGGCGGTAAAAAAAGAACTGGAGAACAAGGATTCTTTTGAAGATCTCGGTGAGCTTTCCAAGCTTGTCGGAATGACCTTGATCAAAACAGTCGGCGGCGCATCCGGACCCCTCTTCGGTACCATTTTTGTAAAATTCGCAGCCAAGTGGAACGGCAAAGATGCGGTGGAAGGCGATGAGTTGTACAACGGATTTAAGGAAGCCGTTGACGGCATTGCCGCCCGCGGAAAATCTCAAGCCGGCCAAAAGACGATGCTGGATGTTTGGGAGCCGTTTACCGAAGCTCTTAAGAGTGATGAACCCCTTGAGACAGTGATTGAAAAAGCATTGGCTAATACGAAGGAATTGAAGGCAACAAAAGGACGAGCCTCCTACTTCGGCGACGCCTCCAAGGGTGTTCAGGATCCAGGTGCGTTGTCCAGTTCCATTCTGCTTCGCCAGTTCGCGGAGGTGCTTAATGGTTAATCTGATTCTCGTATCTCACAGTGAAAAATTGGTTGACGGTCTTAAAGAACTGCTCGCCGAAATGGCGTCGGATGTGGAGATTCACAATGCTGCAGGCTTAGAAGGCGGAAAGATCGGAACAGATGTCTCCCGGATTGAAGAAGCTTTTTCTTCAGTAACCGACGACGCCATCATCTTAACCGACATCGGCTCAGCGACCATGAACGCCGAGATGGCACTGGAGCTCTACACCGGTGACCGAACCATTCAATTTGTGGACGTTCCCCTTGTGGAAGGCGCTTTTCTGGCTGCTGTCCAGAGTTGTCAGGGGCAATCGGTGGAGGAGATTGTGAAGGCGTTGGAGGGGGAGTTTTCTTAATAAAGGTAAAAAGGAGCCCTGGAATAATAAATCCAAGGCTTCTTCACTCTTAATTATTATATTTGAGTAAGAACGTAAACTAGCGGATTCTCAAGGCTTGCTGTCCCAAAAAAGTAAATATTATTACCTAAAAAGAGTTCATAATAATCCCTGTTTGAAGGTTCTTGCTTTTTAGTTAAGCTTAGTTTCACTTGTGAAGGTGCATCAGGTAATTTTTCAAATTTAAAATCTTCAAGCAACTGCATCAGGAAAACCATAGGTTCTGTTTTATTATAGCTGCCCGGAGTTTCATCATCAGCTACCCAATTTGGGGAACCTCCAATTTTATTATTAAATATTTCTTTATCAATCTCTTCAATCAAAGTAATCCTTTTGAATTTTACTTTTTCTTTATAGTTAGTCTGAATAGCTCCATCAGTTGTTTTAAAAACTTCTATTCTGAAATTTTTCTGATATTCTCTTAAAAAATCACTCGGTATATTAATTCCAGATAGCTCGTCCTCAAGCATCTCTGGAATAAAATATCCTTCATGAGCACAAGAAGTGCATGCAAAAACTGCCATACTGAATTCATTCCATTTATGATTCTCTGGAAAAGCAATTTGAAAGAAAAAAGATTGTTCTTCTCCACATAATTCACATTTAGGTATATCAATAGATTTAGGTACTCTAGGTTTTCCACCTAAAAAAGAAAGGTCGTTCTGACTTTGCGTCTCTTCACTATCACTTATCTTTATTCGATAGCAGTCACTCAAAATTAACACTCCTTTAATCTAGAACTACTAAGGATTAGGAAAAATCCTTTTAATCGTCTGACCATCAATACGTACCTGATAAAGTATTTCATAAGGTCTTGTAGATCCACTATGATATTTAGGCACTACCCTAACAAAAACCTCTTTACCTGAGGATACCTCTTGCGAAATTTCTTTTTCAAATTGTCTAAAGTCACCACGATTTACGCTTGGAGTTTGAGGAAAGATATTACCAGAATTAGACCCTCCGGGTCCTCCTAATTTTTTCCCTATCGCATGCCCTGCATCATCCGTTGATTTGCCAAGTACTCTAGCCAATTCACGAGATGAAGTATTAGTAGCGGTACCTGTGTTTATATGATGTTTTTCAATTTTTGCAAATGCGGACAATAATTCTCCATTTTCGCCATGTGTGGTTCTGTATTTAAGACCCCCTGAAGAGGTTCTTAAAACTTTTCCGGATTTTTTTAAAGTTGTTCCTGCGCTGCCATTTGCGACAGAAAATAATTGTCCTAGATCTTTAACCTTATAAAAATCAATAACATTATGCCCAGTAGTTAATTGAGAAATAGTTCTAGGATACAAAGGGAACTCTTTTATGCCAGCTAATGCTCTGTTAAAAGCATTTTTTATAATCTTAGGATCTAGCACCTTCATCATACCGCGGAAAGTTTCGACGGCTTTGTCGCCCATCTTTAAAACCTTCGCACCTTTAATGATCGCTTTGCCTCCCAATCCCGCTAGTTTTGCAGGTGGAAAGATGGTCAGCGCCGTCCAGCCAACAGCTTGAAGCCTGTCCCATCCATCAAGCTTTTCACCGGTTACCGGGTCATACTCGGCAAAAATACGGACAACGTCGTTTACGCCGACGAGCTCCATGCCCCATTCCTTCGCCTTGCCAAACCAACCCTGATCGGCTTCACGAAACTGGGCTTCTGTTCTTTTGACGACTTCCTGCGCATTGTTCAGCAGGGTTCTATAATGATCGAGTTTTTGAATAAGGCTATGGTAGAGTCCTCCTGCATGGGTACTGTCGATATCCCAGTAGGTTGCATGGAGGAGATTATAGTTCCATTTTAACGCATCTTTAATGTCATCGCATTGATCTTCCAACTTTTCTATATCATTGGCCAGGGCTTCGAGTTCATCGGGCTTGACGTTGATTTGACTCATCCAGCTTCTCCTGCCTTTCCATTTCATTCGCCATTTCTCTCAGCCGGGCTGCTTCTCTTTTTAACGCTTCTTTCAATTGTTCTCCTGTACTTGCCGAAGCAAAGTGAGTGACTGCTGCTTCTGACATGATTTGCAGGTAGGTGGCTTTGCTTTTGCTTTCCCATGTATCAGCTTTTGTCAGCACACGGTTTCGATCCCATCTAAGCTGGTCGAGCTTTTGCATCGATTCATTCACTTTATGCGAATACCAATCCAGCCTCTCAGCCTGCATCCTGTATTTCTGCTTATCAAAAATCACGACATCACCGCCTGCTCAATCTCTGTCTCTCTATTGTAAAAAAGAAAAAGGGATGGAGGTACTAGACTAAGTTACTAAAATTTGCTAAAAGACGGGATGATTGGACTAGACATGAGAAAAAAAAAGAAAAGGGTGCCAGGCACCGAGATTACACAAGTGTGTAAAAACGGTGCCTGGCACCCTCTCTCTTAAACCTTCGCGAGAAATGCCTGGTGAGCGGTGGATGGGTTTTCGAACCAGCGGGCGATCTGATCCGCTTTTTGCTGATCTTCTGCAGCACTCAGCAGCATCTGAATGACATGTCCTGGAAGTGGTTGTGTCATGGCGTTCGTCCACTCTGTCACCTCTTTGACGAAGGACTTTATACGCTCCCAGTATAAACGGCCGAGTTCTTCATCCCATCGATCAGAATGCTTATGTTCAATCAGCAAGTCAGACAGCTGTTCCGCGCAATAGGATGAGAGATTGCTTCCCTGTCCGGTAATCGGATCGTTGAGAATTACGCTGTCTCCACAGCCAAGGAACAGCTTATCGTTCACGTTGAGATAAGGTATGCGTACCTCTGGAGTAATCGCGATTTGTAAGAAGCCGTTCTCATCACATAGAGCGAACTCGATATCTACAATTCGCTCATGGATTTCAGGAAAAAACATTTCGACGGCTTCTCTCATTTTTATCGTGAATGCTTCAGGTGCCTTGATGCCTTTAAACATATCCAGCGGCCCTTCAGGAACGGCCGTGATGAACAGGATCGTAACAGGACCGTACTCCGTTTCAGAAGGAATTTCGAACATTTCCCCAAGTTCCGGAATCACCGTCACACTGACACCTAGAGGAGAAGTTGGTTTCACTCCTTTAAAATACCCGACGATACATTTTCGCTGCGGGGTTTGAAATGGAGTAAGTTCTTTTTCGACTGGAAACGGAACAAGCGGACCGTTTTTCCCTGTACAATCAATAACCAGATCAAACTCGTCACTGAATGCTTCAATCTCCTCTTTTATGACCTTTTTCTGCTGAAAGGACACACCAGCTCTCTCTAATTCTTCTGCATAACGAGAGTATGCCAGACGCTGATCGACGGATAATGCCGGTTTTTCAAGCATACCCGCAAACAGCTTTTGGTCACCGACCGTGATATGAATGCTTTCAATCATTGAATCGTTTTCCCACTTCGGCATATGAAATCGTTCCTCGCGGGCTCGTGTTGGACTGAAATGAACCTGCGTGGACATGATCCGCCCGCTGCGCAGCTGTTCTGGTGTACGATGAGAAACAATGACCACTTCAAAATCATTCTTTAAAGCATAAGCCAGCTGCAATCCGGTCGTTCCGCTTCCCACAATTCCAATACGCTTTTTCAAAACCCTCAACTCCTTTATTAAAAATTCTTATGCCTAACTTCTTCTTTGATGGGTAAAGTCCTTTTTTACCTTTAAAAACAGGAAATATAGAACAGGTTTCGACAGATTATTTCCTAGGAAATTCGACTTATCCTCTTTGAAATCAAACCTCCTTGCCATTTACAGACAAAATAGGATAGAAATCGGCAAAATTATGTATATAATAGGAAAAATCAGTTTTTTTATATGATATGATAGAAAAAACTAGAATGGATTAAAGAGGTGGATCATGATTAGAGGGGAGAAAATTAAGTATTTTAGAGAAAAAAATAAACTTACCCAAAAAGAACTCACTTCTGGCATATGTTCAGTTCCCTACCTTAGTAAAGTCGAGAACAACAGCATCGTCCCTTCTCGGGAAATTCTAATTTTGCTTTGCAAAAGGCTGAATATTGAATACGATGAGCTGCTGCAATCCTCCTCAAGCGATGGCATCAAGAAGATGATTTTTAATTGGTATGAAGATATAAAAGCAAGAAATCGACCTGCTTCCGCCGACCATTACGCAGCGATCGAGAAGAAGATTAAAGGCATCACCGACATAGAACTTTTAACGATGTTTCACCTGGCCGCTACCCGGCATTTTTTGCTTATTAGAGAATTTAACAAAGCCGAAGAGCAGCTGGCTTTTGCCGAAAAATACATGACGTATATGCCAAAAGAGATTGAAGGATACTACTTTTACTTTTCAGGATTGAATGAATACTTAAAAGGACACTTTCAAAAAGCGCTGGAGCTGTATTTAAAAGCAAGCGAATATGTAAATGAGCCGGAGTACCATTACCAGCTTGCACTCATCTACAGCCGGTTGGGTAAGATTACACTTTCCATCTTTCACTCCGAGAGGGCGATGGAAGAGTTCAACAAAAACATCTTATTTTTTAAAGTGGTCGATTGCTACATCCTGTTGGGCATCAACTACAACCGGATCAACGAACACGCAACTGCCCTCTCTTATTTTAAAAAGGCGCTGAAAGGCATCGAATCCCTGCCGGACATCGGCCATTTAAAGATACATATCTATCATAATATTGGGATTGTCTATCATAAGCAAAAGAAGCCGTGGGAAGCGATCGATTATTTCTTAAAATCTCTTAATGTGCGCAAAGATCTGCAAGGCGGGGAGCTTACGATCTACCTTCTCGCCAGTAACCTTTTTCAGCTGAACGAGATTGAAGATGCCACCCGCTGGATTGAAAAAGGGCTAGTGCTGTTAAAAGGCGAACTGAACGAAACCTACTGCCTGCTGAAGATCCTGCAATTTCAAGTGCAAAAAAGACGTAACGAAGAAGATTATAAGATTTTTCTTGAAGAGACCGCCCTTCCCATCTTCAAGCAGAAGGATGAATTCATGTATATCCGGATGTGCTATGAACAGCTGGGCGATTATTATTACCGGAAGAAACAGTACAAGCGCTCAAGCGAATGCTACTGTGAAGCCAACAGCGTCGAGAGCTCATTCATTTAAAAACCGGGTGCCAGGCACCGCTTTTACATACTTGTGTAATTGCGGTGCCTGGCACCTATAAATGGCACCTATAAAATCAAAAGGAGTTCCACTTATGAACCTGGATCGATTTGAAGATACGATTAAATCACTTTTTCCTGAAGAGCTTCTTAGTGAGTTTCATGATGATTATGGTTTCACGAGCTGTGTAAAGAACGAGATTAACAGAGTTGGCTACTGCACAAATCTTTCCCTTGAAGCCATAGAGCTTGCAGCCGCTCAAAACGTTGACCTGCTGCTGACGCATCATGATGCGTGGGATTTCCTCTACGGTTTGCGGGATGTCTGCATGGAAAAGTTAAAAGAATACAACATGAACCACTTCTATATTCACGGGCCACTTGATTATGTGGAATTTGGAACGTGCACATCGCTGATGAACGCACTTGAGATCAACAATATCATTCAGCTCTCCATCTATGATGAGGGCGACATTCCAGGGATCGGCGAGTTGACTGAACCGCAATCCTTTGAAGTCCTGACTGAAAAAACAACCCAAACCTTAAACGAACACGTTCGTGCCTGGAAGCATCATGACCGGCCAGTGAAACGGATCGGTATGGTGACGGGAGCGGGCCATTCCTCCAACACTATCAAAAAGGCAGTGGATGCCGGATGTGATACCTACATAACAGGTGAAGCTACGTTATACAGTATCCAATATGCCCAGTTTGCAGGAATCAATCTTATTGCCGGAAGCCATACGTTTACCGAGATATTTGGTGTAGAAAGCCTGGCAAAAAAAATAAAAGAGCAACATAAAGAGATCAGTATCGTCAGGATTGAAGAGTCTCATTTTGAGGCCAGATAAAGAGCACAAGATGGAGTTATTCACCCCAAAACTGATCATTATTTCTCTCTATCTGCCAAAATCCTGTAACAACAAAATCCCCTTTCCAAATGAAAGGGGAATAAATATTACTTCATAAAATCCGGATTGTTTTTTTGAAAGTTTTGCCACGCCATCTTGATTCCTTGTTGAATTTCTTCCCTCGGAGCGCTAAGACGCTCTTCTGTCCCGCCGTAACCAACCTCCAATTTTTCCTTTTTCAATCCTTCAAAAATGGTATCTGCGAAATCATCCAACGGAGCACCGAACGTATGCAAACCTACCCCTCCCAGGTCGGTATTTACAGCAGGAGGAATCACTTCCACGATCTCAATATTCGTGTCTGCCAGCTGATGTCTTAGTGTAAGCGTAAAGGAGTGCATCGCAGCTTTTGTCGCACTATAAATCGGAACCCAGACTCCTGGCTGTATCGCCAATCCTGATGTTACGTTCATGATGGCTGCCCTTTTTTGTTTTTTCAGGTGAGGAATTAACAGCATGGACAAATGGATGGGACCTTCAATATTGATCGCCAACTCATTTTGATAATAACTCCAGTCATGGGTGGCGTTTTTCAAATTTACTCGCTGCTGAATTCCGGCATTATTCACCAATAGATTGAGATCCGGAAATTCATTGACTGCCCACTCAACCAGTTCAATGCGTTCTTCCTCTTTGGAGACATCACACACTTTTGTATGCAGTTCTGGGAGAATCTCTTTTGCTTCTGCCAGCTTTTCTTCCCGCCGGCCAACTGCAATGACCTTGTTACCTTCTTTTATAAAACGTTCAGCGAAAGCAAGTCCGATCCCTGAAGCCCCGCCTGTTATCAAAATGGTGTTTCCTTTAAGATCCATTGCTGTTCCTCCTGACTGGGATTTTTAGGTTCATTCTATCAACCCCTTTTCTTTTATACAAACAATTGAACGTAAAAAAAGGCCCTTTTCGCAAAGTATGTTGCATATTAGTTTACTCTCACTTAGATACGGTTCACCTTAGCCTCTCTAACTGCGAATTTTAAAAAAAGAACCTTCAATCCAAAGATCAAAGGTTCTGTGTTTTATTTCCACTGATATTCAACTATTTACTCAATTCCTTAAGTAAATTTTTTATTTTATCTCTGTTTTATTCAATCATTGTCTTTTCAATCTCTTCATCATAGAAAGCTTGTCCATTAATAGTTTCTACATCCAAAGAATTAACTAAAGGCCATCTCCTTTTTTTTGCTTAGACCAAGCGCCTGTGCTGTTGAAGAATTAATTTCGTGCAGAAGCTCTGGGTTTTCCATTAGTGAAACACCATAAGAAGGAATCATTTCTTTGATTTTCGGTTCCCACTCTTCCATATGCTGCGGGAAGCATTTTTTGATTACCTCAAGCATAACGTGAACGGCAGTAGAAGCACCCGGAGATGCGCCTAGTAATGCTGCGATCGAGCCATCAGCAGCAGTAATCACTTCCGTACCAAATTGAAGTGTTCCTTTGCCGCCTGCCTCTGTATCTTTAATAACTTGCACACGTTGGCCAGCTACGACTAAATCCCAATCCTCGCTTTTGGCGGTCGGAATAAATTCCCGCAGCTCTTCCATGCGCTGTTCCTTTGATAACATAACTTGCTGAATCAGATACTTTGTCAATGACATCTCTTTTGCACCTGCCGCCAGCATCGTTAAGACATTATCCGGTTTTACGGAAGTTACTAAATCGAACAAGGAACCAGTTTTTAAGAACTTTGGTGAGAAGCCGGCAAATGGTCCAAATAGCAACGATTTCTTATTGTCGATATATCTGGTATCAAGATGCGGAACAGACATTGGCGGAGCCCCAACCTTAGCTTTGCCGTATACTTTTGCATGCTGCTGCGCTATGACATCCGGATTATTGCATACCATGAAGATTCCGCTTACCGGGAATCCTCCGATATGTTTCCCTTCAGGAATACCGGATTTTTGCAGTAAATGCAGGCTTCCTCCTCCGCCACCAATAAAGACAAATTTTGCCGTATGGCGTTCTGCGCTGCCGCTATCGAGATTTTTCACTTTCAATTCCCACGACCCATCGCTTGTACGTTTAATATTATCAACACTATGTTTGTATTTGATATCGACGTTTTTAGTCTTTAAATGGTCAAACAACATACGCGTCAACGCACCAAAGTTGACATCTGTTCCAGAGTCAATTTTGGTAGCTGCAATCGGTTCATTCAATGAACGGCCTTCCATGATAAGCGGAATCCATTCCAACAGTTTTTCCGGAACATCGGAAAATTCCATCCCTTGAAATAGCGGATTGTTTGACAGCGCTTTAAAACGTTTCTTTAAAAACGCTACGTTTTCTTCCCCTTGTACCATACTCATATGCGGCAATGGCATGATAAAATTCTCTGGATTACGTATCAGCTTGCCGTTTACAAGATAGGACCAGAACTGCGTTGAAAGCTGAAACTGTTCATTAATTTTTATAGCTTTACTAATATCTACAGACCCATCCGGTTTTTCGACCGTGTAGTTAAGCTCGCACAGTGCCGCATGCCCCGTTCCCGCATTATTCCATTCGTTAGAGCTTTCCTCTCCTGCGTTTTCGAGCTTCTCAAACACTTTAATTTCCCATTCCGGTACTAATTCTTTCAAGATTGTCCCTAAAGTCGCACTCATGATTCCGGCGCCAATTAAAATGACGTCAGTGTTAGTTTCTCTGCTGCTCATTTTTACCAACCTTTTCGCCTAAAATTTGCAGAAAAGATGCAGGCCTCACACCAAGCTAAGATGCGATCTAGTCACACACTTTTTCTGTCCCAGTTATAACCATATCATAATGTATTACAATTATTTATAGCTTTATACATCTACTATTATATGATAATTATAAGTTTTTTAAAAGTTGATAAAAGTGATTAGTCCGTCCAAAAGGCCTAGAAACACACAAAAACCAAAGCATTAATGATTTTTTGTCCCAAAAACTTCTTTTACCGTATGGTTAAAATGCAGTTTGGGATGAAATATATTAGGAGATTTTACTCGCGTATCTATTCAAACTCTGCGGCATATCATCGGCGTACTGTGCAATATACATGCCCTTCCATAAAATTTTGTAACTTCCTACTAGACATTTCGACTAACATATAAAGGGTTATTGGCGTAGGATATTAATACCAAAGTTCAAGCGGAGAATTTCTTTACCTATATGTTCAATTAGAAATCTTTTGGGACTGGGAGGATTTCACATGAAAAAACGATCATCTTTTTTGAGAATGATCTCAGCAGTTCTGTTAATCATGGTTTTTTCCTTTTCTTTTTTCGTGCCAAGTACAGACTCTGATGCAAGCTCACAAAAAGCTGAATTTACAAAACACTCATATAAAGGTATTTATTTATTACGGTATCCTCAAGTTTACGGAATCAATAAAAATGCGGCTAGTAAGATTAATTCCACGCTTAAAAAAGCAGCTGAAAATTCGTATAAATCATACCTTAATGTAAAGAAAGCAGAAAAAGAGATTCAAAAAGAAGATTTCTGTAAAAAAACCCCTAAAAAATGTAAATATTCATTCAACTCTCTTTATCAAGTAAAGCATAATTCAAATGGTAAATTGAGTATCTATTATTTGGAATACACTTATACTGGTGGAGCACATGGAAAAGGCAAAGTAACAATGTATAACTTTGACCTTTCAACAGGTAAACACTATAAAATTAATGATATTCTTAAAACATCTTGTAATTATAAAAAAGTACAAAAGTATGCATATAAATATCTTAGTACACATAAACCGTATTCTGATTCTGTATTTCAATTAAGCGACGTTCCAGTTAACAAAAACTCTCAATTCTCGTTTTATAAAGACGGAATTTATCTGCTATTTCAAGATTATGATGAATATGAAATTGCATCATATGATGATGGGAATCCATTTATTAAAATTCCAAAGTCAGTTTATCAATAAGTGACCCGAATTGGCGTAAGATATTTTTTATTAAGCTGTTTTCTAAAAGATTGTTGCTTGGGAACCTTCTTGTAAAGAAGCTTCATTGATAAGTTGATTGGAGTGTAAGGTGCGAGACTCCTCGAAAATGAATTTCACATTTTCTTCGTGCGATATAACGCTGCCGAAGCCTTCCTTGTCCTGCGGGGGCAGCGGGACAGGTGAGACCCACAGGCGCATGCGCCGAGGAGGCTCACCGCACGCCACGCGGAAAGCGAGCATCCTGAAACGGAAATCAACCACTCCCAAAAGCAACAAAGCTTACGAAAAAAACCTTTTATTAAATGCTATATAGCATCTTTATACCAATAATGTACAAGTACTATGAACAATCTTTCCACAAACACCCCAAAAAAGACAGCTCCTATAAGAGGAACTGTCCTTTCGCTATTTTACTTCCAGGCCCCGAACCACGTGCCCCATTTTCGGAGGAACTGCTCTTTCAGCGATGGAGACTCAATGCCCTTCTGTTTTTTAAATTCATTATAGCCGGCAAACCCGATCAGCAGGATTCCTGCGATCAACAGGTACACCCACCACGGCATGTTGCCCCAGTATGGCCGGGTCTGCACGAGTACATTGACCAGCAGGACGATCAAACCGCTGAAAAAGTAGCTTTTTTGTTTGGAAACAAAGCCATAGAGGATAGCGATAACAGCCAGTGTGCCAAGAATAATCGCATCGATTATTTTATAGCTGTACATCGCATCAATCATAAGAATCAATGAGATGACGCCGATCAAGCTGTATTGAACATACATGATCACCTTTTCGCTCAGATTCCACGTCTTTCGCGTCAGCAGATAACTGACCAGGATCCAAGGCAAGACATACAGCTCTGTCATGAGATACTCAGGGAAATCAATCATGTCGATGATCGTATAGTAGGTTAACAGACAAACGAGCAGCGACAGCGTTTGAAGCACTTTTTGGGCGATGGGAACCTCATTGATCCGTCTTGAATCCTGATACAGCAATATCGCAATCAGGGTGAATCCTGCGATAAATACCCATTCCACAGCCTGCATGCAGCCGGTCCATACATAGACCAGCCCCGCTATTCCGTAAAAATCAACTTTTTCCTCATTCTCGTGATGATACAGCTTTTCATATAAAAACATTCCGATTGCGGTAAACAGAATACCGATCGCATACCACACGACCGCACGGAGTGGTGAAGAAAGACTGTAAATATCCATCAAATCGGCCATCCCGAGCCAGAAAAAAATCAACGGAAAGGCTGCAGCCGTTCTCCAATACCCTTTTAGTGAGTGGAAAAACGCCATGAAAACAAAGATGACACCAATATAGAACCAAAGAGAGATTATGTCTCCGCTGTAATAGGAATCAGCCAGGTATTCGGCCATCACCAGAATGGAGAACGGAACGATATACCATCTGAGCCGTTCCTTCCAGGCTTCTGAAAGAACAAAATAAGCAGCCAGCAGCAACAAGCTGTAGACGAGACGGTTCTCGTTAGGAAACCATTCATTGACCATGAAACCGAATGCCGCGGATAAAACGGTCAGTCCAGCGTACAGACTGTATTTTCTCTCCGCTTCATACACCGAACGCCATACATATAACCCAAATAAAATCGTCAGCAAGAGATACGGCAGCGTTTCACCAGAAGTAATGAAGTTATAGAATACCGCGTACAGAAGAGCCGCTTGGCCGACAACCAGCGCAGGCAGATGGCTTTGGCGTTCCACTCGTTTTAATGCCTCATGCGAAACAAAAAGGAGAGCGGCAATCGTGATCAGTGTGAGCCGTTCGCTCAGCGGATCTGCCGTCAAGTGAAGCAGCGCATAAAAAACAAAGAACAATCCTGCCTGCACCACTCCATAACCGACACTCTGTTTAAAATACCGCGTCCCCACGAACATCATACAACTAAACAGCAAACTGCAGACGAGACG
The DNA here is from genome assembly GCF_024494405.1 of Fictibacillus sp. WQ 8-8. Lineage (NCBI taxonomy): Bacteria > Bacillati > Bacillota > Bacilli > Caryophanales > Fictibacillaceae > Fictibacillus > Fictibacillus sp. WQ 8-8. The sequence continues at coordinate 334,273 of NZ_JAMXKG010000001.1, forward strand.
GATCCAGTCGGCTTCCGTGTCAAAGGAGGCAAGAAAACTGATAAGAGAAACGAACATCGCACCGATCAATGCGTATTGACCGAGAATGTGGTCTGTTTTTTTCCAATAATACAGTGCAGCCAGAAGTATTGTTCCTATTCCAATCGCGAGCGCACGATCTGGGTCAGGAATAAGCGCCATTCCCATTGAAAAGCCCGCAAAGAACAGGAAGACCGAGACACCTGCACCAAATATTTTTTGGGAGATGCCCTGCTCGGTCAAATAATGTATAGCCCCAAGTCCTGTCAGCAGAAGGGAGAGAACAACTGTCTGCCAATACTCAGGAATCAGCAGCGTCAATCCGAAACCAGCCATCAGGAACGCTCCGCCAACATAAAGGCTGGAACGACGGATCGGCACAATGAACTGGCCGATCACATATGCAACCAGCCCGGATATTCCGATAGCAAGCGGCCAATACTTTATGCTGGACGGGCTGGTGAGGTGATACACCTCCAGCGCAGCGCTGAAAATGTAAAAAGGCGCAAGATACGTAAAGAGGCGGAAAGCAGTGTTATAGCTTAAGTAAACAAAGTTACCGGCAATCACGAGATACCCCAGAAACATCCACACGCTTCCCTCGCCGCTTGAAAGCATCAGCCCTTTTCCCGTAACGAGTAAAAACGCAAGAGCAGAGACAGCCCCGTTGGCGATCTGGTAGTACTTTTTCAAATTGCCCTTCGAATAGCGGGCAACAGCGAGAAGCACCACTGGCACAATTGGAATGAGTACCAGGCTCAGGCCGGCACCAGCCGCTTGTTCAACGAGCTGATAGAGGCCATACGAAACAAAAGCCATAAACAAGAGCTCATACTCCACTCGTTTGTTGACCATTCTCATCGCCAAATACAGAACAGCGGTCAATATCAGGTTAAAGCTCTGAGAAAGCGGCTGTTCAAACGAAATGATAATGAATAACGTGGATAAGATCAGATTGCTTTGAATAAAGATGGGCAAGACCTTTTGAGAAATGGCTGCCTCCTTCGCTTTTCGTACATGAAAAAGATAGATGTAACCCGCATTTCCGAGGGCATATGCAAAATAGAACGCGTTCTTCTCAATGCCGAACGCCAAAAGAATAAACGCATAGCCGATAGCTGAAGCAATCAGTGTAAACCAGGCGAACAATTTGGATGAAAACGACTTCGTGAACATCCAATAAATCGGCAGACAGATCAGACTGGTTACAGTCCCCAGCACATACTTACCGTTCCCCGAAAAACTCAGCCAGCTGCCAAACAGCTCAAAATATCCTGCCGACAGAATGGTAATCGGCACGAATAGCGCAAACAGCACAAAGAACGCAAATGCTGTCTTCCTGATGTGAAGCACCCGCTGTGACAATGCACCGAGTCCTCCGAATAGAGCGGCGATTCCGCCTACAAGCAAGGTTTTCGCCAGAGAACTGAATACGTCCCAGTTGCTCGTTGCAAGGGTAAGCCCGCCAAGCAGAAGAAGCACGACACCCGCTGTCATGAGCAGCGTCAAGTTCCGCTCCCGCTTTTGTTCAGCGGTCAGTGCCGGCTTGGGGGCTGGTTGAGTCACTGGCCTCGGCTTCGGTACAGGCTGATCCTGAGCCGCTGGCACCGTGCTGGTGATGATCGGCTGTTCCCTCTCAACCTGGGGTGTTTCCTCCGAGCGCTTTGGTCCGGATGTTGCCTGTATATACGGTTCCTGCCCTTCTTCAATTCTTCTCTGGTCCTTTTCATAGCGGTTGATCCCTTCAACCACTCTTAAGTAATCTTCGTATCTCAAATATCCCTTTTCCTTCAGGTCAAACAAGTCCTTGATCAATTCTGGACCCTTCATGCGACACCCCGCTTTTACATCGTTATTGCTAAAAACCAACTAATGAACATTTATTCATTCTATGTATCAACCACATTATACATCACTTTTGGAAATAAAAGGGTTGCTATTCCAGAGATTTCTACAAAAAATGAGCTTTAGAAGGAAGCCCTCTAAAGCTTGGATTCTTAGGTTTATATTTCTCGTACCTTCCCGTTGAACCTAAACAACCCATTTAAGTAATCCTTTCTGTTTAAACAACTATAAAACGCCTAATAAAGTAAAAAATCTTTAATAGGCGTTCGAAAAATTATTTAATAAAAGTTTCAATATCTTGATCATTAAAACTAGTATTTAATATGTTGTCTTCTTTTAGTTTCTCTTCGACCATCTTTAAAATATGCAAGAAATGAGTAAGTCTATACATAACAAAAAATCCTCTTTCAAGCGGCAAAGGCATAGTAGTAAATTGCTTCTGCTTATTTTCGTTAATATAACTAATTATTAAGGTTTGATTTTTGTCCATCTCACCATATATTTGCTGAGGTTCAACATCTCTAAAACTGTATAGCCTTTCCTTAATCCCTATATCATCAAAAAGATCTTTTAATTCTTGAGTACTTTTCACATCGTGAGCTGGATTATTAGGTGGAAATACCTCATAGAAATACGCTTCTTTTAAAACATTTATAAAAAAATGTGTAATTGCAAACTCTTCATCCGAAAAAACTTTTACATTAGTTTTCTCCGGAGGTGTCCGCCTTTCAAAATTAATGACTGAATACTCCCAATTACCATTTATATTTTCAATTTGACTGTAGGCCTCATAGTCTCCTTTTATTTGTAAGATGTTATCGGGATTAATTTTTATCTTAATATTTAGCTCGTCACAAGCCTCTAATAATTGGTTCCTATTCACCGTTATCACATTCCCAGGCCGCATGGAGAGCGAGATAATCCCATTTTAACGCACCTTTAATATCACTGCACTGGCTCTCCTGTTTACCGATATCCGAGGCCAGCGCTTCCAGTTCATCCGGCTTAACGCTTATTTGACTCATCCAGCTTTTCCTGCCTCTCGATATCGTTCGCCTTTTCCCTAAGCCTAGTCGCTTCTCTTTTCAACGCATCCTTCAATTGTTCCCCAGTACTTGCTGACGAAAAGTGGGTACTTGCTGCTTCTGACATGATCTGTTTGTAGCTCGCTTTGCTTTTGCTCTCCCAGTCTTGAGCTTTGGTCAATACGTGTGCGCGGTCTCGTCCGAGTCGATCCAGCTTATGCAACGACTCCGATACCTTGCCGGAATACCAATCCAGCATATCCGCCTGCATTCTGTATTTTTGCTTGTCAAAAAACATTCGATCACCGCCTGCTTATTCTCTCTCTTCCTATTGTAAAGAAGGCACACGGGCAGAGGTACTAGCCGTTTTTACTAAAATCAGGTAATTACTCAGCCTTTTATCCCCATTCCACTGCGACATATTTCCTATTCCCGCCTCATTAGCCATTTATTCCTTGATTCGGCAAATCCAATTGCACTATAGTAGACTCTAGGCTAAATTCCCCCGTCAGCAGGGATTTTTTAACATAAAAATTTGTCGAAAATAGTAGAATTGTTTTGTTTCCAATACCCTTGAAAACCACTAAACTATTATGGGGAGATAAAAAGATCTGCTTTATGCGAAGGGAGAACGACCATGTTTTACATCGCATGCTGCCAGCAGCAAGAATTCACTGCGGGTTATGAGGCGGCAACGTTACTATATAATAAGAAGAAAAATTTCAGGGTAAGGGGGGAGCTGGATGCCTGAACCTACCCAGAAAAACAAGCGGTATATGCCAGGGATTGACGGGCTGCGGGCGTTCGCTGTTCTCGCCGTCATCGCTTATCACTTAAATCTTGGATGGGCACCTGGCGGATTATTGGGCGTGGGCATCTTTTTCGTTCTATCCGGCTACCTGATCACAGATTTAATCATAGCGGAATACCATCGAACCGGAGAAATCGACTTTAAACAGTTCTGGATCAGACGGGCACGCAGACTCCTGCCGGCTTTACTGTCCATGCTGGCTCTTGTCATTCTTTGGGTCCTTCTTTTTGAACGATCGTTTTTACTGGACCTCTGGGGCAATGTGCTTTCTGTCCTAACGTACGTAAGCAACTGGTGGCTCATTTTTCACAAAGTGTCTTATTTCGCGCAGTTCGGTCCACCCTCTCCGCTCAACCATCTATGGTCGCTGGCGGTGGAGGAACAGTTCTATCTCATATGGCCGCTCGTGCTGTTACTCGGCCTTCGCTACATAAAAAATAATAGATTGATTCTCGGGAGCATACTCGCCGCAGCCATCCTTTCAGCCATTGCGATGGCTATGATTTACTCACCGGGAGAAGATCCGAGCCGTGTGTATTACGGAACCGACACGAGAGCCTTTTCCCTGCTGATCGGAGCCGGACTTGCGATCATTTGGCCAAGCCGAAAGCTGTCCACCCGCCTGCCGAAAGAACAGCGCAAAGCACTGGATATCGTAGGAACACTCAGTCTCTTAGGCATTCTGCTCTTAATCGGATTCACCAGTCAATTTGATAGCTTCTTATATCGAGGCGGTATGGTCATTCTGTCGATTTTCACCTTATTTGTCGTAGCGGCGCTTGCCCATCCGTCTAGCCGGCTCGGCATGGCGATGGGATGGAAGCCGCTTCGCTGGATCGGTGTCCGGTCGTACGGAATTTACCTTTGGCACTTTCCGGTTATTGTTCTCACCAACCCGGCACAGGAAAATGCACATCCATCCGCATGGCTCAGAATCGCTCAGTTTGCATTAATCCTTATTCTGGCCACGCTGTCCTGGCACTTTATTGAGGAGCCTATCCGTCAAGGAGTATTGAAACGATGGAGAGCGAAACTGAACATGACTGCACATTCCTGGAAACGTGCGACACTCGTGCAAAAGTCGATCCTTGGCTGCTCAGCAGCAGTGATCGTCGTCATCTTTTTCACGGTTGTCATCCCGGAGCTCCACAAGCTTGAAGCCGGACAGAAAAAGAAAGCCGAGCAGGCAATTATGCATCCAGAGCCTGTAAAACCAAAAGAGAAACCGAAGCATGAACAACCTAAACCGGAAGAAAAGCCAAAACCGGATTCTGATCAAAAGCCTGATCCAAAACCAGCACCTGTCCCGCCGCCTAAACCGGCGGACGAACGAATTTCAGTGATCGGTGACTCGGTCATGGTGAACGTGGCCCCTTATATCAAAGAAAAATTCCCCAAGGCAACGGTTGACGCCAAGATCGGCCGCCAGTTGAAGGATGCTTCAGATGTCATCGATCACATGAAGGCAAACGGAAGCCTGGGACACACAGTCGTCATCGGACTTGGAACGAACGGCCCCTTCTCAAAAGACCAGCTCGTAAACGTACTCGATAAAGTTGGTAAAGACAAAGAAATCGTACTGATCAACAGCCAGGTTCCCCGTTCGTGGGAAAAGCAAGTGAACCGGACGCTCGCGGAAGTGGCTTCTTCACATCCTCATACCAAGCTTGTAAACTGGAACCAGGCAAGCAATGGACAAACTTCGTACTTTTATGGGGACGGTGTCCATCTCAAGCCAAAAGGCGCTTCTGCGTATGCGAAGCTTGTAGAGAGCGCGGTGAACTAGAATAATAGAAGGATTAGAGAGCAACGGCTTCAGGGCCGTTGCTTTTTTTGTGGAAAAGAAAAAACTCCGACTTAAGTAAGCCAGAGTTCTTAGTTCTTTTTATCAAAAAACATGCCGTCACCCGAAACTGCCGCATACGGATTGGCGTACTGTGCGGAGTGGGTTTTCTTTTGGTTCATCAATGTAATGTCACTCTTAATTTCAGCGAGCTGGCGGTCAAGCAGAGGCTGAACAACTTCATTCAGCTGGAGGATGGCTAGCCCCATCCGCTTTTCTTCTTCCGTAAAAGAAACCGGGATTTCGCTCAGCAGCGATTCCCGCTGATCCAAAAGCTCATTCAACCGCTCAATGTAGGGTTCGCGCTCTTCTTTCGGAAGACCGCTCGCCACGTGGCCGTGCAAGTTATGTGTGATCTCAAGTAAAACGCTGACCGCTCCCATCTTATACTCGTCCTCCCTGTCCATACTGCTGACGGCGGTTGATCTGGATAACTTCCTTCCACGTATCACGGAATTCCGTCACAAAGCTCTCCACCTCATCCAAAATCTCAATACTGCCTTGTACATTCGCCTCTATTAGTCGGCGGTTCAAATAATCGTACATCAGCATCAGCGTCTGAGAAACTGGAGCATCCATATTCAACGTCACCATGAGTTCCTGGATGATCTTCTGGGCTTTCAGACAGTTCGTGTTTTTCTCTTCAAGGTTTTTATTTTGAATGGCTTGCTTAGCCTGAGCAATAAACTTCAGACAGCCATTATATAGCATCAATGTCAGTTCTCCGGGCGATGCCGTCTGAACTGAGTTATTCTGGTACGACTGGTACGGGTTTGGTAAAGACATCATGTCACTCCCTTAGGTTTTGTTGCTTGGTTATTGTCCGCCGCCGAACTGTTGGGACAAGTACATACTTTGTTGATTGGAACATGAGATCGCTTGTTCCATGGCGGTGAATTGGCGATAATAGCGGTCCTCTACCTGCGTTAGCCTTGTGTTGAAATTTGTGATTCGTGTGTCCATATCGATAAGCTGCTTTCCGATCACAAACTGATTGTTCGTACGAAGCGCGTTACCTGCTTTCGCTTCAACCTTATCCATAATAGAGTCAATGGAATCACGAAGACGGAAGGCAATACCTTTTGTATTACTTGTCGTTCCATTATTCGCAAAGAGTTTCATAACAGCTTCAGGATCTTTTGCGATGGCATCTTTCAGCTTATTTTCATCAGTGATGATCAGCTTGCCTTTTTCAAGGTAGTTGGCAGACGTTTGAATGCCGATTTTCGCCAGCTGATCATAGTCGGATTTTCCGGTATTCACACTGGCATACATGTTGCTTCGCAGTTGGTTAAGTCCGCTCGATAAAATGGTGTCTCCCTTTAGCATCCCGCTCTTAGCTTTGGCATCCCATAGCTCAGCCTCTTTATCCGAAAGATCTTTCCGCTGTTCATCAGTTAGAGGCGTATAGGTACGATAACGCTCTTCAGAAACTTTATCGTTGATCTTTCCAATGGTCGTATTGTACTGATCTACAAACTTTACAATAGAATCAAAAACCCCCTGTGAGTCCGTTGAACTTGATATAGTAACCGGATCCGTTGTATTGGATTTGAGGTTGTACGTAACCCCAGAAACAGTGAAGGAATTGGATGGACGAGTCATTTTAAGTCCATTAAGAGTGAAGGTTGCGTCTGTACCTTGGGTGCTATTAGAATTGCCTGTCAAATTGTTATACGTATTTGTTGTAAAACCTAAAGACTTAAAAAAATCCTGGGTGTTTGAATCTGAAAGTTTAATTTTTGAACCTGCACCTGTTTCCTTGTTGGTGATAACCATCTGACCTGAGCGGCTGTCATAAAATGCATTTACTCCTAGTTCAGAATCAGAAATTTTTTTCGCCAAAGAGTCCATGGTTTCAGTTTCTGGATCAATAGTTATAGAAAATATTTTATTGGTAGTTCCGTCAGCTTCTTTGACATAATCTGTTGCCCCAGCTTTGGTTAGGTTAAATTTCAAAGTAGAATTCAATGGCAGCAATCCAGCATCCTTCAGTTTCACATCAGAACCAGGTACCTTTCCGTTCGAATCTTTTACTCCGTTGCCTATCCAGGTTCTCGCTGTAGCTAGAGTAATATCATCCATCGTCGTGCTGATATTTCCAGAGGAACCGTTTGAAGTAGCGGTCACAGCAGATTCATTTGTACTCGTCACCGTTTTCTTCAGAAAAGTACTCTGCCTTCCTACCCCGTTAAAGATCAGCTGATCAAAGTCTTTCAGCACTTTATTCATATCGCGATAGTCATCCCGCTGCCATTCCAGAAGCTGTTTCTTCTGGGTCAGCTTATCCAATGGCACGCGCTCTGCTTTCATAAGATCCTTAACCATAGAATCAATGTCCATTCCACTGGCCAGGCCGCTAATTCGTGTAGTCATTCACATCACCTCGCATTATATTTTTTTATCAATAAACAATCCTACAAAATCAAGCATAGATGCATACATGTCCAAAAACTTTTTGGAAGGAAGCTCTTTAATAACTTCCTGTGTTTTATCATCAATAATTTGAACGTAATAATCATTTAACTGTTCATGGAGTACAAACTTGGATGAAGTGTGGGCCGGAATTAACAAATCGTTGATTCCCTTCACCATTTCTTTTAATTCTTTTGGATTCGGAGGGCTTTCACTTGGTGATTTGTTGTCCGTTGGGAATTCGCTGACTTTTTCTGCTAGATCTAATGGTGTGTTTAGGGCTACAGATGAAGTGATACGAGTTAATTCCACAATAATCTCTCCTGAAATGAAAAAGTTGATCTACTAGTTTTATCGGTAAACATCCATAAAAATCAAGATGAAATCAAAAAAGAACCCTAGCCTTTGCTAGGATTCTAAATAAAATTAATTGGGAAACTCTGTGACTTCTTCCTCCAGTACATCAACTTCCACTTTTTCACTTTCCAGGCTGTTATAGCTGGTCAAGCTTACTTGGACAGTGCCTTCTTCAGTTAATTGTGCTTTCAGTTTCACCATCACATCACCATCTTTGGAAACCTTCGCTGTACCAAGCAGGGTCTCACCAGATGCATTGTACACTTTCACAACATCTTTCGCTTTAAGGCCTGGGACAACTACAGTGTCTGCCATATCTACGTTATTGTTAACTATAATAGTTTCCGGTGTTAAAGCTTCTGTTGTCGTTTCTTCAGGTACCTCAGCATCCACTTTTTCACTTTCAATTTTGTTGTAGCTGGTCAAACTCGCTTGAACACTTTCTTCTGCCAACTGAGCCTTCAATTTCACCGTTAAATCTCCATCTTTAGATACCTTTCCTGTCCCCAAGAGGGTTTCGCCAGTTGCGTTATACACTTTTACAACATCTTTCGCTTTAAGTCCCGTAATGAATACGGTGTCCGAGTTGCCTACATTATTACTAACGGTAATCGAATCCGCTGATAACTCATCAGATGCCATCTCTTCAGGTACTTCAGCATCTGTTTTGTCACTTTCCAGGCTGTTATATGTACTCAAGCTTACTTGAACAGTATCTTCTGCCAACTGAGATCTAAGTTTTATCGTTACGGCACCGTCTTTCGATGCTTTTGCTGATCCCAGCAAGATTTCACCCGCAGCATTGTATACTTTCACAACATCTTTCGCTTTGACTCCGCTAATTACTACTGTATCAGCAGTACCGACATTATTGTTTACAACGATATTGTCTGATGATAATGCTTCCGTAGTTGCTTCTTCAGGTACATCAACATCTACCTTTTCACTTTCTCTTTTGTTGTAGTTGGTCAAGCTCACTTGAATACTGGATTCAGTTAATTGGTTCTTTAGTTTAACGGTTAAGTCTCCAGCCTTAGAAGCTTTCCCCGTCCCCAATAACGTATTTCCATCAGCACTATATACTTTAACAACATCTTTCGCTTTAGCACTGAAAAAAGTCACAGAATCAGCTGTTCCTACATTATTGTTTACTGCGAAATAGGTTGAACCTTCAGCAAACGCAGTAGGTTGAAAAGCAGGCATAACGATACTTCCTGCTACAAGTGCACTGGTAATTAGTTTTGTATACAGTTTACTTGATTTTTGATTCATTGTAATTTCCCCCTTTTTGATGAAATGAAATAACATATGCGACCCAATTTGAGAAATTTGATCTCATCATTTTATCGGTAAAAAAACACCAAAATTTAGGATAAACCACTAAATAGCTATTCTGGTGATGTTTTATAAGTAAAATGAAACATTTATGGTATTTTAAAATAAAGGAGGTGGTAAACAGATTATGGAGTATAAAAGCTGGAAAGACATACCGAAAGAAGCATTGGAGATGATTACTGGAAAATTGTTGGGGGACGGTAACTTGACGATTCAGCCCGGGAGAAAGACACGTCTGCGTTTTTCACATAAGGTAGTCGATCAGAATTGGTGTGAGCATTGTTATAAAGAATTACTTACCTACCTCCCAGTAAATCCTCCAGTTTATCGAAAAGTGATGGATACACGAATAAAAGCAGGATTTACAGAACACTTTTATGTTCAATCAAAGACAAGCCAGATGTTAGAAGTATTAAAGGACTGCTGGTACAAGGGCAATGTAAAAGTCCTTCCTAAAGAGATCATTGAAAAGGTAATAAGTCCTTTGTGTTTAGCTTGGTGGTACCAGGATGACGGACATCTAAAAATCACCAACAATAAAGTAAAAAAGTTAATATTATCAACAGACTATTTTACAAGAGAAGAAAATCAATTTTTAATAAACACTCTTTATTCCAAGTTTAATTTATCCTTCAAATTGGACAAGCAAAATCGCATCATCCTCTATAACCAACCCCAAATCCTTCATTTTCTCTCCATAGTAGAACCATACATTATTATGGAAAGGAAAAAATTATCGAATGAAATACACTTCCTACAAAAACTTACTCGAAAGAGAACCACAATATATCTGCCTAGCAGTATTTTTATTGAGAAGCCTACGAGGGATATATTAAATTCCATGAAAGAACTTCCCCATCTAATGATGAAAACCATTGAAGAAATTCAATGGCTATATCAGAACACTGCTCAATTGCGTACGGATATTTCTAATCGGCCGTATCAAATCACTATTCCAGCAGAAAGACTTCAACAGTTACAATATCTACAACAAAAGACCGGCCTCAGAAAAAACATAATTGTAGAGCTTTGTTTCCAAATAAAAAATGGCCACCTCCAAAGAGATGACCATTAGGAAAATTAACGAAGAAGTTGAAGAACTCCTTGCGGTTGTTGGTTGGCTTGAGCCAGCATTGCTTGTGCAGCTTGAGAAAGAATAGAGTTCTTTGTTTGGTTCATCATTTCTTTCGCCATCGTGCGAACATTTACTTTCATAAATGACCAGACTATATCTTCACCCTCTAGCAATCTAGTAGGGGTCGGGCACTTCGGATTCACAATGCTGATGACCATTGTTTCACCTATGGATTTCATCATCATAGCTTTCGCCTTAGATGGTCTATCCTAGTCGTTGAACCTTCTCCACTCTTTCGAGACAGGAGCTTGGCTGCTGATTGCCCAATCTTTCCTTTTTTTGAACCGTCACGCTTGTCGTTTCCAACTACGTTGTGGCAAGAAAAGCTTAAGGGGTTTCCAGCAATTCACCCGATAATTATCACTGACCGTTACCAGCCAGGACGACTGTGCTTGTCACTGCCTAAGCAGCTAAAGCATAATCTACGTCACGGATACGAGATTCCGCAGCAGTTAGGTTTTCAGAAGATGTACCAAGATTGTTGATTGTGTGCTCTAAGCGGTTTTGAACAGCTCCGAGTTTTCCACGCTCAGAAGAAACAGAAGCGATTGCTTTGTCAATAACAGCAATTGATTTTGAGGCATCTTCTTTATTAGAAATGTTTAAAGCAGCTTCAGCTTTAACGTCATTTGTTCCATTTGTTACTGAGTTAGTTTTCGTAAACCCTACTTGTCCGGCATTCCCAGTAATACCAATAGCAGCTGAACGCATATCGTTAATAGTTAATGACATGCTTTGGCCTGTATTTGCACCAATTTGGAATTTAGTTGAATAACCAGATCCTTGTGCACCAGGTCCTACAACTTGATTTATATTACCAATTTTTTCGGTTCCAGCAAAACCTAAACTTGATAAAGCAGTACCTGTCCCATTCGCTACTGTAATATCTTTTCCAGTCTCTGAGACAAACTGAATCATATTGTCTTTGGACAAAGATGCGGTAACTTTACTATCTAAACCTGCGCTTTGTAATGCTGCATTTAAGTCTTTTACAAGGTCTTGCATTGCAGCGTTAGCAATATTAGCATCTGAATTTTGTGTGTCAAAGATCTTTGGAGTTGTTCCAGAATTCAACTTAACTTCTACAGCACTGTCACTGCCTACAGTGAACTTTAGTGTATCAGTCGCATTAATGGTTTTATCCCCACCAGTTAGAGCAGTAGTTCCTTGCATTCCAGCACGTTCTATGAGTGAAGGATCTCCATTTCCTTGAACTACTGTTGGCGGTGTAGTAGTCGGGTCTGTAATGAAACCTATTTTAGCTGTTTCAGCTAGAGTACCAGAAACAATTACTTGGCTAGCAGGACCAGTAGATTTTGATGTAAATTCTAGTTTAGCTCCAGTCGAATTAATATCCAATAAATCAGATAATTTCACTCCGCCTGAAGTTAATTGACCTAGCTTTTCCTTTAGTTCATCAACCTGTTCTTGAGCTGTAGATGCGCTTAATGGACCTCCTGCATCTGGGTCGGCATGACCAATTGACAAAGCACCAACATCAAATGTTCTTCCATCAACAGTAATGTTAATACCAGCACCAACACTTAGGGCTCCAGTTGAACTGACCGTAGCTCCAGTGACTTTCCCACTTGTTGCTTGTGTAATTTTCATTCCATCGTTTGAGCCAATTCCACCATTCAACAACTTTTGAGTATTAAACTCAGTAGTATTACCAATACGGTTAATTTCAGAAGTTAATTGGTTTAGCTCATCTTGCATAGATGAACGGTCAGCATCAGTAGCTGTTCCATTAGCTGATTGGTTTGATAATTCACGCATACGTTGAAGAATATCGTGAGTTTCATTTAATGCACCTTCAGCAGTTTGAATCATAGAAATACCATCCTGTGCATTTCTAGAAGCTTGATCCAACCCACGAATTTGCCCACGCATTTTTTCAGAGATTGCTAGCCCTGCAGCATCATCCCCAGCACGGTTAATACGAAGACCTGAAGATAATTTTTCCATTGACTTTGATTGTGCGTTAGATGCCGCGTTTAATCTGTTATAAGTGTTTAATGCAGCAATATTGTGATTGATTTGCATTTATATTTCCTCCTTGAAATGTGTTCCGCCCACATCCTTGTGGTTGGTCATGTTATCAAACAAAAAAGACGATTGCGGCCGTCAAACATCTTGATTGTTTGCTCACCACTAATATCGTCTTTTAGATTGAAATGTTTATAGCTTTTTACTTTTTTAGAGTTTTTTTAATTGATCCATCAAGCTGATTGAGGTGTTTGCAGCTTCACTGTTTTCGTGTTTAATTGAGAGGTAGATTTCCTTACGGTGAATTTCTACTTGTTTCGGTGCGTTAATTCCAAGTTTCACCTGGTCTCCTTCAATTTCCAAAACAGTGATTTCAATATCGTCACCGACTTGAATCGCTTCTTTTGTTTTACGGGTTAGTACTAGCATGATTTATACACCCCGCTCTTCTGGCTGTAGGGTGAAAATAAGATGCCTAGACGTATACTCATTATCATTAAGTACTACTTGCTTCCCAAGGCTCTTCACTTTATTAATGATGACCGGCGCTTGAAGGTTGGCTGTTGATTCTTTTAATTCATCTCGTAATGTTACAATGACTTGTACAAAAACATCCTGTTGCTCCTTGATGGCTAATCCCTGAACAACAGATTCAGGCAGTGTAAAATCGTAGCCAGGAAAATACGTAAACGGATCAGCTGTTACAAAGGCTAGCCCTGATGTAGTAACGGACTGCATGACGGAAAAGGGAGTATCTTCAAATGGAAGAATGACAAACTCTCTTTCATCTTCAAATCCTGGAATTCCCTGTTCGAATGTTATGACTTCATCTTGATTAACTTCTATATCACCATGAAATTTGGTTTTTAGTTTCATGTTTTCACCACTTTACTTTATTTGGTCAATCTCCTGGCCTGCTACATCAACCCTTAGAGAAGGCCATTGCTTCATATCAATATGCACCTCACCAGGTTTGTAGCTGTGAAGAGGTTTGTTAATTCTAGCTTCAATAATTGGTTTGTTAACTTGCCAGTCAATATTAACTTTTGCTGGTTCATAGTTTGTTTTTACACTAAAAGGAGAAGGAACAAACCCAATGTTGAATTCCAGCATTGGATCCTCTCCATTTTCCTTAGCCTGATCAGCAATTGGCTGGCCACCGTTTTCGATTTTCATCAGCTCATCACCCTGCTGAGCCATTCGTGCCAGTCCATCCAGCCAGTCACTGTATCCTTTTTGGGCAAACTCTTCAATACGCTTAGAAATGGGCTTTAAGTCCATGTCTGCCCGTGCCTGTGACTGGTCAATCGTAAGCTTTCCAGGAGTGGTTTCAATACTTAGATCGGTTTTTTGCTGCTGAATTTCAAGATCTGCCGGCTGCTGTTCAATTTCCTGCACCGGCTGTATGGTGGTTATTCCAATTTGTCCTTTTGTTGATTCCATTCTAAGCTGAGGAACGCTCATAGTAATTCCCCCTAAAAAAGATAGAGCTATCACATTGATAGCTCCATTTTAGCGTAAAAAGTCCAATAATGATGGCTGAATAATGCGGGATCCTACACCCATTGCCGCTCGAAGCACGCTTTCTTGTGATTTCATGTCGGTGATCACTTTTTCCACGTCGGCATCTTCATTGTCAGAAAGAATACGGTTTGCAATAACTTCCTGTTCGTCCACCCGGTCTTCCATGAGTTCCAGGCGATTGTTTTTGGCGCCCAGCTCTGCTCTTTCAGCAACAATTTTATTAATATGCCCGTCTAGTAATCCCAGGAAATTACCAATCTCTTTGGTATAGCCAGCAGGTGTTGTCTGAGAGTCCAGGGCCTTTTCCAATGCAGATAGATCACTGAACAAACCATCTCCGGGATTCGTACCAGTTGTAAAAATTTCTGAACCTTTCACATTGACACCAAGCTGGATACCTTTGGAGAGTTCAATTTTCACATCGTTGCTGTTGATCGATACTTTTGTTACTTCTCCATTTGTCAAAGTAACTGGAGCATTAGTTGTATCATTCCCATTGAAAATATACTTTCCTGCAACCTGTGTGTTGGCAATGGTGACTAAGTGCTCTTTCAGCTGCTTGATTTCTTCACCAATTGCCGCTTTTTGATTATCTTCATAGGTTCCATTGGAAGCTTGGACCGTTAGTTCACGGATACGCTGTAAAGCACTTGTTGCTTTGTCGAGTGCATCGTCAGAGCTTTCCACCCAGTTATATGCCTCACCAAAGTTTCTCTTGAACTGCTCTACCTCCGTTAGATTCGTGCGGTAGGCCATCCCTTTCATCGCAACAACCGGATCCTGAGAGGGTCTCGTAATCTTCTTTCCTGTGGAAAGCTGATCCTGGTATTCTCCCATTTTTGCATAACTGCTGCTAAGGTTACGCAGCATGTTTCCTGAAAGCATGCTTTGTGTTACGCGCATGACTTGTCACCTACCTTCCTCCAACACCCATACCGTTAATAATTTTATCCAGTATCTGATCGACCATTGTAATCATTCGTGCAGATGCGTTGTAAGCATGCTGGAATTGAATCATATTGGTCATTTCTTCATCCAGTGAGACGCCGCTTACCGATTGACGGCGCTGATCGACGGAATGTGCGAGTGTATCCGAGTTCGCAGCCATACGGTTCGCCTGCTGGGCATCAACTGCCATTTTTCCAATCGCACCTTCATATTTTGACTTTAGATTGGTAGAGTCTTTTACACCTGCCAGGTTCAAAGCATTGCTTCCATCACCAGCCGCTTTACTTGTAGCTGCCGCAATGTTTTTTAGGTCATCCGTAATTACTGATGAAACTTTAAGGAGCTTTGCTGCGTCTTTCTTGTTTGTGCTAGCATCAATTTCCACTTGATCACTTGCTGTTGTAGCGGGATTCTCCAAAGCAAAAAAGTCATTTGGGGTTTGAGTCCCACTCTTAATATCATTCAAGCTCCATCCATTACTATGGACGGTATTAAATGCCTTCGCAAAATCCAGAGCCAGATTATCCAACTGATCCAGCATAGCTGGATAATCATTATTGTAAGCCGAAGTCAGTCCTTCAAGTTTTCCTCCAACTGAAGTGGAAGACAACGCTGTTCCACCTAATGAAAAGCCGGAAATATTCCCGTTATTCTCATCAACAGACAGTGTTTTAAAAGAGATCGGAGTGCTCGCGCCATCTACCAGTTTCCCTAATGAGGTCCCGGATGGATCCATCAGCTCGATCGTGTATTTCCCTTCAGCCAGCGGTGAATCTATCGTGCTGCTAGAAGATTTAGTAACTTTCACATTTACAAGCTGGGAAAGACGGTCAACTAGCTGATCCCTTTCATCATATAGATCATTTGGCAGATAGCCATGCGGCTCAATCTCGCTGATCTGTCGATTAATATTGCTAATCTGTTCAGCGATTGAGTTGATTTCTTTAACCGATATGTCCACCTGGCTCTTAATATCATCTCGAATGGTAGATAACGAGGTTGATAGATAGTTAAAGGTCTCAGCGACTGCTACTCCGCGCTGGCGAACGACAGAACGGGCACCATCGTCTTCAGGATTTACTGCTAAATCCTGTAGTGATTGCCAGAACTGATCGAGGGTCTTGGACAAGCCGTTATCACTTGGCTCATTCATGATATCTTCCATTTTCTCCAGAGATTCGCTCCTGGCTCCCCAATATCCTGATTTTGTGTTTTCTCCGCGGAACTGCACATCCAAGAAGCTTTCCCTCACACGCTGAATCGACCCAGCTTGTACACCAGTTCCCATCTGTCCAGGGACTTGCGGGCGGTTCATAGCTGGTGCGGGGTAAGGCTCCGTCTGGGTAAAATTGACCCGTTGGCGGGAGTATCCGGCTGTGTTTGCATTTGCGATATTCTGCCCGGTCACTTGAAGGGCATATTGCTGGGTTGTCATTCCGCGGCGGGCGGTCTCTAACCCGTGAAACGTTGATACCATGAATGTTCCTCCGTTCTAGGCTTTTGAATCAAACAGGGAAAAGCTCCCTGCTCCCGCATATTCCTTTGCCTGCGGACGGCTGTATGTTACTTTTTCCGGCTCCGGCATGAACATGTTCAATGACATGTTCACAAACTGCAGCGACTGATGGATCAGCTGCTGGTTCAGCTCGTTGCGTTCCTTCAAAAGCATGTATTCTTTAGAAAGCTCATATTGAAGAGCTTCAAGCTGCTCTTTCTCACTTGGAACAGCCTGCTCAATCAGTTCTGACATCGTGAGAGTGCTTGTTCCATTCCGCACTTCTTCAAGCTCCATCAAGGTCTTCACATGTTCGTTCTCTTTAAGCATCAAGGCATCGAGTGCTTTGACGTCACCTGTTTTTAAAATCGCTGTTTTCTGTTCAGCGATGCTGTTAAGTTCACGGTGGATGTGGAGAAGCCCGTTCAATAAAGATTTCATGTCCTTTAGCGCCATGAGATCCTCCTAGTTATTCCAGAACTGATAGAACTTCCGGGCGACCTCTCTTGCGTCTGGCTGGTACTGGCCGGAATCAATCTGGGTTTTAATTTCATGTATTTTATCCTGACGGCTTACTGAAAATTGCTGTGATGATTGAAGTTCTTTCGCTTCAGCTGAGATTTGAATTTCGTCGCTCTGCTTCATCTTTTCCTCGTTTTTGGAATATTGTGGGTTTTGTTTAGTGTAAGGGTTAATATTGACATGATTAAAGCTATTGATCTTCATAGGATTCACCTCTATTAAGCAGGATCGCTCCTGCATTTCCTATTTCTTATATCGGTTTAAAATAACAAGACTGAAGCTATTCACGTAAAAATAGGACTTTTGATTAATCGGTATAGTAAGACCTTCCTAGATCAACAAGCTTCTTTTGTGATTCTTTTTCATTTGTTTTCAGATCACCCATGATTGTTTTTTTGCAGGAGGTACATAGCCGCCCTTCCTGGGTCGGCCCTTCACATGTTTCACATGGATAATAAAAGTTCGGAAACCCGACCACACGGATTCTACCCTGGCGGATAAACTTTGTGATTTTCTCTTCATCCACCCCTGTTTGCTGATGAACATCAAGCAAGGTTGCCTGCCGGTTCTCCCGCTTCCTCATATACTGAAACACCTTTTCAAACATCAGCTCTTCTTCCGTGTAGCACGAATCACATACTGAACGAAGGTGCTGAACATATAAATTTCCACAGCTTGGGCAATTTTTCAATTCTCCCATTCCGATCACTCCTCTAATATCTCTACCGTAATTATCGGAAGGAAGATTGGAATGTTGATACACCCTCATCCTAACTAAACAAAAAAAGTGAAAACCTTCCTTAACGGCCGAGTGTCATGGACGAAACCTGCAAAGCACTTGCTTCCTTCAGCACCCTTGCAGCCTGTCTGAGCGTTGCCCCCGTTGTATATACGTCATCAACAAGAACGACGCATTTTCCTTTAGTCAACTTAGCGTCAACAGCCAGCTCAAAAATTGTTTCCTTCATCTCCAGCCGCTCCTGTCTCGACTTCTTACTCTGCTTCTTTTCATGCAAGACCCTTTTCAGTGCATGCACGACATCCACACCCAATAATTCCGCCAGCAACTGTGCCTGGTTAAATCCCCGCTCATAATGCCTTTCCTGACTCAATGGCACAGGTACAACTACAAATCCTTTAAACTCGTGCAGATAAATTTTTCTAAGCTCCTGTCTAAACCCCTTCACCAGCTCGGCATCACCTCTATATTTCAGCCGGCTGATTAGTTCCTTTAAAAAATCGTTGTAGACATACAATGACCGGTTCTTAACAAGAACACCGCGCCAATTGTCGTCTTCTTCCCAACGTATACAGTCGTTACATCTATTTTCTTGTCGATATTGCTCGGGAAATAAAGAAAAAGAGCGTCCGCAGATCTCGCATATTTCCCCTTCAATTCTCTCTAAGGAAGAGCTGCATTCCTCGCAAAAGTGCATATCACCAGCAATGCCAAGCACAAAGCTCCAGCTCACCGTCTCGTAAAAGCCTTCATCACAATACATGCAATAATTCATAAACCTGCCTCCCGATTCATCCCTTCAATGTGCCGTCTAGCATCCACCATCGCATTCGTTTTTCCATAATGAAAAAACAGAACCTCGCCGTCTGGGTCATCCTTGCTTCGTCCGGCACGACCGGAAATCTGCACGAGTGCACTCTCCGTAAAAATATCCTCTTCTGCACCGAGCACTGCTACATCCGTATAGGGAACTGTAACACCGCGCTCTAGGATTGTCGTTGTCACCAATATGGATATATCGCCCTTCCGAAACTTCATGACCTTCTCTTGCCGATCAGGGTCTTCCGCATGCACACCCTCAATACCCGGGAAAACTGCCTGCAATAACGCCGCCACCTGATGAAGAGCCGAAACAGACGGAACAAACAGAAACCCCTGCCTCTTCATCTCTATCTGACGCCCCACCCATTTCATCACGTTGCTCGGCAATCTGCTTTTCTTCAATCCTTTCTTCCAGTTACCACTCCATTCAAACCGTGGAACAGGCAGTGGAAAGCCATGAAACCGAAGCGGAATCTTCACATGCGGAAGTCCTCCTGCCACCGTTCTTTTCTTCATCTTCCTTCCCGGGGTTGCACTTAAGTAGAGAAGCAGAGCATCCTCCTTCTTTGCCTGGTGAACCGCATGCTCCAGGGACGAGTCATACGAATACGGAAAGGCGTCCACTTCATCAACCACCACGAGATCAAACGCATCCCGATAACGATATAATTGGTGTGTTGTTGAAACCACAAGCTGTGCACCTTCCAGCTTTTCCTCACTTCCTCCATACAAACCTGCCAAAGTAATACCAGGAAACACTTTGCGAAGCCGAGGCAGCAGTTCGAGCACAACATCGGTTCTCGGAGTGGCCAAACAAATCCTCTGTCCAGCCTTCAGCGCTTTTTCTACACCATGAAAAAGCACCTCTGTTTTCCCAGCACCGCACACCGCCCAAATCAGCAACTCACCTTTACCCCCAACCCGGGAAACCAACTCATCCGAAGCCTTCCTCTGAGCAGCCGACAACTCACCCTTCCACGTCAAAGCAACCTCATCCAGCTTCCATTCCAACTCAGGACCGCACCAGCGGACAAGCGGGGTACATTGGCTCACCCTCCCCATCACAAGGCACTTCCGGCAGTATACACATTGCTTCTCCTTACAACGAAAACAGGAAAAAGACGCAAATAAACGCGGCTTATCGTTGCCACAACGCTTGCATACAAACGAACCGCCAGCTTCTTCTATTCCTTTTTCATAGGTTAAGCAGCCATTAAGATAATGCTCATGAATCACATCAATCGAGTAGGGTAGTTCATCAAATAAGAGGAGTTTGCCTGATAAAGAGGCTTGTAGTTCAGCAGAAAAGGGGTATACCTCACTAAAATCGGGGGTATCAAGGACTTGAAGCTTGTGAAAGGAAACAGGCACAGTACTGACAACTGGCGGCTTCAGCACTTCAGGAACCGCCACGCTTTTTCCATCAACAAAAAAAGAGACGAACCTCATGGTGCCGTCTCCTGTTGATAAGGAATTTTCATTATCAATTCCTCCATTTGTTTATTTAGGCTCTTTTCTAAAAGATTGTTGCTTTGGGAAGATTTCTGTAAGAATCCTTAATTGCCAAGTTGATTGGAGTGCAAGGTGCGAGACTCCTGCGGGAGGAGCGGGACAGGTGAAACCCGCAGGCGCAAGCGCCGAGGGGTTCAGCGCATGCCCCGCGAAAGCGAGCAGCCTGTGTAACGTAAATCAACCACTCTCAGTAAGCAACAAGGATTACGAAAGCAGCCGTGATTTTTCCTGGACCGCATTCTTGTAAATAATCTTCATTGCTCAATTGATTGGAGTGCAAGGTGCGAGACTCCGGCGGGACGAGCGTGACAGGTGAAACCCGCAGGCGCAAAGCGCCAAGGGGTTCAGCGCACGCCCCGCGAAAGTAGGCGTTTATGCCTGTAAAAGCGAGCAGCCTGTAACGTAAATCAACCACTTTCAAAAGCAACAAAGGTTATCTAAAAGACTACTCTTTCATCCACGTGATGCCGATCGATCCTTCGCCAAGGTGGGTCCCGATAACAGGGCCAAAATAATCTACCGAGACATCAGCATTGGGATATCTCCCCTGAATATCGGCTGCGATTTCCTTCGCCTCTTCTTCACGCTGGGCATGGATCACACTGACTTTGAAACTCTCATCCGGCTTTACCGATTGCTCCATGAGCTGATGTATGCGGGCGATCGCCTTTTTCTTCGTACGGATTTTTTCAAAAGGAACTATTCTTTTATCCTGGAAATGAAGCACAGGCTTGATCTGCAGAAGGTTCCCGACGAGAAGCTGGGCTGCGTTCATACGTCCGCCGCGATGCAGGTGGTTGAGATCATCGACCACGAAATAGGCGGGAATGCCGCGCTCTTTAATAGAGTTCAGTTCCTCCATGATTTCCGTTGCATTTGCTCCCTCCTTCGCCATATCGACTGCTTTATACGTATAAAAGGCTTGCGGGGCGCAGCTGATCTCAGAATCAAACACATGGAACTTGATGCCTTCGACCATATCTGCGGCGCTTAGAGCGCTTTGGTATGTACCGCTGATGCCGCTCGATAGGGTGATCATGATCGCCTCATCATAATCCTTTGACAATCGTTCGAGCGTGTCTGCCAGTTCGCCGATGGATGGCTGTGACGTTTTAGGAAGTGCTCCTCCCTTGCCAACCATCCTGTAAAAATCATCCTTGTTAAGCTCCACTTCTTCCTTATACGATTCATTGCCAAAAATAACGTTGAGCGGAATCATTACAATGTTTTTTTCGTTTCTGATGTGTTCCGGTATATATGCCGTGCTGTCTGTCATTATCGCTACCTTGCTCATTGTAATTTCCTTTCCTGACAATATTTCGTCCATTGTCTCATCTACGTTAGTAGATTACACGAAACAGGCACCGTTTTCATTAAAACGGCGCATTTCTTTATCTCTATTTTTCTTTCTTTCTCCATCTTTCATCCATTTCCTGCCCAAACCTTTTTCTCTTTATCCATGAGCTGACAAAGAGCCAGCGCCCCATAGAGCGGGGATTGATCCTTTAATCCCGCAAGGACAACCTCGGTCGGGCACGGCACAAACTCTTCAAGCATGCTTTTTATTTTTCCAAGGAACCAATTTCCCGACTGAGCAACGCCTCCGCCGATGACGATCGTTTCAGGATTGATAAGGGCAGCAGCATTGACGATGGCCATCCCCATATGAAGGATGCCTTCCCGTATAATGCCCTGGGCGAGCTTGTCTCCCTCCTCCGCGAACTGAAACACATCTGATGCTTTCAGTCTATTTAGCTCTTCTCCAGAAACCTCACCGTCCAGCCGCTTTGCCTCCCGGTAATGGTGTGCGATGGCCACACCGCCCATTTTGCTGCTTAAAAAGCCGTAGCCGTCCTTGATTGGAATAAATGAACCCGTAGCCGCTTCAGGATCGCTGATCATATGGCCCACCTCCCCTGATGCCCAGTGGGCTCCGCGGTAGATTTCACCGTTGATCAATAACCCTGCCCCGATGCTCGTTCCGATCATGAATAGCAGGACATTTTTCTTTCCTTTTGCGGCTCCGTAATAGACCTCTCCCAGCAATCCGCCATTTACGTCATTATCGATATGAACAGGTACGCCCAGCATTTCTTCTGCTTCTTTTTTCAGCTCATAATCCTGCCACTTTAGATTAGGGGCATGAAACACTACGCCCTTATCCGGATCAATGACACCTGGTGCCACGATTCCTGCCGAAACAATATCCTCCCAGCTGACATTCTTTTCTTCAGCCATCTCTTTAGCTTGTTTCGCCAATTCTATTAAAACACCGGAATCCACAAATTCCTGTGTCGGAAATTCCCTGTTTGCCAGCATTGTACCATCTGCTTCAAAAAGGGCTGCTTCCACATTGGTACCGCCAATATCTGTTGTTAGGTAATATTTATCTCCCATGTATGCCACCACTCCTGTTTTTCTTACTATTACCCCTGGCAGGATAGAAAAAAACGGTTTAAAAACAGGACATGGTTCTATGGTAAGAGTCCTTCTTAAAGAGGGTTCAATGGACCTAATAATTTTTTGTAAAAATTTGAGAGTAAAAGAAGGAAAACGTCGAAATTGTAAGAAATTAGTAAAATATATTCATGAATTGGAGGTACTTCATACTATGCAGCATAATCTATATATCGTGGCACTATCTGTCGTCGTTTCCATTGTCTACACATTCGTCGCCTTAGATTTTGTCCGCAGAAGTAACCGTAAAACGATGTCATCCCGCCGTTTGTGGCTGTTCAGCGCTTCATTGACCATGGGGATCGGAATATGGGGTACGCATTTCGTCGGGATGATGTCTGTGAACATGTCTTTGACTGCAGCCCATCATATTCCCGCCATCAGCCAATGTATGCTGATCGCTGTTGCCGGAACATATGGGGCCTTTTATTTCACCAAATCCTTTCATAAAAAAAGCAGTGTCTTTCTTTCTGCCTTCTTCATGGGCTCCTGCATCATCGCCCTTCATTATTTCGGAATGAAAACAGCAGCAATAAACTCCAATCTCCACTATGACTTTTTTGTGTCTACGCTTGCTGCTGCAGCCGCTTATCTATTTTCAGCCATCGCGCTCTACCGCCAATTTTCTGCCTCTCAGCCCTCATTATTCACCCAATTCATCAATAGTCTGTTTATGGTTTTGTCATTGACGGGATTACATTATATCGGTGAAAAAGCGATGCTTATGAAGTCTCATCACATTTTTCTCGTCATGCACGATCCACGCCTCGGAAGTCTTTCTTTGATCGCTACGGCTATTGTAATCGTTGCTTCGTTGTTCATCGCACTTCTGTATGTACTGGGGGCAATGAGTGATCAGCAGCTGAAGCTGAAATCATTGCAGCTGGATGAAAGCGAACAGCGCAACCATTCCTTAATCGCACTGAATCCAGATGGCGTTTATATGATCGGCAAGGACAGAAAGATTACAGGCGGCAATCATTCTTTAGAAAAGATCACGGGCTATTCTGCAGATGAACTGCAGGGCTCTCTCTATACCTTTCTCCTGGCCCCGTCAGAAGCAGAGAGAACAGAGGAGTTTTTTCAGCGTACACTTGCCGGTGAACCGGTCAAACGCGAGACACGCATCAAACATAAAAACGGAACAGAGTTCGAGGCGGAAATTACAAATATCCCTTATTTTGTTGAGAACAAACTGATCGGCATTATCGGTACGATCAAGGACCTGACAGAATTCAGGCGCATGGAAAAGAAATTACGCCTGTCGGAAAAATTAGCCGTAGTCGGAGAACTTGCAGCTGGGGTTGCCCATGAGATCCGCAATCCCCTCACCTCGCTTAAAGGTTTTACACAGATGTTCAAAGATCATCCCAACATTCCTGGCCGTGAAGAATATTTAAATATCATGCTGGAAGAGATTGAATCCATTAATCTCATTACCAATGAATTTATGGTGCTGGCTAAGCCTCATTTGACGATGACAAAGCGGATCGACCTGCTCCCCTTGATCAAACAGGTTACCCTGCTTTTGACCGGGCAGGCAAGCCTCAACAATACACAGATTGAGACGCAGTTTTACATTGACAGCGGAATAGTTAAAGGCGAAGAAAACCAGTTAAAGAAAGTGTTTGTTAATGTGATCAAGAACGCGATCGAAGCTATGCCTGATGGCGGCAAGGTAACAATAACCGTTACAGGCATTCAAAACGAAAATCTGCTCATTCAGATCAATGACGAAGGTGTGGGAATATCTGAAGTCCATTTAAGACAGCTCTTTCATCCTTTTTTCACGACGAAAGAGAACGGCAAGGGACTGGGATTGATGGTCAGCCAAAAGATTCTGGATAACCATATGGGGCATTTACGGTTCACGAGCACGCTTGGTGAGGGGACGCTTGCAGAGATCACGCTTCCTGCTGAAGCCGTGAAAGAACTGCCAAGCCCTACTGCAAGTTAAAAAGCTGCAGGCATAAAAAGACCCGGCTCTTAAAGAACCGGGCTGCATCAATCATTTATTATTTTACTTTTACCCAGCCGTTTTTAATGGCTTCAACAACCGCCTGGGTTCGGTCGTTCACGTTCATTTTTTGAAGAATATTGCTCACATGGTTTTTAACCGTTTTCTCAGAGATGAACAGGTCTTCTCCGATACCGCGGTTGCTTTTTCCGTCTGCCAGCAATTGCAGTACTTCACATTCACGGCGTGTCAGGATATGAAGCGGTTTGCGGTACTCAATTTCGTTAAGGCCGATGTTGTTCGGATTGTTGGCATTGTTCTTCGTTGTTGTAGACAAACGGCGGAACTCATTTAATAGATTGTACGTGATCTTCGGGTGAAGATACGCTCCGCCATCTGCTACGACTTTCACTGCTTCGATCAGGGAGTCAGCATCCATTTCTTTTAACAGGTAGCCGGAAGCCCCTGTCTGAACCGCATGCGTCACATAGGTCTCGTCATCATGGATGGAGAGAATGATCACTTTCGTATCGGGAGCCTTTTCAACCAAACGGCGAGTTGCTTCTACACCATTGATATGCGGCATGTTGATATCCATCAGCACAACATCAGGATGGTGCTCGTTCACGATATCCTCGGCTTCTGAACCGTCATCTCCTTCGGCTACAACAGAGAATTCGTCCTCCATATCCAGGATGCGCTTTACGCCTTCCCGGAACAATCGATGGTCATCAATAATTGCAATTCTTGTTTTGTCCGGTGCAGAGGCACTGGATTCATAAACATCTACACTTCTCATTCTGAACCCTCCCGATCTCGTATAGGTATTTGAATATAAACGTTGGTTCCAATGTTTAGACGCGAATTGATTTTCAGAGTGCCTTCCAGCAGCTCCACGCGTTCTCTCATGCCGATCAGCCCAAATGAATTGGTCTTTTGCGGTACTGTGGCATCGAAACCTTTACCGTCATCTTTTACAAATAAGGATACATTGCGGTCCGTGAATTCAATTTTCACAGAGATGTTCTTCGGCTCTGCATGCTTGCAAGAATTCTGGACAGCTTCTTGAATCAATCGAAATAACGCTATTTCCATCTTCGTATGAAATCTCCGCTCATTCCCCATCGGAACGAGTTCGATCTCAATACCGGTACTTTCCTGGACGTTGCGCAAGTATTTTTTTAATGTAGGGACGAGCCCAAGGTCATCAAGCGCCATTGGCCGGAGATCATAGATAATTCTCCTGACTTCCCTCAAGGAGGCTCTGACCATCTCTCTTAAGTCTCTAATTTCAGTTACTGCTGCTTTTGTACCTTTTTCATTAAACACCTTTTCGACCAGCTCGGAACGAATCAACACATTAGCCATAAGCTGGGCCGGGCCGTCATGGATCTCACGTGATACCCGGCGGCGTTCTTCCTCTTGAGCTTCAATGATCTGAAGGCCAAATTCCTGCTTTTGCTTGGCATCTTCCACAAGCTCATTAATTTTCAGTAAATCTCCGCTTAAATAGTTCAGGACAACCGATATCTGGCCGACGAGTGATTCTGCTTTAGACACCGTCTCTTTCAGGCCATTTAAACGCCTTTCCAAATCGTTTCGTTTTTCCCGCAGCTGTTTTTCAGTCTGGCGGGCAATGGACATTTCGATCTGAATGGCGTTCGCGCTTTCGTATGCGTCGCGAATATCGCCCTCACTGTACTTTTGAAAATGTTTGCTTACTTGAGCGAGCTTTGACCTGGCAATCTTGGACCTTTCTTCAAGCAGGTCCGACCGGTCAATGGCCTCGAGCGCTTTTTCCTTCACATCTTCAAGCTCTTTATTCAGCCGAAGAAACTCCTGGCGAGATTCCTCGCTGATATCAAACACTTGAGTCTGGCTTACTTTAACGGTATTGATGGTTTCTGTAAGAATGCCATCTAAAAGCTTTGGATCGATTTGTGTTTTAGCTGCCATCTTGTAAATATCCTCCAATTAAAACGATAAAGAAGAACAGACTTTAGTTCTAGAACCATCCTACCTAATTTAAGCTTAGGTCTTTCTTACTATGAATCCAAATAAAAACATTTATTCCATAAATCTTTCGTATGAAAAAGGAAGTTTATGTCTATTCTGCAAAGAAATTTGTAGGAAGGTTGCTCGCGCCTTATAATGAAGGATAGCACTAAATCCCCTGAATTTGTAGTTTTTTCGGGATAATTTTTATGAGAACTTTACATTTTTCCATTACCATTTATCTTATTGAAATTTATTACTAATTAAAGGTTTTTACTTAAATCCATTAGTAAGGAGCACGCTAAAAATGTTATCCAATTATTTTACTGTCAAAGAAACCGGCGAGCATGAGATTGTCATCGAGCGGTCAAGGTTCCTCGCTCATTTCGCCAGGGCAAAGACTGAGGCTGAAGCGATAGAATTTATTCAACGCATCAAAAAAATGCATCATAGCGCCAACCATAACTGTTCCGCCTATCTGATCGGGGAGCATGACCATATCCAAAAGGCGAATGATGATGGAGAGCCGAGCGGTACAGCCGGTGTTCCGATGTTAGAAGTTCTGAAAAAAAGGAAATTAAAAGATGTAGTCGTTGTGGTTACCCGTTACTTCGGCGGCATTAAACTCGGAGCAGGAGGATTGATACGCGCTTACGGAAAGAGCGTGAGCGAAGGATTGAACGCCATCGGGGTCGTTGAACGTACACTCATGCAAATTGTGCATACTAAAATCGACTACACTCTTCTCGGCAAAGTAGAAAACGATATAAGGTCCTCTCCCTATATGATCAAAGAGATCAATTACCTCGAACAGGTCGAAATTTTAACGTATGTTGCGGTAAAAGACTTACAAAACTTTAAAGAATACTTAATAAACCTCACGAATGCACATGCTACAATAGAAGACGGTTCATTGGAATATCTGGAAGAAAAAATCTTGTGATTCTATCCCCATTTATCTCAGATATTGTCGAAACCTATGGACTGTAGGGTTGAATTATTGAGAGATCAATTAGGGAACTTTTCCGTTAAAGTGAGGAATAAAACATGAGTTATTATAATGAAGAAAGGCAGCCGACACGGCTTGTCAGAAGGAGAGTCAAGAAAAGGAAACGCCGTCCTTTTCGGCGCTTGATCCGTATTATTCTCGTTCTCCTTGTGCTTTGTATGCTGGGCGGAGTCGCGTATGCCGGCTATTTAGCGTATAAGGTTAAATCAACGGCAGACAACAGCTATAAAGGACTTGCCCATGGCAACAAATCCGATCTTCGCATGGATAAAGTCACAATGGGTAAAGACCCTGTCAACATTCTCCTGATGGGTGTCGAAGACTATAAAGGCTCACCAGGCCATTCCGATGCGCTGATGGTACTGACCATCAACCCGGATACCAAGGAAGCATCGATTGTAAGTATCCCGAGGGATACTAGAACGTACTTGCCTGATGCGGGACGCAAAGACAAAATCACCCACGCTTATGCTTACGGCAAGAAAGGCCATAAAGAGCAGGCTACGATTGATGCGGTAGAGCATTTCCTTGATGTTCCGATCGATTACTATGTACGTACAAACTTCCAGGGCTTCAAAGAAGTTGTTGACTCTGTCGGCGGAATTACAGTAGACGTACCATTCGACTTCTATCAGAAGAACCTGAAAGGCCACAAGATCTACTTCCATAAAGGAAAAATGGATCTGAACGGCGACGAAGCACTAACCTACGTACAAATGCGTAAACAGGATAAACGCGGGGACTTTGGACGCCAGGAACGCCAGCAGCAGGCAATGAAAGCTGTAGCGGACAAAGCGTTGTCCATCAAGTCCATCTCAAGGGCGGACAACCTGCTGAACTCTGTAGGAGACAACGTTCAAACGAATATCTCCTTAAAAGAATTGTTCGGCATGAGAAACTTCTACAAACAAATTCAAAGTAAAGAGCTTGAACGCATGAACATCGGTGGACAGGATGAATACATTAACGGTGTTTACTACTTCAGCCCTGATGAGCAAGTCGTTCAAAAAGTAAGAGACCGTATTAGAGAGATCCTTAATTATAAAGGAAAAGGCTCCGCTTCCGCTGACAGCAGCAGTTCTAATGGGACTAGCGAGCAAAGTCAGGGAACAGGAGAATAAGATAAATGAAGAAACCCGCCGATTGGCGGGTTTCTTTTTGTGCCTTTTTTGAAAAATGCTTTAGTTTGCAAGTAAAGTTTAGGTTTTCGCAAGTAATTGGGTAAGTTTCGCAAGTATTTTGTGTCGAACCGCAAGTAATCCGACTAATTTCGCAAGTAAAACAGTTATTTTTGCAAGTAAGCGTCACTGGCTGCGCAGTTATGCCTTTAAATGAGGGCCTACTACCCTAGTGATAGAGTATAAAAGGAGAGCATCCCCCTTCTGTAAGCCTCACATCTCCCTTATTTAACGCTTTTTGAACAAGTTTAAGGAGAAGAGTTTTCTACTTGAACAAATCCCTATACAAGCCTGTGAGACAAACAAAAAAGGTGCCAGGCACCGGCTTTTGACATATGTCAAAAACGGGTGCCTGGCACCTTATATTTAGTTACTCCTTGTCCGGGCTGTTGACCTGCATGGTGCCGATGAACTTCTTGTAGAGGAAGAGCACCGGGCGGTATTTGTGATGGACGAGTCCAATGATCTCTGCGATGACTTCAAGCATCAGCAGAAGTCCGATGATGATCACGACAGAGCCCCACAATGTACTGGATTCAAACACGACGGCAGCCACGCTGAACACGATGCTGAGCGCGTAGATCACGAGTACGGTCTTGCGGTGGGACCATCCCAAGTTGATCAGACGGTGATGCAGATGTCCTTTATCCGGTGCAGAAATCGGCTTTTTGTTCGCCATTCTGCGGATGATGGCAAAGGAAGTATCGAAAACCGGGACGCCAAGGATGATGATCGGTACAACGAAACTGAACAGAGTAACGCTTTTATACAGTCCGAGCAGTGACAGAATCGATATGGAGTAGCCCAGGAACAGAGATCCTGCATCACCCATAAAGATTTTGGCCGGATTAAAGTTGTACATCAGGAAGCCTGCCGTAGAAGCTGCGATGATGAGGGCAAGGGAAAGAATCATCATGTTTCCGTTTAATCCCGCCATGATCGCGATGGTCACCATCACGATGACCGATACACCCGCTGCCAGGCCATCCAGGCCGTCAATCAGATTGATCGCATTGGTGATGGCGATAATCCAGAAGATAGTCGTGATGAATGCCCATGGACCTAAATGAAATGTACCAACAAAAGGTATGGTGATCAAATCAATGGTTAATCCTGTAGAAGCCACGAGAAGGGCCGCAAAAATCTGGCCGACAAGCTTAACTCTCGCACTTAATTCGTATTTATCGTCAATCATGCCGATCACGACAATAAGAACTGCACCTACAATAATCCCGGTTAGCTGCATTTCATACAGGCCCGAGACAAAATATCCGACAACTACGCCAAGGAAGATACCGACTCCGCCCCAGCGAGGCATTAATTTTTGATGTACTTTTCGTTGATTTGGTTTGTCGGTCACATTCAGGCGGACCGCCAGCTTAATGATAAAAGGCATGGCGACCACGACAACCGCGAACGACACAACCGCAGCAATGATCAATTGAACATTCATGTTATCCCTCTTTTTCCAACTCTTCAATGGATTTAAGCAAGGGTCCTCCTGCTTATGTTGCCCAACAACGCCCCATGAAAATTCGCATTCATCTTCTTCAGAAATTATATCTCGAAACCGTGATAAACAAAAGTAAAACTATGCTTGTCCGCTGAAGAACCGGAATTTTTCGCTTCATAATTGCTGATCATCTCTACTCTTTACCACTAAATCAGAGGTTTGAAGCTACTTTTTAAAAATTTCTGGCAGCAGCAGAATGGAGGCGCTAAGCATCAGTCCCACCAGGAGACCCAGCACAGCCTTCCTTTTCGGATCCCCGGCCATGTCTGTCGTATCTACTTTTTCAAGAAGCTTTGGTTCTTTTACTTTCAGCACTCTTGTTTTCAGGTCAAATAAATATTCTTCCTTCTTAATGGTGCCTTCACCAGAGACTTGTGTTCCTTCTACCTTCTTGATTTGATCCTCCAGCGTTGTTTTCCATTTTTCAGTTTGGTGGTTGCTTTCTTTCATGAATTCTTTCACCACTGGCTTCAATTGGGACTTTGCTTTGCTTTTATCCTCATCCATCAATGACAGCGTGATGATAGTATCTGTTTCAGGAACGACCTGAAGCTTGTCTTTCATCGCCTTTTCTTCATCCTTGTTCAAACCTTTGACAGAACGTAAAAACTCTTCGCTCGTAAGGTACTCTTTCGCACTGTCCGGCGTGTTCAGGATGGAGTTTTCAGCTTGTCCCAGCTTCACTTTCGCGGTCGCCTGGGACGTGCTCGGCGCTTTTGAAGCCATAAAGTAGGCGATCACTGTCGTTAAAACAGGAATCAGCAGCAATAGAACGAAGAATTTTTTGAACCGCTGCCAGATACTTTCCGTGATTTCTTTCATTTGCTTGTCCATACACTTACTCCCTTACTTCTTTGGTCGATATTGAACCTCATTTTGTTTCACTCTCCAGAAATTAATATAGCTGATGGAGAACGCGAAAAGCAGCCAGAGGTAGTTTAGAGAAATTTGCGAGCTTGGGCTGATGCAGGAAAGCGAGAAAGCAATCATGCCGCCAAGCAGCCCTTCACTGATCATTTTTTCATAAAGGGTATCACTTTGCCTGAAGATGCGGAAAAGCTGCAGGATGACCCAGAGATACAGGAGGACATAACCGGCAAAAATAACAGCTCCGTAATTGACGAGAATCTCGATCCACCAGTTATGGACATTGATGATTCCCTTCGTCGGAAATTCCGCATAATGCATGAGATAGTATTTAGAGTTCCCCGAACCGATGCCGAATCCAAAGCTTTTTTCAAAAAAAAGCAGTCCGTTCTTAATAAGGTTGGACCGGATATCAACCGAGGCGATCTCGGCTTGTGAACCGCTTGCCAGCAAGCTGTGGAGCATGCCTTCTACTTTTCCGATGGCAGCAGCAAACTTTTCTTTAAATAAAACCACCAAAGCGGTCATACCTATGAAACCGAGAATGACAAATCTCCTTTTCACTTTCTTGTTTGTTAAAAAGACAAACCAGAAGGCAAGACCCAATGGGATCGCGATAAAATTCGCCCTGGATGACGTAAAGACCATCACATAAAGAGAGAGAAGCATCAACACGGCTCCCGCAGCCTTAAGCAGCCATGACCTCGTCCGGTGGACAAAGGCTAATACGAGAAAAAAACTGACCGAAATAAAGCTCGCAAAATCATTCTCGTTCACAAAAACGGATGTCGGTATCCCCTTTTGATACTCTGCCACTTTATTGATCCTTGAGATGGCAAGATGATGATGCGTCACATGGTTCCACAGCCCGATCACGGTCAGCACGGCGAACATGCCAAGCCAGATCCAGTACACATGCTTAAACTCCTCTTCCTTTTTCATGAGAAAGACCATAAAAAAGATAAGAGAAATCCCGATGATCAAGAAGATCAGGTCAACCGCACCCATTGAAAGGGAGCGGCTCCAGCTCAGGGAGAAGAGGGCGTACAGCACCCAGAACAGGTGGAAGTACAGCATAGGTTTGACCTTTACCTTCTCCCAATCCAGCACGTCTCTTCTAAAAAGGGCGAGATAAAGAACGGCTGGAACCATCAAAACGTAAATCATCCTGTACGGAAACATCGAGATCGGCCCTACGGGGATGCTCATGATTCCCGCGCCCAGGAATGATGAAAAAATCAGGAGATAAAGCAGCAAGTTCATCATCGGAATCTGCTGCACAACCGGTTTGATAGCGATAAAAACAGCCATTAAAGCGACGTATCCTGCAAGTGCCGCTGTCAGAAGCAGCGGTGACTGGACTGGCACTCTGTCGATCAGCCAGCTGCCCGTAATGGCCGCAAAGCATAACGCCAGAATGAGCTGTGTAATTTTCGATTGAAAAAGACTCCGCAAATCAGGCATGTACTTCCCTCCCTTCGCCTTTCCTTCATAGATGCAAGTTTCATCGCTGTTTTCAAGGGAAACACGGGAAATTACGCCTCTTGATTTTTCAGCAGCTGGTCGTCTGGCACGCTTTTGAATTTTCTAGCCGGATGGCCGGCCACGAGATCTTGGCTTTCTACATCCTTTGTAACAAGGCTTCCGGCTGCCACCGCTGCTTCTTGTTCAATGACTTTGCCAGGAAGAATCGTGGAGTTGGCTCCGATCCTCCCGCCTCTTTTTACGGTAACGCCTTTAAAATGTTTAAACCGTTCTTTGGACCGGGCCATATAGTTGTCATTGGTCGTAACAACACCCGGTGCGATGAACACGAGGTCTTCAAGCTCGGAATAAGCCGTAATGTAAGCATTTGTTTCAATCTTGCATTTTACTCCGATGACGCAGTCGTTCTCGACCGCAGCGCCACGTCCGATAATCGTTTTATGGCCGATCGTCACCCGCTCGCGGATGGTCGCAAGGTCAGCGACGAAGACATCGTCAGCCAGCTCTGCGCTGGCGTAGATGATCGAATTGGTTCCAATCGTTACCCCTGAACCGATTTTTGCGGGCGGCAGTGTTTTTAATTCCGGCAGCGCTGAATTCTTTGCTCTTGCTGGCTGCTTGCCGATGACCGCATTATCCTGGATGATGCAGTTATCTCCGATTGAGACTCCGTCGTAAATGACCACATTATGCCCGATGATCACGTTTGAACCGAGCTGTACGTCTTTTCCTAATACTACATTACTCCCCTGGCTGACCGTCAATGAGAACACCCTTTCTTCCTAAAAGCTGAATGCGTTTATGCGAATGATTTTTCTTTTGATTCGTTTACAGGATTTTTGCTGAAATAAGCGGCGATCTGTTCAACGACATACTCCTGCTGCTCCCTCTTCAGTTCAGGGAACATCGGAAGTGAAAGTACTCGGTCTGCTGCTTTTTCTGTTTCAGGCAGGTCACCTTCCTTGTAGTCGAGTTCTTTGAATACCGGCTGAAGGTGAAGCGGTTTTGGATAGTAAATCATAGATCCAATTCCCTGCTCTTTCAAAAACTCCTGCAAACCGCTGCGGTCTGGCACTTGAATCGTGTATTGGTGGAACACATGATAGTTGTGTTCTTCCACAAACGGAGTGATAACAAGATCACCCAGCTTTTCCTTCAACAGTTCTGTGTAAATCGCAGCTTTTTCACGTCGTGCTTCGCTCCATGTGTTCAGATGAGGAAACTTAACGTTCAGGATTCCAGCCTGCAGCTCGTCCAGACGGCTGTTGTACCCCAGGATGTGGTGATAGTATTTCGGCTTACTGCCGTGAACACGGATCACACGCATCGTTTCAGCAATGTCCTCATCATTCGTGATGATCATGCCGCCGTCACCGTACCCGCCAAGGTTTTTCGTCGGGAAGAAGCTGTAGGTTGCTGTCGTGCCAAGCTCACCGACATTTTTCCCTTTGTATTTGGAACCGATGGCTTGAGCTGCATCCTCAATGATCGCCAGGTTATGCTTCTTCGCGATTTCAGCGATCGGCTCCATGTCTGCCATCTGGCCGTACAAGTGAACCGGGATGATTGCTTTCGTTTTTTCTGTTACCGCTGCTTCAATTTTTGCTGGATCAATATTGTACGTTTTAGGATCGATGTCGACAAAAACAGGAACAGCTCCTGCACGAGCCACCGCACCTGCAGTTGCAAAGAACGTAAAAGAAGGAACGATGACCTCATCCCCCTGTTTCACTCCGCATCCAAGCAAAGAAATGTGCAGGGCGTCACTGCCGTTCGCTACCCCCACTCCATGCTTTGCCGCGCTGTATTCTGCTACATCCTGCTCCAGTTTCTTAACGTTATCTCCCAAAATAAAGCGAGACCCTGACATGATATCTTCCAAGCTTGCAAAAATCTCCTCTTTCAATGATTGGTACTGTTCTGATAGATCAAGCATAGGCACTTTCATCTATGATCCCTCTTTCTTCCTCTATATTTGTATTGCATACTGTTGTTAAAACCTTTTGCTACCGATGTTTAGTCGGGTTGGCCTACTGGTGGCTCGCTTTGCGAACCCCAGCCGGCGCGCTGAAGGGGAGACTTCGAGGGTCTCTTTTAGCGGCAGTAAGCTATTGGTTTGTGCATTTACTTAATTTTCTTTTACGCTGAGCTGGTAGGCACGGGAGGCGTTCTCACGCTCCTGGAAAGCACAGATGTCCAGGAAGCGGTCAGCAAGCTTCGTGATGTTGTGCTTCTCGTTCACATACCGATAGCTGTTCCTTGAAATCTCTGCTTTTTCTTCTTCACTTAAATTCAATAACTCTTCCAATCCTTCAGCAAACTCTCCCGGCTTTTCAGGAGCAACTGACTTGCCGGCTTTCGCTTCTGCCACAATGTCGTTGGACACATTGCCGGCAAACAGGATCGGTTTTCCAATCAGAAGGTAATCGTTCAGTTTATTTAACGAAATTCCGTATTTATAAAGCTGGGTATCCAGCATGGAAACTAACAATACATCTGCAAGAGCAAGTGTTGGCATCACTTCTTTTTTCGGAATGCCATCAAAGAAATACACGTGCTCATATTCACTGGCGAGATTTTTGAGATTGTCTTTTTCCGGACCGTCTCCGACAAGGACATAGGCTGTTTTCTCCGGAGAGACAAACTTGGCGCTGTTCACGACCGTTTCCAGTGAGTTGGCTACACCGTGGGAGCCGACATACATCGCGACCTGTCCGTGCTTTTCTTTGATCTTGCTGATCTCATCCTCAAGCGAGCTTTTGCCCTCTTTTTCTTCCATACGGTCCATGTTGATGCCGTTCGGGATGACGTGGATGATCTTTTCATCCACTCCCATCTCCTTAATGTACTGTGCCGCACCCGGCAGCGTAACGATGATCTGGTCCGCACGTTTATACACGAACTTCTCGATTGCACCGAACATAAGAACTGCGGGATGGTGCTTCGACATCGAACCGAGCTCGATCAGCGTCCGCGGCCATAGATCCCGGATCTCCACAATGTAAGCAGCCTTCTTCCATTTGCTTAAAAAGTAGGCAGCCAGGCAGGCAAACAAGTGAACCGATGAGCCTACGATGGCATCAGGACGCTCTTTTTTCATCATCCCGCGCCACAGCGCCATGAAAAAGAAGGAAATCATGTTCAAGATCCGCATGACCCCGTTCCCTTTGTAAGGCAGGGTCCAGAGCCATTCAAAAATAACGCCGTTCACGTTTTCCTTGTAATTCTTCTTCTGCTTGTTTCTCCAGACAAAGCGATAAGCCAGAAAGCTGCTTGCGAAAATCCGAATCTTATGGTCTTTTTTTACGAGTTCATGGGCAATGTCATAGTGTCTAGTTATTCCTGTTTCCGACGGTTTTAACGCTACGTGATTTAAAATCCATACCTTCATCTGCTTGTTCACCCCATTTTAAAGACCTGTTGTCAGCCATGGCCAACCTTTCGTATAACGCAACCAGCTCTTGGCTTTCTTTTTCCCAGTTGTACTTCTCAATGACGGCCTTCCTGCCGTTTTCACCCATCTGTTTCGCTTCCTCCGGATGTTCCATGATCCATCTCATGGCATCGGCTACCGCGTCAGGATCGAGCGGGTCCACACATAGTCCGCAGTGGTTCCCGATGACGAAATCCTCCCAGAGCGGGAAGTTGGAAGCGATGGATGGAAGTCCGGCTGCCATGTATTCAAACAATTTGATCGGGTAGGAGACCATGTATCTCGGTTCCGGCCGGATCAGTACGAGCCCGGCGGTGGACTCGTCAAGCACGTCCTTTACTTCGTTTCGGCTGAGCCAGCCTTTATGGTCGACATGGCTCCAGCCTTTCTGCTGCTTCATTTCCTGTTCCAGCTGTTCCGGAGCAAATTTGCCGGCGAGAACGAGCTCGCCTTGTTTTCCTTGTCCGTTCAGAACTTCGATCGCCGAAACCATCTCTTTGATGCCGCGAAGTTCCGTGATTCCCCCGATATAAAGGAAGCTGTTTTCTTTCCGTTTCGCAGTATGGCTCTCTGACGGATTTCCCATCAGTTCTTGCAGGATCGGGAAATTGTGTACCGTCACCGTGCTGGCGTTATACGTTTTAAAACGCTTCGTGATCGTCGGTGTGGCCGTCACAACGGCATCAAACCTGCTGGCTGCGTATTTCTCCATCTTTTTTACCGAGACCGAGATGTTCTTTCTGAGCAGCTTCGGAATCCACTGTTTGGAGAGGACCTGCTCAGGCACATCTTCATGAACATCATAGATGACTTTCTTGCCTTTCTTTTTTAAGAGAAGACCGATGATCATCAGCTCGGGATCATGGAAATGGTATACATCGGCGTCTACTTCAATCGCCGCCTGATACACACTTTTTGCAGCAGCAATCATCCGTGAATAGCGGTTGCTTGCCGTTGAGGACACACCAACAACTTTTACGCCGTCTATTATTTTATTTTCGGTATTTGGTGCTATTAAATATACATCGTGTCCCGCAAGAGCTAGCGACCGGCATTCTTTCACAAAAATACGGATGTCGTCAGCGGGATGGACTGAAGTTAAATGACAGATTTTCACGGCAACGTTCACTACCTTTGGTTTGGGAGTTACCATTCGCATGGAAAACCAGACCTTGGCTGGCCTGGTTTTTTATTTTTGGTCTAAAGACTGGATCTTTGAAAGATTTTAGTAAGATCTTCCTTGACAAGTTGATTGGAGTGCAAGGTGCGAGACTCCTGCGGGAGAAGCGTGACAGGTGAGACCCAAAGGCGCTTGCGCCGTGGAAAGCGAGCAGCCTGGAACGGAAATCAACCCTCTCAAGAGCAACAAAGATTACACATACAACCATCTTATAAGCGTACAAGCTTATAGAAGGTGATACTTTTTCACTTTCGCTGACAGATCTTTCATCGCGTTTCGTGTATCGAACAATACCGGGCTGTGTTCTGCGATCAGTTCATAGTCAAACGCTGTATGATCGGTTGTTAATAGAACAAGGTCGGCACTTTCAAGTACTTCTTTGGAAAGGTCATGAGTTTCCACGATACCGCCCATGTAGCGGAACGTGTTAACGTGCGGATCAACAACCGTGTAATTGGCTCCCGCTGCATCCAGCTTTTCAAGAATCGGAATGACCGGTGATTCCCTCATGTCCTCAATGTCTTTTTTATAAGCGACTCCTAGAATAACGACTTTCGCGCCGTTCATCGCTTTCTTTTCCTCATTTAAAATTTTCATGCTGCGTTCGATCACGAAGTCAGCCATGCTGTTGTTGATTTCCCCCGCTGTTTCAATCAGGCGGGTATGGTAGTTGTACTCACGTGCTTTCCAAGTGAGGTAGAATGGATCGATCGGAATGCAGTGCCCGCCAAGGCCCGGGCCTGGGTAGAAGGCCATGAATCCGTATGGCTTCGTTTTGGCAGCATCAATCACTTCCCAAACATTAATGTTCATCTTGTCGCAGAGGATGGCCATTTCGTTCGCCAGCCCGATGTTAATGTTTCGGAAGGTATTCTCAAGAATTTTTTCCATCTCAGCCACTGAAGGACTGGAAACTTCATGCACTTCTCCTTCAAGTACAGCACGGTAGAGAGCAGAAGCCACTTTTGTACATTCCGGAGTTACTCCGCCTACCACTTTCGGCGTATTCTTCGTATTGAACACTTTGTTGCCCGGATCGACACGTTCTGGCGAATACGCAAGGTGGAAGTCCTTACCGCACGTAAACCCTGAAGATTCAAGGATCGGACGAAGAAGCTCTTCTGTCGTTCCCGGATATGTCGTGCTCTCAAGAACGATCAGCATGCCCTCATGCAGGAACTGTGCGATTTCTTTACCTGAGCTCTCTACATAGGATGTATCCGGCTGGCGGTAAATATCCAATGGAGTCGGCACGCAGATCGCAACGGCATCCACTTCTGAGATCAGAGAGTAATCCGTTGTCGCACGAATCTGTTTTGAAGAAGTAAGCATCGCCAGCTCTTCGTCCACAACGTCTCCGATATAATTGATTCCGTCATTCACCATTTCAACACGGTTTTCCTGAACGTCAAAGCCAATTACCTTGTAGCCTGCTTTTGCTTTTTCAACGGCAAGCGGCAGTCCGACATAACCAAGGCCAACCACTCCGATGACAGCCTCTTTCGTTTCGATCTTGTTCAATAGTTGCTTTGTAACATCTCGCTGTGTAGTCTGTAGAGTTTCCATTAGTTTAAAACCTCCTGAGGTTGCATTTTGACAGGCTGATTGGTTTCTGCTGATTCGTACATGGCAAGGACCAGTTCTAACGCTTTTTTGCCATCCTCACCTGTTACGATCGGCTCCCGGTTCTCTTTTATTGCCTCGACCATGTCTTCGATGATGCATTGATGGCCGGGCTTTCCAAATGGATCTTCTTCTATCATTTTCTTAAGTTCGGCCGTTTCTTCTTCACTCGTGCCTTCAACGTTCCAGTGCTCCACGTTGACTGCAGTAGGACCGCCGATCTTAATGGTTCCTTTTTCACCAAAGATACTGAGTGATTCTTCAAAGTTTTTCGGGTAGATGGTGGTGGCTGTTTCAACCACTCCAAGGGCTCCGCTCGTAAACTTCACGAGCCCGGTGCAGACATCTTCTGCTTCGATGTCACGGATGCGAGTGGCGCTCATGCTGAACACCTCGTTCACATCACCCATCATCCAGAGCATGAGGTCCAGGTTATGAATGGCCTGGTTCATGAGTACTCCGCCGTCCAATCCTTTCGTTCCTCTCCATGGCGCCTGATCGTAATACGCCTGGTTTCTGTTCCAGCGGACCGTTGCGTTAATGTGGCTGATCTTTCCCAGCTTGCCGCTCCCGACCACTTCTTTCAGCTTTTTCATCGCCGGTCGGAATCGGTTCGGGTGAACGACCGCCAGCTTCACATCGTTACGTTCACACGCTTCGATGATGGCATTTGTATCATCCATTAAAAGAGCAATCGGCTTTTCTACGACTATATGCTTTTTCGCTTCCGCACCCTGTACGGCAAGCGTTGCATGAAAGCCGCTCGGGGTACAAATGTTAATCACGTCTATGTCCTTATCGGCCAGCAGCTCCGCATAATCTGTATACGTTTTGGCGTTATACGTTTCCTGATAGAACTCCATGTTTTCCGGGATCATGTCACATACAGCAGCAAGTGCTGCGCCTTCTGCCCGGTCAATGGCTTCTGCATGTTTCTTCGCAATATGTCCGCATCCTACAATCGCAAAATTAAGCATCGACAAAACTCCTTTTGATTAAAAACAATAACTTTCTGTTCACTAGATTTCTTCGTTCATTTTATATTATTTCCAAGGAATTTCAGGTAAATTCTCGGTTAAGAGATTGTTAAGGCCATTTACAAAAAGGCTCTGCAGGACGGGTCTTATTGCCCATAAGGCCTGTCGCGTCACACAGTACGGGATTTACATTTTCTTAATAAAAGGCTCTTTTCGCAACCTTTGTTGCTCTTGAGGGTGGTTAATTTCCGTTCCAGGCTGCTCGCTTTCCGCGGGGCGTGCGCTGAGCCCCACGGCGCAAGCGCCTTTGGGTCTCACCTGTCACGCTTACCCCGCAGGAGTCTCGCACCTTGCACTCCAATTAACCTGTCAATGAAGTGAAAAACAGCCTAATAAAGCAGATTCTCCCCAGATGCGAATCGACCCCCTCAAACAGGCAGAACATGATGAGCCCATAAGAAAAGCACCCCTCTGTAAAAAGAAGAGTGCTATATATATATTCTTATTGTCCGTGCATTTATGTTAAATTCTCTGTGCTTGCATCTGAACCACCGTCTGTTTGATGCCTTCTGCAAGGGGCACCTCAGGCTTCCAGTTCACAAGCGCCATGAACTTGCGGTTGTCGAGGCAGCTGCGGTAGATATCACCTTCACGCGGCTCTCCGTAAACAGGCTCCAGGCTGCTGCCCATTTCCTTCGCCATAACGCGGTATAGCTCGTTCACCGTGATCTCTTCGTTCGTGCTGACGTTAAAGATGCCGTCCTTACATAACAAGGCAGCGGTATTGGCCCGGGCCACGTCCTCAACAAAGATAAAATCACGGGTCTGATTGCCGTCGCCATAAATGGAGACCGGCTGTCCGCTCAGAAGCTTATCAAGGAAAATCTTGATAACGCCGCCTTCTCCATCCTTCGTCTGCTTCGGTCCATAGATGTTGGAATAGCGAAGAATGGAGTAGCTTATGCTGTGTGTTTCGCAAAAGTTAGCGATGTACATTTCACATGTAGCTTTTGAAATCCCGTATGGAGCAGTTGGCTGAAAATGCTCACCCTCTTTGAGCGGCACATTTTCATTGTCCCCATAGATGGCCGCTGTTGATGCGAAGACAAACTTCTTCACATTCAGAGATTTGGCCAGCTCCAGCATTCTGACCGTCCCTTCAATGTTCATCCTCATATCGTTAAGCGGGTCTGCTACGGAAGAAGGCACACTTGTCTGGGCCGCCAGATGGATGATCGCGTCAATTTCATAAGGCTGCAGCCGTTCCGGCAGAGAGGGATCAAGAATATCACTCTGGATGATCACATCTTCCGTGTTTACATTGCTTTCGCTTCCCGTCAGAAAGTTATCCACCAAAATCGGGGTATGCCCTTCCTTCATCAGTGCGTTTTTCGTAAATGTCCCGACGAATCCTGCTCCGCCCGTTACCAATACATTCATGCTGAATCCTCCCGTCAGTACCTGAGTTTTAGTTTTCGAATAACCGTTCTATAGAGCCGCAGGTCGCTTTTCTTGATCAGCAAAAAGCGGTGGTACGGCTCGTTTGTCACTTTTTTGTATAAGACGACCTTTACGAGGAAGCTGACAAAATACGTGATCGTCGCAGAAAATGCGGCTCCGGTCACTCCATACCTCGGAATGAGCACCACGTTCAGCACCAGGTTAAACAGCACATTGAAGATGGAAAGATACATGTTTAACTCGGGCTTTCCGCGGCCGGCAATGTCATTGGACAGAATCTTCTCGACCGACAGAAGCGCCACACCGGGCAGAGTGATTTGAAGCAGGCTCGCACTGTTCTCATACTGATGTCCGAAAAGCGTAACGATCAGATCCTTTGCGACAATAGTCCCAATCAGCGCAATGACTAACGTAATCGCCATAATGTTTCTTGATACGAGAGAAGTGAGATGGTTTCTCTCTTCATCAGTTTCAATGGCTGCGATTTTTGGGTATAGGACATTGGATATAGAAGCCGCAAAGATAGTCAGCCTCTCCCCGATATTCATTGCGGTTACGTAGATCCCTACCGCTGAATCCACCATGAAAAACCCGATGAGGAAAACAACGATACGATAGTTCAAAAAGCTCGCAAAGTTACTGATATGCGCTTTAAGCCCGTAATTGACAGATTTGCGGAAATACTCCCAAGAGAATCCCCTGATATTAAAACGCAGTCTATGCTTTTTCTTCAGCTGATAGACCATGTAGGCGACGTTGATCAAGTTCCCGGCGATGAACGCCATAATCGCCCCTGGAAGGCCGAGCCTGAAAATAAGGACGAAAACAGCGACAAAGCCGAGAATTCCCACCTGGTTCACGACCATAGCCGTATTGAACAGTTTAAAATCCTGCAGCCCCTGAAAGACCGTCTGGAAATATTCGCGCAAAAACATGAACGGCAGCGCCAATAAGCAAAGGTACAACAAAGTATGCGGAGTATGGTTGAAGAACTTTTCCGAG
This sequence comes from Fictibacillus sp. WQ 8-8, assembly GCF_024494405.1. Taxonomy (NCBI): domain Bacteria; kingdom Bacillati; phylum Bacillota; class Bacilli; order Caryophanales; family Fictibacillaceae; genus Fictibacillus; species Fictibacillus sp. WQ 8-8. Next base: position 376,745 of record NZ_JAMXKG010000001.1, read on the forward strand.
AAAAAGTAGATCACAATAGCCCCGATCCCCATACTGACCAGGCTCAGCAGCGTACCGATGATGATGTTATTGTTGTAGACCGTATTCAGCTTCACGTCTCCCCTGCTGATGTAATAGATCGTCGACGTGTTGATGCCGAGCGTCAAAAAGGTCAGCAGAACCGTCGGCAGCAGGGTGATCAGTGCATACTTACCCTGTCCAGCAGGACCCAAGATCCGGGCCAGCACAACCAGCAGCAATATCCCGATGACGATATTGGTCACCTGTCTGGAAAAGGTTAAGAAACTGTTTCTGACAAAGCTTCGGTTGCCGTCGCTCATATCACGATCCGCTCCCTTTCTTTACACTTTTTAAAAAGTCTGTGTAATTTTTCTTTGCATCATATTCCTTTTCCCATTTGGCAAAGGCATTCGAACGGTACTTCATTTTCTTTTCATCCGGCAGCGCGGCGAATCGCTCGATATCATCCGCCAGCTCAGCAGACGAAACCTCTGACGGAATCAAGAAACCATTGCTTTCATCAACAAGTTCCCTTACACCGCCGACATCTGTCGCTATGACCGGAATCGAAGTACTGAATGCTTCCATAATGGTCACGGGAATTCCTTCACTCTCACTCACGTTCACAAAAAGATCGAGCGGCTGTGACTGATAAAATTCAAAGATCTGCTGCTGGGTCCAGTGCCCCTTAAAATCGATGGTGACATGTTCCGGCAGCTCATTTTTCGCTTTGTTCTCGATCTCTTCCCGCTGTTCACCGTCTCCAATATGCGTCCAGTGGATCGGCGATGACGTTTGTTTTAGCGCCTCCACCAACAGATCCAGCCGTTTTACCGGCTTTACGTATGAACAGGAAACCATCCTGAGAATTCCGTCTTGTGAAGGGGCTGCGGTAAAGCCAGGTTTTTCAGTCCCGAGCCGGTTCACGAGAAGATGGGCATTCGCGTTTGGATATTTCGTATTAAAATAGTTCTTTCCGTCATCAGAAATCATCCGCACCGAATCGAGTGACGAGATCACTCTTTCCTGAAACGGCAGATAAGGCAGTGAATGCCGGTAATCGTACACGTCCCCTCCGTGGGCGCGGGATACCGCAAAAAGATCCCGGTGCGTTTCCTTCAGCATCGCAAGAGCTACCGCTGAAGGCGTCAGCCAGTACGAATAAAAAACGGAATTGCTTATATCAAAATTCGGATCATCCAGCCACTTTCTCTTGATTTCATCACGAATCCGAATTGCATGGCTCAGCCAGTTAGCCACCTGCATCAACCCTCTGCTGCCAAACATACGGGCTTTTGGAAGCTCTCTTGAAAGCCAGCGGCGTCCCTGAGGATCTGCCGTCACACTGTAAAACGTATGAATGTATTTTTTTGTGCCCCCAGGCCTTCCCGGCAGCTGGTGGACTTGCACTTTTTCAGGAACAGGCCGCTGCTCTCCGGTTCCGTTTACAACAGCAACTTCAATCTTTTCAAATAAGTGTTCCATGTATTTCATTTCGGTTTCTAAAAACTGCTCCCCGGGCAGGTAAGGATAACGGTTGGTTATCAGGATCATGTGCTCTCTTGCTGTTTTTATGCCATTCTGCAATGTGTTCACCATCCTTTGAATCCTGAAGCTCTTAATCATTCTTGCCAAAAAGAGCATATATAAGGGTGTTCTCTTAATCTTTCGCAGGCCGATTTTTATTTTTGCAATTCCGTTTTTCGCATAAAAAGCCTAACGGAGGCCTGAACTATCATGATAGGGGTCATTTATTAACTCAACTTAAATTTCTCATGAAGCTTTTGTAAATCTTTGTCCGAATTATCTTTACAGTTACCGAATTCTTCATTAAACTGTAATATTCTTTATATGATTTTTATTGTATTTACACAACTTTAAAGGTATCTTTATTGTATGCTTCCATAAATTTACGTTCCTTATGTCGAGCCAATTCGACAAGGATTACGAAGTTGCATTGTCTGTACGATCCTATTCTGTCACCAGAAAAGAAAATAACAGACCAACAAAACCATAGATATAGATGTAGAGAAGAAAAGGAGATTACTATAGATGGACCGTCAACAAATGCGGAAAAAGAAGAAGAAAAAGAGACGTATAAAGTTTATCGTCTTCCCATTGATTCTGATTCTTTTAGGAACAGTCGGTTTCGGATCTTATTTAACCTATAAATTAGCCAACGCATCATCAAAAGCGCAGGAAACCCTATCACGGGGAGGAAAATCAGAGCTGCGCCTGAATGAAGTTGACCCTGGCAAGGATAACTTTTCCGTCCTTATTGCAGGGATCGACGACAGCAAGCACCGTAAAGGGGAAAAGGGATTTGCAGGCAACCGGACAGATGCCCTCATTCTCGCCACCTTCAACCGTGATAAAAAATCCGTGAAAATGGTGAGCATCCCTCGTGACTCCTACGTTACGATTCCGGGGCGCATCAACAAGGACAAGATCACCCACGCCCACGCGTTCGGCGGTATGGATCTTACCGTGGATACAGTGGAACATCTGTTCAACATCCCGGTCGACTACTATGTAAGAGTAAACTTTGATGCATTCTTGCAGATTGTAGATACACTTGGCGGCGTTGATGTCGACGTACAGAAGAAAATCGTCGAACAGGACAGCAAGGACCGTCCTAGAGCCATCACAATCGAGCCAGGCCAGCAAAGGCTAAACGCTGAGGAAGCTCTCGCATACGCGCGTACGCGTCATGCCGACTCAGACATCATGCGCGGCGACAGGCAAAAACAGATTGTCGAAGCTATCCTTAAAGAATCAACACAGATCAAATCGATTCCTAAATACGGCAAGCTTATCGAGAACGTCGGCGACAACATGTCCACCAACTTTACGTTCGGCAACATGCTCGCACTTCTCAAATACGCGAAATCCGTAGGAGATGTCGAATCGCTTAAATTAGAAGGAACAGACGCAAGAATCAATAATATTTATTACTATTCCTTAAACGAACAATCAGTACAAAATGTGTCCGCCCAGCTGAAAGAGCATCTTGCTTATGACGGCTCAGGCACACAGGACAGCGGAACGGGTACCGGAACAAATTCCAGCAGTACCGATTCCACTACAGATAGCACTTCGGAAGCAAACAACGGAAATTAAGTTTAAGCCGGCCATCGGGGCCGGCTTTTTTCTTTGGGGTTTGGTGAAGTGATGGGTTTGATAGGATGTTGGGGCTTTGCTGCGGATGTGCGATTTTGTATGATTTAGTTGGCTTTCAGTTTGTTTTGGGTGAGTTTTTATATAAAAATAAAGACTAATTAGGGTTTATTCTTTTCCGTTAGCCTTATGTCAGCTAATTTAGAGCATTTTCCGAGTTATTTCGGCCAAAAACAGGCATATCAGAGGGAAACATCTGTCGTCCGGATCGCAGCTATCTTATATTATCGATATTCCAAATTTATTATCGAAAATAGCTTTTTATTATCGAAAAACCAAATATATTATCGAAAACGCCCAATATATTATCGAACAAGATAAGCTCGACATCGTTCGACCGGTTCTAACACAATGATTTCGTCAAAGCCCCACCTCCCCACAACAAAAAAGCCCGAACCTGAACACTGCCCTCAAGCAGCACACAGATCCGGGCTCCAATCCTCTTAAATCCACTTAATCAAAAAACCGATCCACTACACGGCTTGCCGCATGCCCGTCTTCCAGTGAACAAAACTTCTCATGAAAGGCTTGATAACGGCCTTCATAGTCATGCTTCACCTGATCAATGTTCTTGATCGCCGCTGTTACTTCATCAGATGTGCGCAGCAGCGGGCCGGGCGCTTCATTTTCAAAGTCCATATAAAAGCCGCGGAGCTGATCACGGTACATCTCGAAATCATAGGTGAAGAACAGAATCGGGCGGTTCATGTTTGCAAAGTCAAACATGACCGAAGAATAGTCGGTGATCAAAACATCAGTCACAAGATAAAGCTCCTGAATATCTGGATAGTTCGATACATTGTACACAAAGTCTCGATATTCTTCCGGAATGTACACTTTATTGCTGACAACGACGTGCATCCTAAGCAGCAGCACATACTCATCGCCGAGTTCTCGCTGCATCTGTTCAAAATCAAACTGCAACTCGAACGTAAACTTATTGTTTTTCGACGTCTGGTTATCCCGGAAGGTCGGTGCGTAGAGAATAACCTTTTTCCCCTCTGGGATGTTCAGGCGCTGGCGGATCCTTTCGGCCAGCTGCTCGCGGTCATCGCGGTAAAAGATATCGTTGCGCGGATAGCCGATCTCAAGCAACTCGCCTTCATAGCGGAACGCACTGCGGAAGGCTTTCGTTGCATAGGCACTTGGTGAGATGAGATAATCCCATGTCTTCGTCGCCCGATGCACACGCTCAACATAACCTTCATCACGGCCTTCAACCTTTTCGATATCAAACAGCATTTTCTTGAGCGGTGTTCCGTGCCATGTCTGGATATACGTCGTTTGCGGGCGTTTCCCAAGGTAGGTCGGGAAGTTCTGATTGTTCACCCAGTAGCGTGCTTTAGCGAGATAGTAATAATAGCTCGGGCTGAGCCGCTTAACAATCTTCGTATCCTCATCGGAAAATCTAATATTCTTGTTATAGATCCATACCTTCTTATAGTTCAGTCCACGGCTGACGATCTCTTCATAAATCGCCCGCGGGCTGTCGGCATACTGCTTGCCTACCCCGCTTTCAAAAACGATCAGGTTTGGGTCAACAGGCATCAACCGCCGCGCAACATTATAGAACAAACGCATGGTAGGAAAATAATATTTGCTCTTTCGGTACCGTTTAAACAACACCTGAAAAAGCTCACTTTCTTTAAGCTTCACAAACCAGTTCTTACGGGGTTCAAATTCTTGAATCGCTTCATAGATCCGATCATTATGATGCCGATCGCGGTATTTTAAAAACTTAGCCGAACGCTGAATATACTCTTCTTCAGCTTTAAATTGCTGATTCGCATACTTTTCTACTTCATCAAGAATGTCATCCACTTCATAGACAATCTGACCTGGTAAATCGTTTTCAAGATCAAGGTGTGAGCGTCTTTTCCCGATAAAACGGTTCTTGTCAAACTGATAATACAAAATGGGCTTATGAAGAAAACTGAAGTCGAAACCGACCGATGAATAATCGGTAATCATCATAGCCGATTCTTTCAAAAGCCGCTGGACATCCACTTCTCCCTGACTGATGATGCGCACGCGCGTACCTGAAAAATAGGAAGTGAATTTCTGCATGTTAGGATGAAGGCAGAAGATCAATTCAAAACCCAGTTTGTCGGCCAGTTCATGCAGTTTTGGATGATTGATCAGTTCCCGGTATCTTTCAAAATACTCACTTTCCAAAAAGATATCGTCATTGATGATCCAGTCCCGCCATGTAGGGATGATGAGAATCTGGCGTTTCGTTTCCACGTCTCCTGCAAGAAGGCTGTCAAACCTTGAGAGCCCCGTAACTTTAACCTCATCGTAATGGTAGCCAAAGTCGCGGACAATCATATTTTTTTCAAAATCAGAACTGACAAGAAATAGATCTGTATCAAATCCCGGTGCTCTCTTTCCATAATTGGCGACCATGTTCTTTGTTCCCATAATACCGTGCTGCAAAAAGACTTTTGTTGCTTTAATCGCCTTTTTATAGCTTTTCGTGCGTAATGGAAACAAATAATCAGGATGATGAGACCCAATCACTTTTCTTGCCATAAATGCATGGAATATATGTTCCTTGGACTTATAATAGAGAACATTGCCAAGCGGTTTCACCTGATTTAATTCAGGCGACGTTTCTTCGATCACGTAATACGCTTTTCTTTTCGGATGCTTCTCCCTGAGATATTTAAAGAAATGAAATCCTGTATCTTGTGCTTTATAAGGCCGCTCACCGACAAGCCATATGTTTTGGCTGCGGTAAAAGGGGCGTAGGAGCCATGACCATCGCTTAATTTTCTTCATATACCAGTAAGCCTCGTGAGAGAATTCATCTGCCTGAAGGGATAGATTAAATCCTTTAAACGTGAAATACGGGGTCAAAGCATAGATATTCTGTCCTCTTTCAACATAGCCATCTTTTAAGAAGTTCCTCGCTCTAAATCGGGGTTTTCCTATACGGATCAGCAGAGGTTCTTCAGCAAAATCAAAGGTTAGTTCAAAGAAGAAATCATAGATGTCCTGTCCGAACGCCAAATCTTCATAAATCCTTTGAAAATCAGCTTCCACTTCGTACTTATAACGGTGCATCCCGTATTTATTCAACGTCTGTTCACTTAATTTTTCCGTAGTAACATCTATTCTTACTTCATTATTTGTATCGCGCCCTTTCAGCAGCAATACAGCTTTCTTGATGCTTGCATCCCTTGTAAATAGCTTTCCGTTAAAGAATAGCTGGTGATTACGGATGACAATCTCATCGATCTGCACCTTTGGCTTGAGCCTGACCATAGCATTGGCAGCCAGCGACACATTGCCTTTCTTTGTTACGTAAATGAACGTCTGCAGACCTTGATCCTCATAAGGAACGTAATGCAGTACCTCCATTTCGTTAAAACGGCCGAGGCGGACGTGGTAGATGACATCTGTACCTTCATCGTCTCTCGTTTGCAAAACCGCCCGTTCTTCAATCTTTGTAAAGGATTCCTCGGTAAAGTGTTCTTTAGGTCGCTGTATATTTAGATACAGATCAAAATTGCTCTTTTCCCCTTCTTTAAAATAGGGAAGAATCTGCTGAATGGAGAATTCAAAAGTGAAATCTGGCGAATTGCCTCCTTCTGCTACTTTAATCATCTCTCCATCTTCCCTCGAGGAAAGAAGCAGTTCTTTTGCAATAATATCTTCTTTACCCAACCGGCCGGTCAGCCTAATAATTTCGTTGTCCTGATGGATCGTCAAGGCTTGTTTATAAGAGTTTCTTTTTTTTATCTTGGGTTGTGGTGTAAAAGGCTTAATCATACGATTTAGGAAATCCCCTTGTCTCTTCATCAAAACTTCTCCTTTTTCTAAATGAACCTTTGTGTCGCCGTAGATCATTATCTGTTTTTTCATTTTCGTTTAAAGAAAAATTATGGTTAGAAACTGTATCAAGTTCCCTTATCTTGTCTAAAAAAAATAGGATGCATTCTCTTTTTCAAGAGCAGCACCCAATTTATTTTCAGTTATATATTATTTCGTTGATTGCAACTCTTTTTTATCCACTGGCGACAGTCCGCTTTGCTTTCTTTGCACTTGTTCTTTAAATCGTTTCTTCTCTTCTTTTGTCATCGCCTTATATTCTTTTAAAAACGCCTGATACTTCGGAAGTACGTCCTTCATTGGTCCGTAATCCCTGACTTCTCCGTATTCTAGCCAAAGAATCTTTTCACAGAACTTCTTTACCTGCCCCATGGAGTGGCTGATAAAAAAGATCGTTTTTCCACGCTCTTTGAATTCGTTCATCTTGTCGAGACACTTATCGGCAAACGTCTGGTCACCGACAGAAAGCGCTTCGTCAATCACGAGGATGTCAGGATCAACCGTCACAGAAATAGCAAACCCGAGACGCGACTTCATCCCGCTCGAATATTTTTTAACCGGCTGATCGATAAACTTTCCGATTTCAGCAAACTCAATGATCTCCGGTTCAAGCTTTTTGATATCCTGCTTGCTGAAGCCAAGCATCAAGCATTTCAGCTCAATGTTCTCACGGCCGGTCAGTTCGTTGTTCAGGCCAGAGGCGATCGCGATAAGCGATACCTCTCCCTTTAGATCGATCGTACCCGACGTCGGCGGGATAATCCCGGAGATCAAGTTGGAAAGCGTGGATTTCCCTGATCCATTGACCCCGACGATGCCGATGACATCGCCTTGATCTGCCTCAAAGCTTATATTTTGAATCGCATAAAAATCTTCGCCATATCCGTTGGGCAGAATGATGTCCAGCAGCTTTTCAGCGGGCTTTTTATACATTTTAAATTTTTTCGTAACATTGCTTACTACAACAGTTTTACTCATGTCCATCTCTCCGCATCATAAGTAATCCACGAATCGGTTTCTTAATTTCACATGCAGCGTGGAACCAATCAGGAACAGTACCAGCACCAGTCCCCAGAAATACAGCGTGTATTCGAGTTTATCACCGAAAAACCAGCCTTTGCTTAAGAGGGCATCCCGGTACCCTTCTACAATATAAGTAAAAGGATTGGCTTCTACAATCAATTTTAGAAAATGCGGCAATTTTGGATTGTTAAATGGATCCCAAAGAATCGGAGTCACATAAAACAGCATCCGCATGATGGATTGCACAAACATCTGTACATCGCGTACGATCGTTGACAGTGTCGAGGTGATCAATGACAGTGAAAAAACGAGTGCTACCGCAGCTAGCATGTAATAAGGAAGCTGCAAATAATATAATGAGATCTTTCCTTTTTCAGTAAATTGAAAGATAACTGCTATGATTCCCAATAATATAGCATTAGGATATAGAATCGAAAATATAACATAGCTTGGAATAACACTTAATGGAAAGTTCATCTTAGCGATAATTTTAATTCGTGTATAAATCGATTTTGACCCTTGCAGGATGGCCGGGCTGATAAAAAACCAGACGACAATCCCTGCAACAAGCCATTGAAGGAAAGGCACACCATCGACCGAACGGTTGCTTCGCATTCCCATCCCAAAGACGATCCAATACACACTGATCTGAATGGCAGGATTCAGGATCTCCCAAAGCATCCCCAAATAGTTATTGTTGTTTTTAATTTTAAGCTCATACATGGATAAACGCATCATCAGGTAAAAGCTGTTAAGTTGTTCTGTTAGTACTTTAAAAGCTGAAATCATTTTCGTAATCCTCTCCCAAAGAGATTGGTTTAGAATACTTTTTGAACGGCTTTGTGAGAAGATTGTCCATTTTCCAGGTAGCAAAATCGTTCATAAAAGTCATCAAAGATCTCTGAATGAATCGTAAATCCGTCTGACTCAAACTTCTCTATTGCTGCAATGACTTCATCTGTTGTCTTCACGAGCGGACCAGGCGCAAGCTGTTCAAAGTCAAAATAGAAGCCCCTCAGCTTATCGCGGTATGATTCGATATCATAAACAAAGAAAATCATCGGCCGCTTCAGGTTCGCATAATCGAAGAACACAGAAGAATAGTCGGTAATCATGACGTCAGATACGAGATAAAGCTCATTGATGTCCCCATGGTAAGAGAAATCATAAGCGAAACCTTCGTATGGCGACAGATCAAAGTTCTCCGCCACAAGATAATGCATCCTTAACACTATAACATAATCTTCCCCAAATTTTTCCTTCAATTGCAGAAGGTCTAGCTCAAGATCAAACTTATATCGTCCTTTGCCGTAGAACTGGTCATCACGCCATGTTGGCGCATAAAGGATAATCTTTTTATCTTGAGGAAGCTCAAGTTTTTCTCTAAGTTCCTTGATGGCCGCAGGATTGTTCTTCGTGTAGAGTACATCGTTCCGCGGATAGCCGACCTCCACTACTTCTTTATTGAAATTAAACGCGCGACGGAAAATCTCGGTCGAATAAGCGTTAGGTGATAGAAGATAGTCCCATTTGCTTGATTCTTTATGGAAGTTCGCTTTGTATTTCTTTGTGTTCGTTCCAGGCATATGAACTTCATCCATATCAGCGGCCAGACGCTTAAGCGGTGTTCCATGCCACGTTTGGAAATAAACCGTATGTTTGGCTTTTGGAATCCATAGCGGCATCCTGCTGTTGGTCACCCAATAGCGGGCACGTGCCATCTTAAAGAGCCATTTTATTGAGAAGCGTTTGGCATAAGGGATGCCGGCATTCTCAAACTTGCTGATACTTCTTCCGTCAACACTCCAGACAAGCTCAAGTTCAGGACGGTTCTCTTTTAAATATTCGTAGATCGCACGCGGATTACAGCTGTACTGCTTGCCGAGAAAACTTTCAAACATGACCAGGTTCTTCTTAACAGGCAGATAGCCAGCCATCTTAAAGGCAACCATATAAGCTTTTTTCGTCTTTTTGTGCTGTTTTACCTTTGTTATCGTGCGGCGAACTTTCTTTTTCAGCTCTTGCACAAAGCTGTATTGAACCACCTTAATGAGCATCGATCTCGTTTTCTTCCGTGCAATGAGTGAGACCTTCTTCTTTCCGCTGTCCGTATTGAGAATAATATACTTGTTGATCCTTCTTTTAAAAGAAATCAGCTGAAGCGGAATTGCCAAATCTCCTTGATCCGGCCCTGCAGTGTCCTCATCCTCCCACTTGAAATAGAGGCGGAATGTCAATGAATTCTCATCTGTATTGCACAGATCCTTTACATGGAGGTGCACCTTAAAGCCTTTTGCTTTATATGGCTGCTGCTCCTGATAGTAAGGATTAAGATCTTCCCGTACAACGTTCTCGAACGGAATCACACGTTCTTCAAAGCCTTCAGGGCCTCCGATGACTAACGTTTTTTCCAGTTCTTCATTTTCGTATGGAAAAGGAGAAAAATAGAACCCTTCCAGCGTCACGTTTCCTCTTTTATCAAGCTCCGCATTTTCCACTTTAACAACTGGACCGCGGTCATGGACTTTAAAGGAAAGGTTTCCTTTGTTCGTCGTATAAGGTGTAATCGCCTGCTTCGTTTCAGGATCGACTATAGAACCAAGTTCAAGGAATGAATGCTTCGTCCTCATACGGTATTTCTTTTCGATAACTCCAAACTCTTCAATGGTTTCTTCCGGTTCGGGATCATCTTCACTGTCATTTTCGTTTACGCTGTCATTGTCAGCATCTGTTGCTGTTTCTTCTTCAGCAGCTTCCCCTTCGTCTGCGTCATCATCTGCATTAACGTCTCCTGGCTGTTCCTGTTCCTCAGGAGACACTGCTTGTTCCGCATGAATGATGAGGTAAACGTCCCAAACAAGCCCTTTTACCATTTCAGCCTGATCCAGCCTGGATTCAAGGACATAATATTGTTCATTTGCCTCTAACACCATAAAAGGAATCTGCCATTCACGGCCTGACATACGCTCAACAAATAGAAGGTGCCCGGCTAAAGGCTCCTGAAAGACTGAATTGTATTTCAAAAGATATTTTACGATAGCAATATCTTGTTTGAATTCAATATTATGAAGAATACATTTTCTTCTTTTGGTGGGTGCAAAACCTTCTTGGATCTGTAAGTTAGCTTCCGCTTGCATTTACGTTTCTCTCTCTTTCTGTTTCAAGAATATATTCAGCCAATAACCGGCTCGAGTGCCCGAAGTGATATTGGTTCCACATGGCCGAAAATTGCTGAACCTTATTCATGTCATAACCCTTTTCTTTAATTACCTTTACCATTTCGAGGCTGTCAAACACGATCGGCCCCGGGACGAGTTTTTCATAGCTGTCCCAAAGCCCCCTTGTTTTACTATACTCTTTTAGATCGTACGGGTAAAAAATCATCGGTCTGTTTAATAATGAAAATTCATAAGGAATGGAAGAATAATCACTAATTAAAATATCGGTAATCAATAAAATTTCATTAATATCAGAACCGGTGGAATAATCAAATGCAAAGCCGGGATACTGCTCTTCAACATTGATTTTATTCTTAAGTACTGGATGGCTGCGGATCAGAAGCACATATTCTGCTCCAAGTTCACGCTGCAGCATATCAAGATCAAGCTGCAGTTCAAACTCATCCAACTGGTCATCCCGATAGGTCGGTGCGTACAAAATCACTTTTTTGTCTTTCAGAACAGTATTTTCCCGATATAGTTTTTCTTTAACAGCTTTCGTCCGATTTCCACTAAAAAAAAGATCGGTTCTTGGTACACCGGTCCGTAAAAAATTGGCGGATGAAAGTTGAAAAGCTTCTTTAAATATATCAGCCATCGCGTCCGATCCAACAACGACTTTGTGAAAGTTTTTGTAAACATGTAAAAACCGCTTATGCGCTCGCCGGCTTCTAAAGGAAATGGATTCATCCTTCAGTCCAAACGTTTTAATAGCGCCCGCGGCATGCCAAAGCTGTATGCATTCTGTTTCTTTTTTAAAATTGGTGACTGACAGGAAACCAAAATAATTATCTACAAGGACCACTCTGGAAGTTGCCAGGTGATACGCCGACCTGGCCATGCTCATTATCGAATTTTCAAAGGTGATAAGTTTTGCACTGTTTTGGTAAGGCTGCAATTTAGGAATCGCTTTTTTCGCCGCCAAAAAAACAATATGGCTATCCGGCTGCAGCTTCTTCAATTCTTCATAAAGAAACACGGAGTTATCCCCAAAAGAGACAACAAAGGTTACCTTATTCTTCCGCACAGGAAACAGTTTACAAAATGTAAACTGAAGCTTGAAGTAAAACAGATACAGCCAGATAGCTATTTCTTTAACCATTTTTAACAGTAAATAGATCTTTTTTGATCTGAGAAGTCGAGATTCCGATCGTACGCGGCAAATAAACAACTTCACAATACTCTTTCAAGAAGTCAAATTTCCCTTCCCAATCGTCACCCATTACAAAAATATCGATGTTGTTATCTACGACATCAGAGATTTTTTGGTCCCAAGTCTTTTCCGCAATGACTTCATCCACATAACGGATGGACTCCAAAATCATTTTACGATTCTCAAAGCTATGGTATGATTTTTTATTTTTGATCGCATTGAACTCATCTGCTGATAAACCAACAGTCAGATGGTCACCAAGATCTTTTGCTCTTCTCAATAAGTTGATATGCCCCCAATGAAGCAGGTCAAATGTACCGTATGTTAACACCTTTTTCATCTTACAATCCTCTCCTTAAATTGATCTAGTTGTATTTACCCTTTTTCCAATAAATTAATAACAGGTAAATATTTTGTAAATTATATCAATGCTTGTCTCTCTCGCTATTAATCTCTTCGCATGGAATTGACGTTTTATTAACTTATTGTAAATGTTTTATGAATAATATAAAGGGAATACAAATTAATAGCTTCTTTATATAATAGCGTTAAAGCACTGCGCGGCCGACAATAAGCTCATTTCAGCCTTACGTTAACGAAATCTTAATATACTTTTTACAAACTTAGAAGTTTCATGGTATACTAGGTTTTAAAAGATGTTCCCCTTTGGAACGTCAATACTTATAATATAATCTTTAAGGTCTTTTTACAAGGTCTTAATAAACAATGACATTTATTTCTTGCTCACTCGATTCATTCGGAATAAATGCAACTCACATATTAAACAGCTGTTGAATGCTCTAGGCATTTAGCTGCAGACAGGACGTCGGACAAACCTAGTCCTTTTGCAGAGGCTGTGCATGATTTAATCACTAAAAGTGGGGAATTAACTATGAACAATACAGTGAACATATTAGGAATAGACTTTCTAAATACAACGATTAACAACTTTATAAATACACTTCAATCTCACCTTGAGGACCGTAAGAAGGCATTCGTCGTAACGGCGAACCCTGAAGTCGTGATGAAGGCGCGTAAAGAAGAAGATTTTATGAGTGTCATCAAAAACGCGGACTACGTGACAGCAGATGGAATCGGCATCATTAAATCAGCAGGTCTTCTCGGACTTCCGCTCCCTGAACGCGTGACTGGTTTTGATCTGACCCTTCGCCTGCTAAGCCTTGCGAATGAGAAAAACTACAGTGTTTATCTGCTTGGCGGTCAGGACAAGGTGATTGAAAAAGCTGCAGAAGCGATTGAAGCGGAATATCCAAACGTGACCGTCGCCGGTTATCATCATGGATTCTTTGATCTGAACGATGATAAAATCCCGAGCACGATTGAGCACATTAAACCGGACATCGTTCTCGTTGCTCTCGGTGCCGGCCGCCAGGAAGCCTGGATCAGCCAGCATCTTTCCCGCTTCGAACACGGTATCTTCATGGGAGTCGGCGGCACATTTGATGTTCTTGCCGGAGAAGTGCAGCGTGCACCAGAAGTTTGGCAGAAGATGAACCTGGAGTGGTTCTACCGCCTAGTGAAGCAGCCATCCCGCTGGAAACGGCAGATCGCTCTTCCGCAATTTGCTTTTAAAGTTCTTCAACTCAAAATGCAGCAGATGACGAAAGTTCCAGTCCGATAAAATTTCATCAAACCATCCCTGGAAAGGAAAGCATTCTTGCTTCTCCTACCGGGGATTTTTTAATGGACTGTGCAGTATTTCCAAATATTTATATTTTTATACATTAGATTGGAATTTCTATGATATAATTCGATAGACAAAAATAAAAATTTTGACAATAACCATGTTGTTTCTGTTGCAACCTACAAGAATAGACAATTCTTTTCGACCCTTATGAGAGTATACAGAAACATATCTTGAAATTGATGAGGTGTCATATGCTTTACGTTACACTGTTCGTATGTTTTCTAGCATCGATCATACTAACACCTTTAGTAAAAAAAGCCGCCTTCTTCATCGGAGCGATCGATAATCCCAACAACCGAAAAGTACATGCGAAAGTGATGCCTCGTGCAGGCGGACTCGCTATTTTTATCAGCTTTTTAATCGGCTTCTGGATTTTACACCCGGAAAGCCCATATACCATGCCCATCCTAATGGGGTCAGCTATCATTATTATGACCGGTTTACTCGATGATATTTACGAATTATCACCAAAAGTAAAACTGGCTGGCCAGATCGCAGCTGCTCTCTGTGTTGTCGTTTCCGGAGGCATTCAGGTACATTTCATCAACCTTCCCTTCGATGGGCGCCTGGAGCTGGGCTGGTTCAGCATTCCGCTAACGGTTCTGTGGATCCTGGCAATCACTAACGCGATCAACCTGATTGACGGTTTGGACGGGCTTGCTGCAGGTGTTTCTTCTATAGTACTGTTTACGATTGCCGCAATGGCCTTTATCATGGGCAACGTCCTTGTTATGGCTATTGCAGGTATCGTTTTAGCTGGAACTCTTGGATTTTTGTTCTACAACTTTCATCCCGCTAAAATTTTCATGGGGGATACGGGAGCATTGTTCCTAGGATTTATCATCTCGGTCGTATCACTCCTCGGGTTTAAAAACGTTACGTTGTTTTCCCTTGTGGTCCCGGTGATCATCCTTGGTGTTCCCATATCTGATACGATCTTTGCGATCATCAGACGGATTCTGCATAAGCAGCCGCTGTCAGCACCAGATAAATCGCATCTGCATCACTGCCTGCTGCGCCTGGGATACTCCCACCGCACAACCGTATTGCTCATCTATGCGATGAGCGCAGTATTCGGAATTGCAGCGATCCTCTTCTCTACATCAACGCTTTGGGGCTCATTGTTCATTATCGCCATCCTTACCCTTGGCATTGAGCTTGTTGTTGAGGGAGTCGGACTGGTTGGCCAAAATTACAGACCCGTATTGAATGCCATCAGGCGGCCTAATAAATAGGAAGAAAGTGAAAACCCCTCTCCTTGGCGGAGGGGGGTTTTTTTGGCGAGTCTGGCTGGATGTCGTTTTTTTGTGAATACCCCTGGCCGTATGTTAGTTTCCATAATGTCCGTTTGGCTCGTATTTCTTCGATTTTGGCTTGTATTTTCTTATTTTGGACAGTATTTTCTCTGTTTTGGCGGGTAAATCATGTGTTTTGGACAGTAAATGAGAATCTTAGCTCCAAAAAGCCGCTTTGGTTGCCCCTGAGTAAGTTTTAAAACCCCAAATTAGTCCTTTTTAAAAAAACTGCTGCCCCAGCCATCCTTTTTCGCTTTTAAAAAGAAAAAAACCATCCACTCCCAGGAGGCTGTCCTCCCGGTATGGATGGTTTTCTCAATTTGTCTATTAGCGGTGCCTGACACGGCGACAACTGGCACCGCGCCATTAACACGGTTATTGGTTCTCTCCGCCGCCTGGGTGTTTGAAGTCTATAAAGGCTGGCGTGATGTTAATGGAGTTGATATTGTGCACGAATAAGACGGCATCAATATCATGCTGGTCAATGTATTCATAGACGCTCTTCTGTTTGTAGTGGCGCATATCTATGATCCGTGTCTCGCTAAAGTTGCGGGACACGAACTGAATCATCGGGTTCACATACGAATCCTTCAGAATCAGCACTTTAGGTCCCTTTGGCTTGTTGGGGTTCTTGATGACAGCCTCCGATACATCTCCAGAGAAATAAGTCTCATAACGGTTGGCATATGTCCCTTCTGACTTTAACTTGGACATGTCATAAAATTTATGGCCGCACGTTTTTCGATAACAGATGGAAATCGGCTTTTCTTTGAACTTCGGCTTAGCAATCGTAATCGTATCCGATTTGGAAGCATACGACTTCGTTGTTTTCCGTGCATCGGATCCATAAAATGTCTCAGGAGCCTCTTTCCATGTAAACTGGCTTTTCGGAATCGGCTTGCCGACACCAGGATGCTGTTTGCTCATTTCATCAATAACCTTTTCATACGCATAATGAGCTGCACGCGGTTTCCAGTGATGGTCGGTGTGGAAATACATATTGTCCTCTTGAAGATGAGGCTGAATAGTCGGCCTTAAATCCATCGCATGAACATCCTTTGAGAAACCTGCCATCAGCTTGTCCGACAGTTCATTGCCGTGAGCCTCGATGTAATCCGGGAGTTTTTTCTCCATAATGGTGGATTTATTCGGTGGCAATGCAAAATACACATCAATGTTTTTCTTTTTCAGCGTATGAGCGAAGGAATTGACCTTATCGTTTACTTCCTTCGTCTTATCTTTCGGATGCACCGGATTGATCAGGTAGCCATTCTTTAGAGAATACACATCCCGTATCTCATCCTTCTGCATGATGTATTTATCAACCGATGCATTGGCTTCAATAAAGGCCTGTCTGCCCGGGAATTGATCATTAAAATAGGCTTCAAATTGTTTAAAATAATCCCCGGAAAGCAGCCTCTGAACCGTCGCATCCGGGCGCATTTTCAAATCCCTGTTCTCCAAGGCTGACACGTGCTGATCATCCTTCAGCCATGTCCATAATCCAAAGCCAAAGATGAACAGCAGCAAAAATCCAACCAAAACAATATCAGCAGCTTTTTTCTTCATGACTTGATCCTCTCCTTTCTCTATGAAATCTTTTAGAAACGGAAATAAATGAATGGGTTAAACGAATTAGACACCATGTAAACGACAGTAATGACGAGGATGACAGCATAATAGCTTGTCACCGCGATATCCCGGCCGAAAATACGGATTCCTTGGGATATTTCCGCTTTGTCCTCGACCTTGTCGATCAAGAGCTTTAATAATGGCGTTGATCCAATGATGGCGAGCAGGATGACTACTCCATACTGGGTAAGATAATAAGAAACATGTGTGTCCCAAAGACCTGTACCATTGAATCCAAACATGGTCTGAATGTAAGCATAAGCGTAACTGAACGTTTCAGAACGGAAGAACACCCAGCCGATAATCACGATAAAAACAGCATAAGAGTGCTGGATAAAACGCGGCAGCTGTTTGAGCAGCTTTCCGAGGAACGCCTTTTCAAGCATGATGAATGCTCCATAATACAGACCCCATGCGATAAACGTCCAGCTCGCACCGTGCCAGATGCCAGTTGCCATCCATACGATGAACAGGTTCCAGTAGGTTCTCATCTCCCCTTTTCGGTTTCCGCCAAGTGGGATGTACACATAATCACGGAACCAGGAGCCAAGCGAGATATGCCAGCGGCGCCAGAACTCACTGATGGAACGTGAGATGTAGGGATAGTTGAAGTTTTCAAGAAAGTCAAAGCCAAACATCTTGGCCAGCCCGATGGCCATATCGGAATACCCCGAAAAATCAAAGTAAATCTGAAGGGAGTAGGCGATGATTCCGATCCAGGCAAGACTTGTCGACATGCTTCCCGGGTTCTGGGCGAAAATATGGTCAGCCACATAAGCGCAGCCGTTGGCGAGAATCATTTTTTTTCCCAGCCCCATAATGAACCGCTTTGTTCCGTAAGCAAACCGCTGGAACGTCTCAAAACGCATTTTAAGCTGGTCAGAAATCGTATGATATCGGACGATTGGCCCTGCGATCAGCTGTGGAAAAAACGCGATATAAAGCGCCAGGTTGATCGGGTTTTTCTGCGCTTTTTCTTTATGGTAGACATCGATCACATAGCTTATGGCGTGAAACGTAAAGAAGGAGATTCCCAACGGCAGCGGAATCTTAGGAATATCGATGCCCGTCCCCAACATTGCGTTAATATTATCCACGATAAAGTTCGAATACTTAAACACGCCAAGTAGAAGCAGGTTAGAAACAACCATGGCTCCCATGATCCACTTCACCTTCGTTGTGTCCTCACGCTTCGCATCGACGATCAATGCAAACACATAGTTCATCGCGGTGGAAAAGAGCATGATAATGGCAAACCGCGGTTCACCCCATGCATAAAAAAACAAACTAGCACCGAGCAAGACCGTATTCTTAAACGGACGCGGAGAAAGGAAATAAAGCACCAATACGATTGGCAAGAATAAAAACAAGAATACAGTTGAACTAAAAAGCATAAAAAAAAGTCCTTTCGTTTGTACTTTATTTTGTAAACATTTTTTAAAGAAGCCGTAAATGCCCCCAAAAATTCGACAAATTTCTTTCCACTCATAGTATTCTTAGAGATAATTGGTTTTTTGACAACCGGTTTCCATCTTTTTAGTTCAAACTTCTGGAAATTACGAAAAGCTGAAGCGCCCTGCAAAGGTCCGACAAGCGCTGGAGCTCTTACACAGCAACACGTTTTTTTGTGTTGAGAGGTAAGAGTGAAGCGTCTCGAGGAACTATGCTGAAGCTAGAAAAAAAAAGCCAAGGACCGCTAAAGTCCTTGGCTTGCTAGGTTATTCCGTTATTTTCAGTCCGATATTATTTGCTTTTGTAGAGTAAAAATCAAATTTGCGGTCCTTATAGTTGATTTCGTTTTTTAAGATACGTTTGATATTGATCAGTTCATAATCGTTGTACCGGATGAAAACCGTAAAGAATGCTGTCTTCAATTCGTTCAGCTTCTCATATGGGATACGGAATTCTCCTTTATTGCCGCTGATCTTGAAATCCGCTTGAATTTCATTAACATAGTTTTTTCTGTCCCTGATCAACACCGTGTTTACATTGGCAAGGTAATCGCCGTAAATTTCGAAGGTCTGCACATACTCTTCATTTTCGGTATAGGAATCGATAGCCCGTGCAAGCATCGGGATCCGGATGTGCTGATACTTGTCTTTTAAAAAAGGAAGCTCATAATACGGAAGCCCTTCTTTGATCACGTATTTTTTGTTCTTTTCTCTTTTCAGCCACGTGAACAGCCTGATGAAATCATCGATCCGGTCCTCCAGAAAAAGATCAGCCGCCGCTCGGTATAACGGAACCTGGAAAGTCTCCCTGATGTCATAGCGGAGGTCTTTGGCCATTGCCATTGCCTCGCGGAGCACGTCAACAAACGCCTCTTTTTCATCCGATTTTACAAACACCTGGCTGTCAAAGGTCTTGAACATATCGATTTCGTACAGACGTGTTAACGCTGCTCTCTCTTTTTCAACAGGCAGATTCTGCGCTTTAATATGCTGTATGACCTTCAGATCGCAGCGCCGTTTATCCAGCACAGAAGTGACCTTTGTGAGTGAACCAGGATTTTCGTCAGTCCGGTTGACGTAAAACACCGGCTTTGTTGTCGTAGAAATCGTATCTACATGGAAAAAGACATCACAGAAAAACTGCTTGTCCTCTCCAAACTTCATATCCGGGAAGCCGATATCATGCTCTTTGAGAAGATCCAGCTTTACCGCTCTCGCCCGTGGTCCCATATGGTAAAACATGCGAGGAATCTCGTACGGTGTGATGCTGCGCCTCTCTTTTACCGACTCATGCTCGCCGATCACAGTCTCAGAATCCGAGGTGACTTTGATCGTTTTCCCGACCGCATAATCATCACCGGTCTCCTCCAGGATGTTCACGAGCGTTTCCAGCCCGACTGGCTCAAGCCAATCGTCTCCGTCTAAAAACGTGATGTACCTTCCCGTTGCGAGCTCGATCCCAATGTTACGCGGAGTACCAGGTGTTCCTGTGTTTTCTTTTAAGGAAACCACACATATGTTTTTATGCATAGACGCATACTGATGAAGAATTTCCTTCGTCTTATCCGTAGAACAGTCGTTCACGATAATATATTCTATGTCATCGAAGTCCATGGTTTGATGAATGACTGAATCAACAGTCTTCTGAATAAACGTCTCTACATTGTAAGCCGCTGTAACGACGGTAATTTTCTTTTTGCGGCCAAACCATTTGGCCAGCCTCCTCGAAGGGTGATTCACGATTTCGATTTTATCACTCTGAAGTATTTCTCTGGCTGTCTGCCGAAAAGGTGAAGACATACGATCCCTCCAATAAAATATTGAATACATACGGCCTTATATTCCCCAGATGTCTCCTTAATAAAACATAAAAACCTTCATGAAAAAATTCATGAAGGCATGCGGACTATATTGTAAAAGTATTAAGCATGAAAGGAATCCGGCCGCTCGGTACGGAAACCGAAATGGTAGAGTATAGCCTCGACGATCCGCCGTGATGCCTGTCCATCTCCGTACGGATTGGACGCTTTCGCCATTTCCTCATAGGCCTGGCTGTTGGTTAACAATTCTTTTGTGATCGTATAGATGTTTTCTTCTTCTGTTCCTGCAAGCCTTAACGTGCCTGCTCCGATACCTTCCGGACGTTCCGTGTTGTTGCGGAGCACTAGCACCGGAACACCGAGTGACGGTGCTTCTTCCTGCACACCGCCGCTGTCTGTCAAAATCAAATGGGCACGTGAAGCGAAGTTATGAAAATCGATGACGCCGAGCGGTTCGATCAAGTGAATCCTTGGATCGTCACCTAAAATTTCGTTAGCCAGCTCTTGAACGGCCGGGTTCAAGTGAACAGGATAAACGACCTGCACATCAGAGAAGTCTTCCACCATTCTTTTAATGGCTCGGAAAATATTT
Source organism: Fictibacillus sp. WQ 8-8 (assembly GCF_024494405.1). Taxonomy (NCBI): domain Bacteria; kingdom Bacillati; phylum Bacillota; class Bacilli; order Caryophanales; family Fictibacillaceae; genus Fictibacillus; species Fictibacillus sp. WQ 8-8. The sequence goes on from NZ_JAMXKG010000001.1 coordinate 397,648, forward strand.
CGCATTGGTTCTCCGAGGTTTTCCCTGCGGTGAGCCGTGACAAGAATGAGACGGTCATCTCCAACCTTTTCAAGCACTTCATGCGTGTAGACGTCCTGAATGGTCGTGGCTAACGCATCAATCGCGGTATTTCCTGTTACGAAGATACTGTCTCCCTGTTTATTTTCATCCAGCAGGTTGCGGGCAGCAGCCGGTGTCGGTGAAAAATGGAGGTCAGCGATCACACCGGTAAGCTGACGGTTCAGCTCCTCAGGAAACGGCGAGAACTTGTTATGCGTCCGCAATCCAGCCTCAACATGGCCGACCGCGATCTGCTGATAATAAGCGGCCAAGCTCGCCACAAACGTCGTCGTTGTATCCCCATGGACCAGCACAAGGTCCGGTTTGACATCGATCAGGATCCCTTCCAGTCCGGTAAGTGCCTTCGTCGTAATCTGGCTTAGCGTCTGCCGGTTCTGCATGATATTAAGATCGTAGTCGGGTGTGATGTTAAACGTATCGAGCACCGAATCAAGCATCTGTCTATGCTGAGCCGTTACTGTCACAACAGGCTCGATCTCTTCCTTGTACTTTTTCAGCTCCATGACGAGCGGAGCCATTTTAACGGCTTCAGGCCGAGTGCCGAAAATCGTCATTACTTTAATTTTCTTCTTCATATTTATACCTCGCTCAGTACAACTGTGTAGGCTGTATGTATTCATTAATGATTCATGCTACCTTTATTTTACGCTGTAGTCAATCAAGCCACAATCAGTATTTCAATTTTTTGTAAATCTGGTGTGATTGAACCGCCAGCTATCACCCCTTCTTATTGGAGAAAAAAGACTTGAGGGTCTCTTTTAAGCGTCAGTATACGATTTATAAATAAGTTTTCGCAGCATCTTAAAAAAATTTGTTCAATTAGGTTTAGATGAGAGACAGCCGGGGTACATAGCTAATATAACCACCACCTAACCCCTAACCCCTGAAAAGAGAGTTATCCTTTTGGATAACTCTCTTTTTTTACTGGTTCATTTTTAACGAGATCTGCTGAATAAATGGCCGATTTCATGGCGTCCCCGTTCATTAGTTTTCGGAACGCAGAACCTGATACTTCAATTGTTCCATTAAACCCTGTGATCCTTACCTTCGTAGGCCGGGTATACTTTTTTTCCACGATCTTGATATTGACTACCTCACCAATATTGAACGAAGCAGCCCTTTTGCTGATCTCTTCAAAACTTAGTTCGTACGTCCACCAGTTTTTCGCGTATTTCGACTGATCATATGGATCTGGCTTACCGACTAAATAAGGAAAATCCGTACTCCAAACGAATCCAGAACCCACCGTGTACCCGCCGGCTGAGGCAGAAAAGTAAGCATTGATCAAGGCCCCTTTGTAGGTGATGACCTCGCCTTTTGTCTCACCATTGATGATGGCATTGACGTTGGCTGCTTCCTGGCCTACACCTTTATAAACCTGTGAATCGATGGTGTCGTAAACGTCCCATTTGCCTGCTGGACTGAGGTGCTTTAATGCATAGGTTCTAGCAGCGAGTGTTTGGGCCATGATGGCTTCAGGATGCCATTTGGAACTGACCTCTGATGGCACCACTCCCTGCAGATACGTTTCCACGTTTAGGCGGTTGATGACATTGATTCGTTTCTTTTTATTGTCGGAAAACGACACTTCCAGCACACCGTTATAATTCATTTTCTTATGAGACAAATATTTTCCTTTTACAGAAACCACTTTAAAAGGCTGATCAATATAGGCTGTTTCGTCCCCGTTAGTAAGTAGAAACTCCCCGTCTTCCACGGTAACGTTCGTTGGAGTTTGAGCAGCCGGTTCAAATAATACATTGCCCTGCATGTCCTGGATGGAATAGCTCCCTGTTCCGTTCAAGTCAACCGATGTTTTTTCTTTTGAGAGGCAGACACGAATATTTTGTTTCGACGTGTCGATTTTTTTAAAATCAACCCCGGTGTAATAATACTTCAGGATATCATGATAACCGAAGCCTTTTTGCGCCATGCCGAGTGCGCCCCATTGCGTCATTCCAACGGCGTGGCCCCACCCTTTTCCGGAGAAAGAATAGCCTTTGTAGGCAGGCGAAACAGTAGCTTTCAGCACGAGCCTCGTCAGCGTTTTCGGTCCGGCAATCCCGTTGTCTTTATACTTGATGGACTGCTGGAATTTACGAAGGGCTTCAAACGTATTTTTCCCAAACACTTCGTCAACACCTAACCTGTATCCCGCTTTCGTCAGGTAAGCCTGAAGCAGCCGGACATCAGGTCCCTGGTGGCCAGATTTTAGTGTCCGCTTAAAGCCTTCCGGGTAAGGCACCGGTACAGCTGGAGCCAGGGGCTTTGCCGCTGATGCCGTTGTATTTGCCTTTACGATGGCGTTTAATGTTTTGAGATCTGCCGTTCCAGTAGCGTTCAGCTTATTCTTTTTCTGAAAGCTGACCACCGCATTATAGGTTTGAGTTCCGAATTTCTTGTCCGCCTTAAGGGTTTGTCCAAGCTTAATCAGATAGGACTGGAGCTTGCCGACATCATTTCCGCTCATCCCCTTTTTTAGATCCCTGCTGAAGCCTGATGGATAGGCGGCTCTTTGTGCTTTTTTGGGGGCGGTTTCTTTCTTCAGGTCCAGCTGGAGCTGTTTCACACTTGTGCCCTTGCTCCCCATTTTTAAAGCAGGCGAATCCGCTGCAGCTGCCTCGGCAGACGGAAAGGCGATGGAAATGGCCATGGATAAAACCAGTAAACTTTGAAACTTCTTTTTCTTCATCTTCTCCCCCTGCATAAGTCCTTATAAATTGTATAAATATGTATTTAATTACGACTAATTACATAGTAAGGAAAAATAACCTATTTTTCTACAATTATTTTAAATTTTGTAAAATTTTCATTCGACATAGATAGAGCGAGGGCCATCTATCCCCCGCCAAATCTATTACTCTTTCCTTTTTGAAGGACACGTATAAAAGGAGCCGGAATGCTGACCTGTCCTGCAGGCTCAGCATACACGGCATTCTGCGATAAAGCTGGCTGGGCTGCTGTTTGCTTTTTGTGCAGCTCCAGTAACTTGCTTGCTTGCAAAAATCGGGTGCTGGCATCCAGTATTCCTGTTTCATTGAGTCTGTGTTTCTTTTGAAATAACTTCACAGCGGTTTTTGTAAGGATCTCCAGATTTACAGACTTCTTCCCAGGAATTGGACGAATAAGTATATTCAGCTTTGAACGCAATGGATCTCTCACTGCCTTTCTATCCTCATCCGAATGCAAGACGGCTAATATGGCCGCAAGCACTGCCTTTCTATCAACTTGGTGTGCTGATCGTTTTCCAGGAGGTTTTTATCTTGAAATAAAAAGGCTGATTGGATGATGAATGTTGATGGATGAAAAGACAGACTTAAACGCCAAGGCATTTGCAGAGATTTATAGTAGTTATATCGGCAGGTTTTCTCTATTTTTGAATACCTTTAAGACAAAAAAGTGGTGCCTGGCACCTCTTTTTGACAATTGTCAAAACAGGGTGCCAGGCACCGATAAATTCTGTTAATATATTATTGATTTGGAATAGACATCCAATAAATAGTTTTATATGATAGAAATGCCATATATATGCAAGTGACAAAGGGAGCAAATTTATTATGCTGGGAATAGTAAAAAAGGTTATGGAAGGATACTCTTCCGCAGATATTAAACGATTTAACAAGCAAGTACAGCAAATCAATGAGCTTGAAGCCCAAATTTCACTCTTATCGGATGAGGAGCTGCAGCAGAAGACACCTTATTTTAAAGAATTGCTGAACAGCGGAAAGACGCTGGAGGATATCAAGCTGGAAGCTTTCGCGGTTGTCCGGGAAGCCGGCAAACGGATCCTCGGCCAGCGCCACTATGACGTACAGCTTCTCGGAGGACTCGTCCTTCATGAGGGCTCGATCGCCGAAATGCAGACAGGGGAAGGGAAAACACTCGTTGCCTCACTGCCGAGCTATCTGAACGCGCTTGAAGGAAAAGGCGTTCACGTTATCACAGTCAATGAATATCTCGCAAGCCGTGACTTTGAAACCATTGGGAAGATCCATCGTTTCCTTGGCCTTGAGGTCGGTTTGAACACATCACAGATCTCTAAAGAAGAGAAGCAAAGAGCCTATTCCGCCGACATTACATACGGAACGGGCAATGAGTTCGGTTTTGACTATTTGCGCGATCATATGGTGCTTCACTCTACTGAAAAAGTGCAGCGCCCGCTTCAATATGCGATCGTCGATGAAATTGATTCTATTTTAATCGATGAAGCAAGAACTCCGCTGATCATCGCCAATAAATCACAGCTGTCGGCTGATCTTTTCTATATTACAAACCAGATCGTCTCCATGTTTAAAAGAGATGATCATTATGAACTTGTTGCGGATACGAAGCAGCTCTTCCTTACCGAGAAAGGTGTCCAGACGATCGAGCGTTCTTTCGGCATCTCCAACCTCTTTGATGAAGAGCATCAGCTGTTGTTCCATTTTGTTCTTCAATCTCTTCGTGCCCACGCGGTCATGAAACGCGATGTGGATTACATCGTAAGAGACGGGGAAGTAATGCTTGTTGATTCGTTCACTGGACGCGTTATGGAAGGACGAAGCTACAGTGACGGGCTGCAGCAGGCGATTGAAGCAAAAGAAGGGCTTGAGATCAAAGACGAGAACGAGACCCAGGCGACCATTACCATCCAGAACTATTTTAGAATCTACAGCAAACTGTCCGGCATGACAGGTACAGCGTCTACGGAAAAACAGGAATTTTACAACACGTATCATTTGAATGTCGTTGAGATTCCTACGAACCGCCCGAGACAGCGTGCTGACCTGCCAGATGTTGTCTACCGCACAATTGCTGATAAGTTCAAACGAATCGTGACCGATATCAAATCATTTCACGCGACCGAACGTCCGATCCTTGTTGGAACGACCTCCATCGAGCAATCCGAACACCTGGCTTCCCTTCTCGACAAGGAGAGCCTGCCATACCTGATCCTGAACGCAAAAAGCGAAGAACAGGAAGCTCGCATCATTTCCATGGCCGGGCAAAAAGGAACGATCATGATCGCGACGAACATGGCCGGACGCGGTACCGATATCCTGCTTGGTGAAGACGTATCTGATCTCGGCGGACTCCATATTATTGGAACGGAACGCCATGAAAGCCGCCGTATTGATAACCAGCTGCGCGGACGTGCCGGACGCCAGGGAGACCCAGGTTCCTCCCAGTTCATTCTGTCTCTTGAAGACGAGCTCTTCAGCAAGATGGATAAAGAAGAAATTGAAAAATGGATTAAAAAAGCCGAAACAAACAGTACAGGGGAAGTTATCAAGCCTGACCCTCTTAAGTTTGTGAACAAAGTACAGCTTTCCATTGAGGGAATCTTCTATTCCGCACGTGAACACCTGCTGAAGGTGGATAACGTTTCCGATCAGCAGCGCAAGGTCGTTTATGCGCTGCGCAACCGAATCCTGGACGAACCATCGGTTTACCCTCTCATCCAGGACAGTACTAAGGAATATGCCACACATGTGGTCGACACCTATTGTGTGGAAGAACTGCCTTTTGAGGATTGGAATCTTAATGGCTTACGTGCTGACCTTCAAAAGATTTTCCCAGAACAGACGTTGACCGATTCTATGTTTAACGATATGGAAAAAGATGAGATCCAGGATGTTGTTGATGGGTTTTTGGCTGAGAGGAACAGCCTGATGGAACGCTTGGCTGCAGAGGAGAACATGGAGCGCGGCCATGAGGTGAAAGGCTTTATCCTCCGGTCTCTCGATACCCTTTGGCTGAGCCACCTCGAAACGATGAATTTTATAAAAGAAGGCATGCACCTGAAGAGCTATTCTCAGGAAGATCCTTACCGCATGTTTGAAAAAGACGCGTACGAGGCCTTTTTGGACATGCATAGAGAATGGAACCAAGAAATTACCATCCAGTTTGCGCCTGTTGTTCAATACAGCCAAACGGAATTAACCGGAGGACAGTAATGCTATCCTTTTTCAAAAAAAGCACAAATAGTAAAGATACAAACGAGGCATCCGTGGCGGTCGTAGAGCCGGTCCAAGATACGGATGCCAGCCAGGAGCCCGTTGCTGAAGAGGCTGAAACTGTACTGCACATCCATCCGGAATGGGATATCACCGTTCAGGAGCGCTACGTGTATCAGTTTCATCATGCCCAGCTGCCTAAATTAAAACCGAACCAGATTTCGATCTCCAAAATTGATGTTGTATCCGATGACGACAGTTTTATGGTGAACGCGTTTATCCGCAACACCCTGTCAAAGAGCATCCGTTTTGAGGAAGTCACATTGCTCCTTCTTGATACTGAAGGGACCGTCTTCGCACGGAAAACCTTTGACCTCGAGCTCATGGGCGATCTGCCGGCTAACACTTGCCAGCCGTGGATCTTCCTGTTTTCTGAAGAAGACCTGCTCGGAAACGGCTTTCCAGCCAAAGAAGAGTGGAGAATTGCATTTGAACTTAAGAAGAAAGCACCGTCTGAGCACCAGCTCATGCTCCATGAAAGCTGGGAGAACAGCTTGAATGACATGCAGAAAACGAGGCTCTATGAGATGGTGAATAACCTTCCTCCGCTTACAGCCGGTGAGATCAACTTTATGGGAATCGAAGCCCGTATCGGTGAAAACAGCGATCTGTCTGTTACCCTGCTCATCCGCAACGGAAGCGACAAGGACATCAAGGTGGAGCAGCTGCCGTTATGCTTTGAAGACGCAAGCGGCGAGCTGACCGCCAAAGGAGCATTCCAGCTTACCGATTTTGAAGTGAAGGCCAATACGAGCAAGCCATGGACCTTCATTTTTCCGGAGGCGCTGCTTCTTAACAAAACACCTGATCTATCGGCGTGGAAGGTCTATCCTCCACAATCATAAAACAAAAGGAGAAACCCCGGCTGGGTTTCTCCTTTTTCATTTATTGCGTCTGCAGTTCCATCTTGTGCTTCATCTGAGGCTGACCTAAAAGACGAAGCGCACTGTTCACACTTTTACCCAGCTTTTGCCCCGGTATTAATTCCTTTACCGTAAGCTGGCCGCTGTTCATAAATGTATACAAGAACCATTTTCGTTCATAGCCTTCAAGGGAATGGCGGTACCCGCTTATCAATTTTTGAGTATTGCGGTCAAACAGAAATTCCTCCAGTTTATACGAAAAACGCGAGCCAGAGAACATCATTGAATTCATTGGCAGGATCGGCAGCATCTGATGGCGCAAAACATGTTCCGGCAGATAAAGGTCAAGCAGCTGATGAGGATAGTCATTCAATTTATGCAGGTTTGTGATGCTTTGCAGTGCAGGCAGAATAGAGATCCTTCCATAGAAAGTCGTAACGATCATGCTGTCGTTCTCGACTTCAAAGGTAAAGACGATCTCATTGTCAATAATGGCGGTATTCCGTCCGACGATCACCATCCGTTCCGGTTCACACCATAACGTATTCATAAATGATTGCAGGGAAACAAGACTCATGTTCGGACCAATGCGTATGTTCCATCGGTAAGCCGCATGCTTCGTTATATATAATGTTCGAATGTTTTTTTTATATAGAGAAAAGTAATTACGATGGCGGTTTTGATATCCTTTTATCCTCAATCCAAGCAAGGTTTTAAAAGAATGATAGTACCATTCGTTTGTTTGATGAGGAACAATATTACTTTTCCAGTCATGGACTTCAATTGCCCCTGCCTTCATGGTGTGGACCCTTCCCTCAATTACATATTCCAGTAGTATATTAATATAATATTACCATTTATTATCCAAAAATAGAGTACTATATTCCTATTATGGTAACGAATGGGTAAAAAGTCAATAACTCTCCAACCGATTTTTCAAAGATTTCATGAATTTATTTGGACAATGAAACCTTTCGGAAAATCCGCCGTCTAATCTTATAAATGCAGCTCATTTCTTATGAAGGGACGAATGATGGTAAACACGGACAGCAGGTACCTATAAGGCCTGCTGTCCATTGCAACTCATTTGAGAAAAGGGAGATCAAAACATGAAAAAGGGGATATTTTTCTTAGGGTTATTTGCTTTATTGCTCGCAAGCTCCTTCATCCTTCCAAACCAATCCGTTACAGCCTCAAAATCATCTGAAGTATACACTTCCGGTCCAAAAACGAAAAAGGTAGCGGCCCTTACCTTCGATGACGGCCCTGATGGAAAAACAACCGATCAGATTCTTTACATTTTAAAAAAATATCATGTTAAAGCCACCTTTTTTGTTGTCGGAAAACAGGTGAAAGCCTATCCGTCAGTCATTAAACGGATCCACAAAGACGGCCATTATATCGGCAACCACACCTACAGCCATCCTTCCCTTACCAAGTCCAACCAAACCAAAATCCGATCTGAACTAACCAAGACCAATCAGCTCCTGCGCCCCCTCATCGGATATCAGCCAGCCGTTATGAGACCTCCATACGGAAGCTATAACAATCTCGTCATCTCTGAAGCGAAGCGTGCCCACATGAAAGTCGTCATCTGGTCAGTGGATACCCGCGACTGGTCTGGTGTTTCTACAGGCACCATCCTGAATACAGTAAAAAAGGAGACCCGCCCTGGAGCGATCATCCTCCAGCACACCATCCCCCATAAAAATATGAGCAACACAACAGCAGCCTTACCCAAAATCATCGAGAGTCTCAAAAAGCAAGGATACACCTTTGTCACCGTTCCCGAAATGCTCGGGATGAAGAAATAAAAAGCAAGTTCAAGTTCAAAAAAGGGTGCCAGGCACCACGTTTTGACATATGTCAAAAGGCGGTGCCTGGCACCCAATTTTATAGATTAATAAAGTTGTTTAGCCCCTAGATAGCGGTCGGTCCAGTAGGACAGCCTAATGTCGCTGACTGCTACGCCGCGAGAGCCGCTGTGGACAAAATTATTATTGCCGATATAGATGCCCGCATGAGATGGCCCTTTTTTATAGGTTTCAAAAAATACGATGTCTCCCACTTTCGGCTGGCTTACCGTTTTTCCAGCATCCCAAATAGAAGCTACCGTTCTTGGCAGCTGTACATTTTGCTTTTTAAACAGGTACACAAGGAACCCGCTGCAGTCAAAGCCTTCTTCCACCGTTTCGCCGCCCCACGTATAAGGCGTTCCGACAAGCTCTGCTGCATCACCTACTAGATTAATAACGCTGAAGGGCTTGGCCGTTGTTTGCGGTTTAGCCGGTTCAATCCCCTTCTTTTTTACTTCAGCTTTGATTTTTTCAATGGTCTTGCTGTCGGCTACTCCCGTAACGGAAAGCTTATAGGCTTTTTGAAATGATTTGACACTCGTCTCTGTCAACTTTCCAAAAATGTTATCTACCTTATATGTATAAAAACCAAGCACTTTTAAGTCGGATTGAAGCTGATAAACCTTGGGACCTACCGAATGCAGCCGCAGATCTGCAGATGGCGGAGGTGCCGTTTCATCTTCTTTTTTCTTTGCTTCGGCACTGATTATCGTGAGGGTCTTGCTGTCCGCCACTCCTGTAACCGGTAGCTTATACGCTTTTTGGAATGACTTGACGCTTGCCTCTGTCTTTTTTCCGAAAATCCTGTCCAGGCTATAATTGTAAAAACCAAGAGCTTTCAGATCAGATTGGAGCTCATGGACTTCGGAACCTACCGAATTCAAGCGAAGGATGAACGAAGACTCGTTAGCCGGCTTCGGCTTAGCTGGGACAGGCTTTTGGCTTTTTACGGGAGATGCTGATGATGCCTTAAAGAGTAATCTTTGTGTCTTATCATCCGCTATTCCCGTTGCCGAAATTTTCTTTTCCTTCTGATAAGCCTTTACAGCATCAGCTGTCACTCTGCCGAAATAACCTGTGATCTTAGGGTATTTAAAGTACCTAAGCTCCTTCAGCTTCCGCTGGAGCCGCTCTACCTCATTCCCTTGAGAGCCTTGTTTCAGCGTTTTATATGTGGCTTTCACCGTTTTTGGAGTACTGGCAGGCGGTTTGACCACTGGTTTCTGTGTGATCGCCCGGACGGTCATCTTGCCTGTTATGCCATCGATCACAAGATGGTGCTTTTTCTGAAACTCTTTTACCGCGTTTGTGGTAACCGGTCCGTAATAACCTGTAACATGTGAAGACTTTAAATAGCCCTGATGCAAAAGCGCCCGCTGCAGTTCCTTAACATCCGGATGCTTCATCCCGTTCCGTAACACTTGATCTCCTAATGCTGCCTCTCCTTTGGACGGAAGAAGCAGAATTGCCCCCGCACAAGCAGAGGAAATGACCAGAGTTTTAACCGCGTTCGTGTTACCCTTTTTCAAATGCGTATCCCTCCTTATTCGACCATAAGTGCCATATACTACTAAATATATCGGAAGAAACTGGCAGATGACAAGTTAATTTTTTAACTTTTTTGTATATTTGGGTAGAACGAAGGAGACTTAGGTCTAATTGATTATAAGGGGTGCCAGGCACCATCGTTACACAAGTGTGTAACGGCGGTGCCTGGCACCCTTTTTGTAACACTTTTTTATATTATAATACTTTCTTACTATTTAACTAGCTCCTTATACTTGTTATAGTTAAAAAGTCTTTATTTACTAGAATTTATTGGATAGTATTATTTTTGGTTAATTTTAACTACCAGGAGGAGAACTGAAATGAGTAAAAAGCTTAAAATTTCGCTGGCGGTGGTTTTCGTTGCCCTGCTTTCTTTTAGTACAGGTGCTTATGCCGCAACCAAATACTACCTGAACTTTAATGATAAAACGACCAAAACCGATGTAAGGATGATTAACAAAAAAGCATATGTCCCGTTGAATGACATCTCAAAACTGTTTGGCGGAAAGGTCAGCTACAACAGTAAAAAACATACGTATTATGTGAAAGCCAAAGATTATCATCCTGCAAACAGCCAAGTTAAGACATCAATGTAAAAGCAACCGGTACTTCAGGGCCAATGAAAATCATCGTTTCAAAGGTTACACTGCATCCGAGCTTCAAAAAAGACAGCTACTCTTCACCTGTCCGTGCTGTGGTGATGGATGTTGCCGTTGAGAACACCAGCAAACAAACTGTTGAATGGTATCCTGCCCAAGGGGCACTCAACCTGAACACGAAGGAACAGGTGGAATTTTCACATCCTGATTCAGACCTTGTTGAGGGGACATTTAACGGACAAGTAATCAAAAAAGGAAAAGTCATTTATGAAGTTAAAAGCTCTTTAAGCAGTATCAAAAATCTAAAGTGGTCGATCAGCCAGCCGTTTGATAACAATTTAAATGGACTTGGACCTGATATTGTTGTTCCCATCACACTTATTAAATAACTTTAAAAAAAGCAAAGGATGGTCACACGAGTGTCCATCCTTTGCTTTTTTTAGTGCCAGGCACCGTTTTTTCGATTTTTTACACACTTGTGTAATCGCGGTGCCTGGCACCAATCAACGTAGCACCAATCCACACTGCTCTTACCGAATCTCAGCTTTAAGCTTGTAGGAATGGACAGAGGCGTTGCCGTAACGGTCTTTTACTTGAATGTGATACGTGCCTTTGCCGAGTGTTGTGTAAAGCACTTCTGAGTCGCCATTACCATAGTAATTGCTCTTGGCCACTTCCTTGCCGTCCTTGTAAACAGTGATCACGCCGTCAATATCTGCAGACGTTTCGAGCGTAAGTTTTACGTTTGCTTTTTTGCTGAGGGACCATTTGTACCAGTCTGCATCAGTTTTGTTCTTGATCATATTGAAATAGCCTGTGCCGCTGTACGATTTGCTGCTGACCTTTTTCAGGCTGAGCGGCTTGGATGGTTTGTTTCCTTTGACGACTGATTTTGCATCTTCATCCTTGCGATTCACAGACTCAACTTTTAATGTGTACGGGATAAATGACAGCTCAGGTTTATAATCGAAGAATCCGATTCCTACGATAAAGTAGCCTTTGCCTTTTTTCGTTGTGAAGGAACCTCTTGTTTCAGATCCTTCAATTCCCTTATACACTTCCTTCAGCTTGTCTAGCTCTGACTCATCTACCCTGCGGTTGCCGTTCGTGTCTTCTCCCACAAGAACAAGACCATAATAATCGTTCAGCAGTTCACTAGGATACTTTGCTTTCAACTCTTTCGTAACTGCTCCTTTAGTCAAAGAAACATTAGAGATGCCCGTCTCTTTGGCTTTCATATAGAAAGCGTCCATATCTCCAGGCATTGAGAACATGCCGGTTGCTTTGTTATTTTTAAGGTCTTCGAAATGGTCCATCATATCATTCGGCTCGTTGGCGTCATCAGGATTGGACGCCAATAGCTTGGAGCTGAACTCATACGGATCATAGAGTGTAGATCCGTTCATTTTATTATTGGCGATTCTGACAAAATATTTTTGACCTTTTCTTAAGCCAGCAATCGCGTGGTCTTCCAATGTTCCATCAAACCAGTCATTGCTGTAGTTGTCTCCAACTCTTCCAAGGTCCAGCTGCCATTCACCGTCTTCATCTTTATACTTCTCCAGCTGATAAATTTGAATCGCCGGCTTTTGGCCTTTTCCAAGATTGAAATCATAGATGCCGTCCTGTTTTGGAGAGAAGGAGAACCAGTCTTCATCCATCTGCTTTTGCAGAACTCCTGTTTCTTTTGACCCAAGAACATAAGGGTTGGCGTTGTCCACGATATCCTGCGGATCAATATCATTTTCTTGATTACTGATGATGATGATGATCTCTACATCCTGCTCGTGGGCTCTCTTGCGCTCTATTTGTTTCAAAGCTACATAATCTTTAACCGTAAATTCTTTGTTTTCCAGTTTTCCTTCTGGTGAATCCTCTTCAAAAGGAAGTCCGTCCTCATCTGGAGGAGTGACCTTGCTTTCGACATCAAGGCTGTAGGAAATCGCAGAAGGTTCGGGAGACTCTTCATCGATCATATCGAAGTCCATGAAGAAGTCAAATATACCGTCAACGATCTCAGACTTATTCGTCGTGCTGATCAAGTAGTCAACGTTCGGAACCGCTTCAAAGACCATCGTCTCGCCTTCACCATAGCCGTTGGCGTTTTGATAAAACATTGGTTCAGGTCCGTCCATTTTCTCACCTGTGTCCTCATCACCCGCCATTTGGCTTACCGCTTCTGCATCACCAGGATCTTCATCCGTGACCTGCTCCTCCGCGTAAACCTTCAGCGTGCTGTTGACGCCAGGAACTCCAGTCGTTTTCACTTTAACGAGCTGAGGCTTGTCCACTTTGAATGTATAGAAGTCTTCATCCTCATTTTCACCAGTAAAGGTTCCTTTTGCGTGATACGGGAACGTACTGATGTTAGCAGGCTTATCCATCGTATTTTTATCAACCGGAAGCTCTTGAAGACGTTTGATTTTAAGCGTATATCGAGATGCAGCAGCCTTGGAATCATCAAAGTTTCCGTTGACGTCCTTCACTCCGATCGTCATATAGCCGCTGAAAGGCACTTGGAACAGTTTGCCTTCCGTTCCGTTAGCCTGAAGCTTATTAACGTCAAGCATCGTTGTGCTGTCCGTTCCGTAAAGGTTAAGCTTCAGTTTCAGGTCATAGTTTTTTGATCCTTTTAGAGAAGTCTGAATGTACTCCCCTTTGTTCACGTAAAACTTGACCCATTTTTCTTCATTGGCCTTCGTGATTTTTCCTTCTTTTACAAGGTCTTTGTTGTTTATAGGGAAAATCTCAGTCGCTGCGTCTTTAATTTCTTTTTCCGTTTGGAGCGGCTTAACCGATGCAGGAATGTTTTTGACATTAAACTTAAGGGCAGAGACAGGCTGGACAAGTCCGTGCGCGTACTTTGTATCATAGCCCTTGGAACCAAGGTCTTTTGCTGTATGTTCAAGTACATATTCGACCTGTGCCGGTTTGAGCGAAGGATACTTGGAAAGCAGCAGTGAAGCTGTACCCGCAACAACCGGAGAGGCCATGCTCGTTCCGCTCATTTTCTCAAACGTTGATTTCTTTTCATAATCATAAAGCGGTGCATAAATAGCCTCCCCTGGTGCTACTATGTCAACAGATGGCCCATAGTTGGAATACCAGGACAGCTTGTTTTTTGCGTTTGTAGAACCTACACTAATGACGCCTTCAAAAGCGGCTGGGTAGAACGCCGCATCAGTAGCATTATTGCCTGCTGCAGCCACAACCGTAACGTTCGCTTTGATGGCTGTTTTCACCGCGTCTTCAATTAACGGAGAAGGCGCAGAGCTGCCAAGGCTCATGTTGATCACTTTTGCACCGTCATGAACCGCTTTTAAAATGGCATCGGCAATCGTATAATCGCTCGCACCCATACCGCGGTCAAAGACGTCATAAGACATGATTTTAGCATTAGGATTCACACCATATCCTCCAACCCCATTGCCTTTTTTAGCAGCAATAATCCCGCTGACATGCGTGCCGTGGAAATCAGGCATCGCCTGGTTCATCGGATCGTTTGCGTTATAGCTGGAAATGACCTGTCCTTTTAATTCAGGATGGTTTCTGTCCACTCCCTGGTCGATCACTGCAACCTTAACCGCATGCTTGCCGGCAAGCTCCTGGGCTTTCGCGATCTGTAAAAGTGACAGATGATACTGCTTGCCCGTTTTCGGGTCTGGCGCAGAGAGCGTTTTAGAAAGAATGCTTGGAGAAACGGACGCTACCTTCCCCAATTTTTGATAGATTTTCATTGCTTGCTCAAATTTTTTCTTGTTGTTGACTCGAACGACTGTGTATTTATATTGGCTGTACGACCGGATCACTGTCGCTCCCGCGTTCTTGTGATCTGTGGACGTCAGCGGTTTTGTGTACTTGATGACGAGCGTATCGTCACTGAATAAAGGCTTGTTGCTTTTTGCTGTGCTTCCTTTTGTGACGTTTTCAAGTTCAGTCATCGCCAGCGATTTTTTTGAAACTGACGGGACTTTGACTTCAGCGTGAACGGCAGAATATCCGCTGGCCAGCATGCTGGCAGACAGACCTACAGCCGCAATCTGCTTTTTCCAATTTTTCATGTGCTATCCTCCAAATTCAGCATAAAAAACAGTAAAACGATGTCGTGCTGCATGTTTCTTCTTTTCCCACCCCACTTTTGCATAAAGCATACCTTACGATTCGTCGGCATTTACTAAACTCCTCTATTTTTACAAAAAATGGTTAAATGGTGCCAGGCACCGTCGTTACACAAGTGTGTAATTGCGGTGCCTGGCACCCAATCAATTGCACCACATACAAAAAGCTCTCCGGATACTAATCGGAGAGCTTTTAAGCTGATGATTGGATTTCGTTACTTTACAGTAATTTTAGTAGATTTGCTTTTGTTGCCTGCTGCATCAGTCGCAGTAACATAAAGAACCGTTCCGCGTTTTTGGGCTTTGATCGGAGCTTTGTAGGCACCTGAAGAGCTCGCCGCCGCTTTTCCGATAACAGTCTTCCCTTTTTTAACTTCTATTTTTGATTTTTTTTCTGCTTTTCCGGTAACGTATTTATCGTTACTATCGACTTTGTTTACCTTGGGAGCAGCCGGAGCAACAGCTTCGAAGGTAGTGAATTTAACGCTGTAAGGCTTTGTTGACCAGTGGTTGTTCGCTTCATAAACGGTCACATAATTAATGCCTGGTTTCAGTTTGGCATACCATGTTTCTGCTTTGCCCACACCGCTTTTATCAGCAATTTTTTCATACGTCAGCTTTCCATCAGCTGAGATTCTGTCTACGGCAACGACCGGATCCATGCCTGCGGTGGCTGATACTTCAATCTTCACATTGTATTCTTTCGTTAATTTAAAACGGTACATGTCCCCATCAAACGGAACATCAAACTTATCTTTGTAAACCGTTCCCTTGCTCATCCACTTGGCTTTTGCCGGAATATCCGTTGTATCTCCAGCAAGATAAGGAAATTTCGTCTCTAAAGCTTTGGCTGCATCAATTCTTCCGTATCCATAAAAATCAGTCAGCCCGGCAGCGTTTTTATAGCCCTCACGATCAGGCTTGAATGCTGATTTTTCAATCATATATTCGACTTGCTGAGGTGTCAGCGCTGGATTTTTCGTTAGTAAAAGAGAGGCCAGTCCTGAAACCATCGGCGCGGAAAATGAGGTCCCTGAAACATCCTGTGAGCCGTATTTTCCGTTCATAAGCGTCGTCATGATGTTTGTTCCTGGAGCGACAACATCGAGTTCTGGCCCTCTGCTCGAGAACGGAGCGATAACATCGTTGTATCTCGTCGCACCGACACTGATGACCTGCGGATAGGCAGCCGGATAGTTCACACCGTACACTGGATTCTCGTTACCTGAAGCCGCTACCAGAATAATTCCTTTGTGGACAGCTTCCATGATGGCATCATATTCTGCCTGGCTCGGTTCGGCAGATCCAAAGCTCATATTGATGACTTTCGCACCGTGATCAATGGCGTAATGAAGACCGGCGATCGCGCTTGAATTAGGAATGCTTACTTTCCCGCCAACCCGTACAGGAAGAATCTGAACATGGTTATTTAAACCGCTGATGCCGATCTTGTTGTCAGTCGCTGCGGCTATGATTCCGGAGACCTCAGTCCCGTGGCCGACCGTATCATTGGCCGTTTTAAGGTTGTTCACAAAGTCTTTGCCCTTGAGCACCTTCCCTTTTAGGTCGGGATGAGCAGCATTAACTCCTGTGTCCAAAACAGCAACGATGACCGGTTTCTGTCCTGCTGGCGGATTCACTAGATCTTTTGCCCAGTTGATCTTTTTTAATGCCCACTGCTGGTCATACAGTTTATCGTTTGGCTTTACCGTCTCAGCTGTTCTTTTTGAAAGGTAGTTCGGTTCAGCATATTCCACAGCTTGATCAGCTTTGATCTGTGACAGTGTTCTTTCATAGTTTTTGTCGTTAGGAACCTGGTAAACACTGATTCCTTCTTCTTTCAGGATAGAAGGTGCCGAGGTGGTTTCCAGGCCGTATGAAGAAGGTGCAAACGCGTTTCCTTCTTTCGTTTTTACAATAATTTCTCTTTTATTAACGTTAGCTAGATCTATGGATACGGACGGCTGTTCTATCGTTTGTGTGCTAAAGAATAGGTTTCTTTTAGCAAGCTCTGTTCCTTGCGCATGGACAGCTGTTCCTAATAGGCTTGTACCTACCAATCCAGCGGTTAAAATGGACATCGTTCGTTTAAATGTATTCATTCTCTTCCCCATCTTTTGTCTAATTTTATGCAAGCTTTATTATATCATTTTTCTTTTCTAGTAAAATGAAATATCTTAAAAATATTGGAAATTTTGTTGGTGTACGGTGTTGGTGTGCGGTGCCATGATGTGCGGTGCCAGGCACCGCGATTACACAAGTGTCAAAAGCCGGTGCCTGGCACCAAACTAAAAGTTACAGCACCGGTGTCCTTCTCACGATCTCGCCATATTCTGCTCCTTCTATGAAACTCTTATAATTGTCCTGCTTAGGGGTTGGGAATTGAGAGAGGATATAATCGGTTTTCACTTTTACTCCTTGGTCTATTCCCACGGAGATATAGTGCCTGTAACTCGTCCACTCGTAATCTTCTGCATTGCATACCATCTTAGCCGCTACAGGGTTTTGATGGATGTACCGGCTGACATCAATTAAATACATCATGGAATCAATGAGAGAAGCGCCATAACGGCCCTGAAACACATGTCCCACCTGATCGTATTTTCGATTAATGTACTTTGCATATTGTGTATTCAGGTATCCCATAGCTTCACCAGGGGGGCTTACGGTTGTTTCCAGAAGGAGATGGGTGTGGTTGGGCATGAGGCAATAAGCATGAAGGTTAAAAGGATGGCGCTTGTTTGTCTTTCTCAGCAAATATAAGTAATAGAGGTAATCTTCACGTTCATGAAAAATAGGTGTTTTACGGTTTCCTCTGCAGGTAATGTGGTAGATCGCACCCGGAAACCAGGTTCGTTGTTTGCGCGGCATTACGGGGCTCCTTTCAGGAATTGGGGGATTAAATGATGGGGAGAGATTGATGCAAAACGAAGAGGTAAAATATTATGTTCTACAGCCTTTCTCACTTCCCTGCCTAAGGCAAGAAAAAAATATATGGTGCCAGGCACCGCGATTACACAAGTGTGTAAAGGCGGTGCCTGGCACCATAGTTATCTAAAGTAGCTGTTCAGTCCTTCGGCAATGCCGGCGGCTGCTTTTTGCTGATGAGCGGATGTTCGGACGATCTGCTCTTCACTTTTATTGGATAAGAACCCTAGCTCGACAAGCACACATGGACGCTTGTTGGTACGCAGAACTTGAAGGTTTTTCCCGGCGATTCCACGGCTCTTAAATCCTGTATATTTCACAACGCCCTGCTGTACAAGGGAAGCCAGTCCGCTGTATACAGAACCGGGCTGATAGAACGTTTCAATTCCTGTTCCGGCAGAAGGCCCTGAATTATAGTGAATGCTTACAAACGCATCGACCAAATAATTATTGCTTAATTGCGGGCGTGAAGTTAACGCGATGGCTGTATCGGTGGAGCGTGTCATATAGACCTTGGCTCCTGCCGCTCGCAGCTTCTGAGCTAAAATAAGCGCGGTGGATAACGTTACATTTTTTTCATATGTGCCGTAGCCCGCACCTACAGCCCCTACGTCATAGCCGCCGTGCCCTGGGTCAATCATGATTTTCTTCCCTCTTAGGCTGGGGAAACTTGAAGGGAGAGAAAGGTTATTGTCATTAATTTTGGTAAAGGTGATGTAGGCTTTATGTACCCAGCCTTTTATTCCGCTGGATGTTTTGATGTTCAGCCAGTCTCCTTTGCTTGAGTACACTTGCACTTCGGCTCCGGTATTCAGCTTAGCTACGACCTTAAAAGATGTACCCGCGTTTTCTCTTACATTTAAATCATTCGTCGTGACGTATCCTTTTTTAACAGAAGGCTGTACGGGTACCGGAGCAGTCGCTGATAAGTATTTTTTAGACACCCATCCTTTTGTGCCGTTTGAAGCCTGGATATAGCTCCATGTGCTTCCCGGGTCCAAAACCTTTACCTGCTGGCCTTTTTTCAAGGTCATCAACGACTTGCTTGAGGTTGTTGCCTTCTCTCTTAGGTTCAGAGAGCCAGTATTAACATAGGCATAAACTGTTTTAGCCGGGGCAGGGGCAGGGGCCCTGCTGGCTACATAGCTTTTAAGAACCCAGCCTGTTTTTCCATTGGGAGCCTTTGCATTGTGCCAGGAACCTGATGTTTTCAGGATGGTAATCTTTGTTCCTCTCTTCAGCTGCATCAGAGATTTGCTTGTCGTTGATGCCTTCTCTCTCAGCGTTAAAAAAGAAGAAGCGTTCACATAGCCATACACTGTTTTTGCTTTTGGTGCTGAAGATGGCACAGGAGCTTTCGTAGAGATGTAGCTCTTGGACACATAGCCTTTCTTGCTTCCGGCTGCCTGAATATAATACCAAGAACCTGACGTTTTTAAGATGGTAACCTTGTTTCCTTTTTTCAATAGCAAAACGGATTTGCTGGAGGTCGTGGCCTTTTCCCTCAGATTGAGAGAGGAAGCCGTCACGTATCCTGTTTTTGTTGCAGAGGATGCGGATACGCTGATTTTTTTCAGATATTTTGATGATACCCAGCCTGTCCCCTTTTTCAAAGTCACCTGAGACCATCCGTTAGACTCTGCCTTAATCGTAACGGCTGCATCCTTTTTCAGTTTATCGATAATACTGCTGCTGGTACTGGGCTTCGATCTGACATTTAGAATCGATGCTGTAACTTTTGCTTTTGTTTGGCTCGCTGCAGCGTCTGCATGTGTGGTAAAAAGAGATAAAATGAATGCCAGGATGAGAGCCAGTGAAGTAATCTTTCTCAAATGCTGTAAGCCCCCTTTCTCACTTTCTATCTTTTCTACTAATCTTTTTCTACTATTTCTATCGGCAAATCGACGGAAAAATCCACCAAAATTCTACTAAAAATTCAGGTGCAAGGCACCGCGTTTTGACATATGTGTAATCGCGGTGCCTGGCACCCGGTTTATTTCCCTGCTGTTACTTTTATGGAATAAGGGTCTTTAGCCCAATGGTAGTTGTTGTCGTAAACAGTGAGATAATACGTACCGGCAGTCAATGAAGCCGTGAACGACTCTTTTCCGTTTAATCCTCGGGCATCATGAGGTTTTTCATTGATGACCCTGCCGTTGCTGTATTTATCAATCCATACCGTACTGTTAATGCCGGCTACCCCGCTGACATCGACTCTGACATTGGTTTTCTTGGAAACTTTGAATGTAAACCAATCAACGTCGCTCGGGGTATCGAACTTATCGCTATATAGCTTGCCAACAGTCACTTTTTTCGCTTTTGAGCGCCGATCACCCACATCATTCTTTAAACTAGGAAGCTTCGTATAGAACGGTTTGAGAGCATCTGCCCGACCATATCCATAATATTGATTCCATTTTCCTTTATATTTGGCAGGCAAATAGGCAGAGCTCTCAAGCAGATACTCCACATCATCAGGATATAAAGAAGGTTCTTCAGCAAGAAGAAGCGAAGCAAGGCCGCTGACAATCGGTGCGGAAAAAGATGTACCATCAAAATAGTCATAGTCACCATCGATTGCCGCCGTTAAAACATCTGTTCCCGGAGCCACGATGTCCAGTAATTCTCCGTAATTGGAAAAATCAGCGATACCGTCGTTAGGAGTGGACGCCCCTACACTTAGAACCTCTGGATAGGCTGCAGGATAACCTACAGCATCATCTTCATTTCCTGATGCCGCAACAAGCACAATTCCTTTTTCATAAGCAGAACGGATAACATCATATTCAATGTCCTCATACTCACTTCCGCCATAGCTCATGTTGATCACATCAGCTTTTTGTGAAATGGCATAATAGATTCCCTCGACGCAATCACTCGTTGACATTCCTTCTTCATCCCCTACACGGACTGGAAGTATATCAGCATACGGATTGATTCCAGCCATGCCTATGCCATTGTTTACAGTAGCCACAATGACACCTGCGACAGCTGTTCCATGGCCGTCATAATCCATGGGATCGCTGTCTTCATCGTATGTATCGTAGCCAGATAACACTCTTCCTTCTAAATCCGGATGAGTGTAATCAACACCTGAGTCGATAACAGCCACCTTTATCCTCGCCTTTGGTGATAGTCCAAGCCATGCGTTTGGAACTTTCATTTTGGGAAGCGGCCACTGATAAGAATAAAAAGGATCGTTCGACATTTTCTTGACCATATAATCTGGCTCGGCTGATTCTATGCGAGCTGACCGCTTTAATTTTCTTAGAGTTCCTTCATAATTTAGCTTTTTCGGAATTCGAACCACCTTAAGATTCTCTTTTCCTAAAATAGAAGAAGAGTCCGCGATCGTAACACCGAACCCCTTTACAAGTTCCTCATTCGACAGCGTGGTCTTTACGATGGCCTGCCTGTTTTTTACGTGATCATTAGAATGATTACTCATTAAATGAATCTTGCTGCTCGGTTGAAAAGACTTCTTTCTTCGCTGCCAGTTCTCATCATCCGCTGATGCTGACGTACTAAAAGAACTTAATAAAATACTGGCCAACGCAACTCCTGCCATAAAACGACTGTACTTTTTCACACTGCTGCCTCTCTTCATCTTGTTTGATTTAACGGTGTTACCATTTTTATATCGGGTATCATCCTCCATAATTTAGAAAATATAGGTAAATCATCATACCTGAACTCTAAAAACACCTGCGAGACTGAACACTTAGAACCTGATAATTTACTATTAATTACAATTATACAATATATTACAAATATTTACAGTGAAATAAGAAAATGGTGCCAGGCACCGCGATTACACACTTGTGTAATTGGGGTGCCTGGCACCAGATATTAGGGTGTGGTACATTGGAATAAAATTTAACAGGGGAAGGCGGTATAAAACGATGGAGCATTTTCTTCTTTTTGTGGTCATGGCGGTTTGCCTGATTATTCTTCCCGGCCCTGATACAGCCATTGCCACGAAAAACACGTTATCTCTAGGAAAGACTGGCGGTTTTAAAACCATGCTTGGAACATGCGGCGCCTTGCTCATTCACACCGTAGCAGCTGTTGTAGGCCTGTCTGCCATCATTGTGAAATCGGCAATGCTTTTTTCTATTTTCAAGTATGCTGGGGCGGTCTATCTGATCTACATCGGAATAAAGTCGCTCTGGTCATTAAAGGACCGGAATATTGAAACAGCCTATTCTGCGGAACCTGCAGATCAAACACCCGGAATCCGAAAGTCCTCATCTTGTTTCAGACAGGGATTCCTTACAAATCTTCTAAACCCAAAGGTCGCACTTTTCTTCCTAACGTTCCTTCCGCAATTTCTTGAACGCGGCAGCAACGCCTTTGTGCAATTTTCCATTATGGGTCTCACCTACACACTTCTGACAGCGGCCTGGTTTTTCTTTTACGTCTATTTGATCAACCAGATCAGTGTCTTTATGAAAAGGCCGGCGACTCAGCGTGTCATGCAGGGAGTAACGGGTGTGGTACTCATCGGCTTCGGCATGAAACTCGCTTTAGAAAAGCAGAACTAAACAACGCCTCACCAATCCTCTTGAAGCTGCCAAGAGGATTTTTTTGTGACATAATGTTACAAATTGAAGCATTACGGGTATTGATTGGAAAGTTATTTTCATCATTTAAATATTTCACACTTGTAAGGGAGGGGAAGAAAAATGTTTAAGGTAGTTGGTGTTTATAAGACAGAACAAGAAGCAGTGGAAGAACGAAATCAACTGAAACCGAAAAACGAAAACAGCACATTTTTAGTCGTTGGGCCTTATGAGACCATTGAAGAAAAAGAAGATAACGAGGAGATCATACAGCATTTTTTGGACCAATCCGACAACTCATCCTTCTCACAGAATCTCTCAGGAAAAGAGAGACTCGTCTTTCTAGGAGTAGATCATAAAGAAGCGGAACATTACGGAAACCACCTCGAGACAGGGGAATTTTTATTATTGAAAGAGTAAGGCTCCATTTCATCACAAAAAAGGCATCCGTGCTTCGTTGCACAGATGCCTTTCTTATTTTAAGCCTCTAAAGAATCATTGTTTTTAGCCTGGCGGATTTCATTGTAAAATTCAGCTGAAGATGCGGACATATAAGGCGTCAGCCAAAGAAACCCGATAAACAGTGTCACAACCGCCAGGATCACCCAGCCGATAAAACTAAGCTGAAGAAGGAAGTACTTCCACTTGTAGCCGTCCATTAATCTGCGGCTTTCGGTGATGGCACCCGTAATCGAAATCCCCGGGTTGTCTTTCAAGACATAGAATGTTTGCGAATAAGCAAGCCCTTTGATAATACCCGGAACAATCAATAGCAGGGTCCAAAGAACTGTGAAAATCCATACCAGGATCGTTGTTCCAATAATCTTTAAGAACGTACCGATGTCCAAGAAAGGCTGAAACATGTTCTTCACTTCTTGAGGCTCACGCCTTATAAAGCTCAGAAAGACCCAGCTAAAGCCAATCGTGATTGGGTAAACAAAACCGTTAATAATCCAAGAAAAGATATATGCTGATAGATTTCGTTCAGCTCCATTAAATTCGTCCTTTCCTCCCAATAGAAAAAAATCAATCAAGTTAGGAAGGAAAAACGTAAAGATTCCCAAAAGGAACGTCAATAGGACCGCAAAGCCCCATTTGTTTTCCAGGGCAACCCTTGCTTCCTTTTTTATTTCTCCGATTCTCATGCCTCTTTCACCTTACCTTTTTTGTTTCAATTCTTTTTGCAAAATAGTTATTCTTTGGAAAAAGCCATTATATCACAAGTCATTTTGCAGTATGCTCTTTTTTTAGGTGAAGGGCTTCTTCTGATCGGTCCAGCCAGTCGGCAACTAAAGCATTGAAGACTGCGGGCTGTTCAATCTGCAGGTTGTGCCCCGCCCGGTCCAATACAGCAAAAGATGCACGAGGAAATTGATCCATGATGGCCCAATGATCTTTGAAGCCGACAACAGCATCCTGCCTGCCAGTAAAAAACAGAACAGGCTTCTCAAAGGGTTTCTGTAAGTCGATAGAAGAGGTAAAAGCGTAGTTCTGCTTTATTTTTTCCAGAAAAACAGGATCTGCCAGCATCACACCTGGTATGATTTCTTCCCTCGTTCGTTTCAGTACATATTCATCCTGTACAACTGCTATAGACGCAAACTCCCTGGCTTCTTCCAACGGAAGGGATGCGATTAGCTGCTCATCTGTTTTAATGACCGTATGCTCCGGCAGCTCTCTTTTTTCATGTTCTGCGTAGATCGGTGAACAAATCGTGAGCAAGCCTTCTACCCTATCCCCCATTTTAGTCATGACGCCTCTCGCCAGATAGCCTCCATAGGATTCACCAGCAAGTAAAAAAGATTGTCCGGGTATTACTTTTTCAATAAAACGCAACACAACATCCAGCATATCATCCGTCCCGGTCAGCCAATACTCCCCTTTGGTCCGGCCCATCCCCGGCAGATCCAAATAGATTCGCTGAAACCCGCTTCGGTCTTTAAAAACCGGCTCCATACAGCCTTCCATCAACCGGTAATCCGGCGAGAAACCATGAATCATGATGATGGGCTTCCCTTCCCCATGTACCTCATAATGAACCTGAATATCTCCAAGATCGCAAAACATGTACATCGCCCTTTCATTGACGGTGCCATCGCGTGGTGCCTGGCACCCAATTTTGTCTTCTATTCTTATCCTCATTTTAACATTACTTCCTGAAAAGAAGGCCTCATTCACCCATTTGCCGAATAAGAATGTGGTGCCAGGCACCACGATTACACACATGTCAAAACGCGGGTGCCTGGCACCAAAATAGCAAAACTCCGAAACACAGCAAAAAAGGTTAAGAATTACTATCTGCTGCACATTAAGATAGAGTCATGAGGGAGGCGGACGTATGGATTACTTCAACAGCATTCAGAATACGATTGACTATATTGAGGAGAACTTGGAAGAACCCTTGACGCTTCCGGACCTCGCCAGGATTGCCTGCTTTTCGCCTTTTCACTTTCACCGCGTCTTTTTGATGCTGGTCGGCCACCCGGTGATGGACTACATCCGGAAAAGAAGACTTGCACACGCAGCGGACCTGCTTGTCCATTCAGAGCTTAAGATTGTGGACATTGCCTTCAGCTGCGGGTTTTCTTCCCACGAATCCTTTAACCGGGCTTTCAAAAAGCTATTCGCGGTGACACCCACACAGTTCCGAAAAGAGAAGCTGTACACCTTTACGCTTCCTGAAAAAGCCGCCCTCATCAAAAAACCTATTGTAGGAGGACCATTTATGCAGCCGAAAATTTATATGAAGCCTGAATTTAACGTCATCGGTTATGAACTCAAAACCACTTCTGAAGATGGTAAAAATCTAAATGAAATCCCTGTCTTTTGGCAGACCTATTTACAAAACAATAAGATGAGAGAAGCTATCCCCAACAAGAAGGACCCTTCAGTGGAACTCGGCATCTGCACAGATTTTAACCAGGAAAACGGCTCGTTCAGTTACCTGATCTGCTCTGAAGTTACGGATTCCAATAACGTTCCTGAAGGCCTTGTGGCCAGGACGTTCCCAGAAACCAAGTATGCCGTGTTCACTACCCCGAAAGTTGCAGAAAACGAGTTTTCCGACAGCATTCAGGCGACATGGCAGTACATTTTCAAAGAATGGTTCCCTTCTTCCGGCTACGAACATGCCGGCGGAGTTGAGATCGAGCTGTACGATGAACGAAGCATAAGCCCTGAATCCAAACAGATGGACATTCTGGTCCCTATAAAATAACATGCAAAGAAGACGGCAATCTCCTGAACCATCAAGGAACTGCCGTCTTTTCAGTACGTTTCTTTTTAAATATTTTATAAAGTTTCTATAAATAATTATTAAGAATGTCGAATTCTGTTGCTCTCTTTCCTTCTTCATTGTTATGGTGTTCATGAATTGCTTAGGAACGCCACATTTTTCAGGAAAGGGGGAAAATACCCTTGATTAAAGAATGGAACCTGTTACGCACCCTAGCCTGTTTAAGCATTGTATTTCTGCACAGTACATCGCTAACAGCTGTCTCTGTCGGAGGTTATCCTGCGTCCGGGGTTTACAGCCTGCTGCGTATCGCTCTATGTTATGCCACACCGACGTTTGTCATCCTGTCTGAGATCATCCTTGCAAACCGCTATCCCGATCAGCTTCCGAAAAACTTTTGGAAAAAGCGTGTGAAGTGGATTCTTGCTCCGTTTCTCGCCTTTGCCGTGATTGATGCACTGGTCAGCTATCATCTCAACCCGAATATCGATATCGCTGTTATGATTAAAAACAATCTACTAGGAAATTACGAAGGATACTTCGTTCTGATCATTTTTCAATTTTATATCCTGCATTATTTTGTCACGAAATACAACATCAAGATGAACTGGCTGATCCCAATCAGCATTCTTGTTATGAGCCTTCATTTTAAATTGATGGAAGGCCAGCACCCTTGGATCAAAGAGAATTTATCGTATTTAAAAATTCCGTTTACGGCGTGGTTTGCGTATTTTACCATTGCTTATGCGATTGGAAAAAATTACAAAGCGATCGCTGCCAAGCTGCAAGAATACCGATACCACACGCTCTTTGGGGCAGTTCTGAGTCTCGCTATTGTCTTGATTTTTTACAAATCAGGTTATGTCAGCGTCGGATCGAAGCGTTTAGATCTGTTTCCATTAACCGTATCGCTTAGTCTCCTCGTTCTGGCTTGGGGCCAATTGCTGCCAAATATTAAAATCGTGAACTTGATCAGCAATTACTCTTTTGGCATTTATCTCATCCACTGGCAGGTTCAGCGCTATCTTGCACCCTATACGGCTCAATGGTTCGACCAAACCCATCTGCAAGTATTTTCGCTATTCTTTATTACGCTTTTAATTTCAATGGCGATCATAAAAGTAATATCCTTACTGCCGTTTGGATCGTATGTGGTAGGCAATACTAACCGTAAAATAAAAACGATATCTCCGAAACTGGTCAAAACAGCATAGCTTCTCCCAAAAGCAGATGTCCCCTCCAAGACATCTGTTTTTTTACGGCCATTCATCCCTCGAACACTTCGTTGGCGGATGTTTAGGCTTACTGTATAATAGGTAAAAGATAACAATGGATAAAAATGTTTTTCAAATGCCACTGGAGGTGGAGAAATGAAAACTGATTCTTTGGATTTAAACCCCTTTGTTTTGGACTATTTTTCGACTATTTCTCAAGATGACTTAAAGAAGGATGTATTCCCTAAATATCCGGAAGTCTTTAATTTAATTGCGCAGTCACGCGGATTCGGAATACCTTGGCAATACAAAAAAGCCGCAGAGTCCCATAAAGTTGATCAGCGCATGTTCTTCTTTGAAAGTAACTTAGGCAAACAGTATACCGGGAATCCAAGGTACATTTATGAACGCATGATCGAACGTTATCCGAATTATACATATGTCTGGTGCTATGCCGGCAACGAAAAGATTCCCGGAGATCCAATTATTGTTGATAGAGCATCCGCTGAATACTATAACTTTCTTGCCAGATCACGGTTTATCATTAATAACACAACATTTCCGCTTTGGTACCACCGGCCTGAGACCTTCTACTTTCAAACATGGCACGGCACACCGTTCAAAAGACTGCACTGGGACATTTCATCACGTCCATTAGAAAAACGGTCGACGCCTGAATTTTATGTGAAATCAACCAAATGGGATGCCTTATTATCTCCCAATCATTATTCTACGGAGATATTCCAATCTGCTTTTAGATACGAAGGAGAAATCGTTGAATACGGTTATCCTTCCAATGATATTTTCTATGACAAAAGAAGGTACTCAAACGTCAGAGAAAAAATAAGAGCAAAACTCGGAGTGCAAAATAACAATGCTCCCATCTACCTTTATGCGCCAACATGGCGGGACGGTAAACACCTTGGGAACTCCATGTTTGAATTCAATTTAATGCTAGATCCATTTAAATTTATAGAGCATGCTCCTGAAGACGCTATCCTGCTTATCCGCTCTCATCATATGAGCAGCTCTGATGATAAATTAACAAGTCTCGCTGGCCGTGTAATTGACGTCAGTGGCTGGGACGATGCCATTGAACTTATGTGCGCAGCTGATGTTCTCATAACAGATTACTCATCGATCGTGTTTGACTGGTACTGCAGCCTAAAACCCGTTATTTATTATGTCCCTGATTACGACCAATATGTCTGCTCAGTACGAGGAGCTTATTTTGAATTAAGTGAGCAGCGAGCAGGAGAGATTTGCTACACTGAAGAAGAATTGCTGCAAACACTGCCTAAAGTCTTAAAAGACAACTCTCCTGAATATAAGGATTTTTATAAAACATTCTGCGGCATGCATGACGGCAATTCCTCAGACCGAGTCATTGATTACCTCCTATCCAGATAAAAATGTAAAAATCAGCAAAGCACCCTATGTGAAGGGTGCTTTTTTTATTTAATAAAAAAAGCACTGCCTGTTTCCAGGCAATGCTTTACTTGTTTAGTTCTGTTCTTGTTTTTGATCAGCAGCAGGTGCTTCTTCCTGTTTAGTCTGATCTTCAGTTTTTGCTTTATTTTTATCTTCATCACGGTTATTGTAATCGTACTTCGAGCGGTCCACTGGTTTAAAATCACGTGGAGTATAGAAGCGAAGTAGATCTCCATAAACAACTTTGTCAGAAAGTTGAAGAGAATTTTCAGCAAATTCCTGTTCTTTCTGAATTTCTTTATTCTTTTTAACCGGTTCCCCAGTTTTGGCATCAAAGTATTTTCCATTGATAGCGGTAACCTTTGGACTGACAAAGCTTCCGTTACGGAATGGAACAACCTGTTGATGATCTTTGGACAGCAAATCTGTTCCAAATTGGACATACTCTTTTGTATCAATGCCAAGCAAGTGAAGAAGCGTAGGCAGAACGTCAATCTGTCCACCATACTCATGCTTCACTCCGCCTTTCATGCCAGGTACGTGAACCATGAAAGGAACACGCTGCAGCTGGGCATTGTCATAAGGAGTGATTGCTTCTTTGTTCAATACTTTAGCCATGGCATCGTTATGGTTTTCGGAAATACCATAATGGTCTCCGTAC
This sequence comes from Fictibacillus sp. WQ 8-8, assembly GCF_024494405.1. Classification (NCBI taxonomy): domain Bacteria; kingdom Bacillati; phylum Bacillota; class Bacilli; order Caryophanales; family Fictibacillaceae; genus Fictibacillus; species Fictibacillus sp. WQ 8-8. The sequence continues at coordinate 426,740 of NZ_JAMXKG010000001.1, forward strand.
ATGACGATAACAGAACGGTCATACAGCCCAGAAGCTTTTAATTGATCCATGAAGCTCTTAACCGATTCATCGAGGTAACGAGCTGTCTGGAAGTAACGGTCAACTGATCCGTCACCCGTATCATCTGGTCCGATGCTTGCTTCCGCGTCATCAATCGGATACGGGAAGTGGTTGGACAATGTAATAAATTTCGTATAGAAAGGTTCTTTCAATGTTTTCAACATTGGAAGAGACTCTTCAAAGAATGGTTTATCTTTTAGTCCGTAGTTTACAACATCTTCATCCTTCATTTGGTAGTGGCTCGCATCAAAGAACTTGTCATAACCAAATGATTTGTAGGTCTCATCCCGGTTCCAGAACGTTTTGTAGTTTCCGTGGAATACTGCGGAAGTGTAACCTTTTTGTCCTAAAATAGCAGGTGCGGCTTGGAATGTGTTATTTCCGTTGGTGGTAAATACTGAGCCTTGCGGAAGTCCATAAATGGAATTTTCCAGCATGAATTCTGCATCGGATGTTTTACCCTGTCCTGTTTGGTGGAAAAAGTTATCAAAGTATAACGTATTCTTATCTTTTGTGAATGAGTTTAAATAAGGTGTAACTTCTTCACCCTTCAGTTTGTAATTGATCATAAAGTTCTGGAAAGATTCTAAATGAATGTAAATCACATTCATGCCTTTTGCCTTGCCAAAGTAAGCAGGGTTAGGCTTTGCATAGTTAGCGTCTTTATAGTTAAGGACGTCACCCATATCGCTTGAATCTGCAGATGCCTTTTGCGCGGAAATACGCATGCTTTGAATAGCATCATATATTACATAGTTGTATGTGCCGAGGTATTTCACCAAGTAGTTGCGGTCAAATGTACGCGTCAAAAGCTGCGGACGATCTGTTTCCGCCAAGCCGATGTTAATGACAAGCAAGGCAATCGCTGAAACCAGCACAAGCTGCACTTTCTTACGAGCCATGCGAACCGGCTCGGGCTTGATGAATTTTGCAGCTACGAGAACAGTTAGAATGATGGTATCAATGAAATACAGCGGGTCATAAGGTTTAAGCAGTTCCCAGATGCTTCCTCCAAGATCTCCAAAGTTTTTCGTTTGAGTCAGGGTCGGCATCGTAATGAAATCATTAAAGAATCGGTAATACACGATATTTGCATATAAAACAAAGGAAAGGAAAAAGTTAAGGACAATGGTCCAGATATACGCTCTTTTACCTTTTGCAAATAGTGCCAATCCAAAAAAGAATATGGCTGAACTGATCGGGTTTATCAGCAGCAAGAACTTCTGCATTGCATTTTCTATACCAAGATTAAATTCAACAAGATAGCCTGTATACGTTTTTAGCCAAAAAAGAACAACAGCTAAAATGAAAAAACCAAGATGCTTTTGGACAACATTTTGGCCAGCTTTTAAAAGACCTTTCAATTCTTTCACCTCTTCTAGTACCTCTATAACTTTATTGTCTAATCACTTTTATTCGCACCTGTAAATTTTAGTCTATTTTATTATAAATAGCAAAAGTGAAAATATGATGAAAAGCTAAGATTTAATTTTATTTTTGTTTATTTTTCCTTAAAATTACGAGCTCTAGCCATGGTTTTCGTTTATTATTGCGGTATTTTGATTGTAAAAACGCTTCCTTTTCCGGACTTGCCCGCAACCTGGATCCAGCCGCCGTGGGAATCCACAATCCATTTTGCAATCGCAAGCCCCAAACCGTGGCCACCAAGCTGTTTTGACCGGGATTTATCCGTCCGGTAAAATCGCTCAAATATCCGCTCGCGTTCTTCAGGCTTTATCCCTATACCCTGATCTTCAACCAATATAACCAGCAATTTAATTTTTTCTTCTTTTTTCAGCGAAAGTTCAAGGTTAACCTCAGCATTTTCAGGAGAATACTTGATGGCGTTCTCCAGCAGAATATAAAGAAGCTGATCCAAACGCTCACGGTTGCCATACACAAAAAGCTGGGCAGGCGCATTCAGCTTTAATGTTATACGTTTTTCATCCGCAATCGTTTCAATAGAATGAACCGCTTTTTGAGCAAGCTGATGAAAATCAAACACTTCTTTTCTTACTTCCGTGTTTTCTGCATCAGAACGGGCCAGAGTGAGTAAATCTCCTACAAGCTTTATCATCCGCTTTACTTCATATTTCATATTAGATAGAACAGAGTGTGAAAATTCATCTTCCTGCACTTGTTTTTCCATCTCCAGCGCATTAATAGAAGATAATATGACACTCAGCGGGGTTCGAAGCTCATGTGAAGCATCAGCGGCAAATTCCCGCTGCTTCATATAGGACCTGATAATAGGTGACATGGCTCGCTTCGACATAAAATAGCTGATAAAAAAGGAAACAAAGGAAAAGATGATAAGCATGATGGCAAAAATATTCAATAGCCAGTCAAATAGCTCCACCCTATTAGATATGCTTTTCCCAACATATAAAATGCCAATGAATTGATTTCCTTTATAAATTTTGCGGCCAGCCATCATGAGGTCGATGTTTCGTTTATTCAAATCCTCTTGCCACGGAACAAAATAAGAGACGCTTAAGTTTTCATACCGGATCTCTTTTGGATTTGGATTCCAGCCCTCTAGTTTCTTATACAGCTTCGGACGGAGATGATGGTAAAGTTCATCACCCGTTAAAAGCTTTCCTTTGGCATCGACGACGTAATAGAAGAACTGTTCGTCAGAAAGCATGACAAAGTTTTGTATGGAAGGTTTTTTGCCTTTTATCATTTTTTCTTTGATCACACTTACTTCCTGGTCCACGAGCTTCTTCAGCTGATCCTCCTGGCTGCTGACAATCACTCCGTATAGCAAGAAATAAACGATGACCATAAAAAGAATTAAGAACAGCATCAGAATGCCTGTATAAATCATCGTCAGCCGCCACTGTGTACGGCTGATCAGGTTCAAGTTTTTCAATAGATTCCAGCGGGTAAAAAGGCTAGTTTTCAAGGCGATACCCCACCCCGCGCACACTTTCAATAATTTCTTTTTTTGTGAGCTTTCCAAGTTTTTTCCGAAGCAATTTTACAGTGGCATCCACAGTCTTTGCCGAGACATCTGCATCGAAACCCCAGATCCGGTCAAGGATGGTTTCCCTCGGAAGTACTTGGCCTTTATTCCGCACAAGAAGGTCAAACAGCTGAAATTCCCTTGGGGTCAGCTGTATCTCACGCTTAGCTGAATTTACTATATAACTTGTACGATTCAACACAATATCATAAAGAACGACCTTTTCTTCAACAATAGGAGCAAAATTCCTTCGCGACAGAGCACGAAGCCTTGCAAGAAGCTCGTCAATTTCAAAGGGTTTGACAAGGTAGTCATCGGCTCCTGCATCCAGTCCATGGATCCTGTCCTGAACTGAATCTTTTGCTGTCAGCATCAGAATAGCTTGAGAATAGCCCCCAGACCGTAATAGCCTGCAAACTTCCAATCCCGTTTGCCCCGGCATCATCCAATCCAGGATCACAATATCAAAATCAGATGCTATCGCGGTCTCATAGGCATATTCTCCATTTGACACCCACTCTACATGATGTTGATTCTTTTTCAGCATATGGACAATCAGCTTTCCAAGATGCAAATCGTCTTCCGCTACCAGAATGTTCATGTAAAAGCAGGCTCCCTTCAGCTTGATCACTGACTTCAACAATTGATGATAGCACAATTACTGCAAAGAAGATTGAAATTCCTGCTGATTTCACACAATTTCCTAATAATTTATGTATGGGTTTAAGAAGTGAAGATGGAAATTTTTTTTTAGACACTTTACAAAGGAGAGATTCTGAGGAATAATGAGAGTAGTTAATCGAACATTTGTTCTTATATTGAGTATAGCTTATATCTCAATCTTTTGTCTATAAAAAAAGCCAGCATTAAATACTGACTTTACTTAAACTCATGAAAAGGAAGAAAGTATACTTGATAATTGGGAAGTCTTTCAAAACCAAGTTTTTCTGCGATTACAATCGAATCATGCCTAAAGGTTTCTGTTGTCCAATGGGGTTTCCTGCCACTTTTTAAGCAGTCATTGATAAAACCACGGGCCATTCTCGTTGCAAGCCCTCTGCCTCGATGTTCTGTTTCATAAACATTTATGCCAATCTCTACGTCACCCCCACACGCAAACACACTGATGCACGTTCCGATGACTTTGCTTTTATGCATGGCACACCAGCCTAGACCGTGTTCTAAAAAGCTTTCCTCCGAGACCCAGAATTTCTTAATCTCTTTATTGATCGTCTGGAGTGGATCCTTCAAAAGGAAATCTTGAGTAATTCTCGATACTATGTACTCTTCAGGTATAGCATTGTTTAATTTTGAAGATAAAAAATGTTCACGGTTAAACTTAAAAGGCACTCGTTCACCTATTTTTAATCCTGCAGGAAAAAGCGAGGATATTACTTCATGCCAGCCTTGAGGAGGATATACTTCAAGATTAAAATCATTTTCGCCGAGTTCAAGGGCTTCAGGTTTTATTCTTTCTATTATGAATGGCTGCAGAAAGGAGTTGAATGTGTGGTTCGTATGGTCTCCTCCCAAATAAAACATTTCATTAACCGCCCAGATTAATGCAGTTGAAGGAGATTCAACATCATCAACAAAGATCTTTCCGCGATTTATCCCTGAAATGACTCCTTGTATGACTGGATGATCGTTTTGTTCTTTAAAAAGTTTTCTTACCTTATCGTATCGTTTTAGAGGCAATTCATAAATCATATTGATCCATTCTCCCTTGTTTTAAGATTTTTGCACTCTGCATAATCTCTTAAAACTGAAAGATTGCACGACGTTTACTTATAAGTGCCGTTTCAAACCAACCCCCTCGCCATTTACAATTAATGTATAATCCAAGTTTATCATGATTTTTATCAAAGAGTAAGCGAAGGGATCCAATTTCCCCTTTATACGAACAGAATTTTCGTTTTATTGCCAATTCCACGTTTCAATCTGCTAAAATCCGGAAATATTATCAAGCAAGCATGGTAATAAAATCATAAAAATCGGGCCCATTACATATAGCGCATAAGACATATTACCCCTTCTTTCGACAACTAGCAGGTATATTCTTCAAAGGAAAGAAAAAAGTAGGAAAACAAAGAGGAAAGGAGAATGGTGATGAGCAGTGAAGTGCTAAAAAAACGCATTCACCAGCATTTCAACACAAAGAAGATAAAGGATGAGCAGCTCGAAACATTGCTGGTACGTTTCATCCTGTCCGTAAAAAAAGGAAAGTAAGAAAAAAGGAGCCTTCATGGAGGGCTCCTTTTTTTTCAATTAAGCGTGCCTGGCACCAAAACTATTAAACAGGAACTTTTTCGTTATTTTCCGAAGTAAGTTGTTCATGTCTGCCGTAGTGTTTAGCTATCAGATGGCCGTATATAGACGCAAGAATCTGCTGAAACAGCATTCCAACCACGACGGGAACAGCTGTCGCCGGCGAAAAGTACGTTAACGCAAGAACAGATCCAGCGCTGATATTCCGCATGCCTCCACTGAAGACGAGAGCTACAACCGTTTCTCTCTCCCATCCAAAAAGCATGCCGGTCAGCCAGCACATTAAGTAACCACTGGCCGCGATCAACAGGACGAACAAACCAATCAATAAAAGTTTCCCGTTCACATGAACCAAATACGGGGTGGCAACCGAAGCATTGATGGCGACCACAGCACTCATGCAAATTTTAGAAACTGGAGAGATTCTTTTCCCGAGTGTGTTCTTTATTTCTCCCTTCGTCCAATGATTGAGCAGCATGCCAATGACAGATGGGATCACGATCATAATCAACAAGTCATTCACCATGGACCATTCATCAATGGAGACGGTTTCTCCGACAAACAGTGATAGGCTGTAAGGAACAACGATCGGCGATATTAGTGTATCAATCAATATAATGGAAAGCGCGAGGGTGCTGTTCCCCCGATAGATGGATACCCAGATGCTGCTTGTCACGCCGCACGGTATGACCATCGCCAATACGAGTCCGGTTATGGTAAGAGAATCCGAGGAAAACGCAATGTGCCCGACTCCCCACGCCCAGATCGGCATTATGATATGCAGGATGATGAGTGCTGTCAGGATGGGCACTGGCCGGGACAGTGTATTTCGCAGATGGGTAAAATTAGACCCTAAACTACCTGAAAACGTCATGAATGCAAAAATCCAAGGAACTAAAAAAAGCAAACCCTTTAGTTCGCTCGTAAGCAAAATTCCAAGGATCACACTTGCGGGTGTAATAAATGGCATAAATCTTTCCAGCTGGTGGTTTAACTTTTCTAACACGATTAGCCTTCTTCCGTCTGAGTCTATTACTCTAATAGTATATTAATTTATATTATAAAATATTTAAGTTTGCGGTGCCAGGCACCGCAATTACATACTTGTGTAATTCAGGTGCCTGGCACCCTACAAAAAAGGCGCAGGCTATTGTATATTTTTGAATCCCTCTCCCCGCCAGGTGCATAGGATGTATGCATACTCATTTGAGATAGCTGTCCAAAACAGATTTTTTAATTGACAAACTATAAATTCTATTTTACATTAAATGAAATTAAATATTCTTATCCAGAGAGGTGGAGGGAATTGACCCTGAGAAACCTCGGCAACAGACTCTTTTTTGAGCACTGTGCCAATTTCAACAAGCTTCTTTGCTTGGAAGATAAGAATTGTGTTGATCATTCTTCGGTCTCTTCAACCCCTTCTTATGTTTCCATAAACATAGGAAGGGGTTTTTTATCGAATCAATTCCTACTAAATAGATATGAATAGTTATTTTAAATGATAACCGTTAAATGAGGAGTTGGTGATATGGAAAAACACGACTGTATACACTGGAAGGGAAAAAGGCTTACCGCAACCGTGCATTATCCGAAATCCGTGCTAAGCAAAAATAAGATATCCCCTGCCGTTATTATTTGCCATGGATTTACAAGCAACCGGATTGGTGTGGACCGATTGTTTGTTAAAACGGCACAGCAGCTTTCTTCGAACGGATTTGTTGTAGTTCGGTTTGATTATTCGGGCTGCGGGGAGAGTGAGGGGAATTATGGGGAAAACAGCTTTGAAGATCTAATCGACCAAACATACGCTGCCGTTAGCTTTGCCTTGGAGCTTCCTAACGTTGATTCTGACCAGATTACCCTGCTTGGCCATAGCCTTGGAGGAGCAGTCGCTGTACACTCTGCGGCCCGTGACGAAAGGGTTAAACAGTTAATCCTCTGGTCTGCGGTAGGACGGCCGTTTGATGACATCGTAAATATCGTGGGTGAAGAAGAATATAGCCATCTATTCATTAAAGGATTCGTGGATCATTTAGGTTATTCCCTGACCACAAAATTTCTGCAGTCCCTCAAGAATTCCAATCCGTTAGACCAGCTATCACAGTTTTCCGGTGATGTGCTGCTCGTTCACGGAACGGACGACAAAGAAATTCCAGCCCATTATTGCGGGGAATTCTTTGAGAATACACAAAAAAGATCATGTGGAAAAAGCAAGATTCAGCTTATTAAAGGCGCCAACCATACCTTCTCATCCATCATGCACTTCAATGAACTGATCACTGTAACCTCCGATTGGCTCATAAATGATTCCAATTTGATGGTGCCAGGCACCGGCTTTTGACACTTGTGTAAAAGCGGTGCCTGGCACCTGTATTGATAGCGATGGTGTTCCAATGAAAACTGACCGGGTTGTTCGCATTTACCGAAAATCTGTCCAGATACAATGTTTTTTGTGTGAGCCGCGCTAACACATATACTAAACTTCCCAACAACAGGATGACTGCCGCAACTAATTTTTTCACTTCTTCATCTTCCTTTTTTAAAAAAATCCGCACCTTCGTGGTCTTTAAGCTGCTGCAGAATCTCTTTCCACTTTGAAAGATACAGCAAATGGGCTTGGTCTTTTATGATAAAGAGCCCACACCAACCACCAATCTTCTTAAACTACATAACAACCAGAGAATATTACATTCTCTTCTCACGTAAAAAACCCCTATTTTGATCTTTCAATTAAGAAAGCCGCATAAAATTTGCTCACATTGTCCCCTTCTGCATTCAATATCGTAGTATAATAGCTTTTGTATTTTTATTATGGACGCGTCGCCGTAAACTTCATTACCCTTACCAGGCAACCAACTTGAACGTTCTAAAAATTAAGGGGAGATCAACTTGAGAGAAAAACGCAGAAAAAGTCTGACTAGCCTGATTGTATTGCTGTTAACGGCTTTGCTCATCACAGGGTGTGCACAGGCACCTAGCACAGGCCAATCAAGCACGGATTCCGGACAAAAAACGGATTCACCTGCTGCAAAACAAGAAGATTCATCTTCAAATGATGTCAAAACCACTCCATCCACAGATCAGACAACTGCCGTTAAAGGCATTCCGGCTACTGTTACGTATGTGGTCGATGGGGATACACTGGATGTAAAGTTTAAGAACGGAAAAACGGAGCGAATCCGCATGCTCCTTATCGACACACCCGAGACAAAACATCCGAGGCTCGGTGTTCAGCCGTTCGGGCCGGAAAGCTCCAAATTTACAAAAACCCAGTTAACGGGCAAAAAAGTCGGTGTCGAGCTGGATGTGTCCGAACGGGATAAATACGGCAGGCTGCTCGCATACATATGGATCGGCAAGCAAAACTTTAACCAGCTGCTTCTGGAAAAAGGCCTTGCCCGTGTGGCTTATGTGTACCCGCCTAACACCAAATACGTCGATCAGTTCCGCGCCACACAAGAAAAAGCTCAAAAAGCGGGTATTGGCATTTGGTCGATTGAAAACTATGCCCAACAGGATGGATTCCATGCCAATTCAAAAACCAGCACAGCAAACGGAACAGTTTCCGGAGGGACTTCACAAGCCAACAAGCAAAATAATCAGGTGAAAACGCCAGAAAAACCAAAGGGAAGCTGCAACATCAAAGGTAACCAATCCGGAATCTATCACATGCCTGGCGGCCAATATTACGATCGGACGAAAGCCGAGGTCATGTTCTGCTCAGAGGCTGAAGCCCAAAAAGCAGGCTATCGGAAGTCTCAGCGATAGATAGTGGAGATAAAATTAAAAGCCGAATCAGCAGTTTGTGCTGATCCGGCTTTTTTTTAGTTTTTTTAGAGAGCGGTTCTAGTGCCAATAACGACGGTTGCGTCCAGTTCACTGGAACTGACTACACGTGATAACAATCCGTTAGCATTAAAAATTTCGAGAGTCTGCAGTGCTTGCCGTTCGCTAGTCTCAACAAGCAGATGACCACCCGGCGCCAGGCAGGCCGCCGCACCAGCGGCTATCCTCCGCTGGATGTCAAGTCCATCCTCACCGCCGTCCAGTGCCACTCGATCCTCGTGAAGGCGGGCTTCTGCAGGGAGCATCCCAATCGCATCGGTGGGGACGTAAGGTGCGTTAGCGACTAGGAGGTTGACGCGCCCGAGAAGTATTTTGGGCAACGGCTCGTACAGGTCACCTTCGTAGACACGGCCACCCCTAGCCGTCACATTACGGCTAGCGCACTTTACCGCTTTCGGATCGATGTCAGCAGCATACAGCTTAATCTTTTCTTGGGTTGAAGCCAGCACGGCGCCAACCGCACCTGAACCACAGCAGAGATCAACGGCGATGTCTCCCGGCCGTATGATATTTACCGCTTGGGTGACAAGAAACTCAGTACGTCGGCGAGGAACAAAAACTTCCGGGTCTACCTCGATCCGGAAGCCGCAGAATTCCGCCCATCCGATGATTTGTTCGAGGGAAAAACCGGCAGCACGCTGGTCTATCATAGCAGCCAGTTGCACTGGCGTTTTCGCCTCAGCCATCAGCAAACGAGCCTCATCCTCCGCATAAACACAGCCTGCTGCCCTAAGCCTCGTGACAACAGTTGAAAAATTCCAATCCTGTTGAATATCAACATTCACCATGATTTTACCTCTGAATGAATTTTTTGGTGCCTTTTTTTGAGGTGCCAGGCACCCCTCTCTACTCCACCCCCCTCTAAAAAAACGACAAACCAACTGCGAAGATGACACCCGATACTAGCAGGGTGGTGACGCAGTATCCCATGATGTCCCGTGCGCCGAGACCAGCAATAGCGAGAGCCGGCAAAGCCCAAAACGGCTGGGCCATGTTCATCCATGCTTCACCGTAGGCGATGGCCATCGCTGCGATGCCGGGTTCTACGCCGAGCTGCTGTGCAGCAGGCATGATGAACGGCCCCTGTACGACCCAGTGTCCTCCGCCGGACGGAACAAAGAAGTTGACGAATCCTGAGCTCAAGAACGCAAAGAACGGAAACGTCGATGGGTTGGAAATGGAGATAAATGCGTTGGTGATCATCCCGCCAAGGCCGGACAGCTCCATCATCCCTTGAATCCCCGCATAGAACGGGAATTGAATCAAGATGCCAGCTGTTCCTTTTGCCGCATTGGAGACAGCGTTCATATAAGACAGCGGCGTTCCGTGCAGCAGAAGTCCCGTCGTAAAGAACAGCAAATTGACTGTATTGATATCGATTTTAAAACCGTTTGTGGCTATGTAATAGATGATGTACGAATAGCCGAGCACCGCAATTGCCAGGCTGAGGAATCTGCTGTTTTCCATCGTAACGGCAAACGTTCGTTTAACCTCAGTTGGGTCGACCGCTATCGCTGCAGAGGCTTCGTCTTCCGCCAGGATCTTTGGATCGATCCCGATCACGTCTTTTCCGGTAGGCATCATCAGCCTGGCCATGATAGGCAGGATAATAAGGAGTGCGACCGTAATGAACAGGTTATAGCTGGTGAAGATGGTATCCGTCAGGGGAATCAGCCCAGCCGTTTTTTCCATCGGATTTCCCGGAGTGGCAGCCACGAGCGGAATAGAACCTGACAGTCCGCCGTGCCATGTAAGAAAACCGATATACGCACACGCGATCAGAAAACGGTAATCCGAGCCAGGAATCCGTTTGGCTACTTCCTTTGCGAACAGGGCACCAACGATCAGCCCGAACCCCCAGTTGATAAAACAAGCAAGTCCAGAACCTACCGTAACTAAAATGACCCCTTGAGCTGGAGTTTTAGCAATTCCGGCGAGCTTAACCATCCATTTTTTGATCAATGGTGAACTGGCTAGGGCATGCCCCGTCACCAGGACGAGAGCCATCTGCATCGCAAAGGCCAGGAGGTTCCAGAATCCCGATCCCCAGAAACCTACCATTTCGATGGGGCTGTGATGCGTAAAAATAACACCGGATAAAAAGAGGATAATCGTCAGGATTAATGCAAACACAAATGGATCAGGCAAGAATCTCTGCACAAGGGCAGTGAAGAAATTAGATAACGCTTTCATTTTATTCTCCTTCTCTGTTAATCTATTTACTTTTTTAAAAGTACACTGAATAAATATTCATCTTAACGAAGTAAAAATCCTGTCTGTCTTTTATACTATTTGTAAAATTTCATCACTATTCGGCGAAAAATATTAGAAAAAGCAAGAATGATATTTTGCCTCATTCTTGCTCTTCTTATTACTCTCCCACCATCAGCACTACTTTTCCCGTGCTTTTTCTGCTTTCCACCCATTCGTGGGCACGGGCTGCATCTTTTAAAGAAAACTGCTGTCCAATATTGATCTCCACTCGGCCATCCTCCAGCAACGGAAACACTTTAGGAGCGATTCTTTGCAGTACATCTGGCCTCTCCTTTCTTGTCGTACCAAGGCTGAAGCCGAGCACCGAACGGCAGCTTGAATGCAGCTCACCCGCCGGAATATTGCCATAGCTTCCACTGGAATTTCCGAAAACAACGAGGCGGCCGTATTTGGCCAGACAGCTGAAACTCGCTGCAGTCAGATCTCCGCCGACCGAATCAAGTATGATGTCAGTACCCCCTCCATTAGTCAGCTCATTCATCCTTTGAGCAACATTATCCTGCTCATAACAAATGACATGATGAGCGCCGGCATCCTTGGCCGTTTGGATAATGGTATGAAAGAAACGAAACGATTCCGCAAGCCCCTGCTGTTTCAAAGCTCATGCTGTCCGGTATCGCGAATGTCAGGTTTTCGTCTGCTGCTATGTATTCTGCATAGGAACCGTTATGAGGAAAGGCAAGAACCCGCTGCCCCACTTGAAGGCTCTGTACGTCTTCACCCACCAGCTCGACTACCCCAGCCGCTTCCAAACCCGGAATGAATGGCAGAGTTCCCTTTCCCTTATTCCGATGCCTCGCTTTAATGTCTGCGTAGTTTACAGAAGTAGCCTTCACCTTAATTAACACCTGTTTGGATTTGATAGAAGGCACATCCATATCCAGGTGCTCCATGTTCTCTGGCCCGCCAAATTTCGTCACCGCAATTGCCTTCATCGTTCCATTGATCGTCCCCTTCATCCCATTCCCTCCTTTTTCCTTTTATTATGGTGCCAGGCACCACAATTACACAAGTGTCAAAACGCGGTGCCTGGCACCATCAAGGCCATCAAAGTGGACCCTCACAGGTCTTGGCACCACAAAAATCTCCCTTCTTCTGGTAAACTTAATGAAAATGAAAATACATAGATAGGATGGGATACGATGACTGCTCGAAAACTGCTGATCGCTCAAAATGTTGATGCTGCTTATGTTGAAAAAGTGCAGGAAGTGATACCGGAATGGACCATTGTGACCGGCAAAGATAAGGAAGTATGGCAGAAGGAAGCTCCCGATGCTGAAGTGATTGCCGGATGGAAAAAAGGGATGGAGGATTACACCCTTGACAGTGAAAATTCATCTATAAAATGGGTGCAAACGTGGAGTGCCGGGGTAAACAGCCTTCCATTAGACAAGCTATCCAGCAACAATGTGCTTCTGACCAGTGCCAACGGGGTTCATGCCTTCCCGATTTCTGAGACCATTTTCGCTCTCATGCTCGGGCTGACCCGCAAAATTCATACGTATGTCCGCAACCAGCAGTCCAAAACATGGGATCATTCCAATCTTAAGCTTGAAATTCACGGAAAGACGATCGGCATCCTCGGTACAGGTGCGATCGGAAAAGAAACGGCAAAGATTGCAAAAGCGTTTGGCATGAGAGTTCTAGGTATGCGCCACTCCGGAAAACCCGAAGAATATATCGATAAAATGTATACATCTGATAAGTTGCATGATCTGCTGCCTGAATGTGATTATGTGGCAGTGACGCTCCCGCTTACAGAAAAGACCCATCACCTTCTTGGCCAAAAAGAGTTTCAGCTCATGAAGAACTCTTCTTTCTTCATTAATATAGGACGCGGTGATATCGTGGTCGAAGAAGAGATGATTGAAGCGCTGAAGAACGGTGAAATTGCCGGAGCCGGGCTTGATGTGTTCGAGACCGAACCGCTCGGAGATAACAGCCCGCTTTGGGAGATGGAAAATGTCATCATTACTCCCCATACCGCCGGATCCACACAATATTACGACCAGCGTGTGATCGAGGACATCTTGATTCCTAACATAAAGGAATATGTAAACGGAAAGACACCTTCCATTAACGCTGTTGATTACAAGAAAGGCTATTAATCCATCACTAAAGAGGTCCTATTCAAAAGGACCTCTTGCCACATTTACAATTATGTAACTGCCCCCTCTACGCCGGAATCCATTAACTTAGGCCCCTATAAATAAAAAAGAGATGGATCTTCTCCATCTCTTTCTTCATTTAAAATCCTTCCACGTATAATCAACCGACAGCACACCTGCTGGCACCCTTCTATTCAGCGAAGGATCCTCCTTTACCGCCAGCTCCGGCTTCTTAAAGCAAACAAGGCTTTTATGAAAGCCAAACTTTTGGCATACTTCTGGCCTTGCCGAATAGATGCCGCACTTGTCCTGCTCCAGATCATAAAAGATGCACGTTCCGTAGTAGCGTTTCTGGTTCTCCAGCTCGCTCCGCAGTTTCCGCGGCATGGTCTTCACTTTCTTTTTTATTTTTTTGAGCTCTGCTTCTGTTATGGCAACCGGTCCGCAGCATAGTCCTCTGCATCCCTTGCATGGCAGCGTGTTCTCCATCCGCATCCTCCTCCTCAGCCAGGTACCCCGTTAGGCCGAACTTTCTTTCAGCCCATTAATTTCCACAAAAATCTGTCGAATCCTTTTTTGATTTGTTTTTTGTGTTTTTGGTGCCAGGCACCGCGTTTTGACATATGTCAAAAAGGGGTGCCTGGCACCACTCCCCGCACTTTCTTTTATCTTCAAAATAATTCAAAAAAATCTATAAATTTCTAGGTCTTTCGTGATATATTAATCTAGCAGTGCAAAAAATTGAAAGGCTGTGAATCTATGTCGTTTACACGCTCGTTCAAGAAGTTATTGGCATCATCACTTGCAGTCGGACTTGTATCATCCCAATTAGCCAGTCCAACGCTCGCCGCTTCTAAACCTGCTAAAAAACCTGCTCCAAAAGTACCATTTGAAATATCTGCACCATATGTGGATTTCTCAAAAGGCACGAAAGCTTCTGTAACGGTTACCCCTAAAAAAGGGAACCCGGGTAAAGAAGCTGTCGTTTTTCAGCTTATGAAAGGCAAAACACCCGTTTCACAAGCAGCAGTAGAAACAGACATCAAGAAAAGCTCCAATTTTTCTGCTTATTTCGATTCAAAAAACCCAACCTACTGGGTACAGGTATTTGTCGTTAAGAATTACAACGGCAACACCAGCAAGTTTGGCACGAACCTCGCAACACCGGTATCAACATCACCTACTACACTTCGCATCATGGAAACAACAGATATCCATACCAATCTAGTAGCTTATGATTATTACAAATCCGCTCCATCTGACGTCGTCGGCCTGTCCAAAACGGCAACTCTCGTCCAGGAAGCACGCGATGAAGTAAAGAATAACGTTCTTGTCGACAATGGAGACTTGATCCAAGGAACTCCACTCGGAACGTATGCAGCGAAAGTCAACCCACTTAAAAAGGGTGCAGTCCACCCAGTCTATAAAGCTATGAATCTCATGGGCTATGACATTGCTACGTTTGGAAACCATGAGTTCAACTACGGCTTGGATTTCCTGCAAAATGCGGTCAGGGGTGCGAAATTCCCTTACATCAATGCCAACATCTATAAAAAAGACAAAGACAGCAACCCGAATAATGATAAAAACGAATTCACTCCATATAAAATCGTTACGAAAAAAGTGAAAGACCAAACCGGTAAAACAGCCACTGTAAAAATCGGTTACCTTGGTCTTGTAGCGCCGCAGATCATGGATTGGGATAAAAACAACCTTGAAGGCAAAGTAACTGCCCGAGGAGTCGTCGAAACTGCACAAAAATTTGTACCGCAAATGAAAAAAGCCGGTGCAGACGTTGTGGTTGTTATGGCTCACTCTGGTTTCAATGGCGACATCAAGAACAGCGAAGATACGATTTATGCCTTGAGCAAAGTGTCTGGAGTCGATGCAATTACGTTCTCTCATACGCACAAAGTTTTCCCTGCAGCCGATGAAAAATCGCTGGATGCGCTTTTTAAAGACGCACAAGGAAATGTCCTTCCTGGCGTGGATAACGCAAAAGGAACGATTAACGGTGTAGCTGCTGTTCAAGCCGGCTATGGCGGAAGCAACCTTGGAATCATCGATCTTAATCTACAAAAAGTAAAAGGAAAATGGAAGATCTACAATACGCAATCCTCCACAAAAGCCATTTTCAATAAAAACACAGGGTACAAAGCTGACGAAGATCCGGAAATCGTTGACGCGGTAAGAAAAGATGTAAACGCAACAATCAAATACGTCAACACGCCAATCGGTAAAACAACGGATGATATCTACAGCTACTTCGCACTTGTAAAAGACGATCCTTCCGTACAGGTCGTAACGAACGCGCAAAAATGGTATGCGGAAAAATACATCGCAGCCAACAAACCGCAATACAAAGACCTGCCAATTCTATCTGTAGGTGCACCATTTAAAGCAGGACGAAACGGTGTGGAAGAATATACAGAGATCAACAAAGGCGACTTGACGATCCGCAGCGCCGCTGACCTGTATCTTTATGACAACACCATTAAAGCAATTAAAGTAAAAGGGTCTGACATCAAGCAATGGCTTGAAATGTCAGCAGGCAAGTTCAACACGATCGATCCGAACAAAGCAGGAGAGCAAAAGCTGCTTAATGATACTTTCCCTGTTTACAACTTCGATGTGATCGACGGTGTAACGTATCAAATCGATGTTACAAAACCAGCTCGCTATGACGTAAGAGGCGTGAAAATTTCGGATTTCAGCCGTATCAAGAACCTGAAATTCAACGGCAAGTCGATCGATCCGGACCAAGACTTCATCGTTGTGACAAACAACTACCGCGCATCAGGCGGCGGAAACTTCCCTGGTATTAAAGGTGCGGAGTATGTCATTGACTCTACAGAAGAAAACCGTCAAATCTTGATGGATTACATCACAGAGAAAAAGGAGATCACTCCTACGGCTGACAGCAACTGGTCAATCGCACCGATCCAAGGAGACGCAGACGTTACGTTTACTTCTTCTCCAAACGGAGCAAAGTACCTTACTCCGGACAGCAAGATCTCTTACACTGGAAAAACAGATGATAAAGGCTTCGGCATCTACAAGTACAACCTAAAAGGTGAAAAACCTGAGGACTTCAAATTGTCCATCATGCACACGAACGATACACACGCTCACATTGATAACGTGGCAAAACGCATCACGGCGATCAAAGACGTGCGTGCTGCAAAGCCTAACTCTTTATTGATCGATGCAGGCGATGTTTTCTCGGGTACCCTTTACTTTAACGAGTTCAAAGGACAAGCAGACCTTGATTTTATGAACCTTGCAAAATACGATGTAATGACATTCGGGAACCATGAATTCGATCTAGGCGCAAGCCCGGAGGGACACAAAGCGTTATCCGAATTTGTAAAAAAAGCAAACTTTCCTTTTGTCAGCGCAAACGTAGACTTTTCGCAGGACAGCCTGTTTAATGGCCTGCAAACGAAAAAGATCAGTGCAGCGCCGCAAAACGGAAACATCTACACGGGAATTGTTAAAGAAGTAAACGGTGAGGAAGTTGGAATCTTCGGGCTGACCACTGAAGAAACGAAAGACATCTCAAGCCCAGAAAAAGTTCAATTCCAAAACTACTTGGAACAAGCACAAAAGGCAGTACAATCATTTGAAGACCGAGGTATCGACAAGATCATCGCAGTAACTCATATCGGCTATGACGACAATCCTGCGTACGACAATGACCTTGAGCTTGCTAAAAGAGTGGATGGCATTGACGTGATCGTAGGCGGACACAGCCATACACAGCTTAATGCACCAGTTGTTGTATCCAAAGACGAAGACGGCAAGGATAAAGACTCCACTGTTATCGTTCAAACGGGCCAATACAGCGATAACCTTGGTACATTGGATGTTGATTTTGACCAAGACGGAAAAGTAGTAAAAGAAGAAGGCAAACTAATTAAACTCGCTGACCAGAAGGATGATCCTGAAGCAGCGGAAATGCTTAAGAAATACTCTTCAAAGATTAATGATTTGAAAAACACGTCAACAGGAGCAACTGCGGTAAACGCCCTTCCAAATCCTCGTTCTTCTGATGGCGGAGAGAGCGTACGAAGCAACGAAACTGCTCTGGGCAATCTAATCACAGATGCCATGCTTGATAAAGCGAAACAATTAAATGATAAAACTATGATTGCGTTCCAAAATGGCGGCGGAATCCGTGAAGCAATTAACGCAGGCTACATCACGCTAGGAGAAGTACTTACAACTCTCCCTTTCGGCAACACACTGGCAACAATGAAACTGACTGGAGCTGAAATCAAGCAAGCGCTTGAACACAGCGTAGACCAATCACCGAAAGAGAGCGGCGCATTCCTTCATATGTCAGGAATGAAACTGAAATATGACAGCAGCAAACCTGCTGGACAGCGCGTTGTTTCTGCTGAAGTTGAGGAAACAAAAGGTCAATTCACTGCTCTTGACCCAGCAAAAGAATATGTCGTGGCTACCAATGCCTTTACCGCAAAAGGCGGAGACAACTTCGAAGTGTTCAAAAAAGCCTACGAAGCCGGTAAAGTTACCGACCTAGGATTCTCTGATTGGGAAAACCTAAGAGATTATGTAGCTAAACTCAAAACAGTGGACCCTAAAGTTGAGGGCCGTATCGTAGACATAGCGAAGAAATAATTAAAAATAAGTGCCAGGCACCGCCATTACACACTTGTGTAATGAGTGGTGCCTGGCACCATTTTAATGATGGCTTCGAGCATCAACAACGGTGCACTGTGGTACGCCCCTCCTGATCATTTTTTTCGCCTCATCAAAAGGAATTCTCACAAACACCGCCCGGTCAAAATTATCTTCAACATCAAACAAAGCAAACGCCTGGTTTTTATTGATAAAAATACATTGAAACTCTACATTTACACCCTCTGTTGCTACCGGAATGCTATTTTGAATCTGACAGAATTCCAATCCAGCATCGTGGAGCTGCATAGCGGTTTGCTGATCTATACGAATGATCACATATACTGATAGCTCAACACTTGGAACCGCCGACTCTATTTCTACTACTGCAAAAAAGCGGTTTTTGAGTACTAACAGGCAATTGGCGCCAATTTCAAATACCTCTTCATTTGTCATAGTACCCATAGTGCCCATGGTGCCCATAGTTCCCGTATTGCCACTATTGCATGAATTGCACGTATTGCTCATCACATTCATATCGCTAATTTGATAATCGAACATCTATATCCCTAACTTTCCTATAAAAATTTTAATTTCCGAATGGATGCACGCTTGTCCAACCGGCCTGTTCTGAAAATGAAAAGGGCCGTAGAAAAACCACCTTGCATCCTTCACTGTCTAGCATATTCAGATAGAGGACAAGTGCTACTAAAATAGTACGATCACCTATTAAGTGCTGCAAAAACAGTACTGTATCCCCTTTTATGACCGCCATAGATTTATAATCATAGATAGCTGCTATACCCATAATTTGAGAACACATAAAGGCTGGCCATATTAAAGGCCAGCCTAAGATTTTATTTAATAATATCGGTGTAATCCATAAATAAAGCTTTGTTCCCTAAGACCGCCGCCTGCAATATAAATACATTAACAGGACTGAACCAGGAGATGAATAATGGTAGAAATGATTCCAGGTAAACTGTATATTGGTGGTCTAATCAGGAGTGAAGATTGGGGATTTATTCAACAGAATATCACAGCCATTATTAACTTAAGAACAACTCCTGATGATCCTCCGTTTGACTTTTCTGGACGTGTAATGATTTGGGCTCCGTTGACGGTATATTATGCTCCGGATATCCAGTGGGTAGTAAAAATGATGAACCAAATGAACCAATTGCTTGATTCAGGGTACCGTATTCTCGTTCATGATACAGCTGGCTATCAGCGTTTGGGATTTTTTATAACCGCCTTTTTTATGCAGAGATTTAACCTAGAGCGTGATCAGGCAATTGCAATGGTGCGGCAAAGAAAACCTGATCTAGATCCCCCTCCAAATTACATGGAGCTATTAAAATCATATGGTGTTTATCTAAAACAACAATAAGGTGCCAGGCACCTCCCTTACACACTTGTGTAATGAGTGGTGCCTGGCACCTTTAAATGGTGGCACCTTTAAAAATAATTAGCGGTTTCGAGCATCAATTACTGTGCATTGCATGGCGCCTCTGCGGATTAAACGCTTCGCTTCAGCGAGTGAGATCTTAACGAATACAGCTTTGTCAAAATCATTTTCCACATCAAACAAAGCAAAAACATTGCAGCCATCAATAAACACACATTGAAACTCTACCGTAATTCCTTTTCTCGCGCGCGGAACTGTTCGTGTTACTTCACAAAAATCAAGACCAGCGTCATGAAGTTTCCGTGCAGTGACTTCATCCGTACGAACGATTACATATACACTGAGCTCCACATCTGGAACAGCAGATTCAATTTCAATGACAAGAAAAAACTTATGGCCCAGCACCAACAAGCAATTGGCCCCGATCTCAAAAATCTCTTCTGTCGTCATTTTGCTTAAATTGCTTAATTTATTTAAATTACTTATGTTCCCCATCTTACCAACCCTTTACCGTAAAAGTTACATAGAGAATAAATGCCATGCTTGTCCAATAAGCGGCTACCCCTTTCCTATGTCAGCACTTCAGCATCATTCAATATCTAGCTTATTCCGTAAAGGTACAATTGCTACTAAAATAGTAAGTTAACCTATTAATATTAAGAATCTTTACTAATTCGCCGAATATCATTTATAACCCAATTGATAGCCTCTTCTCACCATTGTATCGCTCGTTTTTGTATGTTTATTAATTTTAAGTTCGGGAATTTCACCTAACCTTTTCAGCAAAACTTTGTTATCCATTTATTCTCCTCCAAACATACTAATGATAGAACTAATCTATTTAATACGAGCACCTTCCCATTATTCTTCTTAAATAAAAAAAAGCCCTCGCAAAACGCAAGAGCAATCAAATATTATACACTCGCCACCTGCAAAAGGGTCAACCCCGACTCCTTCAAGTTCAGCGGCAGGTAGCCTTCTACCTCGAGGATCGGCTGGTTAGGCCTATCCGGGAACACATGGCGGATCTCCGCTGTTTTCCCATTGCGCAGCGGAATTTTTCTTTCTTTCAGAGCTTCCATCAAGTAGTTGGCAAACGGTATGACCACATCAATATCCAGCCGATTTCCCCGTGCATCCTTAATGAGCTCATCCACGGCAAAAAAGATCGACCGATTGTCTTTATAAACTCTTCTGGAGCAGATGGCATCAAACGTATCCGCCACAGACAGGATCCGGACTAAAAATGGAATGTGCGAAGACACTTTATTCGGATACCCCGTTCCATCCAGCCGTTCATGATGCATCAGTGTACCAAGTAGAATTTCCTGAGGGATACCCGCTTCTTTTAAAAGATTGTAGCCATACTGCGGATGCCTTTTCATGATCAAAAATTCCTCGTCCGTCAATCGTCCTGGTTTGTTCAGAATCGCCGGGTCGATCTTGAATTTGCCGACATCATGAAAGATACCCATCTGTGCAAGCATGTTTTGTTCATTCTTGCTCAGATACAGCACCTGGCCTATTTTTCTTGCGATCAAACCAACATTCAGACTGTGCTGATACAAATATTCATCCTGGCTGAGCTGTTCCTTCAGCTGAATGAGTGAGATGTTGTCCTTGGTGACCAACCCTGAGAAGGCCTCTTTTATACTGGTGGCATCTTCACTCGTTAAGACTTCCTTTTTATAAATGGACGCATACTGCTCTTTCAGCTTTGAAAGGGTCTCTTGGTATACCTTTTTCACTTTTTCTTCCTCTGACAGAGGCTTCTGCCTGATGCTGTCTCTTTTGATCGTTTTCACATCATACTTGGCCAGCAGCCGCATATGAATTTCATTAATGACTGTACCTTTTCGAAGAAGCAAGATATTGCTAGAGGAATACAGATCGTCTAACAGTTCTTGTCCAATTTCAATCTTTACCTGATCCACGTCTCATTTCCCTTCCATTCTTGTTCTATTTGTTTTTATGTAAACCGAACCTGATTTCGTCCGTTTTGTTTTGCTAAGTATAAAGCTTCATCTGCTTTTTTAGTAAAGGCTTCTCCTGAATGGTTGGATAGTGGGCAACTTGCATCGACCAAATACCCATTCCCATCGTGAATGCTCCGCCCCAAAGCCATAAATAGCGCAGTCTTCCTTTTGTTTTATCTATTCGAATTCCTAAATCGAGTGCAGCATAGGACGCTGCACAGGCAATAAATATAGAAAGCAGTAATAATGGCAGCCGATAGTATTCAGTAATCATGTTCATGTTGATAGTAAGTCTCCCAGTTAGTCGTTTGCATAAAAAAGATAGTTATATACCTATTATCGGTCTAATGACCTACACGATTAGTAGATTTTTACTTTTTTGAAGAACTCTCTAATTTTTACAGAAAAAATGATGCTGTCTAATAAGCTGTTAGATCGGATATCTGGAAGCAGTTGATTTCCGTTCCAGGCTGCTCGCTTTCCGCGGGGCGTGCGCTGAACCCCTCGGCGCTTGCGCCTGCGGGTTTCACCTGTCACGCTCGTCCCGCAGGAGTCTCGCATCTTCCACTACAATCAACTTGTCATCGAAGATTTCTAAACAAAAGAAGCTGCTAGAAGGTCAGTCTATGACTTTCTGGACAGCTCCATTATTTTTCTACAATTTAAATTTCGAAACAATATCCTGCAGTTCTTCTGCAAGATTGGTAAGAGATGTGGCTGCTGCGTTTACTTCTTCCATGGATGCGAGCTGTTCTTCTGAAGCCGCGACCACTTCCATGGCGCTTGCGGAAGTTGTACCCGCTACGTTCGACATCTCGGCAACATGGCCGGAAACCTGGCTCACTTCCTCATTGATCTTCTGAGAGGTAGCGGAAATTTCCTTGATTTGCTGCGTTACTTGAACGATCGCATTTAAAATGGTAGTAAACGATTCATTAGTCTTTTGAGCGATTTCTAATCCTGAATCTACTTTTTCCTTCACATCATTGATGGATGTGACCGTATTCTTAGTTTCTTCCTGAATGTGTTTCGTCATGGCTGAGATATCAAGTACAGATTTTCGTGTCTGGTCAGCAAGCTTGCGGACCTCATTGGCCACGACGGCAAACCCTTTACCCGCATCTCCCGCGCGTGCCGCTTCAATCGCTGCATTCAGCGCAAGAAGATTCGTCTGTTCAGCGATATCATTGATAATGTTCAGGATCGAACCGATCTCCACGGAACGCTGGCTTAAGTCATTCAATGCCTGGTCGGTTCCTGCCACCGAGTGATGAATGGAATCCATCTGCTGAAGTGTATCGTGTACAAGCGCCGAGCCCTGCTGCGTCTGTTCGCTCGCATTCTCCGCCAGTTCAAGCACCAAGGCTGCGTTTTCGGAGATCTGCTCAACAGCGTTCTTGCTGTGTTCAACAGACCGGACGGATTCATCCGACATTTTCGTCTGGTTTTCTGCCCCTTCTGAGACCTGCTGAATGGAGGCGGTAATCAATTCGCTTCCTTTCATCGTCTCATCCGCACTCGCCATAAGCTGTTCTGCCGAGGCAGCGACTTGTCCGGACCCGTTTCCGACTTGGGTAATGACCGCTCTTAAGTTATCGATCATCTGCCCAAATGACTGATTTAATTCATACACTTCATCTTTCGTTCGTACCGTTACGCCTTGCACAGCCAGATTCCCATTGGCCACTTCCCCAGCATTTTCGGTAATCCTTTTCAGTGGATCTACAATTCTGCGGGTCATGATAATGGATAGGACAAGGCTTCCGAGAACCAAAATGATAAGAGCAACCATTGAGAAAGTAATCATGCCCTTAATCTTTTCCTTCAGATCCGCCTGCATCCATTCGTACTGATCATTGATCTGCTGCTTCAGCTGATACACATCATTGATTAATCCTTTTGTCCTGAGGGACTGGCGTTTGATCTCTGCCTGGTCACCTTCTTTTACAGCAACATCAGACTCGCTTTTCAGCTCATCGAATTTACTGCCGATCCGTGCAATCAGCTGTATTTGTTTTTTATCTGTCAGCCCTTTTTTCATCTTATTGTAATCAGAATTCAGTGTCTGAAAATCATTGGCCACATCATTCGTATTGCTCGCTGAAATGTTCAGGGAGTAGGCACTTAATGATTTTTCAAGGCTCTTGGCGGAGCTGTTCAGCTCTTCCACCTCTACTAAGACCTTTACTATCTTTTCAGTCGAAGAATTCAGTTTCGTCATTCCGAAAATGTTATAGCCGATGATGATCACTGACAGCAGCAGCGGCACAATCGATATCATTAAAATTTTTGATTTCAATTTCATGGTGTAAACTCCTTCTGGCCTCTACAGCTCGATGTGAATCGTTCCCTGTGAGATGCCTTCCTTTAACTCATTCAATTTGGCTTGCTGCTTGGCGTTTAGATGGATCACACGGATCGGGGCGATGTCGATGCCGCCCTCTTTGATGCCGAGCACGCTGTCTTTTTCTTTTAGATGTCCTGTTTTGGCCATCTGTTTTGCTGCTTGATAGATCGCAACATCCACTTTTTTCACCATCGATGTGGCAATCGCTTTTTCTGCAAGGTAGTACTGGTCCGTATCCACGCCTAAGGCATAAACTCCTGCTTTTTGCGCTTCCAGCAAGGCCCCGACTCCTGTAAATCCAGCCGGCGGATAAATATAGTCCGCTTCCTTAGCGATCATCTTTTTGGCGATTTTTTCGCCGAGTTTGTCATCATCAAACGTTCCCGCAAATTCCGAAATCACTTTCGCCTTAGGATTCAAAGCTTTCATTCCTTGGATAAATCCCTTCTCAAACTTGCGGATCAATGGAACATCCACACCTCCGATGAATCCTGCCACATTGCTTTTCGTCTTCATTCCGGCAATCGCCCCGACGAGGTAGGATCCTTCTTCTTCCTTAAAGGTAATGGAATAGACATTCGAAAGCTTGGATTGAGAATCAATCAATAAAAATTTCTGTTTTGGATACTTTTGAGCAACCTTTTCCAAGTCCTTCTGCATGGAGAATCCAAGTCCGATCACCAGGTTGTTTCCTTCCTTTACAAGTGACTCAATCCCGGCTTCATAGCTCTTGCTTGTGGCAAGCTCGCGATAGTTGAAGACGATGTCCTGTTCGTCACGTGCTTTTTCCAGACCGGCAAACCCTGCATCAGAAAACGACTGGTCCCCGAGTCCCGCATCCGACAGCATGATGCCGATCTTCACTCTTTTTTTAGCCGCAGCGGACTGCGCTTTTTCCATCGAACAGCCGCTGTTAATGAGCAACGCGGCAATTATTGCAAATATCACTGTATATCGTTTCATGTTATTCATCCTTACTCACTAAAATTTACTACTCTAGTATTAACGGCAAAAATTGTCGAATGTTAACAGGAAGAGTAAATGTTGAAATTTTCTTGCAATAATAAAACAAAAAAGCAACCAGGCACAAGCCAAATATGCTTTATTAATTCTGATCGGGGCGCTTACATAAAATTGAGGTTTATTCCCTATAAAAAATAGCATCTCGCGGGATGCTATTTTTGCGTTTACCAGTTAAGGGCCTATTTTTTCAATAGTAATCAACTTGTCCGTATCCACTTCTCTGCTATCTGCATTTAATAGAGAAGGAGGGAGATGTACTATTTCGTTCACCCTATCATCCAAAGAGAGCATATCAAATATGTCTCTCGCCGTTTAAGCCTGCTGTCTTCGCTCTGAGCGATCATTCGCTATTTGGCAATTCGGATACTTTTTTATGATTATCGTTATTTATTTTTATTTTCAATGTTTCTGAATGTTTTGTAGGTGTGAATTCAACATTTGCTAAAAGGGGACCTGCCACTTTTTGTCCACTTTTTTTCTTATTTTGGAGTTCATCAATGTTTTTTACAGTGGTCTTCGCTACTTTAATGGTGTATTTAGTCGTCAAATCCAACTTAACTTTTGCTTCTTTATTTTCATTTGTAATGATGATAAAACTTTTTGGTAATACGGCGGCCTGATCTGTTTCTTTTCCAACAGTTATAACCGTAAGTAAGAAATGCTGATTTTTTTCCTGTGTATTAACAATTTGCAAGGTGATCTCCTTTGACCTCAAATGGTCCTTTCCTCCTGTTGAAGAACAACTTGCTAACAAAATGACAAGCAAGATACGTATAAGGTATTTCAGCATAACTCCTCCTTTTTTCCTATTTTAGATGGTTACATTAAAGTATTAGGAGGTGATGTGAAATATGAAGAAACTTAGCTTTTTATTGTTATGTTTATTCATTGTTGCTCCTCTGTTAACTCCCCTTAAGTCAGCCCCTTTACAACAAGAAAAATTAAGAAGCCCGAGTCAGCTCTATGCTAACATCGATATGCTAAAACTGGAAAAAGACAAAGTTTCGCGATTAAATGAAAAACTTAAAAACGCTAAACTGAAGCCCATAAAAGAATTCAGTGCAAGTGAACGAAAAAAAATAAAAAATATGAAAAATAAATTTGCTTCTGTTAGTTCACAAGGAGACATTCTACAAGGAAAAGATAGTCCAGTTCTTAATAGCGGGATATCTTTTACCAGTTCTGATGTTACTGCACTTGCTGAAGATCATAGAGTGAAAGTGACGGACACGACTACAAGTCCTTACAACGCTATGGCACAAATTGATTTTAAAGATGCAAGCGGCGATTGGTATGTATGTTCCGGAACCTTTTTAAACAGAACAACCGTACTTACTGCAGCTCACTGTGTATTTGATTCATATACTCATAAATTCCATTCCTATTGGTCTGTCTATCAAGGCGATAATGGTACAGTCCTCCCTTATGGCGGATGGTCATCCACCAAAGCTTATGCTCCGATCGGATGGATAAACTCGACTGCTCCTATCGAAGGTGAAATCTATTTAAGAGATGTACAATATGATTACGCAGTCATAAAAATTGACTCCAGCCATTCCTATTATCTGCCTATAAGTTCGACTTCCGGGATTGGAGACTCTATCATTTCATATGGGTACCCCACAGATAAAGGGGAGGGTTCCGGATATAATTATTTATATAAAAGTGCTGGATCCATAACTGATGTTCAATACAATGCAATCATTCATTCTTCGTATGTGACAAGTGGAATGAGTGGTGGGCCAATTTTAAAATCGAGCTCAATTATATCGGTTAATAGTACGTACAATTGGAGTGCCAAGTTCGGTTCAACTCATGTTAATACAATAAATGAATGGAAATCCCTTCCGTACTAGAAATAACCCAGGGAAAAGTAAAAAAGAGCTGCCTCGCTTTTTATGAGTCAGCTCTTCCGCTATTCCAAACAATCGAAAACGTGCTTCTATTAGGTTACAAGAAATACTGCAATTCAGCACGTGATCGAAAGAATGACCCCGGAACAATACCGAGGTCATGTCTCAATTAAACTTTCCATTTTTAAGCATTACAGTTCACCATTAGTTGGTATGCTTCATTTATGCATTACTTCTTCATTTTTATTAGCTTTTTCAATTTCCCTGTAATCCGGTTGATCATTGTAAACGACATAAGGGATACGTTGTTATTACCCGTGTTATACAGATCAATGTATCGGTCAGCGATTCGGATAAGCTGAGGTTCAAAACGGTCAAACTGGGCGGCACTGATTCTTACATTATCATTGACCAGCCGGTAGTACAGATCATATGAGCCATGCTTCTCAAGAAAATACTTCCATGGAAGCTGGAACTGTGAATCATCGAGCTTCTGAAAAAAGATCTTTTCCTTGGATCGCCTGTCCCTCATAAAGAAACCGATATTGGTATTCCACCCTTTCGCATCAAGGAGGATCCTTTGTTCATCACAAGTGACTTGAGAGATTCGAAGATTAGAAATCAGCAGTGATAAGTTCCCCTTGCCCGTGAAATAAATCCTGTTATTGGCTTTCTGGTCTTCAATCGTGCTCTCCACCATCTTGCTGGAAACACGGAACATACTCTCGGTCCCATTGATATCAATAAACTCAACATAGATATCAAAGATACTTGATTCGTTTCGCCGGTCCACTTCACCAGCAGCAGAAAAGCTTCCATCGCCGTTTTCCTCCAGCGGCATCACAATACGATCCGTGACGTCTGTTCTTGATCTGAGTATAACAGTAGCCGTTTCAACGTCAAAGACGTTCGGAATTCTTAACCCGCTTACGGTTAAGTGATGATCCGAATACTGAATGCTTCTGATTTTAACAAAATTCGCCAGCAGCACTTTAATACGATAAAATTCATCGGGAATTCGTTCTGAGCCATCCCTAAAAAAAGGCAGTGCCCAATAATAGTGATTGTTCTCCTCAACGATGGGGCCATTCGGTTCCTCAGAGAGATAAAACAGCAATTCCTCTGTCAGGTTGTTTAAAATCATGTAGATATAAAGATTTCTCAGGACACCCAAGTCGTTGTCATAAACATCTTTTATGCTGCTTAACACGGCTTTTACTTCACGCAGATATACTTCTCTGAATTCCTCATCTTCTGCGATCCCTTTGATCGGAAAGAATAACCTGTCGATGTTTCTTTTCAGAAAAGCGGTTCTTAGTTCTTCATCCTGCAGGCTGTCGAAGTAATTCAATTGATGGTGAAGAGAGCTCATGCGGTCCAGAAAATTTTTAATATCATTCTTCATCTGGGTAATGGATTTGTTATCCGTCTCTTCCTCACGTTTTCTCCACAAATACACCGTGTCTGTAATGATATTGATCTTCTTCGCCTTTGTGAAGGCTTTATGAACCATCGGCCGGTCGGCATAAAGCATCCCCGGAGGCATAAAGCATTCATTATCAATCATGAAGTCGCGCTTATAGATCTTATTCCAATAGAAACCATCGTAAAAGATATCGGGAAACTCCAGAAGATGGTTCACTTCCCGGCTGCTCTTCCAAACATCCCGTTCCCTTTTATAGATAATCTCCTTTTGAATTCCATTGACCAATATATTTGGTTTCCCAATCACGATATCGGAATCTGTTTCTTTCGCTTTTTTATATAGTTTTTCATACGCATCCAAAGGAACGATATCATCGGAATCCATGACCGTAACATACTCGCCGGTCGCACGCTTCATCCCGTTGTTGCCGGCAACCGCACCGCCGCTGTTCTCCTGATGAATCACCGTAATGTTTTCGTACTTTTCTCGGTATTCTTCAAGGATTAAGTGGCTGTTATCCGGGCTGCTGTCATTAACGAGAATGAGCTCAATCCCTTTTAATGTTTGATTCACGAGGGACTCCAGACAATCTCGTAAAAACTCTTCCGTATTATAGACCAGTACGACGACACTCAGTTTGTAGTTATTCATCTTCCTTCACCTAACTCGTATCTGATTATGCTGCAAATTTGATGGACAATCTCTGTTTCCAGTTCCGTATACATCGGCAAACATAAGATGCGTTCACTGACGGAAGAAGCTATAGGCATATCCTGCTTATACTCCGCATAACAGCTGAATTCTGTACACAACGGATAAAAATACTTCCTCGTATATACGTTGTAGTTCTTTAACGATTCATGCAGCTGATCTCTTGTCTCCTGATCGTACAGCAGAATAGGAAAGTACGAATAATTATGCTTCACATTCTCCATGGAATTCGGCAGATGCCTAATCCCTTCAACCGAACTCAAATGCTCGATGTAGGTATCGTGAACGAGTTTTCGTTTATGGATATCTTCATCAATGTTCTGAAGGTTGCTTAACCCCATCGCCGCCTGAAACTCATTCATCTTGGCATTCGTCCCCACATAGTCAACAGAATCAGGAGAAGTAATCCCAAAGTTTTTCAGGGCTTTTAGCTTTGGCGCTAAATCACCATCCCGGAACGACAGCAAACCTCCTTCAATCGAATGGAACACCTTCGTCGAATGAAAGCTGAACATGGATACATCTCCGTAATCGGCGATGCTTCTGCCGTTCACTTCGACCCCGAATGTATGCGCCGCGTCATAGATCACGGCCAGTTTATGCTTTTGAGCCAATTCTTCAATTCTCTCAAGATTGCACGGCAGCCCAAAAACATGAACTGCCATGATCGCACTCGTACGGCTCGTAATGTGCTTTTCGATCTGATCGGTATCGATCGTGAAGTTTTCCATCTCAATATCACAGAAAACAGGGGTCAATCCGCAGTTGACGATCGCATGGACCGTGGACGCGAACGTAAACGGCGTCGTGATTACTTCTCCTGTTATATTCAGTGCCTTGATCGCTGTTTCCAGCGCAAGATGGCCGTTCGTGAACAGCTCAAGGTGATTAATACCCAGGTATCCTCTTAAGCTCTCTTTAAAACGTTCATGCAGCGGTCCGTCATTCGTGAGCCACTTGTTCTCCCAGATTCCCTTAATATACTCCTGGTAGATTTCGAAGTCCGGAAGCTTTGGCTTTGTCACATGGATCGGTTTCTCAATTTTTAATTCAGTAATCATATTAGTTTCTCCAGTCAATGAGACATTCAATGGCATCCAGGTCGAAAACAGGCATCCCTGTCACCTCTTTCATCATCTTCCGCTCGCTGTACGAGTCATCAATAAAAATAGATGGCTTATCATTCTTGATGTATTTATGTTTGTCATCCTCTTTTGTAATATGGACGATCTCACTGAATATGCTGTGATCTACTTTTAAATGAGTCAGGGTTTCCCTAATGTCCCTTGCATGCTTGGTGATGAGGACGAGTTCAATGTCCTTGTTAATGCACTGGTAGATGTACATCATGACCATAGGATTAATCTTCTCATCCTTCGTGATGGCATCATCAAAATCAATAAATACCCGTTCATACTCAAAATCCAGTGTGAAACGGTTGATCAGGGCACGGTCGACTTCAATTTTAAAATTGTTCTCAATCACATCCAGCTTGTACTCCTGACGGTCGAACAGGCTTAACAATGGAAAGTTGATTCCTTTGTTTCGGTATAAACTCATTGTGCCGGCGATTCTTGGCGAGATTTCCAAAAGTTTAAATTCTCCGTTTTTGTCTTCTTTCACCTGAAA
Organism: Fictibacillus sp. WQ 8-8; assembly: GCF_024494405.1. Taxonomy (NCBI): domain Bacteria; kingdom Bacillati; phylum Bacillota; class Bacilli; order Caryophanales; family Fictibacillaceae; genus Fictibacillus; species Fictibacillus sp. WQ 8-8. Next base: position 457,284 of record NZ_JAMXKG010000001.1, read on the forward strand.
GAACCATACACCGCGGAAGTTCAGCTTCTTGTTGATCTCTTCTGCCATCATCTGGATGACAGCAGTCGGTTCCAGTGAAGCCGAGTTCACACTGATCCCGCTTTTGATCCTCTTTCTTTCGCGCATTCCGACGAACCGGAGTTCACGGTTAAAATCGGAGAAGCAGTCAATCGTATATTCCTTGCCCGGCAGATACTCAAGCGTAAGCAGATCTGCGTTTTTCTCTATATGGTACTCCAGTTCGCTGCGGTTTTTAGCAAGCGCAACGCCTTTTGAGCCTTGTCCAACATCCGGCTTCAAAAAGACCGGGTATTCTGGAATGTCGCCGACCGAACTATACATTCCGGGTACAAACGCAGAATCTGCAAAATACTCGTATGTTTTCTTTTTCGAACGACAGATTTCACATGTTTCTTTTGGAGAGGTAATCACTTCCGCCCCCAGTACATCCTGATGCTGAGCGAGCTTCAGGACCGCACTGTCATGGGCAGGAAAGATATAATCGATATTAAATTTCTTCACAACTTCATTGATGTGATCGATGAAATCTGGTGCATCAATGTTTGGAATTCCATCAATATAATTCTGATAAACATATTTCCCGTGATCAGAAACGCTCGAACCTCCGAATAGCTTATACCCCTTTACAAACTTCAGGGCATTGTTGATCTCCAGACCGATTTCTGATCCACAAGGGAAAACCAAGATATTCTTTTTCAAAACCGCCGACACCTCTTTTACGTCCGTTTTCTTAACCTTTGCTGCTCTTGAAAGTGGTTGATTTCCGTTCCAGGCTGCTCGCTTTCCGTGGGGCGTGCGCTGAGCCACTCGGCGTAAACGCCTTCGTGTCTCATCTGTCACGCTACTCCCGCAGGAGTCTCGCACCTTGCACTCCAATCAACTTTTTAAGGAATATTCTGGAAAAATGTTCCCGTTCACTTACTTGAAAACGAGTTCTGCTATTTTTTTCGCGGCATTCCCGTCTTCAAGGGAACAGTATTCCTTATAGAAGTCCTCATATTTCTGTCCGTATTGCCTTTTCACGGAATTAATGTTTTGAATCGCCTGAATGAGCTCCGGCCCCGTACGGATGACCGGCCCCGGCAGATCCTTAGCCATATCCAGATAGAATCCGCGGATGTTGTCTTTGTACATTTCATAGTCATACGCAAAGAACAGAATCGGTTTTTTTGAATTGGCATAATCAAAGAACACGGAAGAATAGTCCGTAATCAACAGATCTGATAGGGTGTACAGCTCCTGGATGTCATCATATTTGGAAAGATCATAGACAAAATCCTTATACTTCGGATCAATTTCCAGCATATCTGATACAAGGTGATGCATGCGCAGAACGAGAACATACTCATCACTCAGCTTGTTATACAGATCATCGAGGTTAAACGGCAGTGTAAATGTATGGTCCCATGAATTCGCCATCTCATTGTCACGCCAGGTTGGCGCATAAAGGATGACCTTTTTGGAAGCCGGAATATTAAGCTTTTCCTTGAGCGACTGTGCATTGGATGGAGTATCCTCCTGATAAAAAATATCATTCGCAGGATACCCTGCCTCCAGTACTTTCTTATCAAACTTAAACGCCCGTTTAAAAATATCGCTTGAATACTTGTTGGCTGCAACGAGATAATCCCAGTTTCGTGACTCGATATAGAAGTTTTCACGAGCGAGTGTTTCCGGCCCTTCAATCTCAATATCAAAGCCCAATTTCTTCAGCGGGGTACCGTGCCAAGTCTGCAAATAAACGTTGCCTTCGCGCTTCCGGTGGATCGGCAGGATGATGTTGCTGACCCAGTACTTCGCACGCGCCAAATACTTATAATAATCCTCAGACTCCCGGTTCACGATGATCGGATTACCCGGTATGCATTCTGGATTTGAACCTGAATAGGACCAGACGAAGATAAAGTCTTTATATCTATTGTTTTGAATCATCTCTTCATAAATATATTTTGGATTTCCAGAATAGTTTTTCCCTAGGAAACTCTCAAAGAACACCATCTTGCTGTTGAGTTTTTCTCTTTCGCTGACTTCATTAAAAATGCTCTTTCCTTTGGCGATCTGATAGGTTCTCGCAAACTGGCTCATGTCTGTATACCAGAGGGCCAGGCTGTTTTTCCCCATCGTAGCGTAAAGGACCGCCGCATGCTGATCATTCAGCTGTGCCGTTTCAAGGTACCTGTACTCTTCCCGCTCGTAGCTTCTGAAGCCCTGCGTGTTCATGATTTCACGGTGGATCAGATTATTTTTATCATCTCTCAGCTGGAAAAAGACATCCCATCGCGAGTTCATCGCAAGGGCGCTTCTCAGCTTTTCAATAAACACCATGCCATTGAATGTGTACAAGTTGTCACTGCCTGGTTTTTTGAGTTCAAACTTATATCCGAAGCCTTGCCGTGTATCCCTTCTTACCAGCACCACTTCAACCGAAGCCGGCTTCATATCTTCCAAAGGTTCAACTTCCCCTGAAAGATAAAAATTGCTTCCCATCGGCTTGATTTCAAGGAGTGTGCATCGGAACGACGTTCTTTCCGTCATCAATGAAACATTATTTCTGATCGTCTTATAAAAACGGAACTTCTTCTTTCGTTCTTCATCGATATGTTCAAACAATGGAACGTCATGGTTGTGCGCAATCCTTGTCTGCAGCGTACGGTTGAACAGATAGCTCTTAAGGTAAAAATCAATCTTGCCGGTGTCGGACATTTCATGCAGCTCTGTCAGATCGATAGATGTCTTGTTCTGCTCAATTCTGCTCTGAAGCCTTCTGCCCGTTGCTTTATCCTTTAACACCAAATATTTTTTTCCCGAGAGCTGGCTTAACTGATCAAACGTAACATTCAGCTTGCTGTTGTCTTCTATTTCAATATGCCTGATTCGATGGCCAAGCATTAACTTTTTAATGGCCTTTTTTACAAAGACTTTCAATCATTCTTCCTCCCCTATACCGTTTCAATCGTTAAGACGGTGATACGTTAGAAGGAGCTACCCTGTAAGACAGAATACCCCCTTCACCTTTTTATTCCTGCACGTTTACATAGGTTTGCTGCTGATAGCTGCCGTCCTCTATGTTCTTGATCCAGACTTGATTCGTTAAGTACCATTCAATGGTTTTAACAATACCGTCCTCAAAGTTCGTATCCGGTACCCAGCCAAGTTCCCTTTTGATTTTTTCAGGATTGATGCCGTACCTGCGATCGTGCCCTTTGCGGTCGGTCACATACGTGATCAGCTTTTCCGAGATATTAGCATCCACATGGGTTTGAAGATAGTGAATAATGGTCTTCATGATGTCAATGTTGGTGCGTTCATTGTGTCCCCCGACATTGTACACCTCACCCAGATTTCCTTTGTTAATCACCATATCAATCGCTTTGCAATGATCCTCTACATAAAGCCAATCCCTGATGTTCAGTCCATCGCCATACAGAGGGAGGTCCTTCCCTTTAAGACAGTTATTGATGATTAACGGAATAAGTTTCTCCGGGAACTGATACGGCCCGTAGTTATTGGAACACCTGGTGATATTCACAGGCAATTTGTACGTATCGAAATAAGCTTTGACCATCAGATCAGAAGATGCCTTGCTGGATGAATACGGGCTATGCGGGTCGATCGGTGTACTCTCTTCGAAGAATCCGGCATCCCCTAAAGAACCGTACACCTCATCGGTGGATACATGAAGAAACTTTTTTCCTTCTTTATAGAGATCATCACCGACAGACCAGCTTTTCTTTGCAAGATTTAATAGATTCAAAGTACCCAGGACGTTCGTTTTCACAAAGACTTCCGGATCTTCAATGCTTCGGTCTACATGGGACTCAGCCGCAAAGTTTACGACATAATCGATATCATACTTGTTAAAAACGTCCTCCAGACTCTTATCGCATATATCAGCCTGTACAAAATGGTAGTTAGGATTTCCCTCAAACTCTTTTACATTTTCTAAATTCCCGGCATACGTGAGTTTATCTACATTGATGATCTTAATGCTGTCATACCTGTTCAGCATATAATGGATAAAGTTAGCGCCGATAAACCCGGCACCGCCAGTAACTAAATACGTTTTCATCTTTTCATACAACCCCTTACTGTATTTCCGACAAGTGTCTGCTTCGATCGGTAAGACGTATTAAATATTTTCCGTAATCGGTCTTTTTCAAAGGCTCTGCCAGGGCAAGAAGCTGCGCTTCATTGATGTAGCCCATTCGGTAAGAGATCTCTTCAATACACGCGATATAGAGCCCCTGCCGGTTCTGTACAGCTTCTACAAAATTGCTCGCCTTCAGCAAGCTGCTGTGTGTGCCTGTATCGAGCCATGCCATACCCCGGCCGAGCACCTGCACTTTTAATCGGCCCTGCTTAAGATACTCCTCATTAATCGAAGTGATCTCTAATTCACCGCGGTGGGAGGGTTCTACCTTTTTTGCAATATTCACAACATCATTGTCATAGAAATACAGCCCCGGTACGGCATAATTCGACCGCGGATTAATTGGCTTTTCTTCTAATGCTACCGCATTACCGTTGCTGTCAAATTCAACTACACCATAGTCTTCTGGATTCATAACATAATAGCCGAAAACAACCGCTCCATCATTGACCGATACAGCTCGTGACAGTGTCTCAGAGAACCCCTGCCCGTAAAAGATATTATCTCCCAGGACTAACGCAACCTTATCTGAACCGATAAAATCTTCTCCTATGATGAATGCCTCAGCAAGCCCTCTTGGTTCTTCCTGGACAGCATAGGAAAGGGTTAGACCCAAACCGCTTCCATCCGAAAGCAATTCCCTGAACTGCCGTATGTCCTGAGGAGTGGAAATGATCAGAATCTCTTTGATCCCCGCCAGCATCAATACCGACAGAGGATAGTAGATCATAGGTTTATCATATATTGGAACAAGCTGCTTCGATATCGATTTTGTAATCGGATACAATCTCGTGCCTGAACCTCCGGCCAAAATAATACCTTTCAATACTGCCACCTCTTTTACGAATTTGAATTTCAAACAAGAATTGAACCCTGTGTTATTGACAGATATCGCTAAATCATTCGATATATTTACTAAAATTTCGAGGTTTTTCCATGAAAAAATATACCATATTTTCTGTTTTTTATATAGAAATAACTATTATATGGTAATTTCGTACTAGTTTTATAGATCAGTCGCCGTTATGTCAAAAAGCCATAAAATCGATCTATTGTGGTTCAGCAGCTTTGACTAGTTCGTCGCAGCTAATTTGGTTTCCAAAGAATACTTGGCAATTTAAAAACTGCACCTCCCATTGATTGTTGTGTCTAACATTGGGGGTGCAAACTTTCACATCGTAATTGTAAATATTAGGAGCGTATATAGGGACAATTTACTCGTTTAAACATTACTTAATATTTATGTTTATTTATAAAATAGTGTTATTTTTTTCCTATATATCTTGCGAGTAATAATTTCGATAGGAAATTATTATATTTTACACTTATTTAAAATAAAGTTAATTATTTCCCATGTAAAATACTTCATATTTTTTAATATAGTGGTATAATCAATTAGTAATTTCTACATGGGTCAAAAGGGGGATGCTTTAATGCATGCAAGATTGAAAAATGAAGCAGGGGTAGTAAAAGAAGTAAAAATTGGTTTTAGCTGGACAACTTTCTTTTTCGGATTCTTTCCAGCTCTTTTCAGAGGAGATTTGAAATGGGCAGCCATCATGTTCATTACTGGAGCATTAGCTGCAGTATTTACCTTTGGGTTTGGAGCTTGGATTCCTGGAATTATCTTTTCTTTCGTTTATAACAAAATCAATATAAAAGATCTGCTGGAAAAAGGATACCGCCCTTCAGATGAGCAAACACAGTCTGAGCTGCAAGCTCGAGGAATTATTACTTCTACTCCAGCCGGGCAGAACGTTGGAGCGTAATAGCAACAGCTAATCACTTTTGTGTGGTTAGCTTTTCTTGTGGTGTTACAAAACGCAGTTAAAAAAGGGAGATAATAATGGGAATGTTTTTTGGATTTACTAGTTTAATTGCTCTTTTTGTTTTTATAATATTAGCTCTTATTAGCCTGGTGAAGAAGAACGGAAAAGCTAAAAAGAATTTTGTAATTGCCGGAATCTGTGCTGTGATTTTCATAGTAGCTGTGTCTACAAGTGGAGCAGGTGATACAACACAGACCGCCAGTACAGATGACAAGGCAGTAAAAAAAGATACTGCTTCGAAGGAAGAAAAGACTAAGAACACAGATGTACAAGCAAAGGAAGAAGCTAAGCAGAAAGCGGATGCTGAGCAAAAAGCAAAAGAAGTAGCGAAAGCTAAAGCGGAAGCTAAACAAAAAGCCAAGGCTGCTGCTGAAGCTAAGAAAAAAGCTGAAGCTGCAGCAAAAGCCAAGGCAGCAGCAGCAGCAAAGCGTAAAGCTGATGCACTAAAAATGTCAGGTACGGGAGATACGGCCACAAAACAGTTTGAACTTGAACCTGGTTTTGTAGTATTCCAGGCTAAACATTCAGGCTCGGAAAACTTCATTGTTAAACTTTTGGACGAGAACGGCAATGATGTTGATCTATTGGTCAATGCGATCGGCTCTTACCAGGGTAAACGGCTGGTTGCTATTCCGGACGGCGGCAAGTACATGCTGAACGTCAAAGCCAACGGACCTTGGACGATCCATGGCAGTCAAGAGATTCCTAAAAAGGAAAAAGGTACAATTAGCGGTTCTGGAGATGATGTACGATTTGTACAAATGGATTCTGGAGCGCGTACCTTTACTCTCTCCCATTCTGGAAGTGAAAATTTTATAGTCAAGATCAACGACTCAGTACTGCTAGCCAACGAAATTGGCAATTATCATGGTTCCACTGTTGAAAACATACCAGAGGATTCCGTTTACGCCATCGGTATTCAAGCCAACGGACCTTGGAAAATCAATATTAAATAATAAATCAACTGGGTATGACGCTTGAACAAAAAGAAAAGGAAGGAAGCAGGGCTTATTATGGCCTGCTTCCTTCCTTTTTGTATTCCAGCGATTAAGTACCATATTCCTCTATTTCTTCAGTTCCTGCATTCCGCTTTGCCTCAACGTTTCATTTTTCAGCTTAAAACGCAAGATGCGCTCGACAGCTTCATCAATCCGCTGTTCTGAGAGCTTGTGAGATTGCACAGCTGATAAGATTCCGTTGTACACTTCTTTCTGGCTTTGCAGCGTATGGCAGACAAGCAGCAGGTCGGCCCCTGTTTCGACCGCTTTATAACCCAGATCTTCATTGCTGTAATATTTATGTACAGCTCCCATCTCCAGGTCATCCGTCACAACAATTCCTTTAAAGCCGAGCTGCTTGCGCAATAGGTCAATTTTGATTTTGGAAGACAAGCTCGCTGGATTCTCCTGATCATAGGCAGGATACTTGATGTGTGTCACCATTACAAAAAACTTATCGTTATCCATTTGGTCAATCATGGATTTAAACGGGTAAATGTCGCTGCTTTCAAGTTCTTTCTTATCCGCCTGCACCGAAGACGTATCCTTATGAGGGTCAATGCTGCTTCTCCCATTACCGGGAAAATGCTTGACTGTGGCTGTTATACCCCCATCTGTAAGGCCTTTAATGACCTGCGCCCCATAGCTGCTGACAAGCTTTGGATCTGATCCGAATGATCGGGAATCCTTATCCGAAATATCCAGAACAGGCGCAAAGTTTACATTCACTCCCATGTTCAACAGCTCTTTGGCAGTAGTGGACGCTTGCTGATAGACCGCTTGCGGGTTCTTTTTCACTCCCAAATCATGCTGAGAAGCTTTTGGAGCCACCTGGTCTCTCATGCGGACAATCAGTCCGCCTTCCTGGTCAATACTCACCATGAGTGGAATCTGCAGAGGATCTTTCATGGCCAGGTTTTGCAGATGGCTGTTCAATTCTCCCACTTGCTGCTGGTTCTTCATGTTCCTGTCGAACAGAATGATTCCGCCGGCATGATAGTCTCTGATCATCTCGGTAACGCCGCTGTCTACCTCCTGCCCAGGAAGCCCTACCACAATCAGCTGGCCGATTTTCTCTTTCAATGTCATGTTCTTTATCAGATGATTTACTTTTTCATCAAGATTTTCTTGTGTAAAAAAAGTAACCTCTGGCTTTTCTTTTTGTTGATCTGCTGGTTTCTCGTCAGTTTTAATTGGTTTCATAGAAGGCATCGCCTCATCCTGCTGTTCTACAGGCTGAGCCTTCTGTTCATCCTGCCCTTTTAATACGTAGACCGCACCTGCCAGGCAGACCAAGATGAATAAAATACTCCAGGCAAGTCTTCTGCTTTTTCTTTTTCGCCTTCTCATTGTAAGTTGGAATCCCGCTTTTCAAGATGGGCCTGATCGAGTTTCCATTCGCCATCTTCATAGACAAGATCCCATTCCCCGCCCCATTTCTGTATTAATGTATGTCCGTTCTTCATTTTATCATAGGATGTCATTTCTACATATGCATAGACAACCAAGCCGATTTTGTCGATAGAAGTGAAGCCTATGCCGATGGATCCGGCTACGCAAACCGGACCTTATACCGTTTTCATGACAAAGCGAACAGCACGTCTTTCGGAGTATATGCCGATACGGCACAATTTGAATATGATCCTGAGGTTTTGGCGAAGTTTGGCCAGTGATCAGGCAATAAAAGAACCAGTAAGACAACTGGTTCTTTTTTTAAACAACATCATAGGAAAAAAGTCGTAGTATTTTAGTTGTTAAATCATGTGTCTGATTTTATAATTAAATTGGTAAAAAATTCTTAATATGGGGGAAATTAAATGAATAACAAATTTTCAATTTTGTTTTTAAGTCTTGCACTAATTCTGAGTGTTTTCAGTTTTAATGGTAGCGTAGCGTTTGCTGACCAAACGATAAAGGACGCTATCCCACTTAGTCTAAACGCGATGAATCAATATTCCAAGCGCGACGAAAATAACTATTATAAAGTAACCCTTCCTTCAGATGGAATGTTGGAAGTAAAAGTTAGCAACGAATATGGCTACGACCAGCATTTTGCTGTCATAGATGATAACGGAGGGCAATATTCAGATTATATTTATACCGATGATTCTCAATATGCATCTGGATATTCTAGTCAAAAAATTGGATTGGCGGCAGGAACTTATTATATCAAACATGTTTCCAATGATTATTATGAAGGCTTTTCCTATAAACTTGGTGCATACTTTACCCCTAGTGACTTATGGGAAAAAGAATGGAATGGTGTTGTTACACAAGCTACCGATCTAAAATTAAACAAGGTTTACTCTGCTGCAGTCAACAGTCATTATGATGATGATTTTTATTCATTCACACTAGTTAAAGATGGATTTACGGATATAAAGGTTTCGAATGCTCCATATGTTTATCAAAAATATGAGTTGTTCACAATAAAAAACGGCAAAAAGATTGATATGTTTTATAATACAACGGATGACTCTGAATATTCTTCTGGTTACACTGTTTTAACTACTGGGCTGCCAAAAGGAAAATATTACGTGAGAGTCACCCAGCCAAATGATGAATATGATAGTTCCATTAATAAAACATATAAGATCATAGTAAATGCTACATACACAGATTTTTGGGAGAAAGAAGATAATAATACGGTACCCACATCCACAACATTGAGCCTGGATCATTATTACCACGGATACATTTGTTATGGTGATTATGATTTTTACAAGTTAACCTTATCAAAGGGAACCCATTTACAACTAAATGCTCTAAACGATCAGGAAGATTATATGAATTATCAAATTACAGACTCAAGAGGTAACGAAAGGTTTTATTTATCGACCAACAGTGGTCAATATGCTTCAGGACATAAAACTGGGCGCTTCTATTTGCCAGCTGGCACTTATTACTTGAGGATCGATTCCGATGGGAAAATCATTTATGATTTTGCTTTTAAACAAGTGACCCCCACTCTTGGTGGATCAAACGTCACGGTAACTAATTATAAATCAAAGAGTGACACGATTTATGTAAAAGGCATCAAGAAAGATGATGTTGTAAAGGTATACAACAGTAAAAACAAATTGATCGCTACAAAGAAATCAACAGGTACTTCCACTACAGCTACAGTTAAGCAACTCGGAAAAACTGCAGGATACGTATATGTAACATTGACCAGAGCCAGCATGCTTGAGAGTGGGAAACTGAAGGAGTCTTACAAAAAAGAGTAGATGGCAAGGTTATCCTCCTTCTTTTCCTTTAACATATAAAAACATTCTTGGGAGAAACAACCACATTGTTTAACCTAAAAGAAGAAGACTATCCAAGTCTTCTTCTTTTTAAATGATGTCATAAGCGACTTCTCTTCAACCTTTTCTTATGAGTCAGCTCCTCCTCTATTCCAAACCATCGAAAACGTGCTTCCATTCGGGCTGCTTTCCTTCAAAACCAAATTCCCGCCAAGCGCTTTCGCAAGCATCCTGCTGAAAGGAAGGCCAAGACCAAGGCCGCGTACCTTCAGCTTTTTCTTTTCGCCGCGGAAAAAACGTTCGAAAATGTAGGGCTGCTCGTTTTCAGGAACGCCTGAGCCGGTGTCAGCCACATCAATTCCTTTTTCGGAAACATTTACTGTGATGCTGCCTTTTCCATTCATCGCCTGGGCCGCATTATTGAGCAGGTTGATCAGAATCTGCTGCAGGCGGAGGGGGTCGGTTTTTTTGTAGATGGGTTCATCTGGTACAGTGACTGAGCACTGTATGTCAGATTGCTGGGTAACGCTCCTCTCCCGAATGATAATAGGAATAAGTTCGTTCAGATTGCAGGTTTCCGGATGAATCGTAAAAGCACCTGCAGAAAGGGAGTTGAAGTCGAGCAGATCCGCAATCATGGTCTGGAGCCGGCCGATTTCTTTTAACGTGATATCGAGGAATTCCTGCCGTTCCTCACCTGTTACAATTCCGTCCCTCACTGCCTGGATCAGGCCGCTGATTGAAGTGACAGGTGTTTTCAGATCATGCGTCACGCCGGCCAATAGCTCTGCCCGCAGCTTCTCCAGCTGGGTCAGACGCTGGGTCATTTCTTCAAACGATGTGACCAGGTCATAGATTTCCTGTTCTTTTACGTCTCTGTTCAGCTTTACGTCATACTGTCCGTCTTTAATGCCGCTCGCTGCAATCGCAACCTCCTGGATCGGTTTTACGATTTTTTTAGAAAGAAAGTAGATGACAAGCCAGCCGAGAAGTCCAAGCCCGACAAGCAAAATGATGAGAAGGCGGTATTCCTGATTCACTTTCGCAAGCTCCGCTTCATCCTGCAGAACGACCACCCATCCTTTTTGGACATCCTCTTTAATCGGCGCCTTTACGGCAAAGAGGGTTTTTCCATCAGCATCCAGCGTTTGAACCGATTTTGAATTTGAAATCATACGTGCTGGCAACTTCAACTGAAAAGGACCTTGCCGGTTTTCGTTTCCCGGACGGCGGCCTCCGCCGCGCCCGATCTCATTTCCTTTCAGATCGGTAATAATCAAAAGGGGTGGGCGCTCCATATCAAGCACGTGCGATCTGTTGTCAAAACGCCTGTCAAATGCATTAAATTCGTTTCCTCCGGATGACTGCGCGATCCGATCAGCTGTCTCCTCCGCCAGATATTGTAAGAGATTCAAGCGGTTTTCTATTGTCGTATGCCGTATCCACCAAAAAGAGCCGATGCCAAGAAGGAGAAGGCCGATGCAGAGGGAAATCAGGTAGCGGGTCGTCCAATAGGTTAATAGACTCTGTCGTTTTTTATTTTTCATAAACACTGAACTGATACCCCAATCCTCTGAACGTCCGGATCTCTCCATATTCTTGAGACCATCCGGAAAGTTCATGCCTTATCCGCTTTACAGCAAGATCAACGGCCCTGTCGCTGCCCTCATAATCCATTCCCCACACCTGGGCAAGCAGTTCGTCTCGTGTAAATGTGCGGTTCGGCCTATCTGCCAGGAAGAGAAGGAGGGACAAATCCTTTGGCGTCAAAAAAACAGATTCCCCGTCAACCTTCACTACGCGGGATTCTGTATGAATGCTTAAGTTTCCGAATTGCCTCTGGTCATCAGACTCCAGCACGTTCGAAGACCGGCGCAAAACCGCATTGATTCTCGCAATGACTTCTTCTCCGACAAACGGCTTGGAAATGTAGTCATCAGCACCCTGATTCAATCCCTTTAATTTATAGTCAATATCACCGAGAGCGGTCAGCATAATGACCAGACAGGCGCTGCTTTTCCGGATCTCCTCCAGAACACCCCACCCATCAAGCTCAGGGAGCATCACATCAAGGAGAACAAGATCCTGCGTGTGCTCTTTGAATTTGGCTGCAGCCTCAAGACCGTCAAATGCGTGCTGCACCTCGTAGCCCTCATGCTTCAAATAAACCGTCAGGACTCTAGAAATGGTTTCCTCATCTTCAGCAACTAAAATGGTTTTATTCATGGCGTCCTCCTATCCCCTTCACTATACAAGAAAAATCCCTGGCGAGAAATACCAGGGATCTTTGCTCATTAAACGCCTGTCGCTGCTGAATCTGTTCCGTTTTGGCCTTGATCAGGGCCGCCGTCTTCATCGCCATCTCGATCATGGCCTGGTCCGCCGTGTCCATGTCCTCTGCCGAAGCCGCCATCCCCAAATCCGGGTCCGTGGCCAAATCCTCTTAGGCCGAATTCATTGTCTCCCAACACATCTTTCAATTTGTCCGGATTTTTATCTTTGATTTCATCCAGTAAATCTCTGGTTGTTTTATTTTTAGTTGAGATGTTCAGTTCTTTCGCGAGCTGTTGCACTTTTTGATCCATCACTTCAGAAGCAATTTGTCCGATCGATTTGCCATCAATGGTGATATTCAATTTTTTTGCTTCTGCTATTACTTTCGCTGACTGAACTTCCTGTGCGGCCTGGCGGATATCTTTACCTGTCAGGGAGATGCCTAGCGTTTTCGCATCCTTCTTCACCTGCGCTGTGAACACATCCTGCCCCAGGGTCTGCAGATCTTTACCTGAAGTGGCAACGCCAAGTTCTTTCGCCTTCTTGGTCAGCGCTGCTTTTTGAACATCCTGTCTCAATGTCTGCTCATTCTTGCCGGATGTTGCAATGCCAAGTGATTTGGCTTCTTTTTTCAGTTCAGCCAAGTGAATGTCCTTCATCAGAGTTTCGGCGGTTTTTCCTTTTATGGAAACACCCAGTTTTTCCGCCTCATTTTGAAGCTTTTTCAGCTGAACCTCTTGAGCAAGCTTGTCAATGTTTTTGCCGGAAATACTGATGCCAAATTTCTTCGCTTCTTGTTTCAGGGTAAGGTCTCTGATTTCCTTCATTAATGTTTCTGCATCTTTACCGGAAGTGGAAATGCCGAGTGATTTTGCTTTAGCCAAAAGCTCGTCTGTATTTCCGCCAAAGAAGCCTCCACGGCCGCCATGTCCACCGAATCCCCCATGTCCTCCAGGACTATGCTTCATGCCGCCAAAATCAGACTTGGCTGCTGTGCTGCTTTGCGTTGTTTTTGCTGTAGTGTTATTCGCAGCGAAAGCAGTGGATGCTGCATAACCTCCGACTAAAACGGAACCCGCAATGGTAAATGTTAATACTGACTTTTTCATTTTCATTTTCATTCCTCCTAAGTATATGGTAAGGATCGTTGCTGGCTGAACCTTATAACCATACTTTACTGGGCGAATGTGTCAGGGAAATGTCAGGAGGGGGGAAGTTAAGAAAAATTAATTTTTGAGGATTTTCTTTTAAAAGCTTGAAGTGATTTGGCTTGGGCACCTTTTTTTTGTGTCAGTTTCGCGTCAATGGTCAATGATGCAACACTTTTATCCCTATGAATTAATTTCTTTACTCTCTCAAATAGCCTATAAATCCGAAATTCGTAAAAATAGTTTTTCACCTATTTCGTCTCCTTCCCTTACTCATATGATAAATAAACCAGAAAAAGACGTTCTAATGGATTTGTCTGGACATGATGATTGGTTTGATTATATTGTCGTTGGTACTGGGCCTGCGGGTGCGGTTATTGCCAAGACTCTAACGGATGACAAAAAGACTTCGGTCCTCGTTTTGGAGGCGGGGGATAATAATGATAGGGATACTCCAATAAGTGATTCTCGATTTGCACTTGAATTGGAAGAAAACTTTTCCCCTAGTATTTTTGGCAAGGAGAAGGGGTTCCTCAGAAAGGACTAAAAAGGTGATCTCAGAGAAACCTCTGAAATCACCCACCTATGCTGATGACTAAACTGAAAAATGCTCATCTTCAGTACCTACTTTAAGTAAGGAAAGGAAGAGCAGCATCACCAACTTCAACTGGAATTTAGATTATTTGACCAGTTTTGTTAATTTTAATATAGTTGAAAACTTATATATTTTTAATTTGTTTCGTGAAGATGTATTTACTTAGTTTATATTGAACTTAATCTCTCATTTCGTAAAGGTAAAATTGTTGAGATATACATATAGATTTCCTTAGCATCAAGTACAGATTTAGCGTTTATTTTGTTAATTTTATTTAAAAGATTCTCCTGCTTAACAAGCTCAACAAATGTTCTTAACTCTGTATAATTAAAAAAGAATTTGTTTTCCTTTTGAATTTTCTCTGCAATTAGATTTTTTTCATCATTAGTGAAATCCACTAAAAAATCGCCATCAATACTATCAATGATCTTAATAATAGTCTCAGTATCACTTATACTTGAAATAGATTGAATGGTGAAATTTAACTTTCCAACTCTATTTTGAATAAAATTTTGTAGTTCGGTTTCATTTGAAAACGGTTTTATGTTAATAATTTCGGATACAATTGAGCGTCATTTGTTGCATTAACGAACGCGTCAATTGCGTCTACCACATCAGTAGTTGTAGGAGCTGATGAAGCACCTAAGTCACCAAGATCTTGGAATAATGCTACTTTTGTTGAATGTAAGTCAGTTGCTAATTTTAATGCACCATCAACTGCAGGAGTAGCAGGTGTAGTAACAGCAGCTTTACCAAACAATTCAACTTTAGAGAATACATGATTTGCTGCAGATGGTACATAATTAGTTACTTTATCATTACGTTGAGCAACTAGAATACCCGCAACTTCAGCTTTAATAGTGCTGTTAGCATTTAAGAACGCTTTTGCATGTGCAGCTACGTCAACATCCGTATCAGATTTATATGCATTAGCAAGGTTTGTTAATGCAGTTGTTACAGCTGTTACATCATTAGATTTAGAAATTGTATCTAAATTCACCCCTAGAGATGCTTGAGTATTAACAGCAGAAATGAGAGATGTAATGTTAGCTACAGTGCTTGAAGGAGTAGCTGGTACTAAGGCTGTACGGTAATCAGCTAATTTGCTATCGTCAACAATAGTCATATCAAATTTAGCTGAACCTGTTTTATGGCTTGTTACATTCGCTAATTTTTGAAGGTTAGCTTTTACAGTAGTTAGATCAGTACCATTATCAGGTGCTCCAACTGCAGCTGTATTGTCAGTAGTACTCGCGATTGCAGTTACTACCGTTGATAATGCAGCTGAATCACCAGCTGTAATTACATTGGTTACGATATCTAAAACAGGAGAATCTGAAGACACTGAGTTAATAACAATTGAAGACTGATAAGTATTCAATGCTACAAAGTAGTCTTGCTTGTTATATTCATTTAATAATGCTGTAGTGTTGCTATCAGTAGTGTCAACATTTAATAGTGAAACTAGTAAGCGGTAAGCTTCAACTGGAGAAGTAGTCACCTTAAGTTGAGCTAGCGCAATAGTTTTGTCTGCATAAGCTAATTTAGTTGCTTTTGCAGTTTCACCAGTTGCATCATTCTTAACATAAGTTTGAATTAAACCTTTGTAAGTAGTTGCTTTAGTTAAATCTGTAACAGTCCCTTTATAAGTATCAATGTTGGTAGCATTTACAGAGTTAATTCCAGTTTGAATTGCTGTGAAAATAGCTGCTGCATTTCCAGTTGTGATACCAGATTTTGCTGATACACTAGCTGATGAGAACGCTGATTGAATAACCTCTGTGTAATCGTTAGATGAACCTGTTACAGCAACCCAATCAGGATTTACTCTCTCAAATGGGCTTCCTACTAATACAGAACGTACTTTTACTGAACTACTTTGAGCATCAAATAAGTTCCCTAGAATTGCTACCTTATCTGCAACAGTTACATTGCTGTTATTTACTTTTGTAACTGCAGCTTGAATTTCAGTAATAGTATCTGCACTTGAAGTTACAATTTCAGTTGCATAGTCACTTAGTGCATCTACATTTACACCTTGGATACCAGCAGCTAAAAGTGCATCATATAATTTTACTTCATTATAAGTAGAAGAATACGTAACGACATCTTGAATTTTCTTCAACAAATCAAGGTCGAATTTAGCTCCACCGACTGTCCAAACACCTGTAGGATCCGTAGTTAAAGAAGTTTTAAACTTCAAATATACTTCTTTTTGACCTTTTACTACATCCGAAGCTACAACTTCTACTTCTTTCCCAGAGTTATCAAGGACGGTTAATGTAAACCCTTCGATATCTTTATCAGGTGTTGGGATAACAACTGTAACACCAGTACGGGTAATCCACTTATGAATCTCCATACTTTACTAATTATTTAAGTTATATTAATCACATAAAATTTTATTAAAAGATGTTAAAATATTGAATTGGACCACCCAAATTATTACTTCAAATAAATTTTTTATATTACAAGTAATCTATTTTCAACACAATAATAATCAATTAAATTATTGTAGTTATGAAATACAACCGATAGTAAAAATACATCTAATATATGACAATTTCCTCCACCTCTTTTTCACGTGTAAAATTAAAATATCTCAAAGTAAATAAAAAAGACACTGAGTCTCAGCGTCTATGCGTTATTAATTGACCTTTATTTCTCAAAAATAATCTCAACAGAAATTTTTGCCCATTCGTCAGGATTTTGATTTGTACTATCTAATTCAATTAACACAGCCTTATAATTATGATTTTCTTTTAATAACTTATGAACTTCATAGGAATAATACTTTGGAATAAAACCGATTTTTTCCCCGGAAGTTGTTAAGACAGAAACCGCATATTTATCATAAATATTTTCAGTATCTAATTCTAATTTAATTGGATCACCTATGTTTAATTTATCAGCAACATCTTGAAATTTGTAATGGCGAGCTGCAGCTAAATCAAATGTAATATTAAACGGCTCACCTGGAGAATAGGTTATCGCTTTCACAAATTCAAAATTGTCAGTTGCTATTCGCCCTCTTGTAGCTTCTAATAGCTCTAGTTCTGTACAATCTGGATCCAAACCATACCTGTCAAGTATTTCTTGATAATCCGGTCGTTTTTGTTTAGGTAGACGGCTTTTTATACTTTTAAAAAGTGTATCCTTAATTTCATATTGTTTATTTAAATCAGGAAAATTTGGATAGTCTTTAAAGCCATGGGAAAGTGCATCATCAAGTTGAGGATTTTTATATTGAAAACGGTATGTTTCATCTTCTTCACTATATGAAAGTTCTCCTACTGTAAATCGTTGTCGAGATTCCGAATCTTTCCAGATCAATAGTAATTTATCTACTTTTTTCCCCATATTATCACCAATTCTAATTATTATGTCTCTTCTTTTTTTTAAATACTTAATAATAAATAATTTATGTTCATCTGTTATTATTGAACTTGGAATTTTTTCGACTAATTTCTTTATTTCATTATCTGATAGTCTTTTTAATTTGTCTATTAGAGATTTAACTTCATTTGGGAATATATAGCAAAGTTTCTTAACTAAAGAAAAATGGTATTCCTTTTTAACTGAATCCCATCCAATTTTTGATTTAGATCGGAAAATATATCTTAAAAAATCACCTTGTGAATGAAGATAATCCCTTACTTTTTCTTCAGATAACTCCCTACCTAAACAAGCGCTATTATCATACATCGGAGAAATAGCTATTTCGTCCTTTTTATCATGTCTAGTGATTCCCCAATTATCTTGGTGACGGTCCCCATTTGCTACTAAAGCATCAAATACGACTATAAACAAAAAATCTTTAAATAAATTATATGGGCTTAATACTTGATCGATAAGTTGAATATTATAACCAATATTTTTTTCATCATCATAATCAAATGGGAAAAACTTACCACCATCAAAGTGAGAAAAACCTACTTTTTCTTCTAAGAAAAAATAACTCAAACATCCTATTACACCATTTCTAACTGCTATCTCAACCTCTGCACATTGAAATTCCAAAATATTAGCAATTTCACTACATAGCTTTTCAGCCCAATGTTCTCCTCTATTTTCCCGTGGAATTTTAAACATAGCTACTCTATTTGTTATAGGATCCTTAATCCATTCTTTTTGGCGTTCTCCAACACCGGGGCCTTTATCTAATTCATCTTTTTCCCATGAACTAACATCAATTATTTGGTATTCCATAATACATACTCTTTTCTATATGATAAAGGTTTTATCCTTCTATTTAAGCTCTATATAATAGTAATATTACAAATTAAGTATACTATAGTTATTAAGCTTATTTTAAATGCTAGAAAATTCGTAATTTAGCGTTATTCACTCCTTTAAAAGAGTCTCGTTCATCTATTTCTTTCTGCAAAAGTTGAAAATATTTATATCTGCTAATCAGAGGTGCTGAGGATGCATTAAGTACATAGTTCATACTTATAGTATCCCAACGATATCCTTGTTGAGCCATAAATCTCGATAAGCTCTTAGGGTGGGAATAACCGACTTTTGGAGCCACTTCTTCTACCTTAAGTCCTTCATTAAATAGTTGCAGGATATGCCGAACCTTAACCTCTATTTCATTCATATACTTCCCCCCTACAATACATCCACTGCATCATGGAGTTCATCATTCAAGATATGTAGATAGATCTCTGTCGTTCGTAATGATGAATGCCCCAGCAGCTTTTGAATTTGAATTAAACTAACGCCATTTCTCAAAAGGTTGGTTGCAAAACTATGACGAATATTATGGCAGCTAACCTTTTTATTCCATCCCAGCTTTTCTACTTGATTTTTAATAAGAATCCTTGCATAACCCTGCGTGATTTTGCCACTTTTCTTTGTTGCAATAAGATATTCTGTTTTTATATCAGGCTTTTCATTCTCTAGATAATGGACCAGTATTTCTTTTAGCTTCTTACTGATTGGGACAATTCTTTCTTTTTTACCCTTGCCGTACACTTTAATTTGATTCTTGTTAAAATCCACATCTGTTGTTTTTAACAAACACAATTCATTAATCCTAATTCCTGAGTAGTAAAGAACTGAAATGATAATATAAGTTAACCCTTTTGAATGCACCAAGAGTTGCTGCATTTCTTCCTCATTTAAAGACTCTCTCACTTTCTTACTGAGAACTTTGCCACCCTTTCACATGGGTTAGAAAGTATCTTACCCTCACGCACACTATGTAACTTTCCTGAAAGTACTCCTTGTTTATAGTTAAAATATAAATGAAAGCCTCTTCCCGTTTTGGCTAACCATGTTGTAGGCACCTCTCCTTTTGATTTCAGCCACACAACAGCTTCTTCACTATCTAAATCTATAACAATGGTTTTGGAGATTGCTCCTGTTAAAATCCCTATGTTATTGTTATAGAAAGTGATACGTTTTCCATTATTTGATATGCCACGTCTTATAATAAGTAGCGTTAGAAAATGAAATACAAGATCTACCATTAGACCAAGTATCCTTGTTTGAGGAAGAAGATCACATTCAAGTACCCGTTTTGAGATATATATTTTCTGAATATCAATATGATAAGGAAAAAGATTTAATTGAAATTGTTAGGATGGACAAAAAGCGTTTGAAGGATCAAGAAGCTTTTATATTAGAGGCATATAACGATAAAATGGCCGCCGATGGGATATTAACAGGAGATCGACTACTCGTTATAAAACAAGCATATATATATTCTCATGAGGGATATAGCTGTATTTACAATCAAGAATAATCCTGCAATTATAGGGCGTTTGCAAAGGTATAAAAACTTATATTTGATAAAGTATAGTCATAAAAAATATAAAATAGATGTTGTAGAACAAAAAAATTTGAATATATTAGGTAAAATTATAGAGATTAATTCAATAAGAAAATTACAGTGACAGTAATGACGGTTGTGACGGTAAAAAGTTAATCCCCCTAAAAAGGGGATTTTTTTATTACGAACCATCCTCTACGGTTCTTTGTTCACTACAAAATTCCCTTCTATAGAAACAATAAAATCCCAAGAGATAGATATTACAGTCTATCTCTCGGGATTACTATGTTATTTAAAGAAGGGAATTCATTAAATCCTTAGATTTGATTTTCAACAGATACTGTAAGGTCTGGAGTTACACCTGCTACGTTAGCAGTAAAAGTAACATTAGATCCAATAGCAGCTACTGTATAACCTGTTACACTTACAGCAGCAGCAATTTTTGCTGCAACTTGAGAAGCAGTATCACCAGCAACAACAGCTACAAATGTTTTTGTACCATTTACAGTTACTGCAACAGTACCAGAGTTAGTAGCACCATGAGTTAAAGCTAATGTACCTTGTTCACTCACAGCTGGTGTTCCATCATTTGCTCCAGGAGTGGTTTCTAAAACTTCAGCCGCACCTTGTCGTGTTACTGAGAAAGTACCTACTACTCCTGCATCTGAAGCAGTAACAACTACGCCAGTTGTTTCAGCAGCAGTAACGTTACGTTGAGCAGAGTTATCACGAACTGATTTTACTAGTTGTACTTTAGGTGTAGCTGTAAGATCAGAAGAGGATTTTTCTTCCAATGATAATGTTACAGTGCTTCCAGAAGTATTAACGTCAGTAATTGTATATCCTTCTACTGCAAAGCTATCATATGAGATTGAGCTAGCTTGAAGGTTCTCAGAGAAGTTAACAACTACGCGATCAAATTTACCATCAGCATCCGTGTCAGCAATAGTACGAGTACCAATAGTTGCAGAAATGTTGTCAGTAGCACCAGTAACATTAACTGAAGAACCGTTAGAGATGCTTTGATCTGTAGTAAGACCACCAGCAGCAATTACTACATTGTTTGTAGCTAAGTCAGAAAGATCAGTAGCCCATTGGCTTGATGGAGCAGTTACTGTAACAGTCGCTTTTCCAACACCATTTACGTAAGTAGCAGCAGTAGCAGAAACTCCATCTACAGAAAACTTAGATACATCAATAGCATTTAGGTTTGTGTTAACTTCGAAAGTAATAACGTTACGGCTGATAGCTTTAACTTCGCTAATACTTGCAGAAGTTAAGTCTGCAGCTGAAAGTGCAACATCATTTGATAAAGCAGAAGTTGGGTTTCCAGCGTTATCGCGAACTTGACCAACCAAAAGGTGAGCAAGGTTTCCAGAACCAAGGCCAGCAACTGCAGCCGGGAAGTTGATAATTACTCCTTTTCCATCAGCAGCCAATGTAATAGTCGTATTAGCTGGTAAAGCTGAAGGGTTAGCACCTGTAACTGAAGCTAAACGATAGTTAGTAACATCTAATACAGATCCAGCACCAGAAGTAGCCATTTTGTCATTGAATTTTACAAATACTTTTTTAGTATCTGCAGTATAAGAAGCAGAAGTTACAGATGGAGCAGCAGTATCTGCAACAACGATTGATGTTGTATAAGCTGCAATCTTATTTGGAGTTAACGCTAAGTCTGAAATAGAATCAGCAGCGATACTTAATTTGTAAGTATCTCCATTTAAGCTACCTGTAGTAAGACGGTACGTATTACCAATTGTGTTAACAACATTGGATACAGCAACAGCATTATCAGAAGAATCTTTAAGTGCAAAATCAGATGCAGAAACACCAGTAACTGCTTCACTGAAAGTAACATCAACATGTGTGCTATCTACGTATTTAACTGCACTAACAGTTGGAGCAGTAGTATCAAGCTTAACATTTGCTGTAACAGATGTGCTTGCAACTTTGTTACCCCATTTATCTTGAAGTTGCTTTGTAACATCATCAGTGTTGTTTAAGAAGATTTTTACATCTCCAGCTGGCATTGGAGCAGCAAAGTTAACAGTTAATGTTTTATTATCAGATCCAAGTGACGTTACACCTTTGTAGCTACCATAGTTGTTACCAGTATGGTATACAGTGAAATCTGTATTTAAAGAGCCAGAACCTGCAAATGAAACTTCTTTATCGAATTCAAATACAGCAGTTGTTGGAGTTACAGATTTCAAAGTAGCAACTGGAGCTACAGTGTCTACAGCATAAGTAAATTTAATGTCGCTTGTTGGTAAAACATATCCTGCGAAATCTTTAATTTGGTTAGCTGCAGAAGTTCCAGTAGGGTTAATTTTAATTGTATGCTCACCTGCTGGAAGCATAGAACCTAACGTAAGTTCGATAGTATCAACTGTACCTGGAACTAGAACTGGTGCGGAACCTAAAGAATAAGTATTGTTATCGATAGAAAAAGCAGCGTTGTTAAGAGATGTAGCAGTAACAGGCTCAGAGAACTTGATTTGAACTTTGTTTGGAGCAGTTACTTTTGTAGATACTGCTTCTGGAAGTTTTACATCAAAAAAGCTAATGGTTTTAGTAGTACTTTCTACTACTTTTCCAGCAGCGTCTTTAACGTTTTCAACTTTCAAAGTCGCAGATGCTTGTTGTGCTTCAGAACCAGTAAGTGTAATTAAAACTGATTTTTTATCAGCTGAAAGTTCACGAGAAGCAATTGTTGTATTACCAGTATAAGTATAGTTAGCTGCTAATTCAGCTGAGTCAGCATCTAATTCTTTATTGAAAGTTACAAGAACCTGTTTAAGGTTAATCGCACTTACAGACTCAACTTTAGGAACTGCAAGTTCAGCTTTTTTAGCTTCGATTGCTTTTCCAGCGTCTTCGATGCGTTTAGAACTTTTTAGTTAAAAATACATATGGTTTTTCTCAAAGAATTCGTCTAGGGCAATACACAATATTTGCTTTTGGCTTAAGTTAGTGGAATCTGAGAACCTATTTATTTGCTTATCTACTTCTAAAGGAAACCTAAATGACTTATTTACGGATGGCTCGTTACTTTTCATGTACTTTTGAGCTTTTTTCCATAAGTCCTGGGTAGAATCATTTGGTTGCGTTGGGGCTTTAAGTAATGTTAATATCTTTTTTGCTTGAGTAAGGAGTTCAATCACATCTTTATTTTCTAATAAGTCCAGTGCATCTGTAGCTTGTTTACTTTCAGTTACTAAAACCTGACTATTCGTTTGTATAGGAGATGTTTTTTTACTTCCAATGTAAACATAATTCTGTTTTTCTTTACTCCATTTATAATCATATTTGCTCATAAACCGCGATATACTATTGGTTTGGGCGTAGCCGATTATCTGTGTGATTTCTTCTAAAGATTTCCCTTCACTAAACAGAGTAATAATTTGAGTTACTTTCTCACCATCCATTTCTTTTCCTCCTTATAATCTACTTACAGCTTCATGTAATTCTTCTGCATTGGTATGTAAATAAATCTCCGTAGTTCGCAGAGATGAATGCCCTAATAGCTTCTGAATTTGTAAAAGACTAACACCCTTTCTAAGAAGATTGCTTGCTGTGGAGTGTCTGAGAATATGACAAGTTATATTCTTCTCCCAACCAAGCTTCCTCTCGACCTCTTTTATCAAGTACCTAGCATATACTTGAGAGAACTTGCCTGTCTTTGATGTTGCGAAGAATCTTTTACTAAAGACTTTAGGTCTTAGAGAATCTAAATAAAAAGTAAGAATATCTTTAAGCTTTGGGCTTATAGGGATAATTCTGTCTTTCTTCCCCTTCCCTTCTTTAATATGGATTGTATTTGATGATAAACTCACATCATTTAAAGTTAAATTACACAGTTCACTAATCCTCATTCCTGTATAGTACAACGTTGAAATCAACACACCAGAAAAGGTTTTATCTCCTGCTGCTTGAACCATTTGTAAAACTTCTTCTTCTGTAAGTGCATGTCTTTCTTTTTTAGAGACAGAGAATTTTGATACCTTTGTACAAGGATTTACTTTTATTTTATTTTCTCTTACTGCATAATTCATGAAACTACTGAGGCAGTGTAATTGTCTTAGCCTACTAGTATCCGCATAGTTTTTCTGCCGCTTCAAATAGAATAGATATTTCTCTATTAATTTATGGTGGATATCTTGCAAAGTGGGCTTCCTTTCAGAGTTATCCATCAACCAATCATTAAACATGTATAGGTCATTTTTATACCCATTAATCGTTTCCTTACTTCGGTCTAACATTGGTAGATGTTCATAGATGAATTCATTAATATCATGTAATAAATATTGCATATTATATCCCCCTTAATATTGAATACATAATATTACATATACCAATTATAATATTACGCATACTATAAATATCGGTAAACCGATATATAAAATACTATATCGGTTTACCGATATTTTCAAGAGATATTTATCATCTTTACTGATGAATTAACTTAGGCTACACTTAAGATGGAATAAAGGTGGGAATTGAATGTCGATACGATTTGGATTAAAAGAGCTATTAATAGAAAAAAATATATCGCAAAAAAGGCTTTCAGAACTAACTGGATTAAGACCAAATACAATTAGTGACATTTGTTCAAATAAAGTGACTGGAATTAAGCTTAGTACGGTTGAAATCTTATGTAAGTCATTAAATGTAGAAATCCAAGATTTAATTAGGATGACCAGGGAATAGAAAAAAACCGAATTCATATGAACTCGGTTTTTATTGATTCTTTTCTTATTTCTTATTCCAAGGATTTTCGAGAGTAGTGAGCAGCTAACGCTTGTAGACTCATGTCTTCAATGGTAAATCCATCTCCAGAGAAAACAACTAATTCATATCCACTACTTTCCCTATTTCTTCTTACTTCACCTATAGCAGTAAGAATTACATTTTGGTATTCATTAATATATCTTTCAATATTATGAAAGAGACCATTATATTCAGGACTATTGGCAAAAAATACTTCTTCAAATTTCACTAATACTTCGCTACGGTTCCATATTGTAGTTATAAAAGCACTTTTTTCTGAAAAAGTTATGTCTTTAATCTCTCCTATTAATAACCGATGCTTCCCTATATCTGCAACATTAAATGCATCTGCAGTTCTTTTAAGTATATTTGGTCCACGTTTAACCTTTTCTCCTTCTACAACATCTTCTTCTTCATTAGTGGAAACTATTTTAATGGCAGGGACTTCTTTTTTACCAATAGTTTTTGGTTTCTTTTTATTTGGTTTTTTAGTTTTGTTTTTTTGCTTTTCTTTCTCTTCGTCTGACATTTTTGCTAGACGATATGCTTCTTTTAAAGCATTTTTCTTTCTTTCTGAACTTAAGACTACACTAATAGTCTGTTCTGCGCTTACTCCAAGTCTCGCAGCTATGCGTTCAAAATGAAATAAACATTCTTCTGTATGATTCTCTTTTTTCCAAGTCCTGAAATAACTAGGTTTTGCTGTGCGGAAAACAAATGCCAACTTTGCATTACAATCTGGAGTAGTACAAAATAAATTGTTTTTGTATGTACTTTGATAAGATTTCAAGTCCACTTCTACTACTTTTAATTCTTGTTCCTTACCGTCCTTTCGAAAAATTGCGGAAGTAATACTAACAGCCATGATGTCACCCCACTTTAACTTTTTATATATTATATTTCGACAGCATACAACAAATACCTTTAAAGTATAAAAATTACATATTGGTATTATTTAATTTATTCCCGTTTTGTATAAGAAGCGGGAATCATAGACACCCCTTGATTTTATTGTGCAAATTCATTCCCTATTTTCATTCCCTAAATAAGATGGTATAATCAATAAAAATATACATAAAAAGGAAGTGCATACACTTTGATATTTGGCTACTGTCGCGTTTCTACCAAAGAGCAAAACTTAGATACACAAATACAACAACTACAATCCTATAAGTGTGATGTTATTGTAGAAGAAAAACATACAGGTGCAACATTGAAACGACCAGAACTGGATAAGCTGCTTAATAAAATGCTAGATGGTGATAAATTAATTGTTACTAGAGTAGATAGACTAGGAAGGAATACACGAGAGCTACTTACATTAGTAGAAAAATTACAGATAAGAGGGATTACACTCTTTATTATTGAGTTAGGTATAGAAGCCACTCATAGAAACGGTAAACTATTTCTTACCATATTATCTGCTCTAGCTGAAAATGAGAGGGAGCTACTTGCTGAAAAACGTAGTGCTGGCATAAAACTAGCGAAAGAACGCGGAGTTAAACTAGGTAGAAAGGGAAAGAAAAAAGGACAAGTTGAACACGCAATTGAATTGTGGTTATCCAACAAATACACTATTAAGGAAATAGAGAAGAAAACTGATGTAGCAAAATCAATTCTATACAGAGAGATACAAAAAAGAGAGATTAAAAGGAATGCTATTTAACCACTTTAAATTACTGGTACTTGTCTTTACCTCTCTTTATGTTTACAATCGAAACCTACTCGTTAATTACATATACCCAAGTAAATCATACATTGTAAATTTAATAGTGACTGTAAAAGTCCACTCGCCTTATCTAGTAAAAGAAGGTATTAACTAAATAATTTCCTAATATATCTGCTATCGTCTCGTCTATATACGCTGCATGTCCAGCTGAGGAACTATGCAAACTAAGGAGGATATTATGACAGCAATTGAACTATGGGACTTAACATTAAAAGAGATTAAAGATAAAATCTCAGCACCTGCATATAACCAATGGTTTAAACCAACAATGGTTGGTCACATAGACGGAAGCACACTTGTGGTTTTATGTGAAGATGAAATGCAGCGCAATTGGTTGGAAGCCCGCTACACTTCGCTTGTTAGCGAGATAGCATATGAAATTGATAACAATTTTGAAAATGTATTATTCATACTACATGAGAAATCAGGATTTCTAAATTAGAAACTTTTTTAAAACACTAAGGAGGACCCAAATTGGTCCTCCTGAAACGTCCTGGTGCGTTTGAATTCATTAAACCATTTATAATATATTAACAAAACCATGTACAACTTTATCTATCTGGCTAGCTAAAAAAGTTCCATCTTCCGCAACTGTTCGAACTCTGTTTAATGCTTCAGTTGCTCTACGAATTAATGATGGTTTAGGAATATTGCCCGACTCTATAGTAATAGTTGCTTCTTCTACAAAATCTATTGCATCTTCTTTGTCATTAATATTTTCGATGTCAGCCTTTTTTAAATGAGTAATCAGCTCTTTCGCAACTGTTAGTAATTCTTGATTACTAGCCTGGTTATTTATTTGGTTAGCATGAAGGTCACCAGTTTCTGTGAAATTAAGTTGTCCAACATTCCCTTGTACTAAAAACTTCGCATTTGGTTTTTCATCTATACCCAATTCAATCGACATCCCATCTAAATAATCTGTTATATGATTAACAAATAGTTTCACAACTTCTCTATTGAATGCACGTATACTATCAGATATCTTTGCTCCCCGATATATGGCATAAGAACGTGTTATTGTGTCATATCTATCGAATTCACCAGTCACGTGCTTTAATAATTGATAAATAAAGCTAACTTCTTCATTGATTTCTAGCGGTATTTCAAATTTATCATAATACTCTTGTTCGGCAATAATTTGGCTAATATTATAATCTTGCTTGAAATTTTTGCTTATAAAATCACTGATTATTGGCTCACTATCAATAAAATTAATAAATCTTTTTGCCAACCGCATTGCTTCATATGTATCTTCAGAATTTAATAAATCCCCAGCAAACCTTCTAAATTGTCTGGATAGTAGTTTGAACTCCTTTATTTCTATTAGCTTTTCCATTTAGTTCACCCCGCAATATGGACAAAATGGGTTTGTTCTCTTAGAAAGTAATGAAAGCTTAGCCCTTCTATCGCAACATTTGAATTCGATTTTTTCCAAATCATCATTTTCATAAAGAACTCTTGGTTTATTAGTGGGCAGAGGTCGACCTTTTTTGAAGGTAATGTTCTTACTTCTTTTCGAAGTTTTTTCAAATCCCTTCAACATATCATTTATCATATTTACTGCTTCATTCCTAGCAACTGTTTTTGCGTGTTCTAAAATATCTTCTGTATAATAAGTATTGATTGGACTTGGAATTCCACAGCTTGGACAAAATAGTTCTAGAACGTTATCCGCTTGTACTTCACTAGTTTGTAATTTAAATTCTTCTCCACAAAATGTACATTTAAAAGAGATAAAATTTTCAATGTCACTTTGTTTTGAAATAATAAAGTTTTTTCTCACTTTGGAATCCCCTTCTTTAGCACGAAAGGAAGCATTCTACTTTTCCTTAATGCCCAATTTAATCTTTATTTCAAACAAATCTCTAATGAGGCCAGTTACCTCACAAGCAGCTTATGAAATGATTCTTGCAGTTCATCTTTAAAGTTCTCTTCGTACAACTCTAAAGAAAAGCTAACACTAGCATCAATATTAGTTGCAACCCATTCTTCATACAAAAGAGCCACTTTTCTTGCCAACTTTAAATCAGGAGTTTCTTGTCTATAACCAGGTACTCTATGGGCAGAGTATTGATTTCTCCAATCCAATAATTGTTTCCAATATGATTGATAATCCTCTATCCCTATACCTAATCCAGATATAATTATCGATGTAAACTCCATATTTAACCCCAATTTACGCCAGTGAATTTCATTTTTCTCTGTGCCAAATATCATGCACCAGAGATTGATAGCTTGGTAATAATGTGAGTTTATAGTATATACCCAAAATTCTGTTGAGCCATAGCTTGTAATGTCTTCAAATTTTTCGTGAAGAAATTTAAAACTTGCATAATGAAAAAGGAAATCTTTAAGAGTATGGTATTGCTCAGTTAAAATAGCCTCATTATAATTCATGTTCAGCTCCAATTATTTTAGAATATTTTCTAAACGTTCATATGATTTGCCATCACCTCTTACATTTACACATTTGCTATTTCGATTATATAAACAAACAACTTGCCTTTTATTCCATTTAAAGTAATTATATACCATACATATCTTTGCTTGAACACAAAGTATTTGGCATCAGAGTTTTTTAAATATTGACATTAATTTTTGTGAAGCCAAAAGAAAAAAAGAGCAGTTATCTGCTCATTGAAAATGTAAATAAAATTCAGGTTTTATTTAATTTTTGTAGTCACTTTCTCTCCCTTTTTCGTCTATAGAATTTTTTTTGAGACTTTGCAAAACCTCTTCTACCTTTTTCGTTAAAAATAGGGTCAATGTGATATATAAAACCGCGTTCCATTTCATCTCTTTCTATATCATCCTCAACTAATATATATTGGATAAATTGGTAATTATGTTTGTAATCAGCCTCTGTTAGGTGAGCTTGAATCCTTTGTCTAAGTACCATTGATTGTCCAATATATAGAATTCTTCTATCAGCGTTACTTAAAAAATAGATACCTTTATCATTATTTTTAATGTACTTATAAAGTTTCCCTCTTACCTCACCTAAATCGAGTTCATGCAAGCCCTCTATTCCTTGAAGTCTATCCATAAAAATTCCTCCTTTTTTATGTTTATAACATCTAAAAAAGGAATGAACAAAGGGGGTAATTTCCAGGATATTCTTTATCTTGGCATTAATATCCTCTGTGCTTTTATCGGTTATTTGACTTAAGCAAACATTAACTGAATTTATTTTGGCAATAACATAAGGAAAAAATTTTTTAAATAAGCTATGTTAAACATTTATGTTGATATTTGTATAAACGAACATTCGTTCTATAATGGGTGTATAAGAACAAAAGCGGGTGGTTCATAATGGCACTGAGGGATATTATAAAAGAGATTCAAAAATTAACCACCGCAGAGTTAAAAGATTTTTTCATAAAATCATTTGCCTCTTATTCCGCAAGTGAGCCTATCTTTAAAGATATATCTGAACAGAAACATAAAGATGGCTACACCTGCACACATTGCTATTCAACCAACGCCGTCCGCTTTGGGAAGTATCGAATTAAAGCTGGAACGAAAGTTATTGAACGTCAGCGATACCGCTGCAAGGACTGCGGAAAAACATTTACGGATGTAACCAATACCCCGTTAAAGGGAACCCACCTTCCCCATAAATGGCTGGATTTTATCCATTGTATGATTGAGGGGCATTCATTACGGAAGGCATCAGAACTAATCGGTGTTCATCACGTCACCCTGTTCTACTGGCGGCACAAAGTATTATCCGCCTTGAAACAGATGGACATCGACCAATTTTCAGGTATCGTTGAAATGGACGAGACCTATTTCCTGTACTCTGAAAAAGGGAAACGGAAGATAATTGGACGTAAAGCTCGCAAGCGTGGTGGTGCTTCCCAATTTCGTGGCATTAGCAAGGAACAGGTCTGCGTCTTAGTTGCGAGAGACCGCCAAAAGCAAACTTTCTCAAAAGTGTTAGGACAGGGTCGCATTGTTAAATCGAAACTTGAACAAGCAATCGGCTTTAAGGTTTCCACTACGAATACCCTTTGTACAGATGCTTGGCGGGCTTCAAAGCCTATGCAAAAGAAAAAGGAATTGAGCATTACCCGTTCAAATCCGATGGAAAAGAAAGGGTCAAAGGGCTTTACCATATCCAAAATGTAAATAACTATCACAGCCGCTTAAAGGGCTGGATGAACCGTTTTAATGGTGTGGCTACCAAGTATCTCGACCATTATCTGAGCTGGTTTCTGTTCCTGGATGTAATCCGTTTCCGAAACAACTCTACAACTGTAAGTGAGATGATTGTCGATAGCTGCTTATTTCAGACAGTGGCTACTTATGATAAATTAAGGTTATCAACATTCAGGGTTTCACCTTCCTTGTTCAACTAACGGGCAGTTTAGTTTAATAGAGGAGAGTTTACTATAAAAAATATAAATATCGGTTTAACGTTTTTATTATTGAGTTCAATTATCTATGCTTCTGCATTGATTTCACTTAAGGGTAAACGTTAATGTTGTTAAAGCTATGCGATAATAGTATTGTAAATTTATTCCATTTTGATTACAATGGTAATTGTATTATGATGATTCCAAAGGAGGACATATATGAACCGTATAGCCCACTTTGAAATGCAGGTATCAAATACAGAAAAGACAATTGAATTTTATAAAAATATTTTTGGATGGAAGATAGAGCCGTTTGGGGATTACGGATACAATTTTATAACTACGGATGAAGAAGGCGTTGAAGTAACAGGTGGAATCTTACCCTCTCCCGATGGTCAAGCACGTGTAATTAATACAATTGAAGTAAATAATCTAGAAGAATCGTTGGAAAAAGTCCAAGAAAATGGCGGAGAAACGATATATCCAAAAATGGCACTTCCAGGACGTGGATTTGTTGCATACTGTCAGGGTCCCGAAGGACTTTTGTTTGGCATATTCCAACCAGATAAAAACGCTCAATAATTAAGTTTAGGAAGACAGTTATTTGTGAAAGGACGTGTGCTTCAATGAACCATGAGGTCTCCTCTTTTATCGATAGTCTTAATCAACCCTGGAAGGTAGAAGTTTGTAATCAACTTCGCCACCTAGTCCATAAAACGATACCAGAAGTCGAAGAGCGGATTCAATACAAAAAGCCACATTTCCTGAAGAACGGGCAATACGCGGCGGTAATTTCTCCCTCCAAGGATGCAATTGCTTTTATGATTATGAATGCCTCTAACCTGGATGTCCCTGTGGGTTTTGAGGGTCCTACTGAACGAAAATGGCTCAAAATTCGTGAAGGTGATTCGCCAGATTACGATTTGCTTTCCGAGTTGCTAGTTCGGGCATCCAGTTCACTCTAATTCCATATGAATAAACAAAAGCAAGGATACCATTTGTGTAAAGCATCCTTGCTTTTAATTATTCAGCTATCGACTTCACTGAAAAATGAGAGAGTAATACCACTGTATATAGTTACTTTTTCCCTCTTCTTGTGAAAAGTTTCACTTAAACTAAAGGGGGCTAATCTTCAATATGGATTTAAAACAAAGGACCCCAAATCGGGTCGTTATTTTTATGGTCATTTATCAACAATATTATTTAACATAGCTTTTAAATAAAAAGAGGGCTATCGCCCTCTTAGATACTTAAACTATGTTGCGATGAACTCTGTGAGACAAGACTGTTTATCATTGTTGTCTCATCGTCTTCATCGTCACACCACCCAAATTCATCTTCTTTCTGATTTGTAGGTTTATCGTCTAAAAAATAACTATAGTCCCTAGTATCTTTACTCTGGTATTTAGACTGTGGACGACTCAGTTCCTCTATTATTTCTTTCCGTTGCTCCTCTTCTTGAAGTTGTACTAATTTAGCATCTATCCCATCACGATTAATTTTAGCTTGTGCCTCATTCATTAGCTTTTCCATTGATTGTTTTCCATTGGAACTTTTACTTATTCCCTCTATTCTTTTAGCAGCTAGTTGTTTTAGTGTTTCACAATCTGTTGTTAAATATATATACATATCATTAACGTTTAGGATTGAATTTCTAGTAAACCATTGATGACTTCGATTTTCAGTGGATTCGCTAACTTCCTCTACTAAAGAAGCACTCCCTTTACCATTATTAGATTCTTTATTGAGGGTATATTTATTTGTTTGTTGCTTAGGCTTACCAATACTATCTAAATAGTATTGTCCCCTTTCTTTTATTATCAATCCATTCTCCACGCACGATTTGATAATTTTGACAGCCGTTTGGTGGGAAACATTTAGAATTGATTCCCATTCATCGTATGAAATCCTATAATTAGAAGGCTTATCACTATTAATAAAACTACGCCATTTTGTATATATTAGGACCTTAAATTGCTCAGGGTTATTAGCTTTAACATAAAATTCATGTGTTATTTCAGTAAACCCATAGTACGTCCAGTTGCTACACCTTACTTTGTCAACGAATATTGAATTATCTGTATTAAATAATCGAACTTCAAGGTACGATGTATTTTTGAGTGCGCTATCTAAACAGTTAAATTGAATATATCCTTTGTTCTTTAGATTTAATAACGCTACCCTAATTCTATTCTTACCCCTAGTTTTATTACTCTTCTCTAATTCAATCATAGAATGTAGTAGTTCTATATTGGTAATAACCTTTTTTGTGTCTCTTGCTGAGACATTAACTGCCAAGTGATAATATACTAGAAGCTCGTCATTCGTCACAAAATATTCGCTTCCGAAGGCAAACATCTTATTGGGTATTTGTACAAAATATTCTCCCATTTATTCATCTCCTATTCTTTCAACCTCCTATATGTTTAATGTTTATAGTATTTTTTTATTGTTTTTCTTTCTAATGTTTATACTGTCTAGAGGCTGTTTATTTTCAGACAGTATTTTAATTAAAAACACTAATTTTTGTATAAATCTGTACATAATTAAAATTAAGTTGTATATTTTTATACAATATTTAAGCATAAAAAAAACTAACATACACGTTCCTAAACAAAAATTGAAAATCCAAACAAACGCAGATTGATACTTGGTCAATCACGTATAATTATGTTTTGATTTTCTTATAAATGTTTAGGTTCTTAAATGTTAGTTAGTTACTTAATGTTTAATTAACCAAATTATACATTAAGGTGAAAAATTTGTCAAATGACTGTTACCTATGTAAGATTAATTTATAGCATTGCACGATATAAAAAAGAGTAGGAGAGTCTATGTTTATTGCTTATTCAGATGCCTCCATTTTAAATAAATACCCATTTATAGGCTTACTCATAAAAACCACTGAAGAAGTACACACAAAAAGATTTGAGTTATCTCCAAAGTATTTTCGACATAGTCCGAGCCAAATTGAATTTCTATCACTAGAATATCTTGTGAAAGAAATAATACACCTTAAGTTAAAAAACGGTATAGTCCTTTTTGATTCGGATTTTGTACAACGTTCTCTATCTGGCGAAAGTGAACACTTTAAGAACCGAGCAAGAAAGCTAAACAGGACTTTAAATCAACTAAAAATAAAATGTGAATGTATACCCAGTAAAGATAACCCCGCTCATTTTGTTGCTAGAGGTGAGAAGAGACATTTTGAACCATTATCCCTTTCGATTTCTTTATATAACCTTAGCCACGCAGCCTTTGTTCAATATCAAAAGGAAACTAATAACAAAAACACTTCTAATTCAATCGCACAACGTAAGCTTACGCGTAATATTTTACTTGCCATAAAAGGTGATGAGGAAAATGGAGTTATTAAGTACCGCTATGGTAACCTGAGCATCTATGTGGAAGATAATACAATTATAGGAGTGGAACAAGGAGCAGCTACTTCTGGTTTTCGAAGAAATAAAGAGGAATATGAACGCTTAAACAAGTTACTTTATCTATAAGCAATAAGAGTCCTGCTAGCTAGCTGCCAGGGCTCTTTTTATTGGGTATTACAGGGGCTATATGTATTAAGGCATATTACGTCATATTGAATACGTAATAACCTGTAAAACACCCCCCAGTGTGTTTATATCGTATGTATGTAATATTACATCTTATATATTAAATACCAAGTATGGCTTATTTCTATAATAGCGCGAGTGGAATGGTTCCGTCGGATTTATCTTTTAATAATATAAAAAAGGTCCCTAAGAGATTCTCCTCAGGACCTTTCATCAAGCTATTACAAGCAATTTTTCGTTATATGCTGCCACAGTTTTAAACCAATGAAGTGCGGTACATGAATCATCGTCTGATTCCATTTGATATTATAATCGTCATCAGTAATGGACTTTGCAATGCGAATAATTTCTGAGGGAGCCAATGGACTCTCAAGGTCATTATAGTGATTTAAATGCATGTAATGTTCTTGTTCTATGTCCTTACCTACATCCTTAGCCTCTACAATACCCGTAGCAGCTCCTCTAGCAATAATCCCTTTACCATTACTATAAAGGAACACAATATCGTTGGCTTCAATCTCATCTATGTAATACTTCCATGGAGAATAATATGCTGCTACCTTCTTTTCATTCTTCATTTCTAATTCATTTTGCTTATTAAATCTTTGATTTGTGTTTACTATATAAACTTTCGGCAATTTTGCACCTACTTTCGGAGTGCCAAGCACCTTCGCTTATTTATTGTTTGGTTTAAAGGATAACTCATTAACAGGAATAGTTTCTTTCTACAATTCTCCTTCAAATTATTTTTTCTCCATCAATTCAATTAACAAAAAAAACAGAGAGGAAACTCTCTGTTTTTTTATTTACACCTTGTGATTATGCACGCTGGAAGGGGCTTGCATTCGTAACAATTACAAGGTGTTACAACCTCCACAGGAACTAAGAAAGTTCCTGTGACGTTGAAAGTTAATTATCCGTTAATTTTAACAGTCTTTGTAACAGAACCAGTTTTGATTTCTACAGTAATTGATTCTTCATCATCAAGACCCGCAACACTTAGAGTTCCTGTTCCGTTACCAGTTACTCGAAGGTTATTATTTTTGTCTTCACGTGAAACTACACGGAAAGTAAAGTTAACATCTTCACCATTAGCTAATTTAATATCATTTCCAGCAGTATTTGTTGTAGCAACAACTACTGAAGCACCATATTGGTCAGCGGCAACAATAATTGGTTCAATTCCTTCAATAATATCTGTATCTGTAACAGTACCACCACTAATTGTTAAAGTATCAATTGCTTTTTCTTGAGCATCTTGAAGTTTAAGTGAAGATACTTCAGGAGCTTTAGCAGATACCTTAACTTTAAAGTTAAGTTCCTTAGCGTCATTGATGTTTAAAGTTACTTTTCCATCTAAGTCAGCAGTTTCAGGTTTTGCGTTATCTGAATTATCAGCGTCCACACCTACATTGGCTGCAGTTGCATATAGCTTACCATCTGCTGCTAAAGCAACACCTGTTGGAAGGCTTAATTCATAATCATCGCCTTCAGAAAGTTTAACTTTCTCACCAGAAGCAGTAATACCATTTACAACGAAGTCTTCTCCGTAAGTTGCCCCACTAGCATCTCCATCATAGTACAATGTCTCAACAGGTGCTACTTCATAATTTACGAAATCACTAGCAACAACGGTCTTAAGAGTAGTATCTACTGAAGAAATTGGTTCAGCATCTGCTCCTGTTCCAATCAAAGTGAATTTAACTAGTTCAGACCCTTTAGAATTGGTATTAACAGTAGCATCATCAGAAACTTCAATAGCTCCTGTTAATGGAGCATCATAGTCTGCAGCTGTAACTTTGTAACCAGACAAAGTATCAGTATTCATTGTACGACCATGTTGGTCTTCAACTACAAAATCAGAAATGTCATATGTTGCAGTATTATAAATTGACTTAGCTACAGTAGATTTTAGTCCGACTAATGTAGTTGGAACAGCATCGGCTTTAACTTGGATTGTTTTTGTTGTTACTTTGTTAGTAGCAGATGTAACAGTAAGTGTTAAATTTTCAGTAGCACCAGATGCAACAGAAAGTGTTGTGAATTCCAAGTATGCTTTACCATCTTCAAATTTAACTTCAGAGTTACCAATTGTAACAGTGTCACCATTTTGAGTAGCTACTACAGAAAGTCCAGCTTCAAGTTCAGCTTCAGTAGCTACAGCAGTGCCTTTGTTTGTAACAACATCAAGAGGAACCTTGATAGTTTCTTGACCAGCTACAATTCCATCTGGGTTTCCGATGTTTACTACGTCTACTTTTTTGCCTTCAGCTACAGTAACTTTCTTTGAAAGAGATTTTCCAGTAGCGTTTTCAACTACAGTAATTGTAGCTTCACCTTTACCAGCAATAGTTAATGCTACGCCTGTTGCTACTTTAGAAGAGTCACTCTTATCAACTTGAATGTTATCTAAAATGTTGCTTGTTACTGATACTACACTTGGATTTGAAGAAACAACAGTAAACTTGCTGTCTAAGTCAGCATCATCAGTAAGGGTTATTCCATATTGGTCCTTAGCTGAAAGTAGTAGGTTAAATCCAGTAGTATCATCTTCAGATGGAGATTTACCATCTAATTGGAATACATTACCGAGTTCCCAAGTAGATAAAGAAGATTTAGGAGCAAGATTCAATGTAACATTAGATGATTTAGAAGTAGCTTTATTTACAAGAGTAAGAACTACCTTGCTTGCTTCAGCGTTTGCATTTGTTCCAGTACCATTCCAAGTTAAAACACCATTAGAAAAGCTAACTGAACCAGTTGAAGCAACAACATCAAATCCATTAGTTACATTTCCTAAAGAAGCCTCTTTAGTAATATCTTCTCCATATTGGTTAAGAAGTTGGTAACCAACCACTGCTGTATTAATATCGTCTTTGTTATATGATGCATCTGTAGATACTAGGTCAGAAGATAATGGTTTTAATTCATCTGCTCTTTCATTTTGTGCTTCTAGAGAAGCAGTTAATGCTGTATCTGTTAATCCAGCTACGCTGATGTCATATTTTCCTGCTGACAATTTTGTAGAAAGTTCTAAGCTAGCAGCAGTTTTGTCTTCATTCCATTCAATGTTAGCTACACCAATAGTAGAAGAACCCTTTTTAACAGTAAATGAAGCTTTTGAACCTTCAGCAACTGGTTTAGCGAATTTAACTTCAACTTTTTTAGCAGCAATCGCACTTACAGACTCAACTTTAGGAACTGCAAGTTCAGCTTTTTTAGCGTCGATTGCTTTTCCAGCGTCTTCGATGCGTTTTCCAAGATCAGCTTTAACTGTCTCAGTGTCAACTTTTGCGTAAGAAGCTTTTGCAGTTGCAAGAGCGTCTTCAGCAGCTTTTACAGTAGCGTCATCTTTAAGAGCTTTAACAGCTTCTTCAAGTTTTACAACGTCAGCTGTAGCTGTTTTAACTTCATTCCACTCAGTTTTGAAATCGCCAAGTGTTTTTTCAGCTGCAGAGATTCTTTTAGAAAGATCAGTTTTTACAGAAGCTGTGTCAACTTTAGCAAAAGATGCTTTAGCAGCTGTAAGAAGTTTTTCTGCAGTTGCTACAGTAGCTTCGTCTTTAAGGCCTTTTACAGCAGACTCAAGAGCTACTACATCAGCAGTTGCGATTTTAACGTCGCTAAGTTCAGCTTCAACAGCTTTGATTTTTTTGTCTACTGCAGTTGCAGCTGTTTTAGCTGGAGTAAGGTATTTAGCAGTGAATTGTGCACGTGGGCTTTCACCGTATACAGTACCTTTTACTACATGCTTAGAGAAGTTAGTTGTAGCTGTTTTAAGAGCAGCTTGATCTTTTTTAGCTCCAGCAAGATCGAAAGAAGCTTTTTTAAGCTCGTCGTTTACGTTCTTAGTAGCTGTTGCAAGAGCAGCACCAAGGTCTAGAGCTTTGTTGTAGTTAGCAGCATAAGTGTGAATGCCTTTAACTGCTTTAAGTTTGCTTTCTAGAGCAGACTTTGTTTTGCCTTTGCTAAGCTTTTTAACTTCAGCAACCGCTTTGTTATAAGAGCTTACAGCAGCTTTAGTGTCGATTTTTTTGAATGCAAGTTTCTTTGCATTGTATTGATCTTTTACTTTCTTAGCATCTGCCTCTGCTTTTGTTACTGCCTTGCTTGCTGCAGATGTAGAAGCAGCGAATGTTGCTGGTGCTACAGAAACGAATGCACTTGCTGCAACAGTCGTTGCTGTCGCGATCTTAAGAGCTTTCTTTTTGTCCATTACCTGAAATTCCCCTTCCTAAATCACAATTATTTTATAAAAACTAATCAGAGAGCAAAACCTTCCGGACTAGGAAGCTATGTAACTATTGCCAGCTCCAACTAATTTTTAAAACCAAAAGCCTTTGTCGGACAAGATCACCTATTAGGTATTTAGTATATTAAAATAGGAATAATCTTCCAACTGTGTAATACATTTCATATGATATAACAAATTACGATAAAAAGCTAGTATTTTTTGTAAACTTAATGTTATTTTTTTACTACCTATTAACATAAATTACAATATTAATAGTACATTAAGTACAAGTCTATTTTCTTATCCTTACTTGCTACAAAAGTATTATCGACAGTTTTTGTCAGATATTAATAGTTTTCTTAAAAAATAATATTCTTTTTTTCCATTTGTCGAAAAAAAGAAATAAGGACTGCCAAATGGCAGTCCTTATTTAGTCCTAATACTATTGATTCTGTTGTATCCAGCCCTTGCCTTCTGTTCCTTCTACATAGAGCCAGTTGCTCCATTTTTTCGAAGCTTTCACCGTTTGCGGCTTAAGGATGGTTGTCGTTTTCTTTGCTTCGATCGGCAGGGAATACAATGGTGTATCCGCTTTTAGCTCAACTTGCTGGTTCACTGCTGTCGGATTGAAATCCACTGTATTGCTGTCCTTCTTGATCCAGAGGTCATAATTGAACTTCGTCTTGACCGCGTAATAGCTGCCATATGATTTAATAGCTTGAACTTCACCTGCATAAAGTTTGCTTGTTGTTTTCTTGGATGCAATCGGAGAATAATAAAGCGGTGTTGCTTCTTTTACAAGGAATGTTTTTGGCTTCGTATGAAAATCAGTGACGGTGCCTGTTACATAGTTATCTTTTAGAATCCACTTTTTTCCGTAATCTTTCGTGCTGATTCTAAAATAGCTGCCTTTTGTACCAATTGCCGTCAGCTTTTGCGCTTTTAGCTTTGTGTTCGTTTTGTAAGTGGAACTTGGACGGTCGTAAAGGTTAAATGGCGCGAACGTTGTAATTGTTGTGTTTGTTTTTGTAAACTTCTTCTCCCACAGCTTCTTTCCTTCATTTGCTACATAAAGAGCTGCTTTACGGTTTCGGTTCCACTCCTCATTAATAACGGAAACAGGCGGGTTGGTCTCACCAACATGATAACTCAGTTCCGGTGTTAAGCCTGGACGGCCGAATTGCGTAATGAACCAGTCTTTGTAGCCTCCACCTTTTTCATCGTTGTTCGCTTTAACGAGCTTATATTTGGTCATGGCCGCGAATTCCTTGGCCATCGCGTAGTCACGGTTGTAGTTTGCCTTTTTATTTAGGTAGTGCCAGTAAAGAATGCGTCCGGATGTATGATAAGAGATGGTCGCTTCCGGGTTAACATAGGACGTGAAGTTATAGAGAAGCTTTACTTCAGGTGCCTCAAGCGGCTTTGTTCCTTTGTACATTTGATAGGAAGGCTTTGGTGCTTCGCTGCGCGGAATCTGAGACCAGCCGGCTGGATACTGGCGGTTGAGGTCAATACCCTGTGCGTTGGCTTTCCAGCGCTTGAAGTTTTTGCTTCCTTTGTTCATTTTGATGAGGCCGCTGTGTGCGGATTTCGGAAACTCTTTTAATCCTGATTGCTGAAGGGTGACACCGTCCGGATTAACCATCGGTACGATCCAGATGGATACATCATTTAAGAGATTGCGAACGTTGTAGCCTTGGTAGGTTGTATTTTTCTTGTAGGCATCACTGTAGGCATCCACCATTTCCATGGCGATGTTCGTCGTGATCCATTCGCGTGCGTGGTGAGAGGCATTGTAGAATACCGTGGCGTCCCCTTTTCCCAGCTTAATCGCATAGACGGTTCGGCCATACTTTGTTTTGCCGAGTGCACGGTATTGAACAAGATCCGGATAAGCTTTTGCAAGCTGCTTCATATCCGTTGTCATTTCGGAGTATGTATACGTCTGAATCGGGTTAACATAGCTGGCTGCCGAAGCCGATGGCGTAAAGCTAAAGCCAGACAGGCCGACAAGAACAGCCAGTACTAGAGCAAATAATGTTTTTTTCATCCTTTTCCCCCTGTTTTATGGAGTTTTTGTTTTTTCCCTAACTCTCTAATTATACTAGAAAAGGAATAATTCAGAACATAAGGATAATTACGTATCTTTTTGTCAAATAAAGGTGCCAGGCACCTTCGTTACATACTTGTGTAATCGCGGTGCCTGGCACCTCTATAGTAAGAAGTACACAAAGCTCGTTTTACGACTAGGTTCTTGTTCTCAAATCTCCTTAAAACGCTTTTATGCCCTAGCATAAATTGTATAATGAAGGAAAACAGTGTAGAAAGGAAAGATTTATGAAAAAGTTTCTGAGTTTCCTAGTTATTGGGCTGTTCGTGTTAAGTGCGTTTACTCCAACTTATGCGCTTTCCATGCCTTCTCACCAAAAAGCTTTGCTTAAAAAGGTATATAAGGACAGAAAAGCAAAACAAGCTGTTTTTGTAACAGCGGACAAGGCAGACAAATTTACAGCTAAGATTTCGGCTTATGAGAACGTGAAAGGCAAATGGGTGAAGAAATACTCCATGCCCGCTGTTCTCGGGAAAAACGGTATCAGCCCGAAGAAAAAGGAAGGCGACGGCAAATCTCCTGCAGGTATCTATGATATCGGCCGAAGTTTTGGAACCGTTAAGAAGCCTTCCGGGGTGGACCTTCCTTACACAAAAACGGATCAGTACGACTACTGGGTAGACGATGTGACATCCAAGGATTACAACAAATGGATCGTTTATAAAGGAGACCCAAATGCACGTTGGAAATCTTTTGAGAGAATGAAGCTTGAGCCGCTTTATCATTACGGAGCAGTCATCGAGTACAATACGCATCCAATTGTTAAAGGAAAAGGAAGCGCGATCTTCTTCCATGTTTGGAGAGCTTCTGATAAACCGACAGCCGGCTGTACAGCAGTATCTCAAGATAATGTCGTGAAGCTGTTAAAGTGGATGGATCCGGCGAAGAACCCGGTGTTCATTCAAGGAACCGTAGAGCAAATGAAGGATATGTATTAATAGAAGGTTTAGATTTGGTGCCAGGCACCGATAATCGTGGTGCCTGGCACCTAAAAAAAGAAACACGGGGGCTTTTTCGATGATGAAATGGGTTGTGGTGTTTTTACTGCTTATCGGAACAATCGGTTACTTTGCCTATAATACAATCGTCCACTTCGGAGCCAACAAACTGGTGGATCAGGTAGCAGCACAGATTGTCGATAGCAAAGATGTGGATAAATTAATGGACGACCCTGAAGTAGAACACTACGTTAAGGACGGCGGGGATCTTGATGCGTTAGCCAAACAGAAGGACCTGCCGTTTCATACAAAAGAAGAAGCACTAAAGACCGTCATTAAAAAAGTGGGTATGAAAGATTTAAAAGACATGAAGAACAAAGCGCTGGATGGCGTATCACCCGAAGAGCGCCGGGAGATTGAAGCCACGTTAAACGAAAAGCTTTCCCCAAAAGAAATGGAAGCCTTAAAGCTGGTCGCACTGAAGGAGATCAAGAAACGACAGCAGCAGGGTTAATAGACGAAAAGGTGCCAGGCACCGGGATTACCGGCGCCTGGCACCTTATTTTAATCTTTATCTTTATTCTCATTTTCCCGATACTGCCGCTCACTCGCTTCATCTGCTCGCTTTGACATAAACATCAAACTCATGATGAAGACCGTCATAATGGATCCGACGAAACAGCCTATGATGAACATCAGCATGATTGACCCTCCAGTACTTCTTTCGTTGTCTTTTCTCTATATATCGTCATTCCATCCAAAATGAACAGGAAATTAAACCCTCGTTTAAATTTTACCTATGGGTCTTCTTCTAAAATGCCTCCAGTAAATCAGCACCGCAATCATAATGCCCACTAATCCACCGGTTGCATCGATCATAACATCTTCCACATGCGGTGAACGCCCCGCGGTAAAATGCTGGTGGATTTCATCAGATGCCGCATAGGCTACTGTCAGGACAAACGACAGGATGAACGTCTTTCCTCTATGAAAATAAAAGCGCAGCACTCTGAACAAAAGAAAGGCTAACAAAAGATAAACTGAGAAATGAGCCAATTTCCGGATGAGGAACTCTACAAATCCAGCCGGGCCCAGTGCCTGGACACTGACTTCTTCACCGGAATATTGAAACACGATGGACGAGAAGAAGTTTGCGATCATTTTGTGGTCCAAATAATGCGAGAGCGTCGGCCGCATGTCCTGTTTTTCATAAGGCGTGGCTGAAGAGTAAAAAATACCGCCGGCTGCTAAAAGGACCGGCAGCCAATAAAATAAAAAGCGTTTCATGAGTACACCTGGCTTTCCCCTGTCTTACGTTCACATATATATAAGCCAATATACTATGGAAAGCGTGCAATTTCTAGAGGCATCGATTGAATGAATCTGCCTATATTGAGCAAAACTGTGAAGGAAACGGCTTGATTATAAACCTATGGAGGTTATCCTTTACGATGTACGCTCTGATCATAACAGTACTCATTCTCATTCTAATCGTATTTTTACTATGGCTAAGCTATTACCTCGGATATAAAAAACACCTGAACATGCATGGCGTAAAGCAATATCCAAAACGCAGCGGCAAACTAACTCTCTTTATTGACGGCAGGGAGCTGTATACCCGCTATTTTGACGACATTCGGAATGCAAAAAAGTCATTGGAGATTCAGTTTTATACCATGTGCGACGACAAGATCTGCAATGAATTTCTCAGTCTCCTGCGTCAGAAAGCAAAAGAAGGCCTTACCGTACGGCTGCTGCTCGACCATTATGGCTCAAAAAATGTGAAGAAAGCAGAGATCAAACTCTGCCGGGATAAAGGAGTGAAAGTGGCTTTTTCCAATAAGCCTCGTCTTCCTTACCTGCTTTTCACCTCCCTTACCCACAACCATCGGAAAATCAGTGTGATCGATGGGACGATCGGCTATATCGGCGGATTTAACTTGGGCGAAGAATATCTCGGAAACAATCCGAAGCTTGGCTATTGGAGGGATTACCATCTGAAGGTTCAGGGGAAAAGTGTGGATGACCTGCGGAATCAGTTTTACAGAGATTGGAACGTTGCCACACAAGAGAAGCAAACCTATCTGCCGCAGGAGAACGTCAAGGTAGCTGGTGGAATCGAG
This sequence comes from Fictibacillus sp. WQ 8-8, assembly GCF_024494405.1. NCBI lineage: Bacteria > Bacillati > Bacillota > Bacilli > Caryophanales > Fictibacillaceae > Fictibacillus > Fictibacillus sp. WQ 8-8. Next base: position 501,160 of record NZ_JAMXKG010000001.1, read on the forward strand.
CATCATTTTGAAAGCACAAACGGAGGAGCACATTTGCAGGATATCTTCCTTGCCCTTGTGAAACATGCAAAAAAGGAGCTGTATATCTGCACCCCTTATTTTATTCCTGGAAAGGAACTGACCGATGAGCTCATTAATGCTATAAAAAGAGGAGTAGATGTTAAAATCCTAGTGCCGTTTCAGGCCGATTACCCGCTCGTAAAGGAAGCTGCTTTCAGGTACTATGGCCTGCTTTTGCCGCATGGCTGCAAGATTTATCGCTTCTACCAAGGGTTCTACCATTCCAAGGTCATTGTCGTGGATGATGAGCTGTGTAATATCGGTTCAGGGAACTTTAACAAGAGAAGCTTCTATTTAAATGATGAAATGAACGGGTTCTTCTATACCCCTTCTTTTATAAACATGGTAAAAGAATCGATTGAAGAGGACATCCGGCGTTCCGAACTTCTTACCTATGAAAGCTACCAAAAGAGACCTCTGCTTCAAAAAGGAAGGGAACAAGTTGCCAACCTGCTCTCCCGGTTCTTATAGAATAGACGGTGAAATAGGCCGTCTGTTTTTAGTTCAAAACTTCCGCATGCTTTATAGCTGCATTTAATGCACGGCTTAATTCCTTATCATTCATAGACCAATAGGATCCACTTGCGTTTTGTATTACTCTGTCACCTTCAATAGACAGTGAACCGCCATAGGTTTTAAGGTTGTCTATTTGGATGAGAATTTTATCGTATTTTGGTTTAGCATGAATTAGCAGAGGATCACCGCTCACTTTTGACTCCCTTACCATTTTTGATAGTTCTTTAGCAATCGTTAACACCTCTTTAGGTTTAGATATTTTATATGTTCTGTCATTGGAATAAAAAATAATGTCTTTTATATCATTTTTAGTAAAACTCTGATCCCATATTTGAATATGAGATTGATGATAAATTCCAAAGGATATGACAGTAATAAAGCACGCAATACTAGTATAAATAATGAGTGGTTTTTTCAATAAAAGCCTCCTGATCTTTCATAGTTAAATATTAATTCTTTGTATCTTAGCTTTTTCCCTCTCTAAAAAAAATAACTTTCGAAAGCGCTTACTTTCACATATCGTGTTTCACTGCTCCTATTTAAGGAAAAACATAATGCGACAGTGTGTGACAATTTTGCTAGAAAAGAAATAGGAACACAGCAACAAGAAAAAATAACCATGCTGTGTTACACTGTCACGAATAACAGAACTACGTTCAAGGAGGTCCAACTCACATGTGGCAACCCCTCATTATTTTCCTGATGCAGCTATCTCTACTTCCGATTGTGACCGTCCGTACCATCTTGCTTGTTAAAGGCGAAACACGAAAAGCGAGTGTCATCGGGGTGGTTGAAGCAGCCATCAACGTCTTGTCCCTCGGGATCGTGTTTCAGGATATGTCGAACATTTGGAACATTGTCGCCTACGCTCTCGGATTTGGAGTAGGACTCCTGCTGGGCGGAGTGCTTGAGAATAAATTGGCCATCGGCTACGTGACCCACCAGATCAACCTGCTGGATCGGTCAGAAAAACTGGTGAACCGCCTTCGCGAAGAAGGATTCGGCGTAACGGTGTATCAAGGCGAAGGGCGTGAAGAAAATGCCCGGTTTCGTCTGGACGTACTGGCGAAGAGAAGCCGTGAAAAAGAACTCCTGCGCATCATTGACGAGATCGCCCCAAAAGCCTTCCTCGTATCATTCGAGATCCGAAGCTTCAAAGGCGGCTATCTTACAAAGAGCATGAAGAAAGATAAACATGCAAAATAAATTGAAAAGGTGCCAGGCACCCGCAAATTTGCGGTGCCTGGCACCTTTTTCTGTACGATATTATTTCACTTCTTTGGTTTCGAGCAGCTTGTTAATATAGTAGCCTCCATCGTATGGAGCATATACCGCATAGCGGGATTTGAATTTCTTTCTCTTTGTTTCTCCATCGCCATACGTAATATCAAAGGTTTCGTATGCTGAAACATGGATCATTTCTTCATCGAACTGCTCAACGTCAAACACTTCATAATCCACCAATTTTTCTGTGATTCCTTTTTCGTTCACATAATCGATGTACTTGCTCGTTTCATCGTATGCATCTCCGCTTTCATCGAGATAATCGGAGATCAGCGAGAAATCATGGATGTTCATCGCTTCTACAGACAGTTTGACGTACTCACGCATAAAGTTCTTAACTTCATCTTTATATAATCCACTATCGTCATCCATTGTTTCGTCTCCTGCGGCCATAGCGGATTCGTCATAGTCAATGTCCAGGCTCACGTCTTCATCGTTGTTGATCACAACCGATTCACTTTTCATTTTTCCGAAGTCAAAGTTTTTTTCGGCGTGAAGCGTAACAGAACCGTCTGTAGCCACTGGCCCGAATTCATCGATGTCATCAACTGTTTTGCCAGTGTCCTTGCCGTTGACAAACAGGTTGGCATCACCATAATTGGAATTGATGTAAACGTATTTCCCTTCAAGAGGAACCTCCACTTCAAGCAGGTTTTTTTCCGCTTCTGACACATCAACGTCCACGTTATCGGAGAGGGTTGCGTACTCTCCTTTGTATTCCACTTTTACATTATGGCTTCCCGGCAGGATTTCCCCTGCTTTTACAATGCCGTCCTCTTTATCCAGAATCCCTTTTTTCTTGCCGTCCAGGTAAACGGATGAATCTTCAAAGTTAGAAGTCACTTTAACAGTTACCGGTTTGACCTCTACCACATAGTGGTCAAAGAACAGCCATTGTTTGCCGTCTCTTTTCAATTGAAGCCATTCATTGTCATTATCGTCGGTAATTGGACGGGCAAGTGTCTCGCCGTCCATCCCGTTCGCCTGTTTTTCCAGAGAATCTATCGCTGATGAAAACGAGTTGTTTTTACTGGCATATTCAATAAAGTCTTTCACAGTCTTGTCATCCGCTTCAATTTCAGACTGTCCTTCGTTAATGAAGCCTTTTACCGCTTCCGTGTCTTTGTTTTCAATAGCCTCTTTAAAATTCTTCACGGTAGCAGACGGACCTGTTTTGCCCTCTATCACTTTATAAGCCGTAAAACCGGCAATGAGAAGGACCACCAGGGCAGCCACTGAAATGATCAGCGGCTTGTTGGGACGTTTGCTCTTTTCTGAAGAACGGCTCCCTGTCGGCTCAGCTGGTGCTGGCACTGGTTCCTGTCCTTTGTACGGAGTTCCGCAGTTTTTGCAGAATCCGCTGCCCCCAGGCAGCTGGGTTCCGCATTCCTTGCAAAAATTCATGGTTTCCCCTCTTTCTTTTATATCGAACTCTTTTTAATGTTGTCTTAAACGTGCAATATAGCTTCCCGCATAGGCGAGCAGAGCGGAGAAGATCAGACTGGCAAACAACGTGCCGAAGAAGGAGAAACCGAGAGAAAAATGTATGCCTCCCATATCGTCCATACTCATTTGGTTCATCAAGTCACCTGATACCGTAATCGCTAAACGTGTTGCCGTAATAATAAACGTGAGCAGCACACTGTATACCGCACTGAAAATGAGTAAATCTTTGTTGAAATTCTGTGATTTTAAATAAATGCGGTAGCCGGCATAGAGAAACAGTAGAACCGGAATGAGCAGCCCAAGATACATGTAAGCATCAAGGTTCAGTGTTTCTTCAATCGCATAGCGAAAACCGGATACAATAGAGTTATCTGTAGCTGTGCCGCCTGCTCCCGAGAACAGGGACAAATGCAAGGACCCGGAATCACCGTCAGCTGTACCCTGGAACTTGAAGGTAGAGAAGTTAAGAATGTTCCAAACATATAAACCCAGCTGCGTTATGAATACGAAAACGGCCGTCCAAGGTACATCTTCAGAAGGAGCTGCCTCATCGTTAATCTTGATTACACTGACGATAAAGAGCACCAAGGTTGTTAAAATCACACCGCGTACAAGTGTGCTTGCCGCCTGATGGATCGGCTCTCCATAGGAAAGGCGTGAAGATAGATGCCCTGTCGTTTTGAAAGCACCGAGATGGAGCAAAGTCCCAAGGAAACTGAACAATGTTCCGATTACAAAGCCATTGAACAATGAGCCCCAGAATGAATAATCCGTATCGATGGAAAGATGCATTTTCATAAATTCTTCATTAACAGAAAGATTATAGGAGAATCCTGCAAAGAAAGACAGGATGGCAAGGACCAGTGCATATACAGCACCAATAATTAAAGCTGCGCTAAAGCGGTTTGCCAATGCTTCACTTTTGTTTTTCGCAGCATAAAAATATCCCCCAGCCACAAGGCCGATGAACGGAATGAGAAGCAGAATAAGCACACCGGACTTTGTTTCAAAATCAGCGCTGCTTGAATGCGTTTCTTCTCCTGCACTTCCCTTGATCCCTGCGTGAATGGTCGAATCCACCATATGCGAAGCAAGAATCCAATCTGTCACACCTACCAGCGAATCAGGCTCGGGGGCATCGACCCCGTCTCCAAGGGAGCCCATCTCTGACAGAATGGAACCTACATTAAATTCACTAATTTCATCATTTTCTAAAAGCGTTTCTACCTTTTTGTTCAAAATCCCGTTAATTGCAAATGAAAGAATAAGTACAACTAAAAAAGAAATCAGTGCTCCGCCAAGGGCGAATTTTACTTTTTTTGAATTCAAAACGGTTTGTTTCACGTTTTGCAGGGTTTGGCTGTTCACCGTGTTTTTCAGCGTATCACGAGCTGCCCCTGTAATGGCTGTTAAATCTTCTTTCCCTTTGGTTAATGCAAACAAGCTCGCTGAACATGACCGGCAATAGTTTTGCTGCCTGTCATTTTCTGTTCCGCAGGATGAGCAGAACCTGGAGTCCCGGCTTGTGAAAAGGCCGTTCGGTTTTTTGGGAAGGTTAAGTGCCGCACCGTCTTTGGCGCAATAATTCATGTTCGGATCATTTAAATGTCCACAACTGCTGCAATACACGCAAGTCCCCCCTTAAACCGTTTTATTTCCGCAGCATCCGCAATACTCGGATCCGCTTGGAATCATTTCACTGCATGTACGGCATTGAAGCGTATATTGCTCGCTATTCTGGTTTGGAATCACAACTGGTTTTCCGCAGCTGCCGCAAAATTTGTCAGCGGAACTGACAGGTGCTCCGCATGAGCATGAATATCCGCCGTCCGTATTTTTACGGTTCAGCTCTTCAATGGTTCTGTTCACCTGGAAAATCGCCGTATCCTGAGCTTGAATCTCTTCTGCCATACGTGATAAATGAGCAGGAACAAACTCCCCTTTGCGGATCAAAGAATAGACTTCTTCCCCTAATCCCACGATAAGCTCTAGCCGTTTAGCCGATGCTTCTGCTCCCGTTTTCCTGAGCTGTCCCACTTCTTGGGCAGTATGCAGCTTCTGCTTCCCCTGCTGGAGGCTGCCCTGAATTTTGGTAAGTCCATCCCCTAACTTAGCCTGCAAATCTGACATAAAATTTTTCTCCCCTTTTTCACCTTTAAAATATATAGAATAGCGTCCTAAAATCAAGGACGGTGTCCCCTTATGTATCAGCCCAAAGCCTTCCTTTTTTACTACTTTTTTATTATACCGATATATGACTAAAAGACTACCTTTTATTTACTATATTTCCCCTTTTTTCTTTTTATGAGGAAAATGAATGCCGATACTTGTAATAAAATTACAATTTACAATCAAAAAAGTTCCTATCCCATTGTATTGGGATAGGAACTTTTTTGATTTCAGTTAAACAAATAACCCAAAATCTCCGGCAGGCGTTTTTTCCAATCTGCTTCGTTATGTATCCCGCCTTCGACTACGTCATAGCGGCAGTCACTCACCTTATCCTTCATGATCTCGTACACCCGGTCGCTTGAATCGATATACATCTGGTTATTTACGTTCCCGGAGTCTTCCTTTGTACCAACGTCCATGTAGAATTTTTTCACGCTGGAAAGGTCGCTGTCCCGGATCAGCACTTCAATCTCTTGCTGGTTGAACCAATAGGCAGACGAAACAGAAGCTACTCGAGTGAAAATGAGCGGATAGGCGCAGGCTGCGTATGTCGAGATCAGACCGCCCATCGAGCTTCCCGCCATCAGCGTGTCATTGCGCTGAGTACGGTATTTTTGATCGATCAGGGGCTTGAGTTCATGCACGATATAATCGATGTATTTTTCACCCCCGCCGCCGTAAGCATTTTTATCCAGGTTCAGCTTGTCTGCAATGTCGGCATTCTCCCATGGACCGTACTCATCCAGACGGTCAGTTCCATCCGCACAATCAATCCCGACGACAATCAGCTCAAGACCGCTTTCTTCTATATAATCCTTTACACCCCAGGATGTGCCGAAGCTCGCATCCTCATCACAGTACAGGTTCTGTCCGTCATGCATATACAGGACTGGATATGTTTTTCCGCTTGTTTCATAACCATTCGGCAGGCAGACCCTTACCTTCCTTTTCCTCTGAAATGGCGTGATGACAACTTCGAACGTATCGATCATTTTCCACTCTCCCATTCTATCGGTTTTCTTACATCATGACGGAATGAGAGCGGAGATTGCAAACCTTTTTTAGTGGGCTGGTTTCTTTTTGTTTTGATAAGGAAACGCAGCAACTGTGTTTTTGTGAAGAGGTGTTAAAGGCTTATCTTTATCCAAAGCATCTTCATGAACCGGGTTTCGCTTCATGTTCACAAACGCGGAAACGTTCGTCAGAATTCCCATTGAGAACATGATGACCAGAAGTGATGACCCGCCATAGCTTAGAAAAGGCAGTGGAACACCGGTAACTGGCAGGAGCCCTGTGGCAGCGCCAAGGTTAATGAACGATTGGATCCCGATCATACTGGCCACACCGAACGCCAGCAGCCGGCCGAACGTATCTTTACAGCGCAGGCCAATGATAAATCCTCTGATCACGATGTAAAATAATCCTGTGATTGAGGCCAGAACACCGGCAAATCCAAACTCCTCCGAGACGTTGGCGATGATAAAATCCGTCTGTCCCTCTGGCAGGTATCCATACTTTGTACGCCCGTTCCCGAGCCCTACCCCTTCCATTCCTCCGGCAGAAATGGCGACATAGGAATTGATGAGCTGATAGCCCTCTTTCTGGTGTTCAAATGGTGAGTAGGCTCCCTTAAAACGGGAAAGCTGTTCATCACTCGCCACAAACATGAAGAAAACAATCATCAGTACTGCCGACGATACCGAAAGAATCGCAACATGGCGAAAGCGTATCTTCGCACAAACCAGGATACATGCCGCAATGGAAACCAGGATGAGCATCGAACCGAAGTCAGGCTGCATGAGAATGAGGAAGGCAATAAATCCAACGACAACTAACGGTGGTGCAATGGCCTTGTTAAAGTCGGAAATGTAGGATTGTTTCTTCGATAATATCGATGCCAAGTAGATGATGATCGCGATTTTTGCCGCTTCAGCCGGCTGAAGGTTAAACCCTCCCAGACTGATCCACGATTGCGCATTATTAACGACCTTTCCCAAAACAAAAACAAGAATTAATAGAAAGACCGTCACCGTAATTAATAGTTTGGTTAGTTTCATATACGCTTTGTATGGAAAGATAGAGGAGAGACAAAAAATCACAAAACCTCCGAGTACAAAAATGAGCTGCCGATTAAAGAAGAAATCAGCTTCTCTACCATAATTAAATGCGACCCAATAGCTGCTGCTATAGATCATGACTAAACCAAATATACATAAGCCAACAGTGGCCACTACTAAACTATAATCCATATTCTTTATTAATTTTTTCAGCATAATTTGATCACCCACTCTTATTCTACTCTATATTGGAACATCTTGGATGATAAATTATGCGACAAAATCGCGACATTATCCTCTGAACCGGACAAAAAAAGACAGCGTTCACTGCTGCCTGTTTTTTAACTATCCATTTAATAGAAGCTATTTTACAACTCCTCTGTTAATTTTACTTTTTTGTAACAGCCCCTCCATAGGCAGGACTCTCAATACTATTGCAGAAAATAATAACCATAAAGCTATGGGGGTGCGATTCTTGAACAAAGACACGTTTGATCTCTTTTTAGTAGAAGCTTCAACAGACCAAAAACGGCAGCGGGCGGTTTACACGGTCTCCTCTGTCCAGGAAGCCTATGATAAATTCATGGGAGAACTCAAAGCCAACCCAGAAGTAAACCAAAAACTAAAATCACTCACCATCAAAAGCGGAACCGTCTCGTATGATATTTTCAAGTAATAGATTTAAATTTAAGAAGCCCTCTCCTTATTTACCAGGGGGGGCTTTTTACGTTTTAAAAATAGCGTTGGGTGTCCTCTGGTTTTTGGTTATGAGTACTATTCCTATGACATATTTTTATATAAATAAGAGCCACTAAAGGAGTAATGGAATCGATGCCTAACGGACTAAATTATAAAATGAGAACCCAGTTTCTATTAATAGCAGATGATCGGACCCTTGCAAAATTACTAAAGCACTTTGCACTGAACGGTATAAACATCAATGGCTTCCAACAATTGAAACCAGATCCCACCAGTCCTCAAAATGTCGTTAGATTTGTAGTTGGAAGTACAGAAGGTGAGATTCCGAACGAAATTCAGGCCGTCAGGAATACTCTTTATCCTTTGCATTTGCATTGGACAGAAAAGCAAGTCATTCAAATCCTTGATATTGCTTCAGGTGCACCCGGACAAATCGGAATGATCCATGGGGCATTGTGGTGTAGAGTGACAATCGAAGCAATCTATCTGGGAGAGAAGACAAAAATTTTTTTGGATGTTTCAAACAATAAGGAAGCCATAAGAATTCTTTCTCAGCCACAGCTTCAGCTATGCCGTTAAAAAAAGAAACGGTGCCAGGCACCACGATTACACACTTGTGTAATTGAGGTGCCTGGCACCTTGAAAAGCGCCTTGAAAGGAATGGCACTGCATTTTCTCTTGTTGTAAGCCGTCCATTCCCTGCCAGGTTCCAGTCAGCGTTAAGCGGCCATCTGGCAGCCATTCAGGCACCAGCCTCCCCACTCCGCTCCGCAGCTCATTGTTCTTGTTCACATGATGGTATTTAAAATGAAGTTCCCCTTCATGATCAACCATGCCGACTAATGTCCCGCATTGTATGCCCTCTCCGGTATAAGCGGCACGCACGATCAAACCTTCCTGAATGCAGGTAAAGTAAATAGGTGAACATTTATCACGGACTTCGTGTTCCGGCACAGACACAAATACTTGATTGTGATAGGTAGCCATTGGTTTACACGCCTCTCCTTTTTATTCAACAGGCTTGTAGTACATATCTTTATGCAACTATACGGAAAAATGGCTATATAAAATAGAAATTCGTAATATTTTCTAACAGGAAATTTTGTTTTGGTTCCTTCTGGGTTTAGGTTAGTCTATTTTTGTTAAAAAAGTTGTCGTAGATGGCTGCATTATATGTCTACATTTATTTTTCCATCGCCTACTCTTATGTGTATCCGCCAAACATTGAATCTAAACGACATATCGCATCATATTTCCCGGAAAATAATCGACAGCATCCTAATCTTTCTTCTTAACGTGAACAACAGCCTCTGCATCCTATACCACCAAAAGTAATGACGTTTACAGGTTTACGTAAAGCATGCTGTCTTTGTGCTGAACAGTTGCATCTGATTCGCAGCAAACTAATCACCTCCTCCTAGTAATCTATGATGATTTTAATGGAATGCTTGTACGTGGGGCTTATTTTCCTTTATAAAAAATTAACTGTTCAGCCATCATTGATGATGGTATTCTAAATAATGGTATTTATTGAATATAAAGAGGAAGTGGTGAGGTTATGGCTCAAGATAAAAGAATGGGGTTCGTCGTGCTGGCAATGGCATTGGGGCTTTTCATGTCTTCATTGGATAACACAATTGTTTCATCCAGCATCAGTCAAGTGATCAAAGACATCGGCGGTTTTGACAAAATGAGCTGGATTTTCACAGCCTATATGCTGTCAGCGACCAGTACAATGCTCGTTTTTGGGAAGATGAGCGATTTATTTGGACGAAAGCTGTTCTATTTGATTGGTATCAGCATGTTTTTGATTGGATCCGCTCTTTGCGGAACCGCCCAGAACATCGACCAGCTGATCTTTTACCGTGTCATTCAGGGTATCGGGTCAGGTGCAATTTTTCCTATTTCTTTTACGATTATCTATTCAGTCTCAACCGATCCGAAGCAAGCAGCTAAAATGTCGGGTATATTTGCAGGAATCTTTGGAATCTCCTCCGTTCTGGGGCCGCAGATCGGCACATGGATTTCCGAGTCTTCCTTATTAGGCTGGAGATGGTGCTTTTACGTGAACGTTCCTTTTGGTTTGCTTTCGATTGTTACGCTGGCCATCGCTCTAAAAGAATCCAAATCTGACTTTAAACCTAAGGTTGATTACTTAGGAACATTACTGCTCGTTTCCTCTACCGTCCTGCTTCTGCTTGGACTGGAGTGGGGAGGAAAAGATTATGCATGGGATTCAGCACAGATCATCGGACTGTTTTCCGGAGCCGCAGTATCCATTGCGCTATTCCTATTGGTAGAACGAAAAGCGCAGGAACCGATCCTTCCGCTTTCCATCTTTAAAAATAAAATGGTCCTCGGAACAAGCATCGTCGTGTTTTGCCAAGGTGCAATCATGTTTTCGGCCATCACCTACTTGCCTATTCTTTCGGTGGCTGTCATCGGGAACGAAAACTCAAACAGCGTACTGACGCCGATGATGTTTCCGATCATGGTTGGGGCTATAACAGCTGGTTTCCTTTGTACCAAATTACGCTTCCGCACAATCATGGCGTTTGCGATGGGTGTTGGGATCATCGAAGCTTACTTGCTCGGAACCATTACGCACGAAACGGCGAACTGGGTCGTAACGGGAGTCATGATCGGACTCGGCCTCCTCGTTCTTGGGCCGCTCATGAGCGTTTCACAAAACGCTGTCGCTCAGTCCGTTGATCGTAAATACATCGGGATTGCCTCTTCTGTCGTCGGGTTCTGGCGAAGCATCGGCGGTGTAATGGGGGCTGCCATTACCGCTACGATCGTAAACAATGATCTAAAAGACAAGATGAAGGAATTTGCGGCATCCTCTCAGCTTCCAGCAGATAAAGTGGAGCAGATGGCTAAGCCGGAAATCCTGATGCAAAAGAACATCCAGCTTCCTCCTCAGATCGTCAGCTTTTTGAGGGAAGCTGTTGAAAAGGCTTTGCACCACGGGTTTTACCTCGCGTTAATCGCTTGTGTCATTGGTTTTATCGTCGCCCTGTTCGTCGGAGGCGATCGCTATGTGATGGGCAACCGCAATCAGAAAACAGAAACCCGGGAAGAAGTGCCGGCAAGTTGATGGATTTAAAGAAGGGGCTGTCCAAGAAGCCGTTAGCATAGAAAAAGAAAAAGGATGTCTATCTGGCTGCAGTTGATTTCCGTTCCAGGCTGCTCGCTTTCCGCGGGGCGTGCGCTGAACCCCTCGGCGCTAGCGCCTGCGGGTTTCACCTGTCACGCTCGTCCCGCAGGAGTCTCGCACCTTCCACTACAATCAACTTTCCACCGAAGAATTTCTAAACAAAAGGAGCTGCCAAAAGGTCAGTTGATGACTTTCTGTACAGCTCCTTTTTAATGGGGCTGTCCAAGAAGTCTGGAAGCTGTTGATTTCCGCTCCAGGCTGCTCGCTTTCCGCGGGTCGTGCGGTGAGCCTCTTGGTGCAAGCACCGGCCGGAGTCTCGCACCTTGCACTCCAATCAACTTTTCATTGAAGATTTTTCACGCCAAAAAGGAGCTGCCAAAAGGTCAAATTTTGACTTTCAGGACAGCTCCTTTTTTATTGGAGTATGATTGTTTTTACCTGCCGCCCGATTCCGTCTGCCCCAAACCCACGAAAAAACCCAGGCTCAACATCAGCCTGGGTACTATACTCTCTCTTACAGCTCTATTTTCGCGATATCTTCCCAATAATGGCACAGAACGCGCATCCCTTTATCAAAATTCTCAAGATGGAAGTGCTCATTTGGTGCGTGGAAGTTTTCATTCGGCAGGCCGAATCCCATCAATACAATCGGCAGGTTAAACAACTGTTTAAATGTTGCGATGATCGGAATGGAACCGCCGCTTCTTATATAGGAAGTCTTCACATCGTACACTTTTTCATAAGCCTCGCCGGCTGCCTGAACATAAGGATGATCGATCGGCGTCAAGTAAGGATGGCCTTGATCAAAGCGAGACATTTCTACTTCAACTCCAGCTGGGAGATGCTTCGTGATATGCTGTTTGAGCTGTTCAACAATCTTATCAGGATCCTGATTCGGCACAAGGCGGCACGAAATTTTCGCATGGGCTTCTGACGGCAGTACTGTTTTCAAACCTCCGCCTTGATAGCCGCCATAGATCCCGTTCACCTCAAGAGTCGGACGGGTCCATGTGCGCTCAAGGTAAGAGTAGCCTTCTTCACCGTATAACTCATTCACACCTAATTCCTTCTTCACTTCCTCCTCATTAAACTGAAGGGAAGCAAACTCTTCCTTCTCCTTTTCGGTAACCGTCAAAACATCATCATAGAAACCATCCACCAAAATATGTCCGTCCTCACTATGGAAGGAGTCTACGATTTTAACGAGTGCATGAATCGGATTCTGAATCACCCCGCCATACAGTCCGGAGTGAACATCTCCGCTCGGTCCCTTCAAGTCGATCTGTAGGCCGCACAATCCTCTAAGTCCGTAAGTGATGGCCGGCTTTCCTTTTTCGATCATGCCTGTATCCGAAACCACGATCAGATCAGCAGCTAATAAGTCCTTATGTTCCTCCGCAAAAGCAGGCAGGTTGGGGCTTCCCATCTCTTCCTCGCCCTCAATACAGAACTTGAAGTTCAACGGCAGTGTACCTGTTGTTTCTAAAAAAGCTTCCAGTGCTTTAAAGTGCATAAAGGTCTGGCCTTTATCATCACTCGCCCCACGGGCATAGAGCTTTTCATCACGAATCTCAGCAGAAAAAGGCGGGCTGTTCCATAGTTCGACCGGGTCAACTGGCTGAACATCATAATGGCCATAGATGAGGGCAGTCGGCTTTCCTTCTGCTTTCAGCCATTCACCATACACGACCGGGTGGCCTTTTGTCTCATATACCTTTACATTATCCATGCCAAGCTGGCGTAAGGATTCTGCGGTCCATTCCGCTGCTTTTTCCATATCTCCCTTGTGCTCTGTCTGCGTCGAGATGCTGGGAATGGCGAGAAAATCTTTCAGCTGGCTCAAATGTGCATCTCTGTTGCTTGCAAGGTACTCTTCTACTTTTTCGTTCATGGTATGTACTTCCCTTCCTCTTCGAATTATTGGTTTTCTTCCAGCAATTTCACCAAATGCTTAGGCGCCGTCCGCTGATAGGCTTCAAGAATCAGGCTATGAATCTCTTTCCAGTTCACCCCGCCTGAATGGTAGATCGAGGTCCAGCCGTGCTGGCCGATGTAAGCAGGTCTGAAAAACCGCTCCTCTTGAAGAAGAATTTCCTGAGTTTCCGGCAGTGTTTTTATCGCCAATGAAGTGCCCTGTTCATTCTCTCCCATGATGACGAAGGGCTTGTTCTTCACACGGAACGATGTATGGCCAAAACCGTCGACATGCTCCGTTACTTCCGGAAAACCAATACAAATTCCCCGGACCTGCTGCAGCATCTGCTTGCCTGTCTCTGAAACGATTTCTTTATGGCTTGCCACCTCACTTTCCCTCCTTTAAAAGGTCCATTCCGAACGTTTCCTTCAGTCCTTTTTTCCCCTCTTCTGTTACCTTAACCGCCCGGTGCTGCGGAACTCGCTCAATCCATCCCCGCTCCAATAATTGTTCCAAAAGGGCATTGCCCAGCGCTCCTGCCAGATGATGGCGGCGCTCACTCCAATCCAGGCACCGATGGGAGAAGGACCGGCGTTTCTTGCTGATTGTTTCAAGGTCGACGCCCAATCCATTGAAAAAATGAACGCCTTCTTCCGTTACGATAAAATTCTCCTCATCTTCGTCCAAAAAACCTGCTTCCAACAATGCATCGGTCAGCTGAACTCCGACGCTGCCCGCCAGATGGTCATAGCACGTTCTCGCAAACCTCATCGCCTTGTCCTGTGAGGACTGTTTCAGTGATTTGATTTTGACAGGAGGGGCGATTAAAAGAAAGGACTCCATTACCTTCGCGACCTCTTCATTATAAATGCCATAATAGCGGTGCCGTCCTTGTTTTTCCTGTGCGATCACACCGGCCTCCTGCATTTTTGAGAGATGAAAGCTTGCTGTCTGCGGTTTGATGCCGGCCATGCAGGCCAGTTCGCTCGCCGTATGAAATCGGCCGTCCATCAATACCGTTAATATGGCCGCGCGTGAAGACTCGCTTACGATCGAAGCAATTTCAGCCACATTCGATTGTGCCATCAATCTCATCGCCTCCTTTTACATTCATACTTCGATGAACATCGAAGAATTCCTGCTTTATACTGAATCCGAATCCAATATAAAGGAGCATACAAATGAAGACTCTGCCAAACACCTCAAGCATCACACCGAAAATTTTATACTACGGAACACCTGTCGTTCTGCTGACCACATTAAATGAGGATCGCACGGTCAACATCAGCCCCATATCGTCCTCCTGGGCACTCGGCAACTGTATCCTATTAGGCATTGGACTCGGTGGAAAAGCCATAGAGAACCTGGAGAGAACACCGGAATGTGTGCTGAATATTCCGGACGCCTCGCTTTGGGAACAAGTTGAAAGACTTGCTCCTTATACAGGAAAAGATCCGGTTCCACCATACAAACAAGAGCTTGGCTTCACCTACAAAAAAGATAAGTTTGCCGAAGCAGGTTTCACTTCCACTTCATCTATTTCAGTCCAGCCTGAAAGAATCACAGAATGCCCTCTGCAGATTGAAGCCGAAGTAAAGCAGATCCGGATTCCCGAGTACTCACCGTTCTTTGCGATTGTGGAGACCCAGGCTGTCAGCGTTCATGCCCACACCGGCATCATCAAGGGGGAAAATCACATCGATCCTGCTAAATGGAATCCTTTAATCTATAATTTCCGCCATTACTTCAGTCTGGGAGAAGAGCTCGGAAAAACATACCGTTCGGAGACGTAAACTACCGCAGATTCAATAGAGCCCCTGAAAGGAGGAGCTTTTGAAGGACCAAACACAACCCCCATCCGCCGATCCCGAGTACAATCGACAGAAAAAAAGGCATGGAATGCTTAAGGGAAAAAGCGACAACAAAAATCAAGACGATGGTGCTCGGCAGCCCGTACAGAACACCATATAAAAACTGGCTCAGGTGATCGGTCCGCTCTCCTTGTGTATAGAGCCAAAACAGACTTAACAGGCTGACCAGCGGAAGAGCCGCGATAATTCCTCCATAACGAGGGGAATGTTTGGCAAGGGCGGTAATCATACCGATCACCAGCGCCGAAATTGTAATTTTAACGACTGTATACATGCTTTGCCTCCGTCCTTAGCTTCTCAAACGCGTCCAAAATCTCTTGTTGCTCTTTTTTGCTCAAACGGCCCAGAACGTTCTGCAGTTTTTCTTCGTCCAGTTCGGTGTTCCGTTTGAGTACTTCCTCTCCTAACCCGGTCAGCTTCACATATACCGCTCTCTTATCCGTCGCTGATCGTTCTTTTTGAGCATAGCCTTTATCGATCAGCCGCTTCACATGCTCGGATGCGGAATGATGCGTAATCTGCAGGACATCTGCCAAAAAGGCAACCGTGGCATCCTTATTCTTTTTCACCGCCTGCATGCATCTCACATTTTGGTGGGTCAACCGTTCTTCGTGTTTGTAATGCAATAAATAGTACAGATCGGTCCATATCTCATTTATGAATTGAACATTCATCCTCTTCACCTCTTTTTATATCGTACAATACGATACATATTTTATCAAGAAGGAGGCGCACATTAAACGCCTCCTTCTTTTATATTGCTGCCACTTTTTTCGTTTCTTTTTTAACCGCCTTGTTCAGCGGCCCCGTTACTTTTGTAAAACAGTAGATTCCGAGCATTCCGGACAAGAGATAGGATAATGCCATGCCCCAGGAAGGAACGAAGGAACCGATCGTGATTCCCGCAGCTCCCAGGATTTTTGCCATCTGAAAGGTTAAGCCATGCACAGCCATATAGGAACTCCGTGCATCGTCATTTACGATATCAGCCATCATGGACTGTTTGACCGGAACGTACATGAGCTCTCCCATTGTTGCGATAAAGATGGAAACGAGCAGCAATCCCGCTGAATTGCTGTAGCCCAGTACCGCATAGCCTGCAGCATACATCCAGAAGCCAGTATAGATGACTTTCTGGTCCGAATACCGGCTCATCCAGCGTGTGACAAGAACCGTTCCTGCAACAACAAGCACCGTATTGAACGTCCGGATCCAGCTGATCATCCGCAGACCGTCAAGATGGTAGGAAAACAGATCGCCGAATGTTACAAGCCGGGACGTGAACTCTTCCTCAAGACGTACGGAAATATAATTCCCTGTTTGAAATTCAATACTCACGATCAGTGTGGATGCTAAACAGAACCATAAAAACATTTTATCTTTCATGACCGTTTTGTAGTTGCCTGCCATATCCTTGAACACATTCACTTTTTGCGGAACAGCCGTCTGGGTGTAGGATTCTTTCATCACATAAGCCACCAGATAAAGCGTGAAGATGCTGACAAGAGTTATGGCAATGAACAGCTCAAACCGGTGAGACTTAAACAGGAATCCTCCGACAATGGAACCGAGCGCAATCGACAGGTTCACGGCCCAATAGTTGATGCTGTACATGAACTTCCGGTTTTCCTTCATACTGACGTCGATCAGCATCGCCTCAGCTGCCGGATTCATCAGCCCCGAGCTGATGCTTTGTATGAGCATCATGAACGAAGTGAGCCAAGCTGAATCGTACCACGGGGAATTGGCTGCTGTCATGAACACGAACGCCACGACCGTAATCAGCTGGCCAACGACCATCACCTTTTTCCGCCCGACCCGGTCCGACACATAGCCTCCGTAAAATCCGACCAGGATGGATACGAACACGTTGATCAGCAGGATGATTCCCGCAAGCGCCTGCCCGAGCTTGGCAGACAAGTAGATCGCCATAAACGGAAAAATCATCGTTCCGACCACACGTGTCATAAATGATGTAATAATCCTTATCTTTATATTAGGATGCAAATCCCGAAACATAACTTCTCCCTCCTTTTACCATTTCTTCTATCTGCTGTTTATTTTCCTCTAGTAAAAGGGGAAGAAAAAGTGTAAAATTCAGAAAAGAATTTCACCTTTTATGGAGGAAACCCGCATGGAAATCCTTGATTACTACATCACCCTGCATCTGCAGCATCCCGAAAAGATCGATGAAACCCCGGCAGAAGTGACCGTCAGCCAGCTGGAAACCTTATTCTACTGTACAAAACGAAACGTCAACCTTCTCTTAAAACGGATGGGCGAGGAAAAATGGCTCACGTGGATTCCTGGAAAAGGCCGCGGCAACCGTTCAAAGGTCCTTTTTCATTACAGCCTGGAAGAAGCGGTTGAGGCTCACTTTGCAAAACTGCTGGCGAAGAACCAAATTACAGAAGCCGCAGAATTTCTGAACCAGCCGCTTCTGCCTGAACACTTGGCGAAAAAGCTTCAAGCCCGAATTCAGGACAACTTCGGCCTTCAGGTTAAACAGACTATCTCAAGCTCAGTCGACCTGCTGAAGATTCCGATGAGACGCCCGCTTGCCGCCCTTGATCCCGCTCATTCCTATACAGCAGCAGAAGCACATTTTGTACGGCAGATCTTTGATACGCTCGTGAACTACAACTCAGTGACCGGGAAGTTCGAGCCGCACCTTGCCCACCATTGGGACGTCAATCCTGATAAAACGGAATGGACCTTTTATTTACGGAAAAGCGTGCGGTTTCATCACGGCAGGATCCTTACTGCCCAGGATGTAAAATATACGCTGGACCGGCTGCAGGATCCTTCGGTGCAATCACCTTACCGCCACCTGTTTTCCGAGATCCAATCCATCCAAACATTCAATGATTACGCAGTGAGGATTATTCTAAAACGGCCGAATGTGTTCTTTTTGCATTACCTCAGCTCCTACCACGCGCCGATTGTGCCGCATGATGTTCCGATCATTACGGGCAAAGAACTCATCGGGACCGGGCCGTTCAAAGTGATACAGTATAGCGATAAGGTGTTTATTCTGGAAGCATTTGATGAGCACTTCAACGGACGGGCACTGCTCGACCGAGTGGAGCTGTGGTTCGTGGAACTGAACGCTGACCGGATTGTCCACTATGAGCTGCCTGGCAGTGAGGCGACAGAAAACCGCCACATGAAGGTGAACAACAACGGCTCTCACTATTTAGTCTTTAATTTTCAAAAGGAAGGCCCTCACCATGATCTCTACTTCCGTCTAGCGGTCGATGAGCTCATCGACCGGAACCGAATGATCGCCGAGCTTGGCGGACGGCGGAACAGCCCGGCCAGCAGCCTTTGGCCCGAGCGCAGCCAGCTCTCATCGTATCCATCAACATCATTGGATCGCGCCATTGCATTGTTAAGCAAAAGCTCCTATCAGGGAGAGGTCCTTACCTTTAAGTATTTGGATTATACGAGCGAGGGATTGAGGGAAGCGGAATGGCTGCAGAAAAGATTCTCGGAAGCAGGTATTTCTGTGGAGCTGTCGCCTTATTCTCTGCTGGATCAGCAGCCCCTTGACGCAGAGATCCTCTCCAAAGGCGAAGTGCTTGAGAGGGATACCCAATACGGCTTCCTTTCCTTTATAAAAAGTGAAAGAAGCATGCGCACCCTGCTGTCTGAAGAACAAATTAAGATATTGGATGAATACTTAGCCCGGTTCACGGGGGAAGAAAGCTATGAGAAACGGGATCTGATCCTGGAGGAAATCGAAAAATATTTGGAGGACGAAAAGATCCTCCTCCACATGTACCATATCGCCAAAGAGTGGAACTATCCTGTACTGCTGAAGGGTGTTCGGCTGAATGACTTTGGGTGGGCCGATTTTCGGAAGCTGTGGGTGAAGCCAGAGGTCAAAAGCACTAAATAGCAAAAAACCACGGATTATCCGTGGTTTTTGTATTTATAATATATCGTCAAACCTAGAAATAGTGGGAGCTAGCTCTTTTTGTATTAGGCCATCAAGTAAAGGTGAAGGCTGGTCCTGATAGTAAACCTTTACTTCTTGTTGAGCCCTCGTCAGCATCACATACAAAAGTTTTGCATGAAGTGAATCTTGTGGAAAACTTTCTTTATTGATGTTAACCAATATTACTGCATCGAATTCCATACCTTTGCTATGATAGGAAGTTAGGATCGAAATGGGCTGTTGTGCTGCCTCTTCGTGGGGGTTTAAATAAACTACATCACTCTTAAACTCATTCTTTAAGTATTTTGCCAGCTTAATCGCTCGCTGCTCATCTTTATGAATAATGGCTACTCTTTTATATTTTTGTTTCCAGTCTTCAACTGTTTGAACAATGTCCTCTAGTAATTGCCCGCCAGAATCAACCTTATGATAGACTAGCTCTGCACCTTTTCTATTTAGTGGAGTAATGGGCTCATGCTTCTCTCCAAACTGATTAGATAGTACAATGTTTGCTGCTTCCACTATCTCTTTTGTTGAACGGTAGCTTGTTTTAAGTTTTAAAAGCATATCATCGTCATTATTAAAAAACGAAGAAACTAGCTTATACCAGTCATTCTGTCCGTAATCCATATAGATGCCTTGATCTATATCCCCTAGTATAGTCATAGTTTTGGTTAATTTTTTAATAACCGCAAAATGCATATAACTTAAATCTTGTGCTTCATCGATAATTATATGAGAAAACTTTTCAGGCACCTCCTCTAAAATAATATACAGGTAGAGCAGGGGAGCAAGATCGAAATAAGTAATATCTGTTAATTTATAATTTGAAAAGATCTCAGGGACGACATCGGCATTACCCAGTTCTTCCTTAAAAGAATTTAGAACATTTCCATTTAAACTTTGTTTA
This sequence comes from Fictibacillus sp. WQ 8-8, assembly GCF_024494405.1. Classification (NCBI taxonomy): domain Bacteria; kingdom Bacillati; phylum Bacillota; class Bacilli; order Caryophanales; family Fictibacillaceae; genus Fictibacillus; species Fictibacillus sp. WQ 8-8. The sequence continues at coordinate 521,190 of NZ_JAMXKG010000001.1, forward strand.
TATAAGGTGAGTAAATCTGCTACTTCTGTCCTTTTTTTCCAGGCTGTAATTTTTTCTTTAAATTCAACCTCCATTCTATTAGTCTTGTTTTTTAATACTTTCTCAAGCTGTTTCAAAAGATGGTTTCTTTCCTCCAAGGATAACCCATCATTCCTTAAAAAGCCTCGGATAGAATCAAGTTTCGCTTTTTCTTCGTTTTTCTTTTCATCTAATTTACTCTTAAAATGATTTTCAATATGCTGTATAAACTTCTCTACTCTTTTCATAAAAGGTAGGTAGGCATAGCCATCATATATTTTTTGCTGATCCTGTATTTCTAAATATTCTTGAAGTATGGATATATTTTTAAATTTTTGTGGAAATTGAGAGATTAACTGGTCTATATATAAATCAAGGAAAAGTGCATAATCCTCCGAGCCCTTATATTCTATTTGCTTTTTTTCCAAGTCAGAGGTTATTTGGTTTTTAAATAGGATATTTTCAAAATAATATTTTTGAGGCGAATTTATATTCCTCACATATGGATTTAAATACTTTAAAAACTGGTCCTGAACTGTAGCTTGCTGTATCCCTGAAAGATCAAGTTCAGGCAGCAAATCTTTAAAAGATTGAATAAATAATTTTGTAGGTCCTAATATTAAAACATTGTCAGGCTGTATATGATCATTATTAAACAATAGATAAGACAGCCTATGCAACGCTATAGAAGACTTACCTGAGCCAGCTACGCCTTGAATAACTACATTCTTTTCAATGGGTTGCCGAATCGCTTCATTTTGTTCTTTTTGGATCGTTGCAATAATTTCTTTTAAATATCCAGTTGTCTCACTGTTTTCTAAAATTTCTCGCAAGAAATCATCGGTAACCTCGAGTGTTTCTCCTTTATTAGTAAAAGTTGCATTGTTCTTGCTATCTGTATTTGCCAGTTGCTGCGTAATTCTTGTGATTTTCCCATTTTCTATTTTAATATCTCTTTTTCGCACGACTTCCACAAAGTTTTTTTGTTCCCTTCCGTCTTTAAACTTGATTTTAAAACTTTGTCTGGGTTTTCCTGACGTGAAGTTATAGAAAATACTAGTAACTGGACGCCGCCAGTCAACCACAATTTGTTCTTCATTTTTATTATTAATTCCTTTTTTTCCAATATATATGGTTTCTCTTTCACCTTCTTCTACGTAATCAACTCGCCCAAAAAAAGGCTCCTCTATCGCTTCCTCCAATATTTCTTTGTCCTTAATTCCTTTAAGGTAGGAAATATCATCACCCAATAACGATTCGCCTTGTTTCATTAAGTTTGACTTACGCTTAATTAAGTCTGTAACATAGTATGTCTGGTTCTTAATCTTTTCTATTGTTTCATCCAAATTAGCTTGTTCAATAGCAAACTCTTTTTTGTCCACAGCCTTTTCCCCCAAGTACAATTTAGTATTTAATTCATATTTCACAGTGGTAATATTTACCTAGGTAAATTATATCAATAAATTTTTATTATTTCTATCAAAAAATTGAAAAAATTCAAATAAGCCCCATTCACTTATAATGAATGGAGCTTATATAAGTTTACTACTATTTTTTTCGTTCTCATTATTATCGGATTTCCATGTTATCTTTTACAATATCTGTATTTATTTCTTAATACGTAATTCGCCTCTGCCGTTCTCACATAGACCTGCCCACTCTAATATGCAGGCAACCGGGGTAATACGGCGAAAAACAGATTTCCCTAACTGCTTTTTATAGACTTTGTATGCAATTCGTCCTTCTACAGAATCAACGTGAAGGCCAGACTCACCGAGTTTACAGGTCATTGCATCTCCTTTTATTGCACGCCCGTTCTTTTCTTCCAGCAGAGAAACAGTCTCCGTAAAAACCTCCCACGGCAAAATAGGGAGATTTATGCAAATTGGAAACGTATATTCCTTCTTCGTTGCACTTTGCGTTAAATGTTCTGTTTCCTTTTAACAAGGGGATCTCTATCGGCTTTTCTGTGTGGTTAAACGCCTGTTTAATTTTTTGAATAACCTCTTGTTTGTCCATCTTAATTATCCTTTTGACTATATCTTTACGAACAATTTGATGCGGATGTCTTCAGGTGAAGAAATTTCGGCAAGCGGGAATTCCTGGCCGGTTGCACTCAGCAGGCCCCAGTATCTTTTTTTGTATTTGTCTAATGGTGTACTCGTCCATTTTCCGTTTTCTTCTTTTATATTGAACTCGTTTTCCAAATAAAAAGGATTATGATATAGCCAGTGATCCGAAATGGAAGGAAGACGGTTCCAGTAAGTAAAATCATAACTGTACTCATTAAGTGATATGATAGGATATCCAATTTCAGGCTGAAGCTCAACTTCAATGCCATATAAGGTCCCTTCTCGCACTTCATCCAATTGCGGCAAAGGAGAGTCTGTTTCTTTTTGATAAAGCTTAATAAAATTGGTAGTAAGCCAGCCCTCTGGATAAGCATCCGACTTCCAGCGCAAAAACCTCGGCGTCAAACTGACAAACCCTTCTTCCTTCCCCACCCTATCCAGTTCAGCAAACAATAGGTCCAAATTTTTATAAGTTTCCTGCAAAACCTGAACGGCATTCGTAATATTTTCCCCTTTTGTTTTAAGCGTTGAAGACATAGTGCTCTTCCTCCTTTATTGTTTGGGTGTTCCAACTCCAGCTCACCGTGTTATTGAGTGATTCCGGCGAAAACTGATAATGTTCATCTGACACTTCTTGCGCCAATAATCTTTGGGAGAAGCCCGTAAAGCGTTCAAATCCTTTTTTCCGTAAAAGCTCCTGCAGGTCTTGAACGATTTGCTTCCTCCCCAAATCAAGATCGCCAAACGGCAGCTCATTAAGCGTCTCCAGCACATCTTCCCACGATAAAAAACCAAGGTGAACACCCGGTTCAATAATAGAGCGACTCCGAATGGCCTCTTGCACACTCTTCATCGTGACGAACGGTGCCAGAAAAATAAGGTAAGCCGTTTTTCCTTCGCTGATTTCAGCCAGCATTCTCGCATAACGGGCAAGCTGGTTTCTGCTTTCTTTGTAATCAATCTGCAAATCCACGGCATCTCCATCATCCTCAGACGACAACCCGCTCAAGTATTTTACTTCGATCCCTGCAAAGGTCCCGCCTAGCTGGAGCCGAAGATCAATTTCTCCCTCGTGATGTTTTGGCCAGAACTCAAACACCGCGTCAAAACCTCTCTCTTTTTCAATAAGGTTGCTCCACTGCACATGTTCATCGTCCTGTTCAAATATTGCCTTTTTCAGGATATGACCCAGAGCGGCTTCAAACGGCAAATAGCGGATGGTGCCAAAGAAATTACCTGTCAATAAATCTTCCAAACGGTCAGATAAATTGCTTCCGGTCGTCGATAATTTGTTATGTATATCAGCTAACAAAACGAACCCTCCTTTCCCTTTAATGTAGCAAACTTTTTCCGTCTTTTATAGAATTATTTTCCAAATCAAAAAGACCAACCTGCTAAGCAGATTGGTCTAATTTTTCTTATATATATTTTAATTCTCCACAGAAACCGAGGATACATCGCTTTTTCGACGCTGCTTATTTATCAACGGATAGATGATAAAGCCGGCAAGGAACAAGCCGATTCCGAGGCCAAACGTCTTAAGATCAGCTGTCCCCGTTTTGATCACCCATACGGAGTAAATAAGTGCTAATACCGCAATGATGACATCCTTGACTCGCGAGCCTTTTGATCCTTCATTGGCTTTCCCTTTTAAGGTGAGCTTCAGGAAAAAGGCTGCTGAAACAAGGTAAGGAATCAGATAAGCAAGCGTTGCTGCTGTCGTCAGGAATGTATACGCCTGACTGATGGTTCCTGAAATCGTAGAGAAAATTAAGATCTGTGACATCACATTTGTAACAGTAAGAGATCTGGTTGGACTTCCTTTTTTGTTCACTTTTGCAAAATACGCAGGAAAAGTTCCCGATTTTGCCGCTTGATAAGGAACCTCTGCGCTTAAAAGAATCCAGCCTATCGTTGCCCCAAATAAGGAAACGAGTGCGAGAATAGCCATTACATTTGCACCTGCACTGCCGATTATGGCAGAAAGAGCATCAACGAAAGGTTTATCAGAGGCTTTTAAGACTTCCGGAGGCAAGATTCCCATCGTCAGAAGCGTAATGGCCATGTAAATCACAAGAGCAACAATCAGTCCGAAGATCGTAGCGCGGCTCACATCCCGCTGTGATTTCGCACGTCCTGATAAGATTACAGCTGATTCAATACCGATGAACGCCCATAGCGTAGAAATGGCTGCCATTTGCACCTGGCTGAACAGTCCATGTGACGTCCCGCCTTCATCAACGACAGGTGTATAGAACTCACCGAAATTGGATGACTGGAATGCAAAAAGTGCTGCCACAATAAAGAGTGCAAAACCGGCCACTTTTGATGCTGTTGCAACAAAATTCAATTTTCCAGCTCTGTTCATGCTGCTCACCAAAATAAAGTGAATTCCCCACAGCAAAACCGTACAAACTCCAAACGTAATGATTTTACCGAGTTGAATATCCTGTGATCCTATAGAAAAAACAACATGCTGTGCTTTCATAATGGGTAAGAACGTAGACAGGTAACCAGCAAAGCTTGTGACCATCGCCACGTTGCTGATCCAGTTGGCTATCCAATAGCCCCATACCATGCTGAAGCTGGCCAAGTTTCCATTTTTCTCTGATTTAAACATCGCGCGTGCATAGCTTTGCGGTCCAGCAGTTAAGTCCGGACGGCGGATGGACAGCTTACTGAAGATCAGCGCAATCATCATGACACCAAAGCCCGTGACAAGCCAGGCAACGGTTACTCCAAGCGGGCTGGCTGTTTGAGCCAATGAACTTGGAAGCATGAATATGCCTGAGCCAACCATATTTCCGATAACGAAGGCGGCTAAAAGCCAGAACCCCCATTTTTTTGTTGTATTCGTAGGTGTATTCATCTAAGCAATTCCCCTTTAAATATAAAAAAACGCATGGTGAGTCACCACCACGTTTAAATGTTTTATTACTTTACCATGCTAATATATCAGATAGATAAAGAAAATGTCAATCCGGCAAACTATTTTACCCGATTGGTATATTTTACCTCGATTTACTGATTGCAAAAAGTCCTCATTCTTATTTACTAAAAAATCTTTAAAAGGTAAGATATACCTAAAATTAACAGGATGTGAAATGCAGATGGAGATCACTGTGCATTTCTGGTTTAACCTCTCACTGCTCATTGTTTTGCTCTTTTTTTGCCTGCTGGGGACTGGAAGATTTCATGCACAGCAGCGGTACCGAATGATGTTCTATGCTTATTTCATTGTGTCCTTGGTGATTTGTTATCTGTTTTCATATAAACTCAGCAGCAGTATGTATCTGGATCTGCGCAATATACCAGTCATCATCGCTGGATTTTATACAGGGTATGCTCCACTCTTTTGTTTGATCGCTGTTCTTTTAAGAGCCTTTTACGGATTCGACAGCGGGTTTTTCCTAAATATTGTGCTCTATGCAGTGCTCGGAATATCCCTATGGCGCCTCTCACCGTGGTTCCTTAAGCTTTCTTCTAACCGCCGCGTCGGTTTGGCCAGTCTCTTTACGCTGCTGATCAGCTTTTTAACCATGATATTTACCCAGATGATGTTCTCTTCCAAGGAGCTGCTTGATGTTTGGTTTGCCTATATGGTTATTCCTCCATTAGGTGCCGGAATGATTGTTTATTTTATGGAGCTCATTGATAAAAACCTGGTGCTGCAGGAACATATCGTAAGAACCAAAAGACTGGAAGCCGTAGAACAGATGGGGGCTGCCATTTCTCATGAAATCCGCAATCCGCTGACCACTGCCATAGGCTTTGTTCAATTGCTGCAGGAAAATGATGCCCCTCAGGAAAAACAAACGGAATATTTGACCCTTATTAAAAGTGAGCTGGAATCTGCTGAACGAGTGATACAGGATTATCTGACGTTCTCAAAACCATCGCTAGTAACCTTAAGTGATATCTTCCTTCACGAGGAACTTCATCACGTCCTTAAAATTCTTCAGCCGCTCGCTAACCAATATTCAGTAGAAATCACAGAAAAACTTGAACCCGTATCTTCCATTCATGGAGACCGCCAAAAGATTCGCCAGTGCTTTTTAAATATCGTAAAAAATGCCATTGAGTCGATGCCAAACGGTGGAGTACTGACCATAGAATCAACGGCTTCTCCCATAAATGCCATCGTCAAAATTGAAGATTCAGGAGTAGGCATGACAAAACAGCAGATCGACCGCCTTGGTGAACCTTATTATTCTACAAAAGGATCAAAAGGCACAGGCCTCGGAATGATGGTCGTCTACAGCATTGTTCGCGCGCTGCGGGGAACCATCAAGGTCCAGAGCAAGGTAGGGAAAGGAACCGTATTCTTACTTACCTTTCCCATTAAGCCCGAATCCTCACAGCCCCTCAACCCATAATTTTGAAAGCAAAAACTCCCCGCTATGAGGGAGTTTTTTCCCAATAAGAAGGGGTGATAAGCGCCAGAAAAGCAGATGGGAAAAAGCTTGCATATACTCTTCTGCTTTTCTGATGGCGCTTCAATCACCCCCTACCAAAAATCAACAACATGGACCAACAGAGCTTATATTAAAAAACCCGCCATTTCAGTGGCGAGTCTCGATAAATTGAAAATAGTTTCCTTTCCCTCCGATGGTGATGAACGAGTGGGTAAGCATAGCCCCGCCTTCCTTCTTGCGGACACCGTCCAGGAGGATGCCGTCCGTGATGCCCGCCGCGACAAAGAAACAGCTGTCACTTTTCACAAGATCATCCATTCTTAGGATTTTACCCGGATCGCTCAATCCCATCGTCACACAGCGATTAAACTCTTCATCATTTTGGCAGACCAGCTGTGCCTGAAAATCACCGCCCAGGCTTCGCAAAGCCGCAGCCGCTATTACTCCCTCTGGCGCTCCGCCTGTTCCCACGAGCAGATCAACGTCAATCTCATCGATTCCTGTAGCTATGGCTCCTGTCACATCTCCATCGGAAAACAGCTTCACTTTTGCTCCGGCTTCAAACACTTGCTGAATAAGATCATGATGGCGGGTTCGGTCTTGGATCATGACCGTAACCTCACTCACATCTTTACCCAATGCATCAGCAACAGCCAAAATATTCTCCGTCAAAGGGGCCTCAATGTAAATTTGCCCCTTCGCTTTTGGTCCCACCGCAATTTTCCTCATATACATATCAGGCGCGTGCAGCAAATGGCCGCGTTCAGCAACAGCAATAACGGTTAAGGAATTGTCCTGTCCCTTAGACATAAGGGTCGTGCCTTCCACCGGATCGACCGCAATGTCCACAGCAGGGCCAACTCCTGTACCAACCTTTTCTCCGATATACAGCATAGGGGCCTCATCCAGTTCTCCCTCACCGATAACGATTGTTCCATCCATCCCGATCGTGTTCATCCGGGTGCGCATCGCTTCAGTACCTGCCCCGTCAGCTTCGTTTTTCTTCCCCTTGCCGACCCACGGGTAAGAAGCAATAGCTGCCTGCTGGGCAACTGCTAGAAAATCCAGCGCCAGCGTCTGAATGTCTTCTTTTTTATCCAAGCTCATATTCATGTACGATCCCTCCCCTTCTGATTTTGGACATAGAAAAAGAGAGGGCCGCCTTCCTGGTTGTTTTCAGTTCAGCGGCCCTCCGGCATATAGCTATTACACGGTTTGTACAGATGTGATGACGCTTTCAAAGGCGGATAAGATAAGGTAGGAAGAAGTGGCGCCCGGATCCTGGTTGCCGAGTGACCGCTCTCCCAGCCGGCTGGACCGCCCTTTTTTAGAAAGAAGATTTTTCGTCGATTCCATGCCTTCTTTTGCCGAAGCAACCGCTTTCGTGAATGCGCCAGTAAAGTCCACGGATTTTTCGTACTCCAGCTTCAGCGTATCCTGAGCCGGCTGAAGAGTATCAACCATCGTTTTATCGCCGACTTCCGCCTGTCCTCTTTCTTTAATTCCTTCAATAAAAGCAGTCCAGAAGCTGTATAGGTCCTCCCCTGAAAGTTCGGTCTTGCCTTGAACTTCCTTACCGCCTCTCAAAAATCCTGTCGCATAAAGAGGGCCGACCGTTGAACCGACCGCGCTTAAAAACGTACGGCCTGCTGTGATGCTGATCTTTCCGCAATCTTCTTCGTCATGCAGTTCACCCTGGAGCTTTTCCTGAACAGCCTGCCAGCCGATCGACATCGTGACACCATGGTCTCCGTCGCCCAATTTGCGGTCAAGCTCGGATAAGTAATCTTTATTTTCCTCGACTATATCCACAACACTCTGTAAAAAGGCTTTCAATTCTTTCGCTGTAAATGACATGTGGTCTCCTCCTTATCGTTGAACATACATCGGGCAATCTGCCGGTGCATCCACAAATTCTGTAAGTTCATCATCAAGCTTGATCAGTGTGACCGAACAGCCGCCCATCTCTAGTGACGTACTGTAATCGCCTACAAAAGAACGGTGGATCTGAATCCCTTTTTCATTTAAAATCTGTTCCACTCTGCGGAAAACGATATAGAGTTCCATCTTGGTGGTTGAACCTAAGCCGTTTACAAGAACAGCTACTTTTTCCCCTTCACCTAATGGCATATCGGCTAGAATATCGTGAACCAATCGGTCTGCTACCTGATCAGCCGGCTGCAGATCGCCTTTTTCTACTCCTGGCTCACCATGGTGTCCGAGGCCGATTTCCATCTCATTTTCTTCAAGCTCAAAACTAGGCTTTCCAGTCTGAGGAAGAGAACAAGGAGAAAGTCCGACACCCATCGTACGGGTTTGATCGTTTGCTTTATTGGCGACTCTGACGACATCCTCTAAGCTGTAGCCTTTTTCAGAAGCCGCACCGGCCACCTTTGTTACGAAAAATTCTCCAGCAATCCCTCTTCGTTTTTCCTTTTCCTCTTTCGGAGCGGATGCGACGTCATCGGTGACGATGACTTTGCCGACCTGAATGTCAGCCTCCAATTCTGCCAGTTCAGCCGCCATCCCAAAGTTCATCAGATCTCCGGCATAGTTGCCGTATACATAAATGACTCCTGCCCCTTTATCAATAGCCTTCGTCGCTTCCAGAATCGGATCCGGTGGTGGTGAAGCAAAAATGTTTCCTACCGCTACCCCGTCTGCCATTCCTGGTCCGACATAACCCATAAAAGCAGGTTCATGCCCAGATCCTCCGCCGATTAATACGCCGACTTTGCCATCTGCTGTTTCCCGGGCCGTTACGATCGAGCGGCTGTTTTCTGACAGCACTCTGACATGCTGTGGGTGGGCTTTTGCGTAACCTTCAATCATTTCTTCTACAACATGATTCGGATTATTTATAAGTTTTTTCATGATGAACAGCATCCCCTTTCAGAAATTCTAGTTCTTTATCTGTGATCTGCTGTACTTTTCTTCCGGAATTTCCTCCTGAGAAATGAGATTCGAGATAGGTTTTAACCACCTGTTTGGCGAGCTCAATCCCGATAACCTTCGATCCCATCGTCAGCACCTGAGCATTGTTGCTTTTCTGGGCACGTTCTGCAGAATACGTATCATGGCAGAGGGCTGCGCGGATGCCTGGCACTTTTCCTGCTGCGATCGCCACTCCGATTCCTGTTCCGCAGCACAGGATTCCTCTGTCCAGTTTGTTTTGAATGATTCCTTCTCCTACCTCAAACGCCACTTCCGGATAATCGACCTCAGAACACGAATGGCAGCCGTAATCTACTACCTCGTGGCCCAGCTCTTGTATATAGCTTTTAAGACTTTCTTTCATATCAAAGGCATTATGGTCAGAACCCAATCCTATCCTCATTATACAACTCCCTTTCTCTCTATTTTAGTCTTATAACGAAATTTTCTAATTATTGTTTTCTTTCGTTTATTTTTTCATTTATTTCGTTTTATGTCAATTGTTTATTGTTATTTATTTTCATTTATTTTCGTTTTGTGTTTTGGGGTAAAAAGAAGAACGCCTCGCAACAGACGTTCTTTTCATCTTTTTAAATTCCAAACTCTCTTATGCCTTTTGTGCTGTTTTAAATTCCTCTATTGAGATCCGTTCTGCTTCTTCCGCTTCCTTTTTGGAAAGAGTTACAAATTTCATTAGAACAGCACTCACAAGATACAAGCCTGTGTAGATCCAAATAATGCCTACCGTATCTACCATTCCAATGAAAGCCCCTACGATTGCCGGGCCGACGAATGTACTCAGTCCTGCTCCAAGGTTAAGAATAGACATCGCTGCACCCCTGTTTTCTGGAGCTAGCGAAGGAATTAGTGCTGATAAGGGTACGAATCCTGCAAGACATGCGCCATAGCAGGCAGCTACTGCTGTTGCCACAAAGTAATTAGGACCGGCCGCGAGCGGTACATAATAGAAGGCTGCTGTAAAAATAGCGCAGCCTACGCCGCCGAACCACATGACCGTGTTCCGCCACCCCAGCTTGTCACCAACAATGCCGAAAATAAGGTTAAAGATGATGTTGCTCGTCCAGAGAGAGCCGTAGATTTGCAGCCACTCCGATCGAGTAAACCCAAGATCCATCATGAACGCCGGCATGAAGACTACAAAACCGTAGGCAGCGGATGTGTTAATCGTCCGTACGATTCCACCCATGCCGATTTTCGGATTTTCAAATGCGATGGTCACGCCTTTTAATAGATATCTCAAAGCGTCGCCTTTATTTTCAAATTTCTTTTTGTGTTCTTTGTCTTTGTTCAGAAAAATTGCAACAGTCGCTCCCAATAGTACGAAAACAAGTGCGCTCCATAACGTTTTCATTTCACCCAGCACCGGCAGTGCAAAGCTTGAATAGTACGCGCCAAGTACGTTTAATCCGCCGCTGAAAGCAAACCAGAACCAGCCTACTGCTGTTCCAAGCTTGTCAGCCGGGGCATAATAAGTCACCCATACGAGGAAAGAATAGGCGAAAAGCGGATATCCCAGTCCCCGTAAAGCATAGGTTGGGAGCATAATAGCAAGATTCATGCTCGTAATTCCGAACGTCAGGAAAACTACCGAACCAGCTATAAACAGCGTCATCCCCAGCATCATCGCTTTCCTCGGTCCGAGCACTTCGGCCAGGACACCTGACAGCCACGCTGCTATCGCAACAGCAAAGCCATAAACACTAAAAATAAGAGCGGATTCCTGCATCGTTAGGCCATGGTCTGTTAAATAAGAAGAAAGCCAGCCTAACTCAAGGCCATCACCCATCATAAAAATCAAAACCCCGAAATAACCGAGAGCCATTTTCCGATCCATTCCGATTCTGTCCAAAAGACGATCCACTTGTATTCCTCCTTTGCCTGATGGTTTTTAATAAGAAGGCTGCCAGCTTCCAACCAGCAGCCATTGTTTTTATAGATTCGGATCAAGCACAACTTTCAAGGACTCTGCCCCGTTTTTCACAAGCTGGAAGCCCTTTTCGAATTCTTCCAGCGGCAGTGTATGCGTCACGACACCGTCTGTCGGAAGGTCGCCGTTGGAGATTCCTTTAATCACATGCTCGTAGCAGTATGGACCGAGGTGGGAACCAAGCACATCCAGTTCTTTGCGATCGCTGATGATGCTCCAGTCTACCGTTACCGGCTCCTTAAATACGCTGAATTCCACGAAACGTCCAAGCTTGCGGATCATGGTCAGTCCTTGCTCCACCGACTTCTGTGCGCCTGTTGCTTCAATATAAATGTCACAGCCATAACCGTCCGTTAATTCTTTGACAATGGCATTCACGTCATCCTTTGCCGGGTTGAGCACCATGTCAGCTCCGAATTTTTTGGCAAGCTCTAAACGCTCTTCAAAAAGGTCAAGCACGATTAGTTTTCCAGGTCCAGATTTCTTGATGGCACCAATCATCCCAAGACCGAGTGTTCCCGCACCTGCAAGAACAACCACATCTCCAAGCTGAATCTGCGCACGCTGTACAGCATGGAAAGAACATGCATATGGCTCGATCAAGATAGCTTTTTCAATCGGAAGGTTCTCAGGCACTTTATAATTGATGGCTTCCTTCGTAAACTTCATGTATTCTGCCATGGCACCGTTTACATTATTCTGAAATCCGTAGAGATCATGCTTTTCACACATCCAGTATTGTCCGCGATTACAAAATCGGCAATCCCAGCAAGGAACGATCTGTTCTGAAATCACACGTTCGCCCAGCTCAAACCCGGTTACCCCTTCACCCAGACCTACTACATGACCGATAAATTCATGGCCAGGAATCATTGGAGCTTTAATATAAGCAGGCTGCTTTTCATCTCCCCAGAAGCTTGGTGCACCGTCAAACGCTTTTAAATCTCCGGCACAAATTCCGCACGCTTCCACTTTTACAAGAATCTCACCTTCTCCAATCTCAGGAACAGGAACCGTTTCAAACCGGTAATCTCCTGGCGCATATGCTACAACCGCCTTCATGGTCTTCGGAATACTCACATTCTTCGTCTCTTGTTCAGCAACCGTCTTCATGCTCATCAATATCTCTCCCTTTGTATGATAGTTATAGAGAACGCTTTCATTTTCTTAAAAAATAACTGACTTTCCTCCTTTTTATTTTTATATTCTTTCTTTTTTTATCGTTTATTTTCGTAATTGCGAGGTATTGGGTTCATTATAGTACCATTATGTTTGAATAGTCAATTAATTTTTGGTTTTTTTATATTTTATTTTCATTTTATTTTGTTTTATTATTGATTTACAATGTTTATGAAAGATGGTGTAATAGAATAATAAAAGTAAAACAACCAAAACGATAAACATAACTAATCGATTTGTAGGTGATTTTATTGGGAAAAATGTTTGTGCCAGAACGACGCAAAGCCATACTTGATAGATTGAATGAAAGCCAGAGAGTCTCCATCAAAGAACTTGCTCAAGAGATTCAAGTATCTGAAGCCACCCTCCGGACAGACCTAACACGCATGGAAGAAGAGGGACTGCTGAAACGAACCCATGGCGGAGCTGTCTTGGCAGAGTCAAATGACAATGAAACGAGCTTTTCCATCCGTGAAAAGAAAAACAAAACCGAAAAGTCAGTGATTGCCAAAGAGGCCGCCGCATTGATCGAGAACGGACAGTGCATCATGCTCGATGCCAGCTCCACCGCCCTCGAACTTGCCCGTGTCTTGAAGGAAAAGCAAATCAGGCTCACTGTTGTTACCAGCGGAATCAACACCGCTCTCGAGCTGAATGAACATCCGGACATTACCGTCATTTTATTGGGCGGCATCGTAAAACGAGGATCACACTCCCTAGAAGGTACACTCGGGGTCAACATTCTAAGCCAGATTAATATTGATCTGCTGTTTACCTCTGCCAACGGGTTCTCCATTAAATCCGGACTTACCGATTTCAGCGTCTATGAAGTCGAGCTGAAAAAAGCGATGGTAAAGGCAAGCAAGAAAGTAGTAGCCTTGCTCGATCACTCCAAATTTCACAAAAACTCCATCGCATCCTTCGCCGCTCTCGATGACCTTGACATCATCATTACGGACAGCAGTGAAGCAGAAAGCGATAAATCCGCTCTCGAGCAGCATGGTGTTGAATTGATAACGGTGGAAACGGAATAAAGAAAAGCAGCCTGACACAATTATGTCGGCTGCTTATTTTATTACCAAATGGTATAACCTCCATCGACAATAAAGGTCGATCCTGTTGCAAAGGTGGAAGCGTCCGATGCCAAATAGATCGCTAACCCGCCAAGTTCATGCGGTTCTCCCAGCCTCTTCATCGGTACAAGATCAAGCACATGCGCGAGTTCCCCTCCCGGCGCAAAGATTGGCTTCGTCATCTCCGTTTTCATATAGCCTGGCGCGATGGCGTTCACCCGGATGTTATAGGGTGCCCACTCGGAGGCAAGACACTTTGTCATCATGGCTACTGCCGCTTTTGAAGCATTGTACGTGCACTGCGCTTCTGTGTTGGCGATAAAACTCGACATGGAAGCAACATTAATAACCGAGCCTCCTCCATTTTCTTTCATAACCTTTCCCGCATATTTGGAAAGCAGAAAGACACCATTCACGTTCACGTCCATTGTTTTCTTCCAATCTTCTAAACTCTGTTCTTCCACCGTGATCTTCTGGCAGATTCCCGCGTTGTTAACAAGAATATCGATGGCACCGAAATCGCTTACAATTTCGTTGATACAGCTTTTCACTTCATCCTCTAGGGTCACATCCAGTTTAAGACCTAGCGTTTTTACCTGATGAGCTTTGAGTTCTTCAGCACTCTGCTTTGCCGTGCCCTCGTCCATATCGGCGATCACTACGTTCGCGCCTGCCTGCGCGAGCGCTTCAGCCATCGCTTTCCCCAATCCTCTTCCTCCGCCTGTAACAAGAGCTGTCTTCCCTTTTAAACTAAAAAGCTGCTGATAGTCCATACATATCCTCCCTAAACTAAAAGTTATGTAGAATTCTATCATTTACTTTTGTTTTGTCAATTTTATTTTTGTTTTATTTCGTTTTCTGAAGTTAGATGGTAGGAACGGTTTCGATAACCTCCTGAAGATGGGAGATTCATAGAATGGAGGATTTTCGCTGCAATAGAAGGCGAGGCTATGTTAAGAAAGTTGCGCAACTCGCGGTTTGTTATAGTACTTCCGAACAGCGCTACATAATCATTGAGTGCTGGAAGGTAAGCCGTTTTAGAAGAATGGGAGCAGCTTGTGCAAAACCACTTTCCGTAAAATCTTGTCATCGGTAAGTGATTGCAGTTTGGACAGTGCACACCTTTAAGAATTTCATTGGGTGAAATTTCATAGAGCGAGAGAATGTCAGGGGTAAAAGGGCTGTGGGCTTTGAGTAGCTGACGGGAAATTCTATTCATCTCTTTTTGGGGAATTTCTTTTGTATATTGGCGTTGGAAGGCTGCAATTCTGAAGGGAATGTCTTTGTTCTGGGTTACTTTTTTTGAGGATTCTGGGGATAGCTTCATAAGAGAGTTTTTAATTACTGTTTTGGGATGGCTAATGACAACCAGGGATTCAACGGGGAATGCAGTCAGCTTTTGTTGTGAGAACCAAGAGAGCAGCTGTACTTTTTGCAGTTCAGCTTGAAGGATTGGATCCGCGAACGCCTCCTCTTTTTCATTGGAAATTCTGATCAATTGTCTGAAGTCTTCATCAAAAATGAGGGTACCTGCAATGTTCTTCACTTCCAAAATTAGAGCAAAACTTTGTGAAAGTATGAGAGTATCGAGTTGAAAGTGCCGTTTTCGGTCAGGAAGCCTAAGATCATGGAAAATGCTGAACTCCTTTTCCTGCAAAAAGCCCAGCGGATAGTCCAACGCCTGTTCGCCCCGATAACCAGCCAGCCTTTTGGCATAATCCAGCTCAATTTCCCGCCGTTTAGGATGATTTTGGGGAATTCGCCGCAATAATGCCTCCAAAGCGGTTATATATTGCGGGTATGCCCGTTCTTTTATGATCAAATTATTACTCTCCTTTCTTTTTGGTAGTTATTCCCGTTGATTGAGAGCGATTCCTGCTACGGTGAGTGAAATAATTGGGGTGCGTTATTTTGGTTACGTGCGGGTTTTGTTGGTTTACTGTCCACTTAAGGGAACTTACTGTCCACTTTTCCTTGTTTACGTGCGACTTTTCGCAGCTTACAAGCCAAACACAGCACGTTACATGCCAAACACCCCATCCACATCCACTCACAAAAAAAAGCCCCGCTCATCAAAGCGGGACGCCATTTTGCAGCACTTCTTCTGCGTCTCCACACTTCAGCCGCTTCAGTCCATGCATCAACGAACGCTTCTCCTGCCCGAAAAAATCATGCAGCTCCAAATAATAGCGGTACAGCTCTTCATACTTCCTCACGTTTTCAGGAATTGGCTTGAATGTTTCTTCCTTCACTCGTGCCATCTTGTCAGCTGCTTCAAAAATAGAATCATAGCCTCCTGCCTCACGCCCTGCCGCTACTGCCGCATACATCGCAGCGCCAAGTGCGGTCGTCTGGCGTGAGTCGGCGATTTTAATCTCGCGGTTCGTCACATCCGCATAGATCTGCATCAACAGGTGATTCCGTTCAGGCAGTCCGCCCACGGCAAAGATTTCATCAACAGCCACACCGGCATCAACGAAACTTTCAATGATCTTTTTTGTGCCAAAAGCCGTTGATTCCAACAAAGCCCGGTAGATTTCTTCCGGTTTTGTTGCCAGTGTCAAACCAACAATCGCCCCGGACAAATGAGCATCAACGAGAACAGAGCGATTGCCATTCCACCAGTCGAGCGCTACAAGCCCAGACTGACCCGGCCTGCAGGCTGCTGCCTTCTTCTCCAGTAATTGATGGACGTTCATTCCGGAATCGGCCGCTTCTTTTTTCACATAATCGGGAACAGCTTGGTCAACATACCAGGCAAAGGAATCACCGACAGCAACCTGCCCGGTTTCGTAACTGATGCAGCCTGGAATAATACCGTCTTCTACAATCCCGCACACACCTTTAATCGGTTTTTCCACATCAGAAATCAGCATATGGCAAGTTGAGGTTCCCATCGCCATTACAAGCTGGCCAGGGTTTACAGCGCCAACTGCCGGAACTCCTGCATGAGCGTCAATAATCCCTACCGCCACGGCAATCCCGGGTTCTAATCCTATTAGCCTAGCCATTTCTTCTGTAAGTTCTCCCGCTTTTTCACCAATGGATAAAACAG
Organism: Fictibacillus sp. WQ 8-8; assembly: GCF_024494405.1. Taxonomy (NCBI): domain Bacteria; kingdom Bacillati; phylum Bacillota; class Bacilli; order Caryophanales; family Fictibacillaceae; genus Fictibacillus; species Fictibacillus sp. WQ 8-8. The sequence continues at coordinate 537,884 of NZ_JAMXKG010000001.1, forward strand.
GCCCTCGCATTTTCGTATCTAAAATGTTTTCAAGGCGCGTGTCGAGCGTGCTGAAAAATTCAGCGGAAGGATAACCCTCTTCTTTATTCCAAAAGGCTTTATAGCCGCATGTGTTGCTGCTGCGGACCATGTTTCCGGCAAGCCGTGAGGTAACCCAGTCACCCGCTTCCATAAACAGGTCCGTTTCTTCAAAAACGTCAGGCGCCTCCCTCAAGATCTGCAATATTTTTGGAAACATCCATTCTGACGAAGCCATTCCTCCATATCGTTTCAGAAAACCTTCGTTCCTCTCTTCTGCAAGTCTCGTGAGTTCGTCCGCTTCAGGCTGTGCGGCATGATGCTTCCATAGCTTGACCCAGCTGTGCGGATTATCTTCCCAGTTTGGCTGCAGGCAGAGCGGTTCACCCTCTGCAGTTAGCGGCATAATCGTAGACGAAGTAAAATCGATCCCGAGGCCGATAACATCTTCTGCGCTTACCTTAGCCTGTTGAAGGACAGCAGGCACCGATTTACGCAGAACATCAAAATAATCCCCGGGATGCTGCAAGGCCCAGTCCGCTTCAAGGGCTGTACCTCCAGGAAGTTTTTCATCCATCACACCATGTCTGTAAGCGGTAACACTTGTGGCAATCTCTTCACCGGAAGCAGCATCCACAAGCAAAACCCGCCCGGATTCCGTTCCATAATCAATTCCGATCACATATTTTTTCTGCAAAACAGCAGCCTCCTTTGGTCTATCGCTCTTTTGTAGAATAGTACTACACTTTTTCGGGAAACGCACAAAAATTTAATCTCACCCCTGCTTCAAAACCCTCAAAAACACTTCCATTGCCTTCGTCTGAAATTCCGTATCCTGTGTCACGAGCGTGAACTGCCGCTGGACCGGAAAGCCCGGCAGATCAAGGACCTTAAGCGTTCCTAAAGCAAGCTCCTTCCGTATCGTCCATGTGGAAAGAAACGAAACACCGAGACCCGCCTCGACCGACTCTTTAATGATCTGCGTGCTCCCGAACTCCATCACTGAACCTGGAGTAAATCGATGGTCAGCAAACATCTGCTCTGTTGCTTCACGCGTTCCGGATCCCTGCTCCCGTACGATCCACGTTTCATCCTCAAGATCAGAAAACGAAACCACTTCCTTCTGAGCCAGCGGATGTCCAGCTGAAACAACGACCACGAGACTATCACAGAAAAACGCTCCATCGCCACGTGCTCATCTGTCATCTTTCCTTCAATGATTCCCACATCAATATGCCGGGATGCCACTTGGTGAACAATTTCGCGGGTGTTGCCGATCATGATGGACGGGTTGATCTGCGGGAACTCCGCACGGATCGTAGCAATGATGTGAGGCAGAATATACTCACCAAACGTGTAACTGGCCCCGATGCTCAGCTTCCCGCTCGGCTCGCTCATCAAGTCAGCGACAAGCACATTCATCTTTTCATAGAGCGACAGGATTTCCTTGGCATGATGGTAGACAATTTCTCCAGCCTTCGTCATCTGCACCATCTTGTTATTCCGTTCAAGCAGTTTCGCATTAATTTTACTCTCTATGTTTTTGATATAACGGCTCACCGCCGGCTGGGTGATATGCAAAACTTCCGCCGCATGCGAAAAGTTGGCTTTTTCCACGACCGTCACAAATACATGCAGTTCCTGATCCACTGTCTTTCCCTCCGGTTTTTAAACATCTGTTTAAATCCTAGTTTGGCACATTTATAACAAATTAGTTATCATCACTATCCAAAAGAGTGATTTTACTTATACTACCACCAAGAGTAACATGGAAGTACACAGGAGGAAAGACTTATGGAATACACTGAAACTTCAACTCACATCGTAAAAAGCCCGCGCCTTCAATGGCTTGCCGGCATCGCTTTTACCTTTTTTATCGCATTGCTGGGATTAGGCTTATCCAAACTGCCCGGATTCGATCAAATCGGACCGCTTGCCAGTGCCATCCTGATTGCCGTTGTTTACCGGCAAGTTTCCGGCTATCCTGAAAAACTCCGATCAGGCATTGAGTTTTCAGCGAAAAAGCTGCTGCGTTTTGCGATTATTTTATATGGATTAAAACTGAACATCGACGTTATTTTTCATCAAGGACTGCCTCTGTTAGTCCGGGGTATCGGAACCGTTGCTTTCTCCATCCTTGTGATGTATGCATTGTCCAAATGGCTGAAAGCGGACGCTTCCATTTCCCTGCTGCTCGGCATCGGTACAGGAGTATGCGGAGCAGCGGCTATCGCAGCCATTTCCCCAATCGTAAAATCAAAGGAAGAAGACACGGCGATCAGCGTCGGGATCATCGCCTTGATGGGGACGCTTTTCTCCATCCTTTATACCGTACTCTGGCCCTTGCTTCCCTTGTCGGACAGCGATTATGGGACGTGGGCAGGCCTCTCTCTGCATGAGATTGCCCATGTGGCATTGGCGGGAGCACCAGCCGGACAGGATGCTCTCGCGGTAGCTTTGCTTGCCAAACTGGGACGCGTTTTCCTGCTTGTCCCGCTCTGCTTCATCTTTATGTATTGGATGAAAAAACGCTCACCGGAAAAGCCTGACGACAACGCAAAAGTAGAGTTTCCGTGGTTTCTCATCGGATTCATCATCACGAGCCTGATCGGCAGCTATGTGCTGGGAGACATCATTCCCATCCCATCACAAGTGCTGGACGACATCTCAAACCTCAGCACGTTTATCCTCACGATGGCGATGGTCGGTCTTGGTTTGAACGTCAGCTTCAGTGCACTAAGAAACCGTGCGCTGCGTCCGTTGATTGCCATGGCATTGACCTCAATTCTTTTATCCGTGCTTACCTTCTTCACCTTATAAACCTTCTTGGAATCTCCATTTCAAGAAGGTTTTTTATGCATGAAAAGGCCTTGTCTGTTATATTTAACAATGTGTAATAATTCAAACTGAAAAGGTTTGTCAGCGACAAGATATTCAAGGAAGCAAACGACGACTCTCCGGAGTGTACCTAGACGTACATGAGGAAGAGGAGGAGTGTACTGACGAAGAAGATCGCCGTTGATCACAAACCGATACAAGGAGTAATCTCTATGAAAAAACCCTGGATCCGGCAAGTGACCGTCGTTGTGCTTGTCTGGATGACGTATATGTTTTCGTTTGTGGACAGGCTGTCGTGGCCGCCTGTCATTCCGCTCGCTGCAAAAGAGATGGGACTGACGGCCGCGCATGCAGGAAGCTACATGACCGCTTTTTACATAGGGTATGTGATCACCCAGTTCCCGGGCGGCGTGCTGACCGACCGGTTCGGCTATCGAAAAGTACTGCTCAGTTCCTATTTTATGATGGGCATCTTTACTCTCACCATGTCGACGGTACAATCCTTTGAGCAGGGATTTGTCTTCCGCCTGCTGGCAGGGCTCGGCTCAGGCGCCATCTTTTCCGCATCACTGGCTGCTTTATTCGATCACATCTCACCTAAAAGAAGAGGTGTGGCGATCGGTTTTTTTATGACGACAACGTCGCTTGGCGTCACTGTCGTTAACTTGTTTGTTCCGACAGTCGCTGCCGCTCATGGCTGGCGTTCTGCCTTTATTGTTGCGGGTCTCCTGCCGATTGCCGGCATCGTGCTCAGCTTCTTTTTCCTAAAAGAGAGCAAGAGGGATCATGGAACAAAGAAATCTGTCTCATCCATGAGTGAGATCCTCACAGTACTGAAAAATAAAAACCTCATCCTCGCAGGAATAGCGGGGTTTGGAGGCCTTTGGGCCACATGGGGAACGGCAACCTGGGCGAATGCATACTTGAACCATTCGCTTCATCTTTCGCTGGTTTCAGCAGGCCGGATGATGGCGGTTTATGGCATGGCTGGTCTTTTGTGCAAACCGCTGATCGGATTCGTGTCGGACTACGTGAACAAAAAGACGATCGCGTTTTGGGCTTTATTCTTGTTCGCGCCGGTTTTGGTCTGGTTCGGCGTGAATACACACACAGGAATTCTCTTTACGCTGACTGCTGTACTTGGCGTTACTGCGTTTATCTACAGTCCGGTGATGACTGCCATTATCGGTGAACTGGTGGAGGAAAGACTCGTTGGGACGGCGATGGGGCTCGTCAATGCCATCTGGCAGCTCGGCTCGCTCATCTCTCCGCTTGTCGTCGGCATGGTGGTGGATGCGACTTCCAGCTACTTCTATGGATTCCTGGCACTTGCTGCCGGTCCGTTAATGGGCGCCATCGTTATGCTCTTCGTCAAAACCAAAGCGAAACAGGCAAAAAACTGGAAGGCTGCCTAAACATAACAAAAGCCGCTCATCCCCCATATGAGCGGCTCTTTTTTATTAAGGTAGCTGTTTCAGAAGACGGTGAAGACGGTCCGGAAAGTTCGTGAACATACCCGTTACGCCCCAGTCGATCAGGCGCTGCATATCAGCGGTTTCGTTCACTGTATACGGATGAAGCTGAAGCCCGCTGTTCACTACTTTTTGAACATAATTTTGATCAAGATAGGTAAAGTTCGGCCCGATTCCAATAGCGTATTCTTTCCATGCCGCGATATCTGCGTCAGTAGCGACTGCTGCTTTTTTGTAGGACAGCAATTGTACCAGCTTAATCGACGGATCCAGTTCCTTCACACGCAGAAGACTCTCCATGCTGAACGATTGAACCAGCAGCGTATCTTTATTAATGTGATATTTATTCACGAGACGAAGAAGCTCTTCCTCCATTCCTGGATAAATATCAGGAGCTTTTGTTTCGATATAATAATTTCTTCCTTTGCCAAATCTCTTGAAAATCTCTTCTAAAGTTGGAACCTTTAGTCCTGCAAAATCTACATTGGCATATTGCGGATACTTTTCATTGAACCAAGACCCCGCATCCAATTGCTTAATTTGTTCCAACGTAAAATCTTTTACCCGCCCCGTTCCGTCTGTCGTCCGGTCTACGGTTTCATCATGCATGGCAATGAGCTTGCCGTCCTTCGTCATTTGCAAATCTATTTCAATGTAATCTCCATGAAGCTTCTCGCCCATACTATACGAGGTGATGGTATGCTCAGGTGCATAGCCTGAACCACCTCTATGGGCCACGTCTATGACTTTCGTTTTGTGATCAGCCGCCTCCGCTTGTGTAACCACTCCCGACCCCATTCCAATCAATGCAGCAGACAATGCCATCGTTCTCATAATTCCCTTCATCTTGCCCTTTCCCCTCTCTTTTTCACAGTCTTTCAAACTATCACTGGATAAAAATTGAAATCTGCTAGCATCGTATCAGAGAAAGTGAATTGTAAAAAAGGGCATTTTTACTCATGGTGTAAATTTATTACAGTTAAAAGCCAAAAAAATTGAAGCTCCTCAAGGAATGAAAAATTTTTCTCCATTACACCAAGTTAGGAAAATAGTAACAGATAATTGTTAAGACAAATAAATCCTTGGTAAAGATTTGATTTCATCCATCTTAAGAGTCTGTAAAGGTTTTATGAAGCAGGGCAAAAACGCTCAATCAGTTCTGTGCATATACTATCCCAAGTCTGATGAGGAAAATTTGCGGCAGGAAGGTGATAGCCATGGTGAGAGGCTATATTTTTGACTTGGATGGCACAGTGTATCTCGGTGACCGACTCATTCCCGGTTCGGCAGAAGCCATTCACCACCTGAAAAAGCGGGGCGACAAAGTATTGTTCGTAACCAATAAATCGATCGCGACACGTCAGGATTATGTGAGGAAGCTTAGGAAACTCGGCATTGAGGTTTCGTTGCAGGAAGTCATCAATTCCAATTACATTGCCGCTATGTATTTAAATGAAGTACTTGTTCCCGGAGAGAAGGTCCTTGCTCTCGGGGAAGCTCCCCTCCTATCAGAACTTCAGGAGTTCGTCATCCCTTTGACCGAAAATCCTGCAGAGGCAGCTTATGTAGTGCTGGGCTGGGACCGGGAATTTAACTATGAAAAATTGAATCTTGCATTTCAGGCCAGTCTTCATCAGGCAAAGGTGATCGCGACCAATCCTGACCGGACATGTCCCATGGAAAATAACCAGCAGCTGCCTGACTGCGGTGCCATGATCGGCGCATTGGAAGGAGCCACAGGAAAACCTATTGATCTGGTCGTCGGCAAGCCGTCCAGCTATCTGGCGGAGGTGGCCGTGAAAAAGATACTATTACTTGAATACGAGAATTGTTATATGATTGGTGACCGGCTGGAAACGGACATTAAGATGGCCAATGAAAGCGGAATGAACAGCGTCCTCGTCTTAACCGGCATTTCCCACAGAGAGATGGCAGCCACCTCCCCGTACAAACCAAAGTATATACTGAAAAGCATTAAGGACATTACCAGCTTGTAGTCAAACAGAAAACCTCAACCCCTGTAAGCTCTTGGCATCCAGTGTTCAGGAGCTATTTTTATGTTCTTTAAGACCGCATAACGGTATAAACATCCTTTAAAAACGCATCGTAGTCCATATCATAAGCAATAATGGAAAAATCATTGTCACTCGGATTAATGACCGGATGCTCCCTAAAATCAGCAACGGTGATACCTTTTCCGAAAATGGACGAGTTTTCAACAATCTGGACATTCCGTTCGACATACTTAAAAATCGACGGATTGACAAGAGCACTGACGGGTACAAGGTCATGAATTGGAGCTCCCCTCAGGCCGGGGCGCTCCTTTTTATAAAAGGTATAATAAAACTCATAAATCCGGCGAAGAAAATGTCCCGTAGAGTCTTCAGAGCCTTTTATCAAAGATTGAACAAATTGGGGAGTAGCAATTGCTTTTTCCGTCACGTTAAGCGGAAATAATCTTACGGCTAAAGGACTCGTATGATTGATCACGATACTTGCTGAGGTGGGGTCGCCAAAAATATTGGCTTCGGCATATGGTGTGACATTGCCCCGTACAAGAAAGGCACCGCCCATCACATAGATGTTTTGAATCAGATTCAATAACTCCGGATGTAAAATAAAGGCCATCGCCAGCGAAGAAAGCCGGCCAATATTGACGATCGAGACAGGCTCCGTCGATTCTTTAATAACGGTAAAAATATTGCTGAAATTATATAAGACTTTAGGCATCTCCTCAGGTATAACCGTACCCAGGCCCTCCGTTCCATGAACATAAGGAAAAAATTCAGGCTCCGTACCCAGCACAGGCCGGCTTGCGCCAGAAATAATCGGGATATGATCTGAGTTCGTCATCGTTAAAATGTATTGGGCATTCCGGATCGCCCGGTCCCTTGAAACATTCCCATAGTCCGCAACAATGCCGATCACCTTGATCTGGGGATGCTTCAACGCATAAATAAGAGCAAACGCATCATCTATCCCTAAATCGGTAAAAAACAAGACATTCATGGTACTCCCCCTAACGCCCTGATACTTAACCATTTTTATCTTATGTATCGATACAGCCTTCAGTTACTGCACACAAAAATACCCATTTTCTCTGGTAGCAACAGGAAAATGGGCATAGTGCAAAATGAAAGGCGGGCGCAGGTTTAAACGAGTGTTTAAATATTTAGGCGGGAAAAGCAGCTAGCTGCTAAGACGCTTCTCCTTCTTCTTCTTCAACGGGACCATCATCCTGCCAATCCTGTAACACACAAACCCGAGCAACCCGCCGATCGTATTTAAGATTAAGTCATCCACATCAATGCTCCTGCTCATTTCAAGGAGCCTGAAAAAGCCTAAAGTCAGCTGAAGCAACTCGATGAAAAAACTCGTTAAAAATACTCCGGCGATGATTCTTTTCCAGAAACCCATCTTGAATAATACAGGCAGGTAGATGCCCATCGGAAACAGCAGCAGCACATTGAAAAATGACAGCTTGACCGAGTTCCAAAAGAACCAGTCAAATCCATTATTCTTATAATCCTGGTACCAATCTGACAAAAAGCGAAAAGGCACAGACTGCAAAAGAAGCTGAAAAGGCTGGTCTGATCGGGGAACAACAATGCCTCCGGTAACCAGCTGAAGTACATTTATGATGTAAAAAAGGAAGGAATAAAAAATAATCCGATGCAACAGCCTCTTCTTCTTATGAAGAAACATGTCCACCACAACAAATAAAAGCAAAAACACAGACCCGAGCCAGGCCAAATCCACTACCCTGTACACCACAACACGTCCCTTTCTAATCTGATCCCCATGTCAGTTTAGCATATTTTTACAAATGCTTGATTACTCCTTAAACACTCGTTTAAAATACAACAAAATACCGTGGTCGTTGCCAGTACAAAAAGTGTCGGCTTGTCCTTGGTACTAACCTTTCTATTCGGCTCTCTCGGCATGTTTTATTCTACAATAGCAGGTGCCATTATCATGCTGATTATTGAAGGAGTTGTCGGTGTCCTCACACTGGGATTCGGCTTGTTGATCACCCATCCCATCTGCATGATCTGGGGAGCCGCCGCAGCCCATAACTACAATAAACGGCTGCTGAATCATTAAGTTTTTTATTTTTGGTCTATCAGTTACGGGCAGCACATTGCTGCGCTGCCCCCCGTTCTCCTGACTACTGCAGCTCATCACTCGCTTTAGGCTGTGTGAAGAAAAAAATAAAGATAATTAAGGGCAGGGCCAGCAGGAAAACACCCGTCGCAGAGGGTTTAACTGTTGGAATATCCGTTAATGAAAGAGCCACCTTATCACTCCTTTTTGGGAGATTCTATACCACTATATTGCGCAGACAAGTTATCCGTACACTTTTTCAAAGAAATGTTCACTTCAGGTTGTCTCGAATTCCCATCGCCTAGTTGCTTGAATAGGATAGTAGGTGAGGTGTGACGACATGGGGAAAACAGCTGAACAGATTGAAAACGAGCTGCAAATTATAGGGGCGCTTCAGCGGGGATTGAATTTGGCAACAGCGGCCTTGCTGCTGACTGGACAAATTACGATCATCGGGGTATTTGTAACACCAGGTGGTTTTCGCCCATCTTTAGCGGGGCCATTAACCGGAGACACACGCCTGGAGGGTATTAATGGCAACCAGGCTGCCACCACTCTTATTGATGTGATTGACATCGGCCTCGCCATCCTCCTGATTGCCGACCAGATCCGTGTGACCGGAAGCTTCATCGGTTCCGCGCGCTTCACCATCAACGTCAGCGGACCCATCTTCGGCGTTCCTAAACCTGTCCCCACCCTTCCCTCCATCAGGCGTGAGTCCGCGTTCTTCCAAAAGGTCGTTTCCAGGCATTTTAATGTGGATCCGGAGGTGTTTAGGCAGGAGGGGTCTTTTAACTAATCTAAGGGGATAAAATATTTGCGGCTTTTCGTGGTGCCGATATGCGTAGCATTAAGGGAGAGCAGCACTCGTTTCGCAGCTGAAGTGGACGATAAAACAAGAAATTCTTTTATATCTTTATTAGTTAGCTCCTGTCCAATTAACAAGACATAATGCTCAATGGCTGCAAGATGAGCGATGGTTGAATAATGCTCACAGTGGACGCATTTCCACCCGTGATGGTATCTAGCCATCGGTGTATACAAACATACTGGACACTGTGTACCTCTAATTAGTTCATCTTTTTGAATTTTAAACCACTTCAGAACGTCCGGATTACCGGCATCATTATTTTTCAGCATTAGACGAGCAAGCTTTTTTAACTGTGAGCTTGTCATCACTTCATTTTTATAATACTTCTCAAAATCCTTAATGAGTGGTATGAGATTAGAAATGTGGGTCACTTTTTTTCCGAGACCGGGGCCTGTTGATTTAAGCAAAGTATGAGGATTACTGAAGACGACGAGAGTTTCAATGGGGATTCGGGGAAGTTTTTTATGATTTAGCCATTCCTGTAGCTGATGTTTATGGCGGGCAACTTGAAGGAGTGGATCTTCAAAAGCTTCCTCTTTGTCGGCAGTAATACGAATCATCTGTTTAAAATTCTGATCAAAAATAATCGTACCCGAGATGTTTTTTACTTCTATAATGAGGAGGTAATTTGAGGATAAAAGAAGTGTGTCCATCTGAAAGAAATGCGCCCCATCCCAAAGCCTGAGAGTATGCATAATTTGATACTTATCCTTGGTCAAATAACTAAATGGGTAGTGCAGCGCCATTTCTCCTCTGTATCCCTTGAACCGATTCGCTAATTGCCCCTCAATTTCACTTCGTTTAGGATGATTCACCGGCAACCGCAATAATAACGCCTCTAATTTACGCAATATTATGGGCTTTTTTAACTCTTTAATGATCAATCGTACATTACATCCTTTCTTTTTTATTAAAATTCGCATCACAGCAGGCTTTACCCTTTACGGAGTTTGACTTGAACAGGGAATCAGGCGGCTGGGAAGATTAATTTGGCGCCTGAGCTGAATATTCTGGCGGCTGAGGCAATTAATTTGGCGCCTGAGCACAATATTCTGGCGGCTGAATCCATTATTTTGGCGGCATCGATCTTCCCTCCCGGAAAAATCACTATGTCCCCCTCAAAACCACCAACCCCCCTCCAGAAAATACCCTCGAAACCACCCCAGCTACCCGCTTCCAACCCTACAACTCCGTTCGAATATCCCACAGTTCCGGGAAGAACCGCTGGTCGAGCACCTTCTTCAAATAACCGACACCAGATGAACCGCCAGTGCCCATCTTAAACCCTATGATTCTCTCAACCGTCTTCATGTGGCGGAATCGCCATTGCTGAAGCCAGTCTTCAATATCTACGAGTTTCTCAGCGAGCTCGTACAGATCCCAATATTGATTTGGATTACGATAGACGGTGATCCATGCCTGGTGGACCGAGCCATTCTCTTGATACGTGCGCGTCACGTCACGATTCAGCACTTCCTCATCAATCGCCAATCCCGCTTTGTTCAGCGCCCGAATCGCCACATCATACAATCCCGGAGCTTCATAAGCCTTCTTCAACTCAACTAACAGCTCAGGATCCTTTTCATAGATCTTCAGCACATGCGGCGTCTTATAACCGAGTGCGAACTCGATCATCCGATATTGATACGACTGGAAGCCGGACGCCTGGCCAAGCGAATCACGGAACTCCATGTACTCTGAAGGTGTCATTGTGGAAAGCACGTCCCACGCCTGAATGATCTGCGACTGGGTTTTTGATACTCTCGCCAGCTTTTTGAACGCACTGGACAAGTCATCGTTCGTGATCGCTTCAATCGCCGAGTGCATTTCGTGCAGAATGAGCTTCATCCACAGCTCGCTCACCTGGTGAATAACGATGAACAGCACCTCGTCATGGTGGCCGGACAGCCGGCGCTGTGCCGATAAGATTTTATCAAGCTGCAAATATTCGCCGTAGGTCATATTATTTTTAAAATCCGTATGGATGTTCGTCTCCGAGCTTGTTGCATTCACATCTGGCTGATCATTTTTGTTCAGCATGCAAAATCCCCCTTTGTCATGTTAACGCTTTCATTTGTCCCTTCTCATCATACCTTATCCTGCCAGAACATGACCACATGCTTTTATTAAACAGTCGTTTAATTGCTATAATAAAAACAACAGTACATAGAATAAAGGAGCCAGGCCATATGAATAATTTTTTGTCCCAGCACGCTCATGAACAGCTCGATCACGAAATGGTCATGATCGAAGTGAATTTAGATGACTGCAGCAGTGAAGTTCTCGCTTATACGATGGACCAGCTGCTCGCTGCCGGTGCCAATGATGTGTATTATACGTCCATCTATATGAAAAAAAACCGCCCAGCGTATAAACTGTCTGTGCTTACCTCCCCAACCAAACAGCAAGAACTCGAAGAGATTATTTTTAAAGAAACGACCAGCTTTGGCCTTCGATTTTTTCCTGTATCCTGCCACCGTCTCGGAAGGGAATTCTGCAAAGCAAAAACGAAATGGGGAGAGGTTTCTGTCAAGATAGGAATCTATCAGGGAGAGCGTATTAAGTTTTCACCCGAATTTGAGGAGTGCAGGGCTCTTGCTGAAAAGCACAACCTCCCTCTGCAGCTGATTTATGACGAGGCGAAATCCATCGCGATCAGCCAAAACAAATAAAAAAATCCTGTCCTTTTAAGAAAGGAACAGGATCTCACAGAGATAATAGATTCCAAAGATGACGCTCAGTATACCGGTGCTTCGTGTTAATAACAGATTAAACTTCTTATGGTCTGAAGCCCAGGAATAAGGCATGCCGATCAGCAGTGTAGCGAGCACCATGCTCAAGAGTGTTCCGGTACCAAAAACAAGTAGATACAAAAAGCCCATATACTTGTCCTCAATCGTGCTAAGGAATAAATAAGCGACACCGGTACTCCCTGCAAGGCCATGCAGTAAACCAACAATAAGCGGTCTCAGCATCCATCTGTTTTTCTCACGGGATGCAGCATGTTCATGTGTCTTTCCCAAGCTCAAGGAGTAGAACGCCTTTACTCCGAGGTAAATGATCATGACGCCTACAATGCCCTCAAGGAGCTTTTCAACAGAATGAGAGATTAGGAGGTCGAAATAAATAATAGCGCTGCCGATCACAAGGATGGTCGTCATATGCCCGATACCCCACCAGGCACCAACAAGTGCGGAAAACCGGGCTTTCTTCTTTTCACTGACGATCGTCGTCACCGCCACAATGTGGTCCGGATCAAGGGCATGCTTTAATCCGAGCAGCAGTGCCATGACTAAAATGGTTGTAAACTCCATATGTAATCTCCTATTCTCCTTTTTGCTTATTTTCTCATAATTGTCGTCAATTTACCAAGCCCTTCTACCTCTACGGTAACCTCATCTCCGTCCTTGAGCCAGAATCTTTCGCCCTCCGGTTCACCCATAATCACGCCTTCAGGGGTACCCGTTAAAATAAGATCGCCGGGACAGAGGGTCATATGCTGTGAAACATAGCTGATGATCTCTTCACAGGAAAAAACCATATCAGCCGTATTGGAATCTTGGCGTACCGTTCCATTTAAGACCGTTTTCAACCCTAATTGATTAGGATCCTCTATCTCATCACTGCTCACAAGATAAGGCCCAGCTGGACTGAAGCCATCACACGTTTTACCGAGCAGCCATTGTCCTGTTTTAAACTGAAGATCCCTTGCCGACAGGTCATTGGCCGTGCAATAGCCATAAACATAATTTCTCGCTTCGTCCACTTCCACCTTACTGGCTGTTTTCCCAATCACCAGGCCCAGTTCAACTTCGTAATCTACCTGAAGAGAGCGCTCCGGTATCTTCACTTCCTGAAGATGTCCCGCCAGGGCGTTGCTGAACTTGCTGAAAAGGATAGGTGTTTCAGGCAATGCCATGTTGGACTCTTCGGCGTGCTTTTTATAATTCAGTCCGACACAAATGATCTTCTGCGGAGAAACGACACAAGGGCCGAGCGTAAGGGAATCCTCGGGATAAAACACGCCTTCACGAGACGCAAGCTCCGTATCTGCCAGTCTTTGAAGAGCCTCTTTCCCCTTTTCTCCCTGTAAAATCAGCTCATCAACGGTAACTGGAATGCCTTCAGTATCCGCCATCCTCAAACGCACGGCTTCCTTTACGTCCAATATGCCTCCCTCGGTTTTAACCCCAAGCGTCCATTCTCCATCCTTTTTAAACGTTAATGTTTTCATTTGCAATGCTCCTTTTTAAATGAAATAGGAGGGTTACATATCTGTAACCCTCATCTTTATTATCCTTTGACAAACACGGTTTTAATTGATGTGTAGAATTCAATGGCTGCCTGTCCTTGTTCTCTGGAATGAGAGCTTGACTGCTTCATGCCACCGAATGGCGCCTGCAGTTCCACACCAGCCGTTTCTGCGTTAATCCGTACAAGACCCGCATCCATATCATTGATGAAAGAGAGCATGTGGCTGATGTTGGTCGTGTAGATGGAAGCACTTAAGCCATATTCCACATCGTTCGCAAGCTCGATCGCTTCTTCCAGCGTACTTACTTTAATTAATGCAAGTACAGGTCCAAAGATTTCTTCCTGAGAGATGGCCATGCCCGTCTCTACATTTTCAAAGATAGCCGGTTCCACATAAAAGCCGTCTTTTGTATCAGCTTCGGTAAGCTGACGTCCGCCATAAACGAGCGAAGCCCCTTCTGCCTGGCCTTTTTCAATATATGACAATACGGTTTCAAGCTGTTTTTCGCTCGCACAAGGGCCCATCCATGTTTCTCCGTCAAGTCCAGGACCCACCTTGAGCTCTCTAACTTTAGCCAGCAGTTTTTCTTTGAAAGATTCATAGACATCCTCGTGGATGATGACCCTGCTCGTCGCTGTGCATTTTTGCCCCGTTGAGCGAAGTCCGCCGCTGATCGTACCGTCTACGGCAAGATCAAGGTCTGCATCTGCTGCAATAATAACCGGGTTCTTTCCGCCCATTTCAAGCTGATATTTGGCTCCGCGTGAGAGCGCGGCCTGTCCGATCGCTTTTCCTGTAGCATTTGAACCGGTAAAAGTAATCCCATTCACATCAGGGTGATCCACGATCGCCTGTCCGACCACAGAGCCGGTGCCTGTCACCATGTTTACAACTCCGGCAGGAATTCCCGCTTCAGCGAAGCATTCGATGACCTTAACGGCGGTGACAGCTGCTTCTTGTGCCGGTTTAATCACAATCGCGTTTCCGTAGATGAGGCCAGGCGCCATTTTCCAGATGGGAATCGCGACCGGGAAGTTCCATGGCGAGATGACGCCAACAACTCCGAGAGGCACTCTCGTCGTAAACATGAGTGCTTCACTGTCGCTAGAAGGAATTACATCACCGGTCTTTCGCATCCCTTCGCCTGCATAATAGCGAAGGATGGCAACGCCCCTTAACGTTTCCCCTTTTGCCTCAGCTAGGGTTTTTCCCATCTCGTTCGTCATCGTCTCTGCGATTTCATCCGCCCGGCTTTCCATGATGCTTGCGGCTTTATACAGGAATTCTCCGCGTGCCGCTCCGGAAAGCTTCTTCCACGCCGCTTGTGCGCGTTTGGCAGCAGTTACGGCTTGATCGACATCTTCCTGCCCCGAACGCTGAACGCGGCCTACTGTTTCATTTTTATTGGCGGGGTTGATGCAAGGGATCGTTTCATTCGTGGACGCTTCCACCCATTCACCGTTCACATAGTTCAGAAAGGTTTTCACTTGTGTTTGTACAGTCATTGTTCATCTCTCCCTTTTATTATTTAGGCTTTGTTAAAACATGTAGCTGAATTCTTTTATTTTGGACATCGCATACTGATGCTCGAAAGAGACCCTCAAGTTTTTTCTTCTTAGTAAGGGGGGTGACAGCTGGCGATGATAAGAGCCGGCTGATTGGTGAAACAAATGAATCGCTTGAAAAGCAGATGGGAAAAAGCTTGCTTATACCCTTCTGCTTTTCAAAAGGCGGTTCAATCACCCCCTCCTAAAAACAACACCATTGACTAGCAGCCCTATTAAAACGTTGGCCCGATTCTCCAAATACCAAAGTCATGCTGTTTCAGCACTTCCGATTTTGTCAGTTTCCCTGAAGATACCTCTTTGATCTCGTCAAAAATCCGTCTGCCGGCCGCTTGAATCGTTTCTTCTCCTTCAATGATGGTTCCTGCATTAAGGTCCATGTTGTCCCTCATCTTTTCAAACATGGCAGTGTTCGTTGAAATCTTAATAACTGGAGCAATCGGCGATCCTGTCGGCGTGCCGCGTCCGCTCGTAAAAAGAACGACCTGTGCTCCTCCAGCGACCATTCCTGTCAGCTGCTCAATGTCATGTCCGGGGGTATCCATCCAAACAAGACCCTTTTTCGTCGGATACTCCGCATAATCAATGAGTTCCTGAAGTGGCCTGCTGCCGGATTTATTGGACGCTCCAAGTGACTTTTCTTCAAGTGAACTGAGGCCGCCTTCAATGTTTCCGGGACTGGGATTACCGGTTCGGATATCGACTCCCATAAGGATGGCTCTGCTTTCCATCTTTTCAATCACTTCATACACCCGCTTGGCTACCTTTTCATTTACGGCTCTTTTCGCCAATAAATGTTCCGCCCCGATCAGTTCGGTCGTCTCTGCCAGAATGGCTGTTCCGCCGGCATCCACAACGAGGTCACTGACCACCCCGACTGCAGGGTTTGCTGAAAGGCCGGAGCAGGCGTCCGATCCTCCGCACTCGGTGCCGATGATCAATTCACTGAAATCAAAGGGTTCCCTGCGCTGTGCGGAGGCGTCCTGAACCATTCTTGCCGCTGCCCTTGCTCCCTCAGCGATCGTCATCAAAGTTCCCCCATGATCCTGAATGGAAACAACCTCCACCGGTTTGCCGCTCTTGGCAATTTCGCCGGCAACACTTCTTGCCTGATGGGTCTCACAGCCAAGTCCAAGGACCACCACGCCATAAACGTTCGGGTTCAGCCCCATCCCGACATACGTGCGAAACGTCTGATCATAATCCTCCCCCACCTGTGCACAGCCGTGCTGATGGATAAAGCTCACTGTTCCCTGCACCAGTTCCGTAATTTGTTTTGCCGCCTGGGTGGCGCACGTAATCGTAGGCAAGATCAGCACATGATTGCGCACGCCTACTTTCCCGTCCGGCCGCCTGTATCCAAGCAGTTCGTTGTTAAGCTCCGGATTCAACTTTATCTCCCCTTCCTCTTATGCCTTCCAGATTATGAACGTGAACATGCTCTCCTATTCCAATATCAGCAACCGCCCGCCCGATGACTTCACCGTATTTCATGATTTCATCACCTTGTCCGATAGCCTTCACCGCAAATTTGTGGCCAAAGCGAATGTCCTGCTTCAGTTCCACCACTTGCTCCGTGTCTTCACATGTAACATGGAGCAATGCCCCTTGCGGAAGATCCATTAAGGCGATCGCCACATGATCAAGCGGCTTCATCATGATCGTTTTATAGTTCATAGCCATATACCTCCTTTTAAGAAAAACGCAAGCCCCGGCTAAGCGCTGGAACTCTTTACGCGCAGGTTCATGGTATTTACGCGCTACTTTGGGAAAAATACGCGCCACTCTCATTGAAATACACGCCAATTACCAAATGGGACCTCCCTGAAAATTCAGTCTTTTTAAGGTCTAGCGAGCTGCTGCAATCTTGCTTTCCTGCTTTTTCACAGGGTTGTTCAGTACACCGATCGATGAAATCTCAATCTCAATCCGGTCGCCGTCCTTTAAGGTAAAGTCGTTAGGAGGCACAATGCATGTACCTGTCAGTAAAACCGTTCCGTCAAACAAGTCGTTGTCACGGGCAAGAAACTCTACCAGCTCATCAAATCTTCTCTTCAGCTGCTTCGTATTCGCCTTTCCATCCACTATCTTTTCCTCCGCCCTGTAGATTCGGCACGCGAGATCAAAGGAATACGGATCGTCTACCGCATCAGCCAGTAAGATGACCGGACCGATGGCACACGAATGCTTCCAAACCTTGGCCTGGGGTAAATACAGAGGATTTTCACCCTCGATGTCACGACAGCTCATATCGTTCCCGGCCGTATACCCGAGCACCTTTCCGCTCTTGCTCAGCACAAGCCCAAGCTCCGGTTCAGGAATCTGCCAGTCGGAATCACTGCGCAAATAGACGGGCTGTCCAGGGCCAACCGTTCTTGCTGCCGTTGACTTAAAGAAGATTTCCGGGCGTTCTGCTTCGTATACTTTGTCGTAAAACGTGTCTGCATCCAATTTTCCTGCGGTGGCTTCATAATTTCTGGCGTCCTTGCTCTTCTCATACGTCACACCAGATGCCCATACTTCCGGTGCCGTAATCGGAACGGCCAGCTGGAGCTGCTCCAGTGTTTCTTCGATCGGCTCCTGCCCTGCGATCAGATCTTGAACATAGTGAAGCGGAGTTTTCCCTGATTGTTCAGAGGCATAGATCATATCCATAAAGTCAGGATAAGGGAGATCATAGATTCTTTCATCATTTGCCAGCGCCGCCAGAGTGTAAGTCCCTTTTTCTCTTTCGTAACGTAAAATTCGCATTGGTCGCTCTCCTTTTGTTTTATATTATAAAACCTTGTTCTCGTTATTAGGCACACTCCTGCAATACGGAGTGCCGACAGGATCAGCTGGAAGAGGCTTTTACACCGAACCCGAGCTCATGTGAGATTTTATCTGCCGTATCTTTCAGCATACTGACAACCTCGTTTACCGCTTTTTTATTGATCCGGTGAACAGGCTGCGACATGCTGATGGCGGCGATGACGTTCCCTGAGTGATCCCTGACCGGTACGGCAATGCAGGATACTCCCGCTTCATTTTCCTGGTTATCGACGGCATAGCCTTCTTCTTTTACTTTAACCAGCTCTTCCAGGAAATCTTTTTCATTCGTGATGGTTTTCGGAGTCTGGCTGATGTACTCATAATCTTTTAGGATAGATGCCAGCTCGTCCTGGCCTTTAAAAGCGACGAGCGCTTTTCCGACAGCACTGCAGTGAACAGGAATCCTGCGCCCGATTCTTGAGTATAGAATAGTAGCCGCAGAACCTTCTACCTTATCAATGTAAACGCCTTCTTTTCCGTCTAAAATAACGAGATGGATCGTGTTCCCCGTTTGCATTGAAAGTTCCATTAAATGCTTTTTAGCGACAGAACGGATGTCCAGATTATGAATGACAAAGTTCCCGCGTTCGAACAGCTTCATCCCAAGCTTGTATTTTCCGTTTTCCAAGTTTTGTTCAATATATCGATAGTGCTGCAATGTTTTTAATAGCGAATGGACGGTGCTTTTATGAAGATTCATTCTTGAACTGATATCCGTAATCTTCAATTCGGTCTCATATTCATCAAAAAGATCCAGGATTCGAAGTGCACGGTCTACGGACTGAATAATTGGCATTTTTCAATCACCCTTTAAAAGAAGTTTAGTAGGTTTGTCTTTTTCCTAATAGTAACATACCTCATATTGGAAAGACTCTAATTAACGCATATTGTCAGAGAGGGAGAGTGATTGGCGTGCACCATTAACTATGGAAACAAATTGCTCAGCGGTTCGCTGAATACGGGTATAATCTTTTGTTTGAACAGCTTCAGCATGGACGAGGCTGCCTCCTACCCCAACTGCAGCAGCACCCGCCTCGATATAGGAGGCTGCATTATCAAGGTGGATTCCCCCTGTTGGAACGACTGGTACGTGCGGAAAAGGAGCTTTGACGTCTTTTACATATTGAGCACCTAAAACAGAGGCAGGGAACAGCTTCACCATATCAGCTCCCCATTCAATGGCTTGAATCATTTCTGAAGGGGTCATAACTCCCGGCATCACCACTTTTCCATAGCGGAGCGCCATTCGGATAACCTCCTCATGCAAGGATGGACTAAATAAGAACTCTGCACCGCTTTGGATGGCGAGTCTCGCAGATTCACTGTCAATCACCGTACCCGCCCCAACGATCGCACGGCCTTTCAGCTGATCAGACAACTCCTCTATCACAAGGAAAGCGTCTGGAGAATCTACCGTTACTTCAATGGCACTGACTCCTCCGTCTACTAGACTTTCAGCGATAGGAATGATTTGTCCTCTCGGCATTCGGCGTATCACTGCTATAATGCCGCTTTCCGTTAATTCCTGAAGCAATTTCACTTTTGGCAGCATGCGATGCCTCCTTTTTCCTCATCTAAGGATTTCCTCATTATCCCGTATGATTTGGTCAAAATACGGGTAGCCTTCCACATCTCCAGAAACGGTTACAGCATAGGCGCCTACACGATTCCCCAGCCTCACAGCCTCCTGATACGTCCATCCTCTTAACAGACCCGAAAGAAAACCTGCAGCAAAACCGTCTCCCGCCCCAATGGGATCCACCATGCGTGAAACAGGGAAACCTTCTATATATCCCCTTTCACAGCCATTATCATAATAAGCTCCTTCAGCTCCTAATTTCACAACAACGGCTTTGCTACCATTCTTCAAAAGCATCCGGGCAGCTTCTTCAGGCTGAGATTTGCCGGTCATTAAAATCCCTTCTTCTATTCCAGGAAGAACAATATCACATCGAGAAGCGATTTCCATTAAGGTTTCTTTTGCCTGTTCCTTACTCCAAAGCTTCAACCGGATATTAGGGTCAAAAACAACCATAACTCCGTGCCGCTTTGCCATCGCAATGGCATGGAAAACAAGATCTCGGCAGCTGTCGCTTAACGCCGGAGTAATACCCGTTACATGCAGATACTTTGCCTTGGATAGATATTCTTCGTCCAAGTCTTCCGGAGACATTCTGCTGGCCGCGGAACCTGAACGGTAATAGTAGACCTTTGGTTCTTGTTCTGTACGTTTTCCTTTAAAAAAAATGGCTGTTGATCTTGTTTGGTCAAACACTACTCTGGAGGTGTCCACTCCTTCCCCTCTGATAAAATTCCGGACATATATTCCAAAGTCATCATTCCCCAGTCTGCTTATCCATCCTGCTTGATGTCCCAGCCTCGAGAGAGCGATGGCAACATTGGATTCTGCTCCTCCGATCGTTTTTTCAAATTGTCCCGCAAAGCGGAGAGGGACCGCTGATGATGGATGGAAGAGCACCATCGTTTCGCCAAACGTTACGACGTCCATACTTTTTCACCGTGCACTGGGGTGGCAATGCCTTCTGCTCCCCTTTTTGAAACCTTTAAATGAGGAGCATACCGCTTAATCATTTCAAGTCCGAGCTTGGCTCTTCTTACTCGCTCTTTTGATAGAGCGATTGAGGTCGATTCAAGGTGGGAACCTGAAGGATAAATGTTCGGTGCGTTCCGCAAGCCGAATTTGATATAAACGGGAGCTGCTACACGGATGATTTCTGGTATTTCATAGTGCCGGATAAACCCGCCTACATCGTCCGGTACCTCTACATAAATATCAATCGGAAGATCAACAGCCTGCCTGATCGCAGCTAACCTGGACAACGTGAGATCGGTAGGAACATTGTAGGTTCCGGCCCCGATCTGTTCCATTAGCCGGATGGAAACGGGGTTAGCCTGGGCGACCTGTACCGAAACCTTCACAATAAGGTCTCCCGGCAGTTCACCCATTTTCTTAAACTCGTTCACCAGCCAAAGCAATCCTTCATCCGCCACCAGGATGCTCCTGATTCCGGCGTTGCATGCTCTCTTTATATCCTCAATGGAATAAACGAGCTGGTCCATTCCCTGAACGCGCAGGCCGGCTATTTTTCCGGCGCTTGCCCATTGCATGGCTGATACATCCCACGTTCCCCTCGGCCCTACAAACAAACTGACCTCAAGGTTTTCCCGCTTGCCGATGGCTGACATCTGTTCGAGTTCTTCATCCGTCAGCAGCATGATGCCGCTTCCCTGTGAAATCCGGTGAATGTCCACCTCATATTGCTCACAAGCTTCAACGACTGCTTCAAAAGAAGCCGGCCCTTCCACACTTGGAATCTCCACCCGATACTGTGCGCCATCAGGGAAAGTTTTTGTTGAATCCGGCAGTTCATGACAGTCTCGTCCTGGAAACCCCAGTTTCTCAATCGCGTTTCTTGTCTGTTCCAACCTGCATTCCGCCTTTCCGTTTTTAGTAAAGAACTTAATGTTTAGCCAGTTTCAGGGAGACTACATCTTTGGTGTAATCAAGGTCAGCTTCTTCAAATACTTGCAGCGGGACAACTCCGTGCGCTGCATCCGTATGGCTAGTCAGTCGATTGCTCGCCGCAACCATCCGCTGGCGTTTGCGGATTGCTGCCATCCTGCTTTCAGCCAAGGCTTTCCGATGCTGCCGTATGTGATCAAACTCAAAGACCAGCTCACCTTTTTGAAAAGAAGCTTCCTCCATGAACTGAATGTTTCGTTCTCGAAAATCGAGGAACAGAACATCTCCTGTCTGGAGGTAAAGAATCCCGCCGTCTTCCTTCGCTTCAGGCGTCATGTGGCCGACAGCTGCTCCATATGTTACGCCTGAGTAGCGTCCATCACTGATGAGCGTCGCCAGCTTTTTCAGCTTCCTGCTGGCGTTAATATGCTGCATCGGAGTAAACATCTCCGGCATGCCGAAAGCCACAGGGCCTTGACCCGATACGACAACGGCGAGTTTTAAAATACTTTCTTCCACCAGGGCATCAAACAATGGGTCATAGGAAAGGTCTGCATAAGCTGAATAACGTTCTGGAGCGTTCTGCTTCAGAACCGCAATCAAGTTTTCATGGGAAAACAGCCGGTCCTTTCGGAGCTTTTCAATCAATTCATCATCAAGCAGACCTTGATTCGCATCCTCTTCATTTTCATAATAAAGAACAAAAGCTGCCTTTTTATCAAACTCATCGAGCTGCCGGGTGGTCATCCCGCTGATTTTTACGACGGCACTTTCGAAAAAATTCCCGGTCAGTACATCCACTCCGCTGTATGGGCGGCGCGGCTTAGAAAGGATGACAGGGTTCTGCGCAATCCTTTCGATTGGGCTCTTCCCTTCCTTCTCCAGCCGGTCGCGCCAGCTTGTTCCGGTTACAGTCGGCGCATCCACATCCATCGGAACTCCGTTCTGGAGCAGTTCATAAAACAGCGACTCCATGCCCCGGCTGTTGCCTGAGCAGCATTGCATCGCCAGGGCAAAAATATCCCTGCCCTGAGTAAGGCTGTAATCAAACAAATCGGGTACCGGCACTTCATGGTGGATCCTGTCCAGTTCATGAAGACTGAACGTGTAGCCGCCATACAGCATGCCCGCTACAATATGCATCATCAGGTTGGTAGATCCTCCTGAAGCACTGTGAATACGGACTGCGTTTTTGATATTTGCCGCCAAGATATTCGAAACACCAAAGGCCGGCTGATTGATCATGGCAGAAAGTGCATCCAATGCCGTATTAATCTGCTCCTGCGAAGGCGGATCGGTCAGAAGCTCCAGTTCTGGATGGACCAGACCCATCCCGGCTACTAAATGACGGGAGCTGTTTCCTGTTCCATTAAAGGCGCATACGCCGCCGAGCCCGTCACACGTATTGACCGCAAGGCGCTTTTCATAATCATCGTGGGCCGCCTGGGTTATGAACCCTCTTTCTTTCGCCCGCTGAAGCACTCCTTGAAAAGCAGTGTTGGATGAGCATTGAAGGATGTAGGCCATGGCATCCCGAAGATCAAAGGCAATATCCTCAGCCCCCATTTCCTCTGCAGTTTTTGCCACTGATTCAAGCTCCTCAAATAAATCTGCAGGAATTGTTCCCCCCTGCAAGACATGAGCCGGTGCGAACGTCGCAAAAAAAGGAGCCTCTCCCCTGTAATTACGGATGCGGTCCAGATGAGCCAGGGCGCTTACAACCCCAAGCGGCTGTTTATCACAGCCCTGAATAACAAAGGCGCCATGATAGCTATGTGCCTCAATCTGATTCACTACCATTTCCGCCACCGCATTTCTGCTTTGAAGTGAATAGCTCATCCCCTGGTTGCTTTGAGCCGTTCCATCACACATGACGGGGGTTGAGAAATAGAAGGGAACACCGCCGTTCTGCCATATCCGCAAAGCTGCTCTGGAAGACGTCTGAAAGTCCATGATATGTGCCGGATGGTCTGAAGAACCTCCAATGATAGCGATCCTCGGCGCATTCTCATGAAGACGATTGTAGATCTCCTCCAGGGTCCAGTCCGGCGCTTCTCCTTCATAAGAGTGTCCGATGATCTGCTTTGACCGGTCCAGGAGGCCTGCAACACAGATCGGCTCATTGGCCTTTCCCTGAACATTGTCACGATAAGGGTTATATGTATTGTGAATGTAAGGATATTTCATTTTATTTCACCGCCTCTTTTTTCTTTTACCACTCAGCCACACTGCCGTCTGCATTTCTCCATACCGGGTTTCTCCATTCATGACCCCGTTCAGCAGCCTCTTTCACACTCTCCTCACATACTTCAATTCCAAGACCAGGACCCTCAGGGATCTCGACAAAGCCATCGTCGTACTTAAATACAGAGGGATCAACAAGATAATCCAATAAATCACTGCCCGCGTTGTAATGAATGCCCAGGCTCTGTTCCTGAATGGTCGCGTTAGGAGTACAGGCATCCAGCTGTAATGAAGAAGCCAATGCAATAGGTCCAAGCGGACAATGCGGGGCAACAGAAACGTCATAAGCTTCAGCCATGGCAGCTATTTTTTTACATTCCAGTATACCGCCGGCATGTGAAAGGTCAGGCTGAATAATGTCGACATACCCGTCTGTCAGCAGCTGCTTGAACCCCCATCTTGTATACTGCCTCTCTCCTGTTGCGATAGGAACGGTGGTATATCTGGCAATTTCTCTTAACGCTTCATTGTTTTCAGGCAGCACTGGCTCTTCAATAAACATCGGGCGGTAGGGTTCCAGTTCTTTGGCAAGAATCTTAGCCATAGACTTGTGGACTCTTCCATGAAAATCGATTCCGATGCCAAAATCCTTTCCTACCGCATCACGAACGGCCCCTATCCGGTTTATGGCTTCTTCAACCTTTGAAAAAGAATCAATATAATCCATTTCTTCTGTTGCATTCATTTTTACAGCGGTAAAGCCCTGCTCTGATTTTATTTTTGCTTCAGCCGCTACATCACTTGGCCTGTCTCCGCCGATCCATGAATACACTCTAATCTTTTCACGGGCTTTGCCGCCCAGCATTTCGTAAACAGGAAGGTTATATAATTTCCCCTTGATGTCCCATAAGGCCTGTTCAATCCCAGAGATCGCACTCATAAAGACTGGTCCGCCCCGGTAGAAGCCCCCACGGTACATGACCTGCCAATGATCCTCTATACGGCGAGGATCCTTACCCAAAAAATAAAACTTGAGTTCATTAACACATGCTTCCACTGTATTCGCTTTTCCCTCAACGATTGGTTCTCCCCAGCCCGAAATACCTTCGTCTGTTTCAATTTTTAAAAACAGCCAGCGGGGTGCGACTTTATACAGCTGAAATCCTGTAATCCTTGTCATATGACCTCCTTCTTTGGCACTGCTCTATTTTTACAGCAGCAGCAAGGCTATTATTGTGCCTACACTGCTGTATAGAAAGGCAAAGCCAATGTTCCAGAATGTAATGCGATAGGGATTCTGATTTAACAAACTTCCGGTTAAGGAAACGGTAATGTTATATGGCCCTGCCATAACGGTAGACAGCCCAGATGTAATAAGGACGATCGCAAAGCTCAAAGGGTTAACCTGTCCTAACAAAGGCTGAATGACTTCACCCAGAATGCTGATGGTCACGAGGGGATGAAATCCAATCATGGCGAGCCCCAGAAAAATGATCTGGATCATAACGAACATATAAAAGGGCATATGCTGCACGGAAGCAAAAGGCTGCTGCAGATAGTCCAGAAAAGGTGTTTCTTTCAAGGTGCTGATTAAAAAACCGGCCGCCAAAAACAGAACGATGTAATTTTGCTGCGACCCGGCCCTGCGCCGCCATTCTCTTAAACTATAAGATGCATATGATTTAGCCCTCTTAATCAGCAGCGCCCAGATGATGGAATAGGGAAGGATCACGAGAGCGACAGACATGAGAAAATTCACGCCCAGCCATCTCTTGGCCAAAATGACCGCTGCAATAAATACGCTCAGATACAGAAGAAGGACAGCTACCTTTTTGACGGTTCTGGCATCCAGCGGCACGTCCTCAGCCGCTGCAGACTGCTCCACCCGGAACTTCCGATACCGCAAGCCGATCAGCCAGTCAACGAATAAGAGAATCGTAGAAAACAAGAAAAGCCACGGCAGCAAGTGAACATAGTCAGAGTGTGTGATATCCACACTGATCGCCACCAGGATTTCCATCGGGCTCCATGCCAGGCAAAGGGCATATCCCCTGAGCATCGCCCGGCTGATGAAAAGGTCTCTGACATGGTCTTCTACCTTCTGAAGATTGCGCCGCAGCACCGATTCTACGAGCGGGATGGTCGCTATATTTAAAAAAGAGCCGAGCAGAAAACTGGCAAGAGAGCTTCTGTAATAGAGCTGCCCAAGATGGCCGACGCGCCGCTTGAGCAGTTTATTGACACTCTTATCGTACCGCCCGACGATGATAATACTGTTGATAAAAGGAAGAACATAAAAGATAACGAGCAGGACAACCGTTGAATTCATGTAATGCGGAAGCTCAAGGAGCGGCTTCTGCAAATAGAGATACAGAGAGAAGCCGATCACCATGAAAACCGTTCCAGTGGTTTTGTATAAGCCTGACGCCTTGGGAAAGGAAAGAATGAGAGAAAGCAGGGCAAGAATACCCGTTACTTCATCAAGCATGACGCTGTCTAAAAACAGATTCACCGTATAGGAAAGAACCATCATGCTGTAAACAGCGAGTAATATCACCCTTTTTCGCCAGATATATTCATTGCCGCCGGTTCAGACAGCACTTCTATTTCCTTTTGTCCCGCCGCTTCCTCCATCAGGCTTTCCGAGATCCAGATATGCTCTAATTCAAGCGTATTTTTAATGCGGACGACCCTGGCTTTTGTAAGATCATACGCATTGCAGGTTTTAATGGCCGCTTTGATCGCCATTTCCTCACTTTCGAGAACCATCGGCACTTTGATGACGTTGATCACCGTACTCGTTAAGGCATTGGCATACCCTTTTTCCCAATGGATACTGTCAACCAATGCTCTTGTCGTCATGTCCGCCATGCCTATCCCGTTTGCGTTTCCATGCGTCTTCTCTGTCAGGCCGAGTACGGCGATCCTGGACACTTTAGGTCCGCCAAAAGCATACGGGGTAGCATATCTTCCTGTAATGTTTGGATCCATTCCGTCACCCGAAATGTCTTTTCCAATCTCGTCGACGATCAGCACATCGATCGGATCAAACATGATCTTTGGCATAAGCTGCTTGGCTTCGAGCAAGAGTCCGGGCTCCGTCTGTTCGAGTTCTTCGGCTGGAACCGCCACGATTTTGGCGGGACGGTCATAGGCATTTTCAATCGTTCCAAGCCCAAAAATGACAGGAACCTTGGAGAGGACGATCTTAGCCATCTCTGGAACATGCTCGGCCATGTGTTTAAAACTGTAGGCATGGGCGGCTTCTGCTCCTTTTTGCTTTCCAAGGCCGATCGTGATCATTTTCATCAGTCCGCTTTCAACAGGACCGCGAAACGCAGTATGAGGCTTGATCCGGTTAATGACGATGACCTTATCTGCTTCATAGGCATGTTTATCGGTATACACCGGAAGTCCGTTTGGCAGAGTGCCGGTCTGCACGACTTCCATGCTCGACAGAATAGGTGCACCTGTTGACGCTTCCGTTACACCAAGCTGTTCGAGAACCTCCTGCTGCCCTTCAGCGGTCGCTCCGCCATGGCTTCCCATGGCAGGAACAATGAATGGAGAGCCTCCAACGGATTCGACCGCCGCTGCTGTCTCCCTGACAAGGATGGGAAGGTCAGCAACTCCCCGGCTTCCTACCGCAATGGCTACCCGGTCTCCCGGAGATATTCTCGATAAAAGGCCGGTATCCTTAAGGGTTTTCCGAACCTCCTCCGCTGTGTCTTCCAGCACAGGGGCATGGAAGACCTGCTTTACTTTCATCATCTTTGGCAAGGGTATGTCATGAAGAAGCTGTGATATGATTTCCATCCATCTTCCTCCTCAATTGGTGCTTCTCTTTATTGGTTTCTTACTTTGTCTACTTCATCCGTCATTTGTTTGACCAGGTCTTCACCAAACTTCTTGGCGTATTTATCGGTGACCGGCTTAATGATTTCTTTCATCTTTTCTTTTTCAGCATCAGATACTTCATTGACCTTCATGCCTGCTTTTTCAAGATCTTTCAACGCTTTTTCATTTTCTTTACGGTTTAAGTCGCGCTGATATTTACCGGCTTCCACCGCAGAATCTTTCATGATCTTCTGTTCTTCTTTAGACAGCCCGTCCCAGAATTTTTTGCTGACGAGAAAAACAAACGGTGTGTAGACGTGCTTTGTCATGCTTAAGTAAGACTGAACTTCATCGTATTTGCTTGATTTAATGGTTGCGAGAGGGTTTTCCTGGCCATCTACCGTTTTACCTTCCAAGGCGGTAAACACTTCTGAAAAAGCCATTGGTGAAGGATTGGCACCCAGCTGTTTAAAGGCATCCAGGTGAACCTCGTTTTGCATCGTTCTGATTTTCAGCCCTTTAAAGTCTGCCGCGGTTTTCACCGGATGTTTACTGTTCGTCAGGTTACGGAAGCCATTCTCCCAGTATCCGAGTCCAACCAGACCGTGTTCAGGCAGTTTTTTCAAAAGCTCCTGCCCCACTTTTCCATCAAGGACAGCATAAGCCTCTTTCTCGGTATTAAATACGAAAGGAAAATCAAAAATACCGTATTCCTTGATCATTCCAACAAGTGGAGACGTAGAAGGAACCGTAACCTCCTGAAGCCCGCCCTGCAATGCTTCTGTCATCTTCTGATCATCACCGAGAGTGGCACTGAAGAAGTTTTGGACTTTCATTTTCCCTCCGCTCTTCTTCTCCACAAGCTCTTTGAACTTAATCATTCCTTGTCCTTCTGGATGATCTTCATTTAAACCGATTCCCGCTTTAATCGTCCGTTGATGAATTCCGCTCTTCCCCGAACCCGAAGCAGTTCCTCCCGATTTGGAAGCACCGCAGCCCCCTAGAACCAACATCCCCGGAATGACAATCCCTATCGCCAGCTTTTTCACCCATTTTTTCATTTTCTTTCCCCCTTGAATAATTTGGCTAACTCATCACATAACGGTTTTCAGGCTGACTGGACTTAAGCTGCGATTGCTCTTTGACTTGAACGTTGACGAGATACTTCGGAAATTCCTTGCAGATCAGCACATCCACTGCTCCGAGCGCAGCTTTCGTTCTCATCTCCTTCGCCGCTTCCTCGGAATACCAGGCGACATGCGGTGTTAAAATCACATTCTCCATGGAGAGGAACGGGTGGCTGACGGAAATCGGTTCATCCTCAATCACGTCCAGAGCCGCCCCGCCGATTTCCCCTGATTCCAATGCATCAATTAAGTCTTGTTCATCCACAACCGGGCCCCTTGAAGTGTTGATCAGAAGGGCGGTGCTTTTCATCACAGAGAACAGTGAGGCATTGATCATTCCTCTTGTTCCCTCAGTCAAAGGGGCGTGCACGGAGATGACGTCTGATATCCGGCATAGTTCCTCAAGGCTGGCGAGCTGTACGCCTTTTTTCTCAGCTTCTTCCACAGGATAATACGGATCATAAGCCACCACCTTAAATCCTAGAGGCTTGACCTTTTCCGCGAGGCTTTGGGGGATTTTTCCGAATCCCACAAGTCCGAGCACCTGCCCGCGCAGCCGGTGGATCGGCTGGGTGACTTTAAAATCCCACAGCCCCTTCTTCACGTTTTGGTTGGCGGCCACGACTTTACGTTTCGCAGAAAGCAGAAGGGCCAGCGCGTGGTCGGCCACTTCATCCATGCAATAATCCGGCACATTGGCGACACAGATTCCCTTAGCTGTTGCCGCTTCCAAATCAATCGTGTTGACGCCCACTCCATAACGGGTGATGACTTTGCATTTTTCGAGCTTCTCAATAACGGCTTTGCTGAGAGGAGCGTATTGATTAATCAATGCGTCCGCATCCCAACAGGCCTCAATGACCTCTTCCTCTGTACGGCACTGAGCCGCAATCAGTTCTATTTCGGGATATTGATGAAAAACGGCTTCTTCAAACCGCAGATCATCATATTCCCAGTCTGTTACCACAACTTTAAACTTGCTCATCTCTTTCACTCCTTATTTATCAGGTAAACCATCCAAGCGGAACCATGACAAGGGACGGGAATAATATCAGCAGGATCAAAACGACCACTTCCACCAGGAGAAACGGCCATATTCCTTTCATAATGTCTTCCATACTGATCTTGCTGATTCCGCATACTACGTTCAATACTGTACCTACCGGAGGAGTCAGGAGACCGATGGCATTATTGATAATAAACAGAACTCCGAAATAAACCGGGTCGATTCCCGCTTGCTGAATAACAGGCATTAAAACAGGGGTAAGGATAAGAATCGTTGGTGTCATATCCATAGCCGTTCCGATCAGAATGACTAACAGGTTGATCATGAGCAAAATGAGCAGCGGATGACCCATGAGCGGCTCGAGCAGTCCAATGACTTGAGCAGGCAGATTGGCTACCGTAATCAGCCATGAGGATACAAGTGCTGCCGCCACAAGAAACATGACCACACTCGTCATCTTGGCCGCCCTTACCAAGATGGTAAAGAGCTCAGACACCTTCAGTTCGCGGTAGATCACCAATCCGACGAACAGCGCATAAACTGCCGCAACTACCGCCGCTTCAGTCGGTGTGAAGATACCTCCGCGCAGGCCGCCGATAATAATGACCGGCAATAAAAGGGCCCAGAATCCTTTTCTTACAGAAATCAAAATCTCTTTCATGGATTTACGAGGCTGAACCTGCACCTTATCCTTGTGGGCAACAATGGCCCATGACACACAAAGCCCCACTGCCAGCATCACGCCAGGTACAATCCCAGCCATGAAAAGTTTAGTGATGGAGACACCGCTCGTGACCCCGAATATGATAAAGCCAATACTCGGCGGGATAATCGGAGCAATGATCCCCCCAGAAGCAATAAGACCGCTCGAACGGTTAATATCGTAGCCGCTCTTCACCATCATCGGGATCAAGATGGCTCCCAGTGCAGCTGTATCTGCTACAGCGGAGCCAGAAAGACTTGCAAACAAGACACTCGCAATGATGGCTACATAACCAAGGCCGCCTCTGATATGTCCGACCATGGACATGGCCATCTGGACGATACGCTGAGAGAGGCCGCCGGCATTCATGGCTTCACCAGCCAGCATAAAAAATGGGATGGCCATCAATGGAAAATTGTCTGCTCCGTTGATTAAATTTTGCGCGATGATCTGACTGTCGAAGATACCGAGAAAGAACATAAGAGCAACCCCGCTTAACAGCAGAGCAAACGCTATAGGCATACCAAGTGCCATCGTTCCAAGGAGAGACCCAATAAACACTCCAATCATGCTTGTTTTTCCTCCTTTCCTAAATTGCCTTCCTGATAATCTACCAATTCTTCTGAATCACTGATTAAGATCAGATCTTCATCCTTTAGCTTGTTGAACAGAACTTTATACAGATTGTTGATAAGTATTAATCCCATGGCTAAACTGACTAAAATCCCCGTTCCATAAACGAACGAAAGCGGCAGGCCTGTAGCAGGTGCCTTACTGTCCATATTGATAACGGTCATCTTCCAGCTTCCTTCCATCACCAGAAAGAGAACAAACAGCATAAGCAGATCACTGACCACAAGGACAGCTTTCTTTGCTCCCCTGGGCAGCCGCCTGACCAGCATGTCCACCCCAAGGTGCTCCTTGCTTTTAAAGGCACCAATGGCTCCAAGAAATGTCAGCCAGACAAATAAGTAACGCGACATCTCCTCTGACCATGTAATTCCTGAGTTGAAAAGGTAGCGCAATATCACGTTTCCAAATACAAGAATGACCATTAACCCCAGTGCTGCGGCCATAAAAATATTCAGCAGTTTTTCCAAGAACCTTGAGACCTTCTCCATCTTTTTCTCCCGCCTTTCATCCCGATTTACCGCCTGTATTATTGTTCAGCTTTTATCCTTTTAACGAGATCCTCGGCCCAGTCATACTGCTTGTAGAATTCGTCGTACATAGGCTTTGCTGCATCTTCCATCTTCTTTTCATATGCTGCATCAGGCGTTGTAAATTTCACCTTTTTCCCTGACAGGAACTTTTTATCGGTATCATAGCTTTTTTCCATCAGATCAAATTCATAATCAGCAGCGGTTTTGGATGCTTTTTCAATGATTTTTTGTTGTTTCTTGGACAATCCATTGAAGAACTTGCTGTTGATGATGTAAATATTCGGACTGAACATGTGCTTGGATTCCAGTACATTACTCTGAACCTCATACCAGCCGGACGCCCGCAAAGTAGCTACCGGGTTATCCTGGCCATCCACCACTTTTTGCTCGAGAGCAGAAAACACTTCAGAAATCGGCATTGGTGTTACATTCATTCCCAGCAGCTTCCCAAGCTTGATATAGTTAGGGATGTTTGGCATTCTCATCCTCAATCCCTTAAGGTCATCCATGCTTTGAAGCGTCCTGTTACTGGAGAACATCCTGAACCCGTTCGCACTCCATGCCAGCGGCTTCACTCCATGCTTCTTTTCAAGGTCCTCCGTAAGCTCCTTGCCGATTGGTCCGTTCAGAACCTTTTTGACATGCTCATAATCCTTAAACAGGAACGGCCACTCAGGCACCGCCATCTTCTCAATGTCCGATTGCATGATCAGACCGGGTATCCCCATTTCAATTGTGCCGTTTCGCACCCCGTCATAAAATTCCTTTTCAGCACCAAGCGTGCTGTTGTCGTAGATCTGAACCTTCAGCGTACCTCCCGATTCCTTTTCTACCATCGGCTTGAACTTTTCTCTCAGCGCTACGTTCTGAGGATGGTCTTTTGCAAAATAGTTGGCTATTTTGATTGTCTTTGTCTTTTCTCCTGAGGAGGAAGACGAAGACTGGCTGCCGCAGCCTGTTAATAATACGGACGACAATAAAGCCGTACCCATTAAAATCCCTAAACTTTTTTTCAATTTCATCGAGCTCATCCTTTCTTTTCGTTTAGTTTTGAAAGCGGTAACATTTCAGTTCAAAAAATTTTGTATGTACGCTGGAGAAACTGAATTTGTTTTATATTATAAAACTCCGTTCTTGTTATTAACCGAAGAAAAGACATTGCTCCCTTAATGAATGTGCGTTGGACGTTCTTCTCTGGGTGCAATGCCTTAGTTGTTTTATAATATAAAACTCTGTTCTGTATTTTCATTTCTGTGATAATCATAGTACATCGTGTCAAAGACTGTCAATTCGTTTTTTAATTTTTCTGAAAACTAATGATAATGTACTATTTTTAGTCTGGCTTTGTTACATTGACTAACAGAGCTTTTAGTTTAAAAGTAAGTCTCAGCCGCAATCAAGCAAACTACAACTCAAATAAAATAGCACGAAGCACGTTCGGATGTTCGAAGTCTTTCCTGCCGGCGCCATAGCCGATCCTATCGATCGCAAGCGCTGGCATGTAGCCATAATCATCCGCCAATGCCTTTAGAAAGCCAGCCCCAGTAGGTGTCGTTAATTCACCTCTTACATGGAAATCTTCAAGAGGAACCCCTCTCAGGATTTCCGCAGTGGCAGGAGCTGGAATCGGATAGAGACCGTGAGCCATCTTCACTTTCCCGTGGCCTGTTGGTACCGGAGAAGCTGTTATTCTATCAACCTCAAGACTTTCAAGGGCAAGGCACACGCCAATAATATCAATAATAGAGTCCATCGCACCGACTTCATGAAAATGAACCTCTCTCGGATCCATCCCATGAATCTTTCCTTCTGCCTCGGCGATCACTTCAAAGACCCTTCTGCTCCTGTCTTTTACCCGTAAAGGCAGATCACTCGTTTCAATCATCTCTAAAATGGTGGATGCTTTTCGATGTTCATGGTCATGATGATGGTGATTATGTACGTGATGATGGGAATGGTGGTGCTCATGATGAGAGTGGGCATGTTGGTGGGAATGGCCCTCTTCTTCATGTTCATGATCGTGTTCATGGTGATGGTCTGTGTCAGCTTGTGCCCCTACAGCCGCCAATTCAGCTTCCGCAAACTGAAGGTCCAGCAGGTTGGAGGAGATGCCCCTCTTATTGACCCGCTTGACCGCCATAGAAAACGGATCGATTGGCAAGCTCTTTAGATGTCCGGTAATATAAGCAAGATCTGCCCCCAGGTCAATGAGCGCAGACAAGGTCATATCACCCGAAATGCCATACTGGCAATCAAGATAGAGCTGTTTCATGATGAACCCCCTCTGTGGCAAGTTTAAGAATCAGCGCAGCTTGGTAGGCAGCCCCGAATCCGTTATCGATATTGACGACACTCATCCCTGAAGCGCAGGAAGTCAGCATGGCGAGAAGCGGTGTCAGTCCTTGCAGATGAGCGCCATAGCCGACAGAAGTCGGAACAGCAATAACAGGCCGCTGAACCATACCGCCTACAACACTGGGCAACGCTCCTTCCATGCCCGCCACGACAATAAGCACACTGGCCTTTTTAATTTCCTCCCGATAAGCAAGCAGACGGTCAATACCTGCGACTCCGACATCATACAGGCGGTTCACCTTGCAGCCCATCCAGTCCGCCGTGACTGCCGCTTCTTCAGCAACAGGAAGATCCGATGTTCCGGCGCATAGAACCATCACATCACCGCCGTATTTTTCCCTCGGTGAACCATAGAGCAAAATACGTGAGACGGCATGATAACGCGCATCAGGGTAGGCCTCCGTCAAGATTTCTGCTTTTTCTTCTGAAAGCCTCGTCACCATCACCTTGCCATGGGTCTCAATGAGCGGTTCCATGATCTGACGGATCTGTTCCGCTGTTTTTCCTTCTCCATAGATCACTTCCGGATAGCCTGTCCGCGTCTCCCGATCCAGATCCACTTTACTGAAGCCTAAGTCTTCAAACTTTTTCATCCCATTCGCCTCTCCTCACGTCGTTTTTGTTTCGGCAAGGACTTTGTTCATGCTCCCGCTCTTATAGCCGGTAAGATCCATCGTCACATAGGAATAGCCGAACTCCTGCAGCTTGGAGGTGATCTCCTCATGATGCTGAAGAAGCCGCTGCATCTCATGAGGCTCCACTTCGATCCGTGCCATGTCGCCATGAGTACGCACTCTCACCTGGCGGATGCCAAGCGCACGGATAGCCTGCTCTGAACGGTCAATCTTGCGGAGTTTTTCCATCGTAATCTCTTCGCCATATGCAATCCGTGATGAAAGACAGGCGAAAGAAGGCTTATCCCAGGTGGGCAGACCCATCTCTTGAGAAAGCTCACGGATTTCGCTCTTATACAGGTCCGCTTCCTGAATCGGTCCCCGTACGTTATATTCTCTTGCTGCTTTTGTGCCCGGCCGGTGTTCTCCCATATCATCGGCAATAAGACCGAACACTATATTCGCATAGCCATGCTCATGCATGATCGGTATCAAATGCTCAAACAGGCTCTTTTTACAAAAGTAACAGCGATTGGAGGTATTCTCAGAGTAGCCTGGAATGCTCAGTTCTGACGTTTCAATGACCTGGTGCCTGGCACCGAGAATGGCGGCAAAACGTTTGGCCTCCTCCAGCTCCTCAAACGGATAGGTTTCACTGTCGGCGGTCACCGCAAGCACGTTTTCTGTGCCAAGTGTATCAAGAGCCACTTTCAGCAGGAAGGTACTGTCGACCCCTCCTGAAAAAGCAACAACAACTGTCTTCATCCCGGTTAGAATCTCTTGCAGTTTCTCATACTTAGCCTGCAGCAATTGGATCCCTCCGTTCTTCTACATAGGGAATGGTAAGCGGACCGAGCGGCAATACCGCAACAGTCATATCCTGCCCGTACTTCTCCTTCAGCTCTTCAAGCGTCCCTTCGATATCATGGGTAGGCTTAAGAATAGCCCCTTTAACCTGTTCATCTGATAGTTTTGAATAGACATACACATCCGCCCATACCTGGGTCACCGCCTGTTTTTGCACCTGCCATTGATCAAACATCTTAAACTCCGGATCATTGATCAGCTCCAGCAGTGCTTGAGGCGTTTGGGCAAACTGAAAGATCTTCGAATAGTTTCCATGATCCGGCAATCCGTCTGAACACTCTGAAGCAATAATGATCGTGCCGCCTTCTTTTACAATCTTATGGGCAGCACTCATCCCCTTCACAGCCTGATACAGATTTTGGTCAAGCGGATAGCCGGAATTGGAGGTAATGACGACATCAAACCGTTCTTCGCATTGGATCATGGCATGCTCTTTTGCAAACGCACACCCCTGGTCATGCGCTTCATACAGCTCACCGGCGAACACATTCGTGATTTCCTTCTCCCGGTTTAACGTCACGTTCAGCATGAAATGCGGTTTGCACATGCGGTTGATTTCGCGTGTCATCTCCTGAACAGGATTGTCCTCCATGTTTCCCCATGTGGAACGCGGGTCTCCGATCATCCTTGCATTATGGAACGTCATGATGGTCTCGATCCCGGCAATGCCAGGCATGATCCCTTTAGGACCGCCTGAAAAACCGGCAAAAAAGTGTGGTTCAATAAAGCCTGTAACGATGCGGAAATCAGCTTCCGCATACTCCTTGTTCAAATACACATCACAACCGAACTGGCTTCTTCCCAAATTTACAAGAGAGTCTTTATCATGGCATTGGTTGTTGATGATTCTGACATTATCCACGACCCATTCTCCAAGCATCTGAACAAATTCTTCCCTCGTCTGGTCCCTGTGCGTTCCTGTTCCGTTAATAATGACAAAGTTCTCAAGCGGCACATGCTCCAGTTCCCTGATCAGCAAAGGAACAAGCTTGTCATTCGGAGTTGGCCTCGTAATGTCGCTGATGACAATCGCCACTTTATCTGATGCTTTTACCATCTCCTTTAATGGAGGTGTACCGATCGGATGCCGCAGTGCCTCCATTAAAGCCTGCTCATCTTTTTCAAGTCCCGGCAAATTGTTTGGCTCCACGATAAAAGCGGAATCAGGCAAACGAAGCGTCAGCCCTTCTTTTCCATATAACAAGGTCGATTCCATTTACGCTCTCTCCTTTTGTATAGGAATGTTCTGTATCAGACAGTAGTTGAAGGAACACGTTCTTCCTGGCTCGAGCCGCTCTCCAACTCAAACTTCTCTAGCCGGCCATTGATTCCTTTTCTTCTTTGATACTTGTCCACCAAAATGACTGCGATCGGGCATAATAGAGCCGTTGTTAGGGTGGCAATCGAGATCTGTGCGGTGGCGATGTTCACAATATCCTGGTAGGACTGTGCTTCAGCGGCACTCATCATTCCCGACCCTGCGGCAACGGACGCCGCAGCAGCTATGGCTGCAGGCGTACCGGCTGCGTTCCCTGCTGTGGAAGCTTCGGATACCGGTGCGATATAGCTTTTTTCCCTGAATAATTTAAACACGAGAATGCCAGTGAATCCTGTAAGAACTGTCGTTAGAATTCCTATTGTAAGACCTGCAGTAACGACTGAAGGGTTAAAGAAACTCGCCAGGTTCATACCGGCTCCGAGTGCGAAGGCAAAGAACGGAACAGGCAGAATTTCTCCCGCCTTGAGAAAATCGCGAATATCTTCGTCCAAATTTCCGAGAATCATCCCGATCGCGATCGGCAAGAGAACAGCAATGAAAGCAATGATCGGAAAGCTGGATCCCAAAAGGCCCAATGACATTAACGTGAAAAAAGGTCCGTCGTTCAAGGAGAGCACTGCTACTGCCCCAACGTCAGAACGGTTGCCGTACTGGCCCGTGAGCGCGGCATACATTCCTCCGTTTCCATTCGTCATCGCCGCGATAATCGCCAGAGTCGATAAGCCGAACAAACCATCCATTGGATCAGAGAAGTAGCCGAACAGCAATCCCACAGCAAGCCCGGTCAGATACTTGGAAGTAGTGAGCAGCACACCTTTTTTTAGGGCGGCGCCTCCTACACGCAAATTCATCTGGCTGCCCGCGCAAAAGAGAAAGAGGGCAATCAAGACAAGGGCACTGTCTTTAAACAGTTCCTGAGAGAATCCCCCAATCCTCAAAAACTCGTAATAGCCTTCGGGTGTCTTTGCCACACCAAGTGATTTTAAAAATTTCATCACAGGTTGAAGATGAAGCTGATCCACCGTATTAAGCAGCGCACCGAACAATAAAGGCACGACCATTAATCCGCCTGGCACTCTTTCAATCGTTTGTTTAAGTTTCATAGTGTAAAACCCCGCTTTCCGTTTTTTTATTGCACTGTATAAACGTTCTTACGAGCTGTTCTGCACTATACTCCAGTAATTGAGGCGCACGCTGCATCGCTTCCTCGAGTGTTAATGTCTGCTGGATCATACTTGTAATACTGATCACTCCGTATTGATAGAGAACTTCAATCCCTTCTCCGACAGAACCGGCAAGAATCATCGTTGGAACTCCGCTTTGTTTGGCCCGCTGTGCCACACCCATCGGCGTTTTTCCTGAAGCGGTCTGAAAATCAACTCTTCCTTCACCTGTAATGACGAGGTCCGCTCCATCCAGAGCCTGCGGCAAACCGGCATACTCTGTGACAACGTCCACTCCCCTTTTCATCTGTGCCGGAAAGAAAGCCTGGAACGCGCCGCCGATCCCGCCTGCTGCTCCGGCACCGGGCATATCGTGAAGCCTGATTCCTGTCGCTTGCTCCACCATATCTCCCCAGTGGACCATATTTTTATCGAGTAGTTTCACCATCTCTTCTGTCGCCCCCTTTTGCGGGCCGAAAACAGCAGATGCGCCTTCCTTGCCGACAAGCGGATTTTGCACGTCTGAGGCAATCAGAAAGGTGCATTCTTTCACTCTCGGGTCGAACCCGGACAGGTCTATTTCTTTTATGTTATGAAGCTCACCGCCTCCGAACGGGACACGTTGTCCGCTATCATCCAGCAGCTCTAAACCTAAAGCTTGCAGCATTCCCGCTCCGCCGTCATTTGTAGCGGATCCTCCGATCGCCAATACAAAAGAACGAAAACCATCATCGAGCCCCTGTTTGATCAATTGCCCCGTGCCATATGTGGTCGCTGTCAGAGGATTAAGCTCTTCAGGAGAAACAAGGCACAGGCCTGAGGCAGATGCCATCTCAATCACACAAGTCTTTTGATCTCCCAATATGCCATATTCAGCACTGAGCTCACTGTGAAGAGGACCGGTAACCTGAACCGTTTTTTTCCTTCCACCCGTTGCAGCAACCAATGTATCCATCGTTCCTTCACCCCCGTCAGCTGCTGGCACGAGAATGGTCTGGATCGTGGAATCGGCTTTCTTCACTCCCCGTTCTATGGCTTCCGCTGCCTCTACCGCTGTCAAGCTTCCTTTATAGGAATCGGGAGCGATCACAATTTTCATCATTAGAACCCCTTCCTGAGAAAACGCTTTCAGTTTCCGTTTTTTTATATTATACTTGTCTGAAAATTAGAAATCTATGGTCGAAACAACTATAATATCAGGTGAAAAACTTTGTATTTTTGTAGGATTCTAACAAAGGAGGCCATAATGCTTACAACAGAGATTGCTGAGATGATTGTAAAAGAAACATCTACCCGCCTAAACCGAAACGTCAATATCATGAGCAATAAAGGAATCATTATCGCTTCCTGTGACTCTTCCCGCCTGTATCACATGCATGAAGGTGCATTAGAGGTATTGCAAACCGAACAGCCTTTTACCATTCCGATTAATCACAAAGGAAAATGGAAAGGAGCTCAATCCGGCATTAACCTGCCGATTGTTTTTGATTATAAAATTGTCGGTGTGATCGGAATTACTGGAGATCCAGAGGAAATGAGGGATTTTGGGGGACTGGTAAAAATGACAACCGAACTGCTGATCAAGCAGGCTTACATGGCCACACAGGCGGAGTGGCAGCAGCGAACGAAGGAGATGATCATTGAAAACCTGCTTAAAGAGGTGCCCGCCATGGAACATATCGAGCGCCGGCTAAGCCTCCTTCACATCAGCCTTGCTCCTCCCTTTTATACCGTTGTGATCCAGCTGGAGGACCGTTCTCTTTCCGATACGATGATTCTTCAGCAGCTTGAAAAAGCAGCTGGTGCATCCAGCTGCCTGATTGGCTTTGTGAACACCAACCGCTTATGCATTGTCCTTTCCGGCATCGGAGATGAAATGATCCAAAAGAAGGTAGAAGCGATCGATCAGGTGCTGAATTTTCTAAGACTGACTTTCCGGTTGGCTTACAGCACGCTTTTTATGGACCTTAAAATGTTTAATCAATCATATGAAGATTGTTCTCTTGCACTTGAAATCAGTGATGTTCATCAGAAAGTTGTCTCGTTTGCCGAGCTTGAAGCAAAAGCGCTCATCTATCAAACGGAAACAGCAGCCGGCACAAGACTCATTAAGCGCGTGCTCCATCGATCATTGCGTCCATTGATTGAAACCCTGCAGGTATTTTTTGAACATCATCTCAACATGCAGAAAACGGCAGATCACCTTCACATTCACCGTAATACGCTGATCTACAGGCTCAATAAGATAAAGGAAGAAACAGGGTATGACCCCAGGAATTTTAAGGATGCCCTTACCCTGCAAATGGCAATATGGATCTTGGAGAAAAAGGAAAAGGGAGCAGATTAATTTTTTGCTTATGCCTGGAATATGCTCTTATCTATTTACGGGCGCGTTTTAAAAAATTACGGTCGGCAGCACCTGCCGGACGATCGGGCTTGCCGGCAAAAGGGTTTAAAACCTCTAGCATTAGGTTATTGAAAAGTATAAACACTACTTTTAACACTAAGCCATTGAGTAGAACATACACTAGTGCTTCTCGCTGCTATTTTCACTTGAAAAAAGGAGGAGAATGATCATGAAGTATGGAAAAATTCTCGTGGCCATGGATGGATCGGAAGGAAGCAAACAGGCGCTGGAATACGGAATTGAGCTGGCAAATAGCATGGGCAGCGAATTAACGCTGGCTCATGTCTTGAATGAGCCTGCTTACCCGCTTTATGGAGAAGGGTATTCGATGGCGGCTTATCAAGATTCGATCGAACAGGAAGTCAGACAGGCAGCCACCCTGGAAAAAAGTCATGGGGAAGAGCTTTTAGCTCAAGCGAGCGACGCTGTTCCGAAGGATTTTATCAACGTAAAAACAGAACTGCTCGAAGGAGAAGCAGCTCGCTCCATCTGTGCCTATGCCAGCACAAATAACATCGACCTGATCATCATGGGAAGCCGCGGCCTAAGCGGATTAAAGCGTTTGGTGCTCGGAAGCGTCAGCCAAAGAGTGCTTTCCGAAGCGAACTGCCCGGTATTAGTGACGAAATAGGACAACAAGCAAAAAGCTTGCCGGCCTCTAATGAGACTGGCAAGCTTTTTCTGTGAACAGGAATCAGTCATGCAGAACTTTATCAAGTAGGATTCTTGTGTCTGCATCAAATACACCCGTATCCTTTACCTCAGGGTATTTCTTTTGAAACGTAAGAACAGCTGCTTTTGTTTTAGGGCCATAGATTCCGTCAACTGTAAGAGCAGACCCAATTTCATTTAGCGCTTTCTGGAGAATGCGGACCGCTTCCCCCTTGCTGCCTTCCTTCAAAACAATTTCCGGAAAACCAGAGGAATTGATTTTTTCCGAAAGGGCAGCATGTGTTTTCTTCCCATAAATGCCATCGACAACTAAATTTTTAGTACTCTTTTGAAATTTAATAACGGCATTTTTTGTTTTTGAACCGTAGATTCCGTCTGTTTTCAAACCGGCAGCCACTACTTTATTTAACGCCCATTGCAAAACTTTAACGTTTTCTCCTCTGTCTCCCGCTTTCAGCACGCCTGATTTTGGCAGCTGAAAAATAGAATAATCGGGCTTTTCTTGTGCTCCCGCAATTGAAGGTGCTCCCATAAGCAAGGCTGATGCTGTCAATACTGAAGCCGTAACTTTTTTCCATGGTTTCATAATAAGACCCTCTCCTTTAGACTCTCATTTTTTTATAAATCATTTGTGATTTACAATTCATTAGTCGTCACCGCACTTCAGAAGTTACAAAGAAAAAATACTTTTATCGCCCAAATTATGGTATAATATTCGGAATAATTAGAAAATAAAAGGAAGTGATTTCATGAGCATATTCGTTAGGCAAAAGAAAACACTCACTGTCCTTGCCCTTCTATTGTTCACCATTGCTGGATCGGCCTGGTACTATATCTCAACCACTTCCGTAACCGAACAGGTGGAAGCCTCCGGGACAGGACAAGCCTCTGCTGAATCCTACTCAACGATCATTTCTTCTTACCATCAATATTACAACAGGACCCTTTGCTTTGATGCCGATAACCACATCAACTGGAATGATCAGCAGGAACATGCACGCCAGCTCGTATCCAGAATTGAAACGCTCCAGGTAAAAAATGAAAACGTAGAGAGGGATTTGCAGAACGCCAAACACCTGGCACAGGATGTGGCAGCCTCTAAAGATAGAACAGCCCTGCTCTATCTGCACCGGATCTTCCATGACCTAGATAAAGCCGTAAATCATTACAAACAAAAAGACAGCTTCGGCTATACCTACACTGGAACCGGAAAACGCTGGTTCGGCGGCGGAGTCAATAAAGTAGAAGGATATATTGCAAAAAATTAAACGACCGTTTAAATGAAAAGAGGGCTGTCCAAGAAATCAACCACTCCTAAAAGCAGCAAAGGTTACGAAAACAGCATTTTCGATTCAAAAAATTAGTAACTCAACCCAAACCCAAACTCGTACTTCCCGGGAATCGTAACCGGCAGCTTTCCGCTCGGGTTGATCTCGCCGACAAGCGCTTTGGCAAGCGACCTAACAGATACATTTTGATTTCCATAGGTTAAGATATTGGACGTAACGTCCGGCAGGGTAATAATGTCGTACGGATTGCGCATGGAGGCAAGCACCACTGGTTTACCTGCCGCTTGCAGGGCCTTTACGAATTTCTGCTGAGCACTGTTCGTGTTAGCCGTATAAGCGGTAACCACCACGAGATCCGTGCTGGACGCTTGGTTCACAGCACTCGCCAGCTCGGCTGCAGTCGGACTGGCTGAGGTCGCATACCCGCTCGCCGCTATTCCTTTTTCGTTCAAAGCTGCGGCCAGCTCTGCCGGCTTACCGAGAGACGGCCCGGTCACGAGCACCTTGCTTCCCTCTTTTAAAGGCAGCGTATGGTTGTCATTTTTGATCAGGGTAATCGAGCGATCCGTCATATTTTCCGCTTTCTGAAGATTCTCTAGAAGTCCGATCTGGTTGATCGCACTTGGATCTACTAACGGCTGGTGGAACAAGCCGCGTTTAATTTTGGCTTTTAGAATTCGAATCACGGACTGATCCAGACGTTTTTCAGAGATTTCTCCGCTCTTCACCGCATTCAGCAGCCCATTATACGCAACATCCACATCCGGCGGATTTAAGAGAATGTCTGCCCCAGCTTTAAATGCTTCTACCGGCACGCGGTCAGGCGGTACGATATTGGCACCCGACATACCCAGGCTGTCCGTGATGATCAGCCCTTTGAATTTCATTTTTTCACGAAGCAGGCCGGTCAGGATTGGCTTCGATAACGTAGCCGGCATACCGGAATCATCAAGCGCAGGAACGACAAGATGGCCGGACATGATCGCATCGATGCCTGATTTAATGGCAGCCTTAAACGGCTTGAGGTCAACTTCATTCAATGTCTTCAGATCATGGTTGATGATGGGAAGACCAGAATGTGAATCCACATCTGTGTCACCGTGGCCCGGAAAATGCTTGGCGGTCGCCATCATGTTCTGTTCCTGATAGCCCTTCACCTGGGCGACTCCCATACGCGCGACGACATCCGGATTTTCAGAAAATGAACGGACACCGATGACCGGATTGTTAGGATTCACGTTCACATCCAGATCAGGAGCAAAGTTCAGATTGATTCCGAGGCTTTTCAGCTCAAGTCCCATGATGCTGGCCGACTGTCTGGCATAGTCTGTGGATTGAGCAGCAGCCAGCGCCATGTTCCCAGGGAAAACGGTGCCTGGCTCCGTCACCCGTGCCACAACTCCCCCTTCCTGGTCAGTGGAAACGAACAGCGGAATTGGAATCCTTTGTTTCATCGCCGCTTTTTGAATGCCGTTAGACAGGGCGTTTACTTGAGCTTTATCCACCGGCATCCCGATATTATCGGTCCAGTTAAAATAAATGACGCCTCCCAAATGGTACTTCTCAATCGCTTCTGCGAAGTTTTTCGCTCCTCGTTTTTGCTTGATATTGATTTGTTCATACGCAGGATCCTCAGCTGTTTTTCCATACACATGAATGATAAACACTTGGCCTGCCTTTTCTTCAACCGTCATGTGTTTCACAATACGCTTCAGCCAGGCATCATCCTTCTCCTTTTTCACCGGGCTTGAAGCGGCGAGTGACGATTGAGGAAAGACCAGCATAATGGCCATAATAATGAACAACGCTCGAATAAACTTGC
This sequence comes from Fictibacillus sp. WQ 8-8, assembly GCF_024494405.1. Classification (NCBI taxonomy): domain Bacteria; kingdom Bacillati; phylum Bacillota; class Bacilli; order Caryophanales; family Fictibacillaceae; genus Fictibacillus; species Fictibacillus sp. WQ 8-8. The sequence continues at coordinate 581,790 of NZ_JAMXKG010000001.1, forward strand.
TCGTCATTTTACTCCCTCCTTAATGTTTTATCTGCGCGGAATGGTCAGGTCCGCAATAATCGGACGGTGATCGGAAGCGAGTGTGTCGGTAATAAACGAAGATCTTGATTCGATCCGCGGTGAGGTTAAAATGAAGTCGATCTTGGATGAAGGTTTGTTCGCTGGAAACGTGCTCCCTGGTTCTCCGCTTCTCCATGTATCTTGGAGAGTGCTGAAAAGCGGCTTTAGTTCCGGTGCATTCGGCTGGGCGTTCATGTCTCCGAATAAAATCTTTTGGCGGGAGCTCTCGGAAAAGATAGAGAGCATATCGTTCACTTGCATGGACCGGACGGCTGGATCCGCTCGGTAATCGAGGTGCGTGGAATAGACATGAAGCTTGATCCCTTTAACATTGATCAAGGTTTGGGCAAAACCTGGTGCAGGAGCTGGAACCGGGTTGGGAACTTGCGTAGACAGTCTTGTGATCTCACGGTTCTCTGCCTTCAGAATGGGATACTTGCTTAAAACAGCGACCCCAAACTGGCGGTTCGGTTCTCCGGCATTCAGCGGCGGCAGATCATAGATTGGTGCGAAAAAATAATTCATTTGAAGCTTTTCAGCAAGGAGTTTAATATCGTCTTCAAACAAACTCCGGCTGCTCCAATGAACATCCACTTCCTGCAGCCCGATGATCTCGGCACCCGACTGGCGGATCACTTCAGCCTGAGCATTCAGATCATACACGTTCCCCATGCTGTTTCCGTAGTGCAGGTTATAGCTCATCACGCGGATATTGACTTTGTGCCCATTTCCCTGATCAGCCGCACTGGCGGCTAAAGGAGCAGAGAGCCCGGCGAAGAGTATAACCAGCAGCATACAGACTACTAGCTTTTTCATTTTCCTTCCTCCTCTCATTTCACATTCCTTTCCTTCCCTGAGATGTCATTTAAAGGGTATTATTCTGCCGACAGGTTGTCTATACCACTATGAGCCTATCTTTCAGAGCATTTTTTCAACTATCAATACTGATAAAATTAAGAAAGGAAAAATTAGTAAAAAAGTTATGTAAGAAAATTGTGTAAATTGCGACATTTTACCCAATTCAAAACTATTAATATTTGCTATTATTGTTGTAAATTGTAAGATATTGTTGAAGGAAAAGGAGGCCGGGAGCTTTTATTATTCGAAGTCCTGCACCCGAGAAACTTCAGCAGAAACAAAGACATAGAAAAAAATAAATATTGAGGGGTGTCAATATGAAGAAAATGGCAAGTGCTCTTGTAGGTATTGCGTTGGCTGGTGCTTTGTTGATTGGCGTCTATATCGCGGATCATTCAGCGGTAACGAATGCGGAACACGGAAAGACATTTTCTACGACAAATGGGTAACTGGTTGCAGATTTGTACTCCCAGACATTCACATAAACAGCAGAGAGGGAAAGAGAGCAATCTCCTTTCCTCTTTTTTTATGGGTTGCCAACTATTCTCTCTTGTATAGTAAAAAATTAGTAGAAAAGTTACCCTTAAGTTTTCAGGTAATTACGACAATTTACTCAATCGTTAAGTAGACCGGATATGCTAATATTGTGTTAAATTGTAAATTTATGCTAAAAGGTGGGCGTACGTTATGGAAGTAGAGCTGACGAGCACGGAACAGATGATTCAACTATTAAACGGCTGGTATCGTGAAATTCTCTCCCAAAACCTCGTAGAATCCCGCAGATTAAAGCTGGAAATCGATGAAAAGATTGAAACCATGGAAATGGACCCTACACAGACTCTCTTTATCTACTACTCTTTGTTAAGCTTCAGGTACCAGCTCCTTGTCAATGACCTTTGGGAAGCGCGGTACACCCTGAACAAACTGGATGTGGAGAAAAAAAGAGAAACAGACGATTTCTTATCCTATTACTTTCACTTCTTCAAAGCCATCTATGCTACGGATACTGGAAACTATCTCGAAGCCAAGCTGCACTATCAGCTGGCCGAAAAGATGTTAAACCAGTTTCCTGATGATATCGAAAAAGCAGAATTCAACTACAAAGTCGCGACCTTTTATTATCACACCCGTCAGCCCCTGCTTGCCGTCCGCCACGCCATAAAGGCAAAAGAATACTTTGAAGACAAATCCGGCTATGAAGTGAAACTTGCCGGCTGCGAAAATATCATCGGCCTTGCCTCAACATCATTAAAACAGTTCCGGGAAGCCGAGCATCATTTTCTAACCGCCCTGGACATTCTTCGTGTATACAATTTGAAAAAAGAACCGTTCGAACTTAAGATCCGCTACAATCTGGGCCTTTTATATGCCGAACAAAACCTCTCGGAAAAAGCGATTGCCCAGCTCACCGAGGTGTTTGAAGACAAAGCAACCGACTACAAAACGACCTTCCTGATTGCCCGGGAACACGTCAAGCTCAGGAATCATGACATTGCCGACGACTGGATTATTCAGGGACTGAAAATAGCAAGAGATGCACAAAACGAGGAATACATTCACCATTTCTCCATCCTGAGCGAGTACAACCAGTCCTCCTCAGCTGAACAATTGGAACAAACAGCAGCCGCTGCCATTCCATACTTTCAATCCGTCCAGCTCTGGGGATTTGTCCAGGACTACGCGGAAAAACTCGCCTCCGAGTTCTACAACACAGAGAACGACCAAAAAGCGAGCAAATACTTTCACATGGCGTATACAGCCAAGCAAAAGCTAATGTATGAGACAAGCAGCTGACGAGTGTCAGCTGCTTTTTGTGGTTAGATCAAGGGCCCGTTCCGGCAGAGTCCACATAATATCCCTTATCATTTTTCTTCACATAGAAAATGATTGGGGTCATTCCGGTCTCGCTGTTGAAATCGTTCCAGGCAACCTCATATCTTTCCCCGTATTTTTTATCCTGTCCATTGCTTGTAATACGGGCGAGGAAGCTTTGATAGGGATAGCCCTCATTGACCAAGTATTCTCGTATCGCCGATTTTTGAGAAGAACCATCATGGATGGAAGGAGCCAGAATCGGTGGAAGAACAAATAAAAGAACGGCAATCATCAATCCCCATAAGTAATGCTTTCTTTTCATGGGATAACCCCCTTACCCTTCTCATTATAAACAAATATTGGAAAAATATCGTGGTAAATAAATCTCTTCGTATCTCCATTCGCTGACAATCCGCTGCTGCAAAGATATAACGGAAGGAAAAGCTGGCGGTGGTGAGTTTTTCATGGGATTCGCATTATTTGCGATCGTTTTAGGAGCGGGCATCTTATTTTCCGATGCCGGCGGCGACATTAAAACATTGGCGATTATTGTTCTTTTCACAGGGAATGTTTTACTTTTTGAGCCAAAAAGAAGCAGACTAAAGGAAAAAGCAGCTAGCCAAAAGGCCAGCTGCTTCTTTTTTTAATTCTTTTCTACATGCTCTTAAAGTTTGTGGAAATGTTTCTGTTTCGAACCTTCATCAAGTTGATTGGAGTGCAAGGTGCGAGACTCCTCGAAAATGAATTTCACATTTTCTTCGTGCGATATAACGCTGCCGAAGCCTTCCTTGTCCTGCGGGACATGCGGGGCAGGTGAGATCCGCAGGCGCTTGCGCCGAGGAAGCTCAGCGCACGCCCCGCGGAAAGCGAGCACCTGAAACGGAAATCAACCACTTCCAAAGCTTACTAAAACGCTATTCCATCGAATCTCTTTTTGGAACTTTACTCAAGAAAGCCAGCAAAGTGATCACGGCCACGATCACGAGACAGACCGTTGTGCCGATAATGTTATCTTTATTGAAGATGAAGAAAATAAAAATGACGGATAATAGCACCGCACCAAGAATCGTCGTAAAAGGAAAACCCCTCACTTGGAAGAATGGCTTTTCCTCATAATGGCGGCGCAGCTTTAACTGGGCCAGACAAATGGCGATCCAGATGAGAAGGATCGTGAATCCAGGAATCGACATCATATACCCAATAATCTTTTCCGGTGTCCTATATGCAAGATATACACCAAATAAAATACAGATGGACGTAATGATGATACCGTTGATCGGAATACCGTTTTTGGACACCCTAAGAAATTTTTTAGGCGCTTCTCCGCTTTGTGCCATTGAGAACAGGGTTCTTGACGTCGCATAGATCCCTGAGTTTGCCGCTGATAGCACAGCTGTTAAAAGAACAAAGTTCATGATGTGCCCGGCTCCAGGGATTCCTGTAATATCGAAAACCTGGACGAAAGGACTTTCAACAAGGGATACTTTATTCCAAGGCATCAGACCACAGATGATCAAAATCGGAAGAATATAAAAAATAACAACTCTCCCTACCGTCCCTTTGATCACTTTCGGCAGTACCTTTTGTGCATCCTTCGTTTCGGTTACCGCAACTCCGATCAGCTCGGCTCCGCCATAGGAGAACATAACGATTAAGAACGCGCTGAGCATACCGCCGATCCCGTTAGGAAAGAAACCGCCATGAGCAGTGTAATTATTTAATGGCTGATCAATCGAGCTCGGAATCACACCGAACAAAATACAGGCTCCTAAAATGATAAAGGCCGTCAGCGCAACGATTTTAATTCCAGCAAACCAAAACTCGATCTCACCATAGTACTTTACTTGAAACAGATTGATTCCAATAATGAAGATGGCACAGAAAAGAGCTAGCAGCCATAGCGGCGTTGAGGAAAACCAGTATTTCAAAAAGCTGCCCGCAGCCAATATTTCAACAATCGTGACGATCCCCCACTGCACCCAATAAAGCCAGCCAACGATAAATGAAATCCGATGTCCAAATGCTTTGTGAACGAGATTCTGAACATTTAAATTTGGATAGACAATGGCCATCTCCGCCAATGCCGTCATAACAATGAATAATAATGCCCCGCCTAATAAATAAGCTAAAGCGACACTAGGCCCTGCCAAACTGAGCGTGTCTGAGCTTCCTTTAAATATCCCCGTTCCAATCATCCCCGCTAAGGCGATAAATTGAACATGACGCGGCAATAACCCCTTTTTTAAATCCTGCTGATCTTTTTCCATGCTGCCCCTGCCTTCCTTTAGCATTGTTTACCATGAAACGCTTTAAACGCTTAAAGTGCCATTATACATATTTTCAGAGAAATACACCATTTGTATTTATAACCAGCCACGGTCAGAGCCCGCTAGTTAACAAGCCGCCCTTGGTCCTTCCAGTAGGCTTTCCTCAAATGCACCTTTTGGATCTTTCCGGAGCCGGTCTTCGGCAATTCTTCCACGAAAACGATAATGGTCGGCGCCTTAAAGTGTGCAAGCCGGCTGCGGGCAAACGTGATCAGCTCGTCCTCACTAGCCTCGTGCCCTTCCCGGAGCACGACGATGGCTTGCGGTGTTTCTCCCCATTTATCATGAGGGACTGCGATAACGGCTGCTTCCAGAACAGCGGGGTGATCGCTTTCGATTTCAATCGGTATTTCTCATCATTCGTCAAATGATCCTGTGTGTCCCGGATGATGGACGTCGTAATGAGCGGCGAGGCTTCCGTCATGCCGTACACCTGGATAAACTCCCACTGCAGTTCTTCCTCAACCCGCTTCACGAAGGCTGGCGGCGGTGCCGAACCGGCAATGACAATACGGAGGTTGCTAACCTCTTTAACGGTCTCTTTCTTGTCCGCATACTGCAGAAGTCCATTAAGGACGGTCGGAGCCATATGCATGACCGAAACTCCATGATCGTTCACTTTTCTAAAAATCTCTTCAGGTACTACCTTTTTGAGGAAGACCTGTGTCGCTCCGTTCGCCGTAAAGTAAAAAGGCGAGCCCCAGCCGTTCACATGGAACATCGGAAGCACATGAAGCAGGACATCACGATCGGAAACCCGCAGATGATGCATAGATGTAAGCGCATGCAAAAAATTGCTCCGATGTGACAGCATAACCCCTTTCGGTTTGCCGGTCGTCCCGCTCGTATACAAAAGCGTCGCCAGGTCATTCTCATCCATCTCCGGACGGTCAACAGGTGCTGTGTCGAACTGATCCAGCCAGTTTTCATAGGGAATTAAACCGTTCCCTACCCGTTCAAGACCATGCACTATAATGGCTTCAACCGTCGTTAACTGTTCTCGAATTGGCTCGATTTGGTTCACCAGTTCATGGTCAACAAAGAGTACTTTTGATCCGCTGTGATTCAGTATGTATACATAATCTTCCGGCTTTAGCCTTGTGTTGAGCGGTACCATAACAGCCCCAAGCTGCAGCACGCCGTAAAATCCTTCATACATCTCGGACGTGTTTGGAGCTAGATAAGCGACACGATCTCCTTTTCCAACTCCAGTTTCAATTAGCCCACGTGAAAGCTGGTTGACCCGGTTATTCACTTCACTGTATGTATAGGTTTGCTTTTCACCGATTATCGCAGCTTTCTTTCCATACAACTTTACCGCACGATCAAGAAATTGAGGCAACAGCATTGGCACATTCAACGAGTGATCCCTCCACAGCTTAAATAATTAGAAATTTTAGTCTATTATAACATAGTCTGTTATATAACAAGTAGAGTTAAGATATCTCTTAAAATACGATATTCCTTTTTCTTTTCATAAAATATTAAGTAATACTAGACATTACTTAATAGAACTCCTGTCGTTCTACAGCTCTCCCCTGCAAGCGGTACTTATGGGATTTGGCTCCGTAACGAACGATAAAAAATGAATTTAGACATATAAATTTACCTGCGGAAGCGTTGAAAAAGAGATCAACTTGTCAAAACCCTCATCAATAACCCTCTTCTGTGGATTAGGAGGCACTCTAGGCAGACCGTTACTTGCGGTTCGACACTCTTTACTTGCGGAAACGAGGCTGTTACTTGCGGTTCGACAGAGTTTACTTGCGAAAATGCTCCTGTTACTTGCGGTTCGACAAGGTTTACTTGCAAAACACATCATTTTCATAAATGCGCCCACCTGATCCAACCCACCACACAAAAAAACCACCCAGCACCGCTGAATGGCTCCCTGCTAATCTATTACTCTTTCGCTTTTCCCCCAGCTGCCCAGTGCTTCCCTTCAACCTCAGTAACAAGCACTCTGACCTGCTCCGGCTTCACGTTCAGCGTGCTGGCTGCCGATTCGGTCACACTCGCAATCATGTTCTGAATCTGCTCGTCGGATCGGCCTTTAATGATCTGCACCTGAATGATCGGCATCTCTATTTACAGGAGAACGATACGCTGCCGAGCTCGTCGAACGTGGCAATGATGGTGTCGCCCGGCTCAAATGCAATGGCTTCTGATAGAGCGCCGCTCAGGACGATGTCGCCTTTTTTAAGGCCTTCGTTCCTCTCTCCCATCTTATTCACGCACCAGGCAACCGCTGCTGCCGGATGCCCGAGCACGGCCGCTCCAGCTCCTGTTGTGGCCACTTCGCCGTTTTTGGACATAACCATGCCGATATGGGCAAGATCCAACTTGTCTGGCGAGATCCACTTGCTTCCGGCTATGAACTTCGCAGACGAGCAGTTATCTGCCACCACATCAACGAGCGTGAATTTAAAGTCCTTGTATCGGCTGTCAATGATCTCGATGGCAGGTGCTATGTACTTGGTCGCCTTCAGTACATCCTCAGCCGTAACGTTCGTTCCCTGCAGATCCTCACCCATTAAAAAGGCGATTTCAGGTTCGGCCTTTGGATGAATAAGCTGGTTGAACCGAACAGGCTCCCATTCGTACGCGAGCATATCCGTGAGCAGATAACCATAGATTGCCTCGTGAACACCCATCATCTCCTGCTTCGCTTTGCTCGTTAAGCCAAGCTTGATCCCCGCTCTTCGTGCTCCCTGTTTCATCTTTTTTTCAATCAAACGCTGCTGGATATCATATGCTTCATCTATGGCAAGGTCCGGATTCTGGTCCGTCAGCTTGATGACTTCACGGATATCGCGTTCTGCGCCCAAAAGATAGTCTACCATTTCATCCTGTCCTCTTTTTGTTACCGTCACGAATCACACCTCCTGTTTGGTCTTGGCCAGCTCGGCCGCTACATCAAGTATCATATCTTCCTGTCCCCCGACTGCCTTTCGCTTGCCAAGCTCTACTAAAATATCCCGTGAATCCAGTCCGAAACGAGCAGCTGCCCGTTCGGCGTGCAGAAGGAAGCTCGAGTAGACACCGGCATGCCCCATCACAAGACTGCCTTTACTGATTTCCTGCGGACGCGGCAGCAATGGTGCTACGATATCCTCAGCGAGGTCCTGCATTTTATAGAGGTCGATCCCCACATCAAGACCGAGGCGATCAAGCACAGCCAGCAATACCTCTGTCTGCGTATTCCCCGCTCCTGCCCCCAGACAGCGGACACTGCCATCAATCCGGGTCGCTCCTTCTTCAATAGCCACCAGTGTATTGGCCACGGCGACTGAGAGATTGTTATGGGCATGAAACCCGATCTCGATATCCAGCGACTGGCGAAGAGCGCTGATTCGTTCACGGACATCGTGAGGCAGCAGGGCACCCGCGGAATCCGTCACATACACGGCCTGCGCGCCATAGCTTTCCATCAGCTTGGCCTGTTCGACCAGCTTTTCGACGGGAGCAGAGTGAGCCATCATCAAAAATCCGAAGGCTTCCATCCCAAGCTCTCGTGCCAGGTGAATATGCTGAGCAGAAACATCAGCCTCTGTAACATGAGTCGCCACACGAACGAGGCCTGCCCCTAGGTCACGAGCCTGTTTCAAGTCATGAACCGTACCGATTCCAGGAATTAAGAGAACCGCTACCGTTGAAGAAGTACATGCTTCTACAGCCGTTTCGATCAGTGTCATCTCATCCACTAGAGAACGTCCGTATTGCAGGGTTGAACCGCCGAGTCCATCTCCATGGCTTACCTCAATGTAATGCATGCCAGCCTCATCCAGCGCTTTTGCTACCTTCCACACCTGTTCTGCCGTGAACTGGTGCTTCATGACATGGCTGCCGTCACGAAGGCAAACTTCGGTCAATTTTATGGGCTTTTCGCTATTTCGTTTCATAGGTACCCATCCTTTCCGGCGACTTCCCTTGTTCCATCCGGTGTTTGGCGTATTGCTCCGCGACCCGGACTGCAGCTGCCGTCATGATATCAAGGTTGCCGGCATACGGAGGGAAATAATCTCCAGCTCCTTCCACCTCAAGAAAAACAGTGACCCGGTTGTCTTCAAACAACGGCTCTTGTTTTAAAAGATAGCCAGGCACATACGCTTGAACTTGAGAAACCATGTCATAGATGGACTGCCGGATTGCTTCTTCGTCCATATTTTTAACCTCACAATACACCGTGTCTCTCATCAGAATCGGGGGATCGGCTGGGTTCATGATAATCAAAGCTTTTCCGCGGTCCGCCCCGCCTGCCTCTTCAATCCCTCTGCGGGTCGTAATCGTAAATTCATCAATGTTGGCCCGTGTTCCAGGTCCGGCGCTCTTGCTGGCGATCGTCGCTACGATTTCCCCGTACTCAACATCTGCCACCCGGTTGATCGCGTGAATGATAGGAATCGTCGCCTGTCCCCCGCACGTGATCATATTTACATTTGATTCATCAAGATAACTGCCAAGGTTTACCGCGGGGCATACGAACGGTCCGCGTGCTGCCGGAGTGAGATCGACTGCAAACTTTCCCAGATCCTTCAGCACTTCTGCATGGCGCACATGAGCCTTGGCAGACGTTGCATCAAAAACGATGTCCGCAAGCTCAGGGTTTTCCAACAACCCCTGAATTCCGTTATCAAACGTGGTGTACCCCGCATCTTTAGCCCGCTTCAAACCATCTGATTCCGCATCAATACCAATGACAGCAGTCAGTTCGAGCCATTCACTTCGTGCAAGCTTGTACATGAGGTCCGTTCCGATGTTCCCCGAACCGATGATTGCTGCTTTTACCTTCTCCATAGCCTTTCTCCTTTCTTATGCAAAATGGACGGAAACCCAGCCCAATGGACCGAATTCTGCCGTCACTGTATCTCCTGGCAAAACGTCAATGGCGGCCGATAAAGCACCTGGCAGAATGAGCTCGTTTGCTTTTAACGGAATGCCGAACTCGTAAAGCTTGTTGGCAAGCCAGGCGACCGCGTGAGCCGGGTGTCCAAGTGCTGCCGCTCCTGCCCCGGTTGCAATCAGCTCTTCATTTTTGAATAAAACCATGCTGGCACTTCTAAAATCAACCTCATCAATGGTTTTCTTCTTGTCACTGAGGACGACCTTTGCCGATGATCCGTTGTCTGCAACCGTATCCACGAGCTTGATTTTCCAGTCGGCGATGCGGCTGTCGATGATCTCAAGTGCTGGAACCACATAATCGGTTGCCATAAGTACATCTAAAAACGTCACGTTGGGCTGAAACAGCTCTTCTCGCAGCACAAAGCCGATTTCCGCTTCGACCCTCGGCTTGATCATGGAGTCAATTCTAACGGTCTCTCCATTTTTCACAGCCATATCATCAAACAAGTGGCCATAATCCGGTTCTGTCACACCGAGCATGTTCTGCATTGCTTTGCTCGTCAGGCCGACCTTCTTCCCGATCACTTTTCGGCCTTCTTCTGTCTTGCTTTTGGCGATCGCAAGCTGAATCTGATAGGCGTCCTCCACGGTAAGGTTCTCAAAGCGTTCCGTCAGTGGAGCCACCGGCACGGTTGTGCGTTCAGCCTCAAGCAGTTCCCCTGCGAGCTGATCAATTACTTTTTGCATTTGGGCTTCATCCCTTCTGTATAAACTAAGGAACGAAAGGCATCATTCACCTTTCGTCTTTATAATTACTTTTGTTGCTCTTGGAAGTGGGTGATTTCCGTTCCAGGCCGCTCGCTTTCCGCGGGGCGTGCGGTGAGCCTCTTGGCGCAAGCGCCTGCGCGAGTCTCACCTGTCACGCTAGTCCCGCAGGAGTCTCGCACCTTCCACTCCAATCAACCTGGCAATGAAGTAATTTGAACAAAAGCCTTCACAAAGCAAAATCTTTTAGAAAATAGCCTTATAATTTCATCGTGATCGTTTTTGCCTCGGTATAAAATTCGAAGCTGTGCCGGCCGCCTTCACGCCCGATCCCGCTTGCTTTCGAGCCGCCAAAAGGCGTTCTTAGGTCACGAATATACCAGCAATTGATCCAGAGCAGTCCTGAATCCACACCTGCCGTCACCCGCTGTGCCCGGCGGATATCGTTCGTCCAGACGACTCCTGCAAGGCCGTACATTGAATCATTGGCAATCCGAATGGCATCTTCTTCGGTTTTAAATGGAATAACCACAAGAACCGGACCGAAAATCTCTTCCTGGGCGACCCGCATGCTGTTGTCCACATCATAAAGGACGGTCGGCTCGTAAAAGTTACCATGCTCCAGCCCTTTAACCTGCTTGCCGCCGCATGCCAGCTTCGCCCCCTCAGTTAGCCCGATCTCTACATAGTTATGTACCGTTTCGAGATGGCTCTTTGAGACAACTGCGCCCATATCTGTCGTTTCATCGGTCGGATCGCCGACTTTAATTTTCTGAACAGCCGCCGTAAACTTTTCCAAAAACTGATCATAGATGCTTTCCTGCAATAACAGGCGCGACCCCGCTAAGCAGATCTCCCCCTGGTTGCGGTAGATCGCATCAAGTGATCCTTGTACCGCTTCATCCAGGTCGGCATCTTCAAACACGATATTCGCTGATTTTCCGCCAAGCTCCAATGAAACAGGGATCAGGTTTTCCGCCGCATTGCGCATGATTGTTTTGCCTGTATTCGATTCACCCACAAATGAGATCCTGCGGACTGACGGATTGGTTGTCATCGCCGTGCCCATCGTGCTGCCCGGACCGGTAATTATGTTCAATACTCCCGGCGGCAGCCCGGCTTCGTTCGCAATCTCGCCGAGCATGACCGCACTTAGCGGTGTATAGGATGCCGGCTTTACAACGACCGTATTGCCTGCTGCAAGAGCGGCCGACGCTTTCCACGTCATCTGCATGAACGGAAGGTTCCACGGGATGATGAGGCTCGTAACCCCGGCCGGAGCATATTTAGCGTAGGACATGATATTGTGCTTGTCGTAATGCTCGTGAACCATGTATTTGGACATCTCGGCAAAAAAGCGGAAGTTGGAAGCGGCCCGCGGAATATCAAATCCACGGCTTTCTTTGATTGGCTTGCCAACATCAAGCGTTTCGACCATAGCGAGCTCGTCCACGTTCTCCATGATCAGATCGGACATCCGGCATAGAATATCAGAGCGTTCCTCTACCGGCATCTTGCTCCAAACACCGCTGTCAAAAGCTTTCTTGGCCGATTCGATCGCACGCTCCGCATCTTCCGGACTTCCGTTCGCAACAGCTGCGAGCTTTTCATTGGTCGCCGGATTGATGGAGTCGAACGTGCTGCCGGAACGGGCCTCTACGTACTCGCCGTCAATAAAAAGAAGCGCGTCTTTCAGTGTTTTTTTATCAGCCGTCATTTCTTTCGTCATGTTCTGAACCTCCTTACTCTTCGATCTCCAGAATCATCTCGATCTCAATCGCCGTATTGTTCGGAAGCTGCGCCATCCCGACGGCTGAACGCGCGTGTTTTCCTTTTTCGCCAAACACTTGAACGAGCAGATCCGACGCCCCGTTCATCACTTGGGGAGTCGCGGTGAAATCCTCTGTACAGTTCACCATGCCAAGTATCTTCACGACACGCTTCACCCTGCTCAACTCACCAAGCTCCTGCTTCACGACACTGAGAAGATTCAGCATCGACTGTTGGGCGGCCAAATATCCTTCTTCAATCGTTAGTTCCCGGCCCAGTTTGCCATGATACTGATCAACACCCTGACCGGATGTAAAAAGAAGGCTTCCGGTTCTTACACAGCTCACATAGTTTCCGACTGCCGTCCGGACAGGAGCGAGGGTCAGCCCGAGCTCTTCCAGCTTACTCTCCGGATTTTGCACTGTTTGCAAGGACTGCACCCCGTTTCCCGAGTTCCAAATTTAAAAACCGTGCTGCATTCTCACCAAGCATGCCGCGTTTCTGCTCCGCCGTTAACTCGAGCGTTTCATAGATCACCTTGCCAGGATTGATTTCACGCAGCAAAAACGGATAATCCGAACCCATGAAAATTTTCTCGAAGCCAAACCGCTCCATCATATATTTGATGTTCAGCGGATCGTAGTTTAACGAATCAAAATAAAACTGTTTGGCATAATGGCTCGGCGGATGAGTCGTCAGCCTGAGGTGCGGCCAGACGTTCCAGCCTTGATCCAGTCTTGGAATGAGGTAAGGAAACGAACCGCCTCCATGCGCAAAACAGATCTTCAGACGCGGATGCTTCTCCATAATGCCGCTCCAGATGAGCGAGGCCGCTGCAAGCGCCGTCTCACTCGGCATGCCTACCGTATACATGAAGTTATGGTTCGGCATCCGATCCCGTCCGAGCGTCTCCCACGGGTGGATGAAGATTGGCACTTCCCTTTTTTCTGCCATCTCAAAAAATAGCAGAAATGACGGATCATCCAAGTTCTTGCCGTTGACGTTCGTTCCGATCTCAATGCCATGCAGCCCAAGTTCATTGATGCAGCGTTCCATCTCCCGGACGGCGGTTACACTCTCCTGCATCGGAACCGTCCCTAAGCCAACAAAACGGTCCGGGTGCTTTGCGACCGTTTCTGCAATAAAATCGTTCTGAATCTTTGCCATCTCGGTTGCGGCTTCCGGATTCGCCCAGTACGAGAACGTGACCGGAATCGGGGACAGCACCTGAATATCAACGCCTTCCCGGTCCATGTCCTGAATTCGTTTTTCCGGCGACCATACCTGGTCCGTCACATCCCGAAAATTTTTGCCACCCACCATGATGGACGCACCACACGCACACGTCCGGTTCAGCACCGGCCAGCGCTCTCCGCCGTATTTTTCCGTAAAATCCGGAAAGCTCTCTGGAATGATATGGGTGTGAAAATCTATTCGCACTTCCATTCCTCCACGTTTTCCGGCATGTGGTGGCCGCAATTCTTGCACAAGCGGACTTCCGCATCTGAATTAAAGCTATGGATTGCTTCTTTCACTTGTTTTTCAATATCGTTCAGCTGTACGGTCACCCGGTGCATCTCATGGTTGCACTCATCACAGAACCAGACGAAATCCTCTAGTTCTCCTTCTGCACGCTTGCGCTCGATGACGAGTCCGTACGTGTCCGCTACACGGTGAGGAGAATGTGGAACCATCGCAGGCAGCATGAACACTTCACCTTCTTTTACTGTAACGACCTTTCTTGCTCCGTCTTCCGTAATGCACTCGACATAACAGTCGCCTTTGATCTGGTAAAAGAACTCGTCTGAAGGGTCGACGTGAAAATCGCGCCGGCGGTTCGGTCCGCCGATGATCATGCAGATGAACTCAGAATCCTGCCAGAGCACTTTGTTGTTCACAGGCGGTTTTAACGCATCCTTATTTTCCTCGATCCATTTAAGCAGATTAAAAGAAAACAGTCGTTCAGCCGTCTTTGTCATTTGGTATTCCTCCCGAATTTTTAATAGAAATACTAGACTTCGATATATCCAAGCTCTTTTGATAGAGTGTTAGCCGTGAGCAGTAGATGCTCCAGAATCCCTTTGCTGTCGCGGCCCTGCATAATGGCTCCCCGACAATGTTCAGTGACGCAATGGTATGGCCGGAGTAGGAGCGGATGGGGGCAGCCACGCCGTACAAACCAAGTTCATTTTCGTTATCGCTCACGGAATAGCCGCGCTTTTTCACTTCCTGAAGCTCGGTTTGCAGCTGAGCCGCACATGTGATGGTATTCGGAGCCCGCTGCACAAGCCCCTTCTCCACGGTGACCTTCACCATGGGAGGGTTTGAGGATAATAGAATCTTTCCTGAGCTCGTGCAGTAGGCAGGCTTTCTTGAACCGACATACGTCGGAATTTCCCGGCTTTCTTTAGGGCTGGCTTTCAGGACGAACACGACCTCTCCTTGATCAAACATGCCGATATGAACCGCCCCGTTAAAACGGCGGATGAGCCCTTCCACAATTGGGAAAGCTCCGCTCAGCATTTCCTTCTGATACATGACCCGGTTGCCCCATTCGAGCAGCTTCCATCCTAGCCTGTATTTTTTCTGGCTGTCCTTGATGAGCATGCCTTCCTGGCACAGAGTATGCAGCAGATGGTGGACAGAACTCGGGTTTAAATCAAGCTTTGTAGCAATGTCGAGGTTCCCCAGCACCGGTTCTTCATCCGTAAAACAGTTCAAGATTCTAGCAATCTTCTGAACAGATCCAATCACATGTCTTCCCCCTTCGCTTCTTTAAAACGGTAAGCTCTGGGCTGCCGGCCATTTCTTATTGCATTACTGTATCAGCGTCAGCGATCCCCTCCTCTTTTTCAGAATGGATAGCCTTTGCCGCTTCCCTGGCCCGGTCTGCCTCATGTAAAGCCTGGTCCACCAATGGGAATGCGTTCTTGCGTTTATGGTTGTTGTAAAAGATGGCCCGCTTTCGGATCGGGTCTCCCGTGTAATAACGTTCATACTGCAGTGCACGCTGTCCAAACGCTTCTCCTGACAGATCCCATGCGAGTTTAAAGATGCGCACACGGTCAATGGACGAAACGCCTTCACGTCCAACATAGTAACGATCCATATCCTCTCTTAACTCCGGATTTTCAAAATCATAGCCTGACGGTGACATGAGCAATCCCCCGGCACCAATGATCTGGATGACTTCGATGGCACGCGGATAAAAGGTTGGCAGCAAGCCGCGGATGGTCTCCAGCGGAGCGGCCGCCGGCATGTACTCGCCAGAAGGCGTAACCTCACATTCATATTCAGAAACACGCAGCAAGGCACGAATCGTTTCCACGCTTTGAATGAGTTCCCCAAGATCGTTCTGTACGTTCAAATACACATCAACCCCGATGGAATCCGCTAAACGGCAGGCGACATCCACAGCGAACGACAGCTTGGCGAGCCCACGAACGCCTGACTGATGGGCAGGCTGCTGGGCGATCCCTGTTTTCGGATAAAGCAGGTTCGCCGCTTCCACGTTATTGTGGATAAACACACGGTCCCAAGGAACAAGCACATCATTGAACACAAGGAGTGCATCCATTTCCTCAAAACGGGAAGCCAGCGGATGGTCGAACAGTGAACGTTTGCCGTCCTGCATCGGCTCACGGCAGATGATGCGGAGTCCCGGTGTATCAATAGGAAGCGCAAATGCCAGTGCATACCGCTCATCTCCCGGTTTGAAGCCTGGGAACGAATACACGATGACTTCATCTGTAATTGGAGCAAGTGTCGCAAGCATTTTCGCTCCCCGAACAAGCAGGCCGTCCGGCGTCTCCTCCACTGCTCCAAGGTGAGTGAATGTATCTTTTTGTTCATGCGATGTTTTGCTTCGGTCATTTTGCGGGTTGATGATCGCATGCGTAAGGAACAAGTCGTTATCCCGGATGTATCGGTAGTAATTTTGAATGTTAACGGACCATTCCGGATTGTACTTGTCCAGGAACCAGGAGTTGCTCGCCATCCCGGTGACCACGACGTTCAAAAAGTCCGGTGTTCTTCCCATCAGACCGTACGTAGCGTTAGCATATGCTTCAAACAAGCTGCGCCTTGCCATAACGTCCTCAAGCTTGCGCGGCACGAGAAACGCGTTGGATACACGCTCGCCCGTCTCTTCACAAACATGCGTGATCTTTTCCTGCTGATCAGGATCATGCTGCATATCATACAGCTTCGCGATCTCCAGGATTGGCTGGCGCAAAACAGGCTCGTTGACAATATCCGTCACTTTCCTGCCCTCCAGCCAAATCTCAGGCTGACGGGACTTTAACCCGTCGATATACTGAGCTCCCGTTCGGATTCCCATAGCACTTCCTCCTTCATTTTCTATAGCCTGTCCACACTATAGATGAAAGCGCTTTCTAAACTCAATGAGGTAATTTCATATTATGAAAGTCTAAGATATTTTTTTGCTAAATTTAAATCGTAGAATGGGTGGAATTGAAGTTTTTTAATGTAAAAAAAAGAGGTGTTGGGTAAATTTTAGCACAGGACGTTGGCGGTTTTGGGCGGAATCGTTCGACAATTTTTGGTCATAAACTAGTATTGTAAATACTCCCCCTCTCCTTAGAACTAAATGCGTCGAATCATGTCGCATATCGTCGCGTATAACGTTTTGAACATAAATGAGGGGATTTTGAACGTAAAATCAATTTTTTGAACATAAATCAGCATTTTTGAACAATTAACCTGTAAAATTAAAAATAAAAAATCTGAGTCAACCACTTTGCAGATAAAATGGACAGCTTTAGCACCTTCAATCCACACATAACAGCTTGAAGAAGCTAAAAAACCCCCGATTTTCCGGTTCGGCCTAGCAGAATTTACTCAATATCATTTTTTCAAAAAAATGACCCTTATCGTTGTCTAATTGCATAGTTTTCCTCAAAAAAGCCATAACACAGCCCCCAAACAGCCTTTCTTTTCATAAGAAGGGTTTAACTATAGTATAGTTTAGTAATAAGGAGGTTACGTGATGAGGAGTTCTAATCCTAGTTTAAAAGAATCAACGTTTTCACAGCTAAAAGGCCAAGGAATCGAGCATCCGATGACACTTCAGGGGACGGTTAATAAAACGTTCATCCTGCTCGTCTTATTATGTGCGACTGCCTTTTACACATGGAATCAATATTTTGATGGAAAACAGGTGGCTCCGCTTCTGCTCGCAGGAGTCATCGGAGCTTTCATTGTTTCGCTGATCACCATTTTTGTTCCAAAGGCATCACCCTTTTTAGCACCGCTGTATGCGATGCTGGAAGGTCTGGCTCTTGGCGGCATAAGTGCCATGTATGAGGCAAAGTTTTCAGGCATTACCACGCAAGCAGTTTTACTCACATTCAGCGTGCTCTTTGCGCTTTTGATCGTATACAAATTGGGCTTGATCAAAGTCACGAAAAATTTCAGGCTTGGCGTCATGTCAGCCACTCTGGGGATTGCCATCGTTTACCTGATTGATTTTGTTCTTCGCTTTTTCGGGCTTCATGTGCCTTTTATTCATGAAACCGGTGTAGTCGGCATTATCATCAGTCTGGTTATTGTCGGCGTAGCCGCTCTCAATCTTGTGCTTGATTTTGATTTTATTGAAAGAGGCGTTGAACAAAGAGCGCCAAAATATATGGAATGGTACGCAGGATTTGGGTTAATGCTTACACTCGTCTGGCTGTATCTTGAAATGCTCCGCCTGCTGTCCAAACTTAAGAATTAAAAAAACCTGCTGCGGCAGGTTTTTTTTGTGTCATTAGCTAAGATATTTAATGGTAGTGTATTCTTATAGGACAACCCCTGCAGAACTGGCGCCTGGGTTGAATAATTTGGCGCCTGAAGTAATTAATCTGGCGCCAGAGCCGAATAATCTGGCGGCTGAAGCCATTAATTTGGCGGCTGAGCTAAATAATCTAGCGGCATCCATTTTTAGCCTTCCATCCACTCAAAAAAAAGAAAGTATCCCATATGTAAATGGGACACTCTCTTTTCCTGCTTCATTACGCATCCTGGCTCAGTGGAAAGCTATCTTGCTGGGACATCTTCACCCGCTGGCGTTTTGATTTTCTGAAATGAAGCAGCTCGTAAAAGACCGGGACGATGACAAGCGTTAAAATGGTTGCACCTGTCAGTCCACCGATAACAACGACAGCAAGTGATTTTGAAACGAGGCTGCCGTCTTCGGATTGAGAGAACAGAAGCGGAAGCATCGCAAAAATCGTAGCGACCGCTGTCATGATAACTGGGCGTAAGCGTGTACCGCACGCCTCGATGATCGCGTCGCGAATGATCATGGTTTCTTCGTTCTGCTTCACGCGGTCGATAAGTACGATCGCGTTCGTGATGACGATACCGATCAGCATGAGTCCGCCGATTAATGCAGTCGGATCAGCTGGCACGCCTGAAATCAGGAGGCCGAGAACCGCACCGATGGAAGCTAACGGAAGCGTCATTAAAATCGCGAGCGGCGCACGGAACGTTTTAAACGTAATGACCATAATGAGGTACACGATTAAAATGGAAGCGAGCATCGTCAGACCAAGATCAGCAAAATCGCTGGATTGCTGCTGTGCCGCTCCGCCCTGCTCCAGGCTGACGCCTTTTGGCAAGTCGACTTTTTTCACTTTCTTATCAATTGCTGCAGATACAACTGACAGCTTTTCAGGTTTCACTTCCGCAGAAATGCGGATGAACGGTTTGCCGTCTTTATGAAGCTCGGTGCTTGGTTTATCTTCCTCTGTAATCTGAGCAACTTTGGAAAGAGGCAGAATACCCTGGGCTGTCTGGATGGAAAGATCCTTCAGGTCAGATGCCTGTGAAGGGTTGATTCCTGCATTCAGCAGCACCGGTGTTGATTTCCCATCCAGCGTAATGGATCCAATCGGCATTGGCTGAATAAGGGAAGCCACCTGCTGTGCAGCCTGCTGGGTGTTCATTTTTTCAGTGTCTACTTTGACGGTATAGACAGGAGCAGTCTTTTCCTGGTTGCTTGAGACCTTCTTCACTCCGTCTACATCTTTTATCACACTCATTAGTTCTTTAGAGGTGCTTAAGAGCTCAACAGGATCATTTCCACTGATATCATACGTGATGGCAGAACCTCCGGATCCGCTGCCGAACATTGATCCGGCAGAAGCGGTAATGGTTACTCCGTTTTCGTCTTTCTTCAGTTCTTTTACCTTTTTGATGTAATCATCGGCGCCGCCCTTTTCTTTCATGATGACGGTAAATTTGACCGTATCCGGGGTGCTGACCTGTCCGTATTTCGCTTCGTCTTCACTGGCTCCATACTGAGTGATCAAATAATCATAGCCCTTGATATCAGCCAGCTTCTCTTCAAAGGCAACCATGCGATCTTTAATGTCGTCCGCCGGCGTGTTGCTCGGGAACTCCATATTGACGGCAACCATGCTGGCATCCTCTGCACTGACAGCTCCCTTCGGCAAGGAAACATACAATCCAAGCGAGCCGACAAGTACAACAATTGCGATAATGATCGGAACATATTTATGGTTAAGCGACCATTTTAATACATTCAAATAACGCTTTGGCTCGGAGTGGGCAGGAAGCTTCATCTTCTTCAGCATGCCCTGGCTCAATAACGGTACGACGGCCAATGCTACTAAAAGAGAAGCAAGCAGCGAATACGTCACCGTAAGACCGAACGGCAATAAAAATTCTTTTAAGGAGCCGTTGACGAGGCCCATTGGCAGGAACACGGCGACTGTAATCAAGGTTGATGAAGTAATGGCCCGTGATACTTCAGCCGTTGCTGCCATGACATTTTCTTTCGTAAATGCTTTGCTTTGGCTTCGTCTGAAAATATTTTCAACGACCACGATGCTGTCATCAACAAGCCGTCCGACAGCCACCGCCACTCCTCCGAGAGTCAGGATGTTCAGTGTAACCCCTGACAGCCAGAGCAGGAGAAGTGTGATCGCCAGCGAAAGCGGGATGGATACGATCGTCACGAGGGTCGGCTTCACTCTTCTCAAGAAAACAAGAATGACTAGAGTCGCAAACAATGCTCCGAGCAGTACTTCCTTCATCATACTGTTTACGGAGTTTTCCACCATGTCGCCGGTCGTAAATACCGTACTGGCTTTTACACCCGGATAGTCTTTATTGATTTTTTTCACGGTTGCCTTCACATCTTTACTGGCTGTCACAGCACTTGCACTGTTGTCTTTGAAAACAGTGATGGCCAGGCTTTCTTTTCCGTTAATGCGCATCACCGTGTTCTCGGTTTTTTTCAGATTAATAGATGCGATATCTTTTAAATGGATGACTGGTGCTTTTGGATTCATCACTTGAACCGGAACGACCAGTTTTTCCAACGCACTGACGGATGTTAGATTGTCCGTCACATTGATCGTACTTTTCTTGCCGTCAATCGTTGCTCCGCCTGCAGTTACCGAGGCGTTTTGTCCTTGAAGAACACTCATCACGCTATTGACGGGTATGTTTTTCTCTTTCATTTTTTTCGTATCCAGCTTCACTTCTACACGGGAATTGTTTTCCCCGAAAATACTGGCTTGGGAAATGCTTTTCTTATTTTCAAAAAGAGGGAGCAGCGTCTTTTTTGCCTTTTCCATATTTGCCTTGGTCAGTCCGTCAGCAAACGTAAAGGAGATCTGCCCTACCGGTATCATGGAAGTGTTGAGCTGTGATACTAGTGGTTTGCCGACGGTTTCAGGAAACTGCAGTCCGCTGACCGCCTCCTGAACCTCTCTTTTTGCGTCTTTCATATTTGTTTTCGAATCAAAGTTAATCGTAATCTGAGAATAGCCGTCCCCTGTCGTCGAAAGAACTGACGACTTTCCTTTTACCCCTGAAACGGCCTGTTCCACTGGCTCGGTTACTTTGTCTGTCATGGATCCTGCATCATATCCCTGCCCGAGCGTCACGACGCTTACCTGCGGATTATCCGCTTCCGGCAGAAATTCCATCGGCAGACGGAAATAGCTCACCATCCCGATAATGAGCGCAATAATGACAAGCAATGTCACCGGCGCTTTATTCCGAAAAGCCCATTTTGTTATAAACTGCATACGTTTCCCACCATTCCCCATTTAATTTGTTATAGAGCTGTTAGAACAAACTACCCCTTTGTTTGTTCATCCTCCTCTATGTATGACGGACTGTCTGCCTCATTTGTTCACATTCTTCAAGCAGACTAAATGCCCATATACAGTATACTTACATTTTAAGGAAATATAAACCAAAAAAAGTAATTATACCTTTAAAATTCATAACATTAGTTTACTTGCTGGCCGATTTTTCCATAATGTCCTCCGGCTGTATTTCCACATACGACTTGAGGCGTATTTACAGGTTTTGTGGGACAAATGCGTCGAAAACAGTCGATTAGCGTCGGGCATATCCTGTTCGATAATAAAATCAGCTGTTTCGATAATATATTGACTTTTTCGATAATAAAACGAGAATTTCGATAATATATTTGGTGTTTTCGATAATAAAATTTCCGCAACATCAAATCACAGAAGAAAAAAACTAAATTTCCTCTGAAATCAGGTGCTAAATGACCTCCTGAACACTCCTAAAGCTGCTTAAAACGCGAGTGAAAGCTTCACGAAGTAAAAATCACTTGAAAATCCTCATTTTATCACCAAAAACAGCTCTAAAATCATTCACATTGCCTTCATTACACGCGTTAAAGGATCGCCTACTCAGCCCAGTTAAAGTTCCCACAAAAAAAGACCATCCAGACATCGTCTGAATGGTCTCTCCACTATTCTAAAGCACCCAATGCCTGATCGCCTGGGCGACACCATCTTCCACGTTGGTGCCTGTCACCCAGTCGGCGGCTTGTTTTACAACGTCCTGAGCATTGCCCATCGCCACGCCAACCCCGGCTTCCGTAATCATTGCGATATCGTTCAGGCTGTCGCCCATCGCGATCACATGATCCATCGTGATGCCAAGCTCCTGGCACACTCGGTTGAGCGCCCGTGCTTTGTTGATTCCAACTGCGTTAACCTCGATGTTCGTGAGACTTGAGTTACTGATCTCGAGCTCCTTGTTCTTCGAGAGTTCCTCGAGCACAAGCTTTCGAACCTCGTCATCAGCAATGTTGAAGCCGAATTTCAGCCACTTCATCTCTGCGCAGTCTTCCGGAAAATTTTCGCGCCATACCTTATCCGTCGACACGGCCCAAAACTGTGCACCGTGTTTCTTCGTTAACTCCATCATTGCCTCGATATGATCGTTATGAAGCAGAGTCCGCTCGACAAGGCTGCCTTTGCTGTCCCATACCTCACTGCCGTTTACCGTTACAAGATAAGAATTAAGTTCTAACGATTTGGCATAGTCCCGGCACGTCAAAAGCGAACGGCCTGTGCTAAGGACAACATGCACGCCCTTTGCCTGAGCCTCTCGAATCGCCTGCCGGTTCCCTTCAGAGACCTCCAGCTGTTCATTCAATAATGTTCCGTCCATATCCAGGGCAATAAGCTTAATTTCCTTTTGTTCCACTCCCACTCATAACATCCCTTTCTTCGTTTCGCTACCCACAGATTAGCATAAAATGCACAATATTTCTTACGTTAGGGCTTTTCAGCCAGACCCCTGCTACTTATACCTATGAATGAATGGGAGGAACCATTCTGGTTAAACACTTGTTTAAACCAGAAATAAAAAAAGGGGCTGTCCAGAAAGTCGAAAATTGACCTTCAGGCAGCCCCTTTTTGGCTTGAAAAATCTTCAATGAAAAGTTAATTGAAGTGGAAGATGCGAGACTCCTGCGGGACTAGCGTGACAGGTGAGACTCCCGCCGGTGCATGCACCAAGAGGCTCACCGCACGCCCCGCGGAAAGCGAGCAGCCTGGAACGGAAATCAACAGCTTACAGACTTCTTGGACAGCCCCTTTTGCTCAATAATCTTATAAGCTCCTCTTGATTTTCACGAACAGAAATCATCTCTTTTTCCATTTCGTCCAATCTCTGTTTTAAAGGTAGCAATGCTTCATCAAGCACGTGCTGCAGCCTTTCTGCTTTTTCATTTTTAGTCATTTCCATAATTATCACTCCAATTTTATTTTTGTCCTGTCTCTAAGTTAATTCATGTGCTCAAAAGAAGTTGTGAGCCAAGTCACATATATCGTTACTTTTCGAAATTACAGGTGTAAAAGCCTGGTAATTAAAGCCACTCTTCGCTCATTTCTTCCGATCTATGTTATCCTAATTATCAGAATTATGTTGCGATAGTTAGGGAGATGTGGGTATGACAGATCAAAGAGAACTGCTTGAGCTTGAAATCGAAGGAATCATCAACGAATCTGGCGAGAATATCATCGTTACCGACAGCGAGGGATTTATTTTGCGTGCGGTCAAAAACAGCGAGGAGATGTACGGCATCTCGTCCGAGGAGCTTGTCGGAACGTCCGTCAGAGAGCTCGAGCAGAAGAAAATCTTTAATCCGTCCGTGACGCTAAGGGTAATCCAGCAGAAAAAGCCGGTCACCTTCATGCAGAAAACGGGCACCGGTAAGATCATCATGACCCGCGGTGTACCCATCTTTAATGAAGAAAACGAGATTAAGAGGATCATCAGTTTTTCACATGATATGACGGAAATTGAAGAACTGAAAAGCGAATACGAGAAACTGCAGCTGAAGATGATGCGTTATGAAAACGAAATTGAACAGCTTCGCGGCCGTGAAATTGTGCCATCGGATGTGGTCATCAACAGCAAATCGATGCAAACCGTGTGGGGACTTGTCCATAAGGTCGCAAAAAGTGACGCCACTGTCGTACTTCAAGGAGAATCCGGTGTTGGAAAAACGGTATTCGCTAAAGCGCTTCATAACGGAAGTGACCGGAAAGACAAGCCGATGATCGAGGTAAACTGCGGGGCGATCCCTGAGAGCCTCTTTGAATCCGAGATGTTTGGATATGAAGCAGGCGCCTTTACCGGGGCGGCCAGCAAAGGAAAAATGGGGCTCATCGAACTCGCCGATCAAGGAACACTCTTTTTAGATGAAGTCGGAGAACTGCCGTTTTCCATTCAGGTCAAACTGCTCAAAGTGCTGCAGGAAAAGAAGGTAACCAGAATGGGAAGCACGAAGAGCCGCACCGTAAACTTCCGGCTCGTAGCGGCAACAAACCGTGATCTCCAAGCGATGGTGAAGGCCGGTACCTTCCGAGATGACCTATTTTACCGATTGAATGTGGTGCCGATCAGCATTCCCCCGCTCCGGGATCGAAAAGAAGAAATCCATCAGCTGACTGAAACCTTCTTGGACAAATTCAACGAAAAGTATGATACCGATAAAACGATGCACCCATCTGCGCTTAAAGCCTTCTGGCAGCATGATTGGCCGGGCAATGTGAGAGAGCTGGAGAACTTAATGGAACGGCTCGTCGTCACGCTCGAAAACAAGACGATCCTGCCTGACCATCTGCCGTTTACGCAAAAAGTGGAGGAAGATGGCGTTCCAGAATACGATGCACAGAGCTCTTCCCTGCAGGAGGCGTTGGAACATGTGGAAAGAAACTGGCTGCTTCGTGCCTGCCGAGACTGCAAGTCCACCTATGAAATGGCAGACTATCTGGGGCTGAGCCAGCCGACTGTCGTTCGCCGTCTTAAAAAATACAATATCGATTCAAAAACGAATCATTGATTCTGAAACGAATCAAGATACGTAATGTTTAATTCACAAGTGAATTAAACACTTGTTCAAAACCTTATATCACTGTTTGGCACGGAACTTGCAACTATCTTTTGAAAGCGCTTATAAATCTGAAAAGTGCAAACATACTGGCAAAGGGTGGTTATGATGGAAACTCAAAAATCCTATGAACAATTGGCAGAACTTGATAAAAAGCATTTTTTGCATCCAACAACAGCAATCAAGCAGCAGCAGGCAACTGGGCCTGATTTTATTTTAACGAAGGGCGAAGGCATCCGCCTTTATGATCTAAAAGGAAGAAGCGCCATCGACGGCCTCTCCTCTCTTTGGAACGTGAACATCGGGCATGGGCGCGAGGAAATCGCTCAAGTCGCTTACGAGCAGATGAAAACACTCGGCTACAGCTCTTGCTTTGCGACCTTCAGCAACGAGCCCGCGATCAAACTGGCCGCAAAACTGGCTGAAATCGCACCAGGCAATCTGACCGCGACCTTCTTTACATCAGGCGGATCTGAATCCAACGACACGGCCTATAAGCTCGCACGCCACTATTGGATCTTAAAAGGCCAGCCGGAGCGCAAGAAAATCATCTCTCGATCACAGTCTTATCATGGCGTAGCGATGGGAGCGACAAGCGCGACTGGCCTCAAGCCGTTCCGTGATTTCACGAACTCCTTGGCTCCGGACTTTTATTATGTGGATCATTTTTCACCGCAAGCACTCAGAGACAAGATTCAGGAAGAGGGCCCTGAAACGGTTGCTGCTTATATCGCGGAACCGGTTCAAGGAGCTGGCGGCGTTCATATCGCACCGGATGGTTATTTTAAAGAAATCAGAAGCATCTGTGACGAGTTTGGCATCCTTTTTATCACGGACGAAGTGATTACTGCATTCGGCCGTACCGGTACGTATTTCGGAATCGACCATTATGATGTTGCGCCTGACATGATGTGCTTCGCAAAAGGGATCACAAGCGGCTATGCCCAGCTCGGCGGTGTCATGATCTCAGAAACGATGCACAACGATTTTATCGAGCTGTCAGAAGGAACGCTTCTTCACGGCTACACGTACAGCGGACATCCGATGGCCTGTGCCGTTGCATTGAAGAATCTGGAGATCCTTGAACGAGAGAACTTAATCGATAATGCCCGTGTGATGGGTGAAGAATTGCTGAAAGGCTTTAAACAGATCCAGTCAGAACGCTCGATTATCGGTGACGTCAGAGCACTCGGCCTCATAGGAGCGGTTGAACTCGTGAAGAACAAAGATACCAACGAACGATTCCCAGAGCCACTCGCTCCAAAAGTATTGGCAGAAGCGGCGAAACGCGGGCTCATCATGCGTTCTGTTACGTTCGATAACCAGGATACGCTCGTATTCGCACCGCCGCTGATCATCAATAAACAGGAAATCAGCGAACTCATCCAGATTTTAAACGAAGCGATCGAAGCGGTAGAAAGCAAAGCCGTTTCAACATTTAACTAGAAACGACAGGAGGGATTTCATGCTATCACTGATCGAAGTAACCAACCCGGCAACAAACGCCGTAGTCGATACCGTACCGAACGGAGGACGAGAAGAAGCCCGTGCGTCAGCGGATGCCGCTTATATTGCGTTTAAAAGCTGGTCGAAACGGACCGCTGAAGACCGCGCTGCCCTGCTTATGAAATGGCACCAGCTCATTGAAGAATCCAAGCTGGAACTGGCCGAACTCATGACAAGTGAACAAGGAAAACCGTTAAAAGAAGCGATCGGCGAGATCACCTACGCCAACAGCTTCATTTCCTGGTATGCGGAGGAAGGAAGACGGGTGTATGGGCAAACCATTCCCGCTTCCCATCCAGACAAGCGAATCCTCGTGCAGAAGCAGCCCGTCGGTGTGATCGCCGCGATTACGCCATGGAACTTCCCGGCCGCCATGATTACGAGAAAAGTGGCTCCTGCTCTTGCTGCAGGATGTACGGCGGTCGTCAAGCCAGCGGAACAAACACCTTTAACGGCCATCCGGCTGGCTGAACTTGCTGTGGAAGCCGGCATACCAAAAGGCGTGCTGCAGGTCGTAACCGGAGAAGCAGCTGAGATCTCGGACGCCTGGATGGAAGACACACGCGTGCGAAAGATCTCGTTTACAGGTTCTACTGAAGTCGGCAAGCTGCTCATGCGGAAAGCTGCAGATACCGTGAAAAAGATTTCCCTGGAGCTTGGCGGACACGCTCCTTTTATCGTGATGGAGGATGCCAATATTGAAAAAGCCGTACAGGGATTGCTCGCTTCCAAATACCGAAACGCCGGCCAAACGTGCGTATGTACAAACCGCGTGTATGTTCAGGATTCGATTGCTGAGGGGTTCAGCACCGCTTTTGTAAAAGCTGTTTCAGCGCTAAAAATAGGAAACGGCCTGGAAGACGGAACGGATATCGGGCCGTTAATTGATCTAAACGCTGTTGAAAAAGTACAGCAGCATGTGCAGGACGCTCTGGAGAAAGGCGGAACGCTGGCTTGCGGCGGATCATCTCATGAGGGCTCCCTGTTCATGGAGCCGACCGTCATCACAAGCGCAACCGACGACATGCTCTGCATGAACGAAGAAACGTTTGGACCGCTGGCACCAATCGCCACGTTCAAAACGGCAGAGGAAGTCATCGAGCGGGCCAACAACACACCTTATGGCCTTGCAGCTTATGTTTATACAGAAAACCTAAGCCAGGCACTCACCCTTTCCGAAGAGCTCGAGTATGGCATCGTCGGATTGAACGATGCCTTGCCATCCGTCGCTCAGGCACCATTTGGCGGAACGAAGCAAAGCGGATTGGGCCGGGAAGGCGGCCATTTTGGAATCGAGGAGTATTTGGAAGTGAAATACGTTTCCATCGGCTTGTAACTGCTTGAACCACACTTTCACTAAAAAAGGTCAGGGAGGCGAAAACGATTGAAGAATAAAGAAGGACTGCAGAAACAACTTAAAACAAGGCACATCACGATGATCTCCTTAGGAGGCATTATCGGAGCAGGGCTGTTTGTCGGCGCAGGCTCCGTCATCAACTCCACCGGACCGGCCGCCGTCATGTCGTATGCATTTGCCGGCATACTCGTCGTGTTCCTAATGCGGATGCTTGGCGAGATGGCTGCCCGCAATCCGGACAGCGGCTCATTTGCCACCTACGCCCGCGAAGCCATCGGGCCATGGGCAGGATACACCATCGGCTGGCTCTACTGGTTCTTCTGGGTCATCGTCATCGCCATCGAGGCTGTAGCCGGCGGAGCGATTGTTCACGGATGGATTCCTTCCATTCCGATCTGGACATGGAGCCTCATCTTAACCGTCTTGCTTACCATGACCAACATCTTCTCCGTCAAATCATTCGGAGAGTTCGAATACTGGTTCGCATTGATCAAAATTGTCGCCATCACGCTATTTATGGGAATCGGATTGGCGATCATCTTCCATCTGTTTCCGGGCATTAAATCTCCGGACACAGCCAACCTGGTCGGAAGAGGCGGTTTTGCTCCGAACGGATTAAGCTCTATTTTCCTTGGGGTAGCAACCGTCATCTTCGCCTACTTTGGGGCCGAGATTGCGGCCATTGCGGCAGGCGAATCAGAAGATCCGAAAAAGACGATCCGGATCGCCATCAAAAGTGTTGTCTGGCGTATTCTCATTTTCTACATCGGTTCCGTCGCCATTCTCGTTACCTTGCTGCCGTGGAACTCAACAACCGCGCTGGAAAGCCCGTATGTAACGATGCTGAAGATGGTCAACATTCCAGGTGCAGGACTAATTATGAACATCGTCGTCCTCACGTCTGTGCTTTCCTGTTTGAACTCAGCACTCTATACGAACTCACGCATGATTTATTCTCTCGCTCAGCGTGGAGATGCACCAAAAGGATTCCTTAAGCTGAGCAAGCAAGGCGTTCCGGTCCGGGCAGTTTGGGCAGGAACCATCGTTGCCTTTATCGCTGCCATCTTTAACTTTGTATCACCGGACAAGCTGTTTCAGTTCCTCGTCAACGCATCCGGTGCCATCGCCTTGATCGTATACCTGGCGATTGCCATCTCGCACATCGTGATCCGGCGTCGAGCAGAAGCTAAAGGCGAAGCCCTTGAATTGAAAATGTGGCTCTTCCCGGGCTTATCGTACTTCGTGATCGCAAGCATCGTCGTCATTCTCGTGTCGATGGCATTTATCAGCTCCATGCGCTCACAGCTGCTCCTTACCTTGCTCGTAACAGCAGCGGTCATCGCTTCCTATTTCTTATTGAAAAAGAGAAATGAAGCCGCGAGAAGCCGTTATGAAGAAAAAACGGCGAGCCCGATGATTGATTAAATAAGGAAGCCCCGCCCTTTTGCTAGTTTGCTGGCTGGAGGGTGGGGTTTTTGCGGTTTTATGGCTAGAGGATTTTCTGATCGTTTAGTTGAATTTCATTTACAGAAAGGAGTGGCATGATGAATTTTAGTATGACAGAAGCGATAGAAATTCTGGAGCGCACCCCGCAATCATTAGCGTATTTTTTGTCCGATTTATCGCCTGGCTGGCTGCAATGCAATGAAGGCGAAGGAACGTGCAATGCAGATGAAGTAATCGATCATCTCATTGGGGGAGAGAAAAGCAACTGGATCCCAAGGCTGGAGATGATTCTTAGGGACGGTGAAAGTAAACCTTTTCCCCCGTTTGATCGCTATGCTCATATAAATGATGAACCTGAGACGCCGATTGAACAAAAGCTGGCTGAGTTTAAAACGATTAGAGAACAAAATATCACCCAACTGAAGAAACTGATCCAAGACGAATCTCTTCTTGAATCGAAAGGCAGCCACCCTGCATTTGGACCGGTAAAAGCGCGGGAACTCATTTCTACGTGGGTCGTTCATGATATGACGCACATCGCTCAAATCGTGCGTGTGATGGCGGAAAGGTACAGGACAGATGTTGGGCCGTGGATTGAATATTTGGGGATATTGAAGAAGTAAGACGGCTGGTAGTTTACCATAATTGAGGTTTGGACAGTAAATGTCTGAGTTTGGACAGTATTTCCTTCACTTTGGACAGTATTTCTCTCATTCTGGACAGTAAATCCTGTATTTCGGACAGTATTTTCCCTCACACATCACAAAACAACCCACGCGGCCTTAGCCGGGTGGGTTTCCTAATTTACTTACATCGACGTCATCGCCCAAATCGACACCGACACACCCTCTCCAGAATTAATATACCGGTGAGGCGTCGTGCTAGAGAAATGTATGCTGTCTCCTTCATGAAGATGAATCTCTTTTTCTCCCAAAATAACCTTCAGTTCACCCTTCAGCACAATCCCGCACTCTTCACCCTGGTGAGAAACAAGCTCTGCTTCACTCATTTCCCCCGGCTCGATCTCGACCATCAGAAAATTGAGTTTCCCACCGCGGTTTGGCGTCAGCTCATGGTACTTTACCTTTTCATCAGAAAGCTGGATCAACCGGCGCTGCTGTTTCCGTACGACGAGCTCATCTTCTTCCACACCTTCAAAAAAGTAATGCAGAGGAACACTCAGACTGCTGCAGATTTTCCAAAACGTGCTGACCGTGGGATCGACCAGTCCTCGCTCAATCTGAGACAGCAGGCTGGGGCTTAATCCGGTTTGCAATGCGAATTCCTGCAGCGTGAAGTTGCGCTGCTTCCGCAGTTCTCGAAGCCGCTCTCCCTGAATCAAAGCTATTCCTCCTTATTCTTGGAGATGACAGGCAAAGCCATGCTCCTCTGTCTTATTTTCAAACGGGGGAGCCTTCAGGCAAACTTCCATCCGGAAAGGACAGCGATCATAAAACACACACGCCTCATTCCCCGCTTTCACTTCAGCAGGCTGTGCAAAACTTAACTTTTCCGCATCCTCTGACTCAAAAATACTCGGCAAAGACGAAAGCAATATTTTTGTATACGGATGGCGCGGCCGTTCAAAGAGCTCAGCTGAAGGGCCCAGCTCCACAATTCTGCCTTTGTACATGACCGCTATCTGATCACACATGTATCGAATCACAGACATGTTGTGGGAAATGAACAGATACGTTAAATTACGTTCTCTCTTCAGCTCCTTCAGCAAGTTCAGCACCTGGGCCTGAACCGAGACATCCAGTGCAGAGGTTGGTTCATCCAGCACGATAAACGAAGGATCAGTGATGAGTGCACGGGCAATCGCAATCCGCTGACGCTGCCCGCCGCTGAATTCATGCGGATAGCGGTCAAGGTGCTCCGCTTTTAATCCGACCCGTTTCATCAGAGAAATAAGGCGCAAGCGCTCTCCTTTTTCTTTTCGCTGCTTGCTATCCAGTGCCAGCAGCGGCTCGAGAATAATATCCTTCACCCGCATTCGCGGATCGAGTGAAGACTGCGGATCCTGAAACACGGTTTGGATTTCGCCCGGTCGGGGACGCTTAAATTTGTTCTTTTTCCATAAAGGGTTCCCTTGGTAATGAATTATTCCATTTGATGGCACTTCCAGGCCGATCAGCATCTTTCCGAGCGTGCTCTTCCCGGAGCCTGATTCACCGACAAGTCCGAGAACACTTCCTTTTTTAACACGAAGATTAGCGTCACTGACCGCCTGAATCACATGCTTCCCTTTAGAAAACGACTTCTCCACTTTTTCAAATTGAATGAGTGTGCTCAATGGCTTGTCCCCCTCAACCAGCAGGCTGCTGAACGGTTATCTGAGACCGGTTCAAGAGCAGGCGCAGAAACACCGCAAATGTCGATAGCTTTGCTGCACCTTGAAGCAAATGCACAGCCGGCCGGCCGGTTCTGAAGATCTGGAACTTCACCTGGAATCGCTTTTAACGGATGGCCGGGATCCGCCAGATCAGGAAGGGCGTGAAGCAGTGCTTCCGTATACGGATGAGAAGGCGCGTTCAAGACCTCATCTGTCTTCCCTTCCTCCACCACCTCTCCGGCATACATGACCATGACCCGTTCGCACACCTTGGACACAACACCTAAATCATGCGTGATCAAAAGGACGGACGTCCCTCTTTTGGCATTCAGCTCCTTGATCAACTGTAAAATTTCCTGCTGAATGGTAACATCAAGGGCAGTTGTTGGCTCATCGGCGATCAGCAGATCGGGTGGTGCAGACATCGCAAGTGCAATCACAATCCGCTGGCGCATGCCTCCGCTCAATTCAAACGGATACTTTTTAGCCACAAACTCAGGATCATGGATATGCACATCACGCAAGGCTTGAACGGCCAGCCGGTACGCTTCTTTTTTCGAGACGCCGCGATGGCGCTTCATCACTTCTGCGAGCTGATTCCCAACTTTCATCGTTGGATGCAGGGCGGTCATCGGCTCCTGAAACACCATGCCGATCTTCTTGCCCCGAAGGCTCTGCATCTCTTTTTTTCCAAGCCTCATAAGGTTCTGTCCCAGATAGGAGATCTCGCCGTTTGAGATGTGAGCGTTGGAGCCGAGCAGCCCTAAAATGGATAGAGCGGTCACCGATTTACCGGAACCCGACTCCCCCACAACCCCTAAAATTTCTCCTTTATCAATCGAAAGGCTGACATTGCGGAGGGCCTGAACCTTTCCTCTCATGCCTGTAAAATCCACACATAAATCTTTCATCTCCAATACCATGATGCACCCCTCCTAACGTCCGGCCTTGGGATCCAGAATGTCACGGATCCCGTCACCGATTAAATTTAACGAACCTGCAGACAGGAAGAGGAACAATCCAGGAAACGCCGGGTACCACCAATAATCCAATAAGTATTTCCAGCCAATGCTGATCATCGCGCCCCATTCCGGTGTGGGTGGCTGAGCTCCCAAACCGAGAAAACCGAGCGTAGCGATCATGAGGATGGCATCGCCGACATCAAGAGTCGCTTGAATGATGACCGGTGACACGGAGTTTGGAACGATGTGTTTCACAATGATCCGCCATGGGTTAATCCCGAACGATTCTGCAGATTTCACGAACAATTTTTCCTTAATAACGAGCGACTCGCCCCGAGCAAGCCGGACATAGACTGGTATCTTCACGATCGCTATGGCGAGCATCGCGTTTTGCAGGCTCGGTCCAAGAGCAGCAGCAAGAGCCATCGCCAGGATCAACGTCGGAAAGGCCATGACCATATCCATAATCCGCATGATGATTAAATCCAGTACGCCGCCAAAATAACCGGAAACGGTTCCGATCAGAATTCCGATGATACTCGCAATGATGATGACGGTGATCCCGACGCCAAGTGAGATCCTTGCTCCGTACAAGATCCTCGTTAGAATATCCCTCCCTACTTCATCCGTCCCAAACCAGTGATGAAAAGACGGGGCCTGAAACTTTTGCGAGATATCAATTTGCGTTGGGTCATAGGAAGTCAAGACCGGCGCCAGCAAGGAACAGATGACGATGAATGCCAGAATACTTACACCCACCCATGTCATCTGGTTTTGTTTCAGCTTGTACCAGAAAGGGTGAACCGCCTTAACCGGCTGGATCTGGTTGGTTTCTCTGTGCAGAGGTGTTTCCATGTCCTCCCCCCTATCCTTTAATTTGCGGATCAAGCACGTAATAGGTGAGATCCACAATGAGATTGATGATGACGTATCCGACGGCGATCAGCAGGGTAAAGCCCATCATGGCCGGAAAATCAAGATAAGCGATCGAATCGACCACGTATTTCCCCATGCCCGGCCAGCCAAAAATCGTTTCAGTCACCACGGCTCCCCCTAAGAGTGAGCCAAAGGAAATGCCGACGACGGTAATAGTGGGAATCAAAGCATTTCTTAGTGCGTAACGGAAGAACAAGAAAGGCCCATGAATGCCATTGGCAATCGCTGTACGAATGTATTCCTGCTCCATAATTTCAAGCATGCTTGCCCGCACCTGCCGCGTAATGACCGCTAATTGCGCGTAAGACAGCACGATGGCCGGCAGCAGAATATGATGAAGGCTGCTTTTCAGTGCGACCATATCTCCGCTCAGCAGGCTGTCCAAAAGATAAAAGCCTGTGATGTGCGTCGGCGGATGGATGTTGATGTCCAAACGTCCGTTGGCGGGAAACCATCCCAGATAGCCGTAAAAAATCAAGATAATAACTAGCCCGCTCCAAAACACCGGTGTAGAGACCCCGCTGATAGAAAAGATTCGGCTGGCATGATCCCAGATGCTGTTCTTTTTCACAGCCGCCAGCACGCCGAGCGGAATCCCGATGCCTAAAGCAAAGATAAAAGCAATCACCGCCAGCTCCATCGTGGCAGGGAAAAAGGCTTCCAGATCATCCAGGACCGGTTTTTGCGTACGGATCGATGTGCCGAGGTCACCGCTCAATATCCCTTTCATGTACGTTTCATATTGAACCCAGAGGGGCTTGTCCAACCCGAGCTGCTGGCGTACTTGCTGAAGCGTTTCCTGATTCGCCCGCTGACCCACCATCATCCGGGCAGGATCACCCGGAATGACGTGTGACAGCAGAAAGGAGACCAAAGTGACGCCAAACACGACGAAGAGAAGGAGGCCCATTCGGTTTAGAATCATCTTCTTCATGTTTCAACACTCCACTTGTCTGTTATTTGGACATATCTGCAAGATTGTACATGCTCTCGAGCATCGGATTGTACACGAAACCTTTTACGTTTTTGTTCATCGGAAGCAGGAAGTCCTTCTGATACAGAAGAATGTAAGGTGCATCATCAATGACCATGTTCTGAGCCTCCTGATACAGGGCCTCACGCTTCTTTTCATCGTTTAACGTGGCCGCTTTCCTCAGCTTCTGATCGACGGCATCACTTTTGTAAAACGCACGGTTACCCGCAAGCCCGAAGTTCTTGGAATCAAACCAGTAGTTCATGAACGCGTACGGATCACCGAAGTCAGGGCTCCACATACCGAGCGCCAGATCAAAGTCACCTTTGTCGATCATTTCCCTTGAGGTCGCATACGCTACTTTTTTCAGGTTCACTTTAATCCCAATATCCTTCAGGTTCGACTGAATGGTTAATGCCTCCGTCTCCCACCAGGTTTTGTTGTCGGAATACAGAAGATCAAGGCTTATGTTGGACACACCCGCTTCTTTTAACAGCGATTTCGCTTTTGCTTTGTCATACTTGTACTGCTGTGCTTGGTCGTCATGGCCCCATAATCCCTTAGGAATCGGTCCTCGCATCTGCGTTCCGTACCCTTGCTGTACCGCGTCGATCAATTTATTGTAGTCGATAGCATAGTTCAAAGCCTGACGTACTTTCTTGTTCTGAAGGGCTTTATTGCCTTTGCTGGAGTTAACATATACATATTCCACGAGCAGGCTCGGCTCCTGAAGCAGCTTGGCGTTTTTCATCTTTTTCACGCTGTTGATTTGATCTACAGGAATGCCCTCCGCGATATCAATCTCGCCTTTTTCCAGTTGAAGACGCTGTGCGGATGGATCGGCAACAATTTTAAAATAAACCTTCTTAAACGCTGGTTTTTTAGCGGCATACTTGTTCTGATCCAGTCTCACATACTCGCCTTTCTTCCATTTTGCGAGTTTATAAGGGCCGCTTCCCATCGTTGTTGTCGCAAGATAGTTTTGCCCTGAGTCACCGTTCTGTTCATGCTCCATGACTTTTGGGTTTACAATGCTTCCGTAGTTCGCTGCCAGTGTTGATAAAAAGGGAGGGAAATTTTCTTTCAGTTTAAACGTGATGGTTGTAGAGTTTTCTGCCTTAATTTCTGATACGAGGCTGTAAACTTCTGAGGGGCCTTTTGCAATTTTCTTGAGGCGCTCAAAGCTTTTTTGGACGGCTTGTGCGTCCACAGGGATTCCGTCAGCAAACTTGTGTCCTTCGTTCAGGGTAAACGTCCAAGTCTTGCCGTCTTTGCTTACTTTCCATTTCTTCGCGAGTCCGGGTTTTACTTTCGTGCTTCCTCCGTCATACTCCACAAGGCGTTCATATGCCGGATATGTAAGTTTCCATGCGGAATTATCCATTGTTACTGCGGGATCAATGGTACCTTGGTCAGCAGTCGTCGCAATCGTCAGGACATCCTTTCCGCTTGTGGCTTTTGAATCCTTCGAATCCTCACCATTGGATGGTGTTGCGTTTGAATTCTTCACACAGGCCGATAGCAAAGCAAGAATCATTACAGCAATGAGTAACAAACTAAGTTTCTTTTTCATCGTTCTCCTCCATAACCCTTAGTTTTTTAAAATACCAAAATAGATGGTGCTGTTCCCTGTGGCGTTCGCCCATCTCCGATTTCCATAATCATAGTGCCACCACTCTACTGAATTCGACACAAAGCCAGCTTCCTCCATCACCTTCCGCAGCAGTCTGCGGTTATCCCGAATGGTTTCTTCCTGCTGAGTCAGCTTATCCTTTTTTTCATACCACTCAAGCTCTGCCTTTTCAGTAAAATCATCAAAGTCCGTCCCCATGTCGACCCAGCCGTTCTCGTCCGCAATCGTCAAATCCACCGCTCCACCCGTAAGGTGCGGCGAAGGCTTCGTAAGATCACGAGTCGGAATCGCTACATACTTTGAGATTTCTTCCTGGATTTTTTCCTGGGTGAGGTTTTGTTCTTCAAGGTCTGCTTTAATAGCTTGATAGATGGACAGCTGAGTTTCATAGGATCGCCAGCCGTCGAGGACGACCAGTTTTAAGTTTTGAGGTAAGTAATTGGCTGCTTTGATGAGTTTTTCGACCGTTCCTTTTCGCAAAAAACAGTCATTTTCTGATCCAGGCAGATTCATGTGGTAATAGTAAGGATACACTTCAATGTTCGGCGAGATGTTGGATAGGGAGAGTAAGGGGTCTTGCTGATCGGTCAATGGGCCAGTTGAATCCGAGTTGGTTTTGTCTGACAAATAGTTACACCTCTTTTCAATAAATTGAATTTTCTAACAATATATTAAAGATAATGATATATTTACCGACATCATATTGCAATCATCCATTGGAAGATATTCCTAGGTAAAAAGAAGGGTTTTTTTGGATGAGTATTGTGGATTGGACAGTAAATCCTGCACCTCGGACAATAATTGCTTCCAAGGTAAAAAAACAACCCACACGGCCTTTGCCGGGTGGGTTCCGTAACTAGTTTTTTAAAGACTAAACTTCTCCTTAATCATCCGGGCCATCTCTTTCGCACTCAGATGTGTGTTATTGATCCTCAAATAGTTCTTCCTCTTGATCTCGCCATCCAGAGAGTTCAGCCGGTATTTATCCATGGAAGTGATAAGTTCGTTATCCGACCACTCCAGGTTGCGCTTTGTCGGCTTTTGCTCCAGCCTGAACTCGCTCTTGTTTCGCTCCCGGCGTTCTTCCACATTGGCCTCCAGCTCAACCAAGTACACTTCAGCACCCTGTGCCTCGAATATCCTGCAAACCTTCTCCACATAGTCCCAGTCACCCTGCTCGTTAAACGCCCACACATACGTGAAGATCAAGCCGTACAAGTCGCTTTTGGCTACTTCCTCAAAGATCTGCTCCCGAAAAGAATGGACGAGCCGGCTTCCCTCTTTCGTACCGTAATCAAAAAAATGATGCACTAATTCAATCGTCATATGATTGTGAAACAGCTTTAAATCTGTTAATTTAGTTAATTCGTGTCCAACGGTCATCTTCCCGACCGCCTGCGGACCAAATAGTAATACGAATTTCATAGTTCCTCCTTGACTAACAACCATTCTAACCCTTTAAATTTTCCAACTATCTATATTTTCCTTTTCGTTCAAAAGATAGGACAGCTAATCAAATAAAACGATGAGTCCCATTACTCTGACAGATGATAAAGCTGTTGCTATATCCACCACACGTTTCATCCAATAACCAATGAAGTGTGATTTGTCTAAACATAAAAAGGGAAGTTTACCTCCCCCTTCTACTCACATCTATTTTCTTTAAGCGAGTTTTCCATTTAGTTCAAAACGTTTAGCAATCTGCTCAACTATTGCGTTACCTATTTGAATGGATGCAGTAGCCGCAGGAGATGGAGCATTGCAAACATGCAATGAACGTACTCCAGAGAAGATGGCAAAATCATCTACCATGCTGCCGTCATACTTAATTGCCTGTGCTCGAACGCCCGCGTGGGTTGGAACAATATCCTTTTCTGTTAACTCCGGAATCAGTTGCTGCAAACTATGTAAAAACGCCTGCTTGCTGAAGGAACGCATGTACTCTTTCAGGCCTTCTTTCATATTAGGCATTGCCATCTTCCAGAAGCCCGGATAGGTCAATACCTCCAAAAGCTCTTTCACATTAATGTCCTTTTTAGTATAACCCTCACGTTTAAAAGCCAATACAGCGTTGGGTCCTGCATGGACATCCCCATTAATCATCCGAGTAAAATGGACGCCAAGAAATGGGAAATCAGGATTAGGTACCGGATAAATTAAATGTTTTACGAGATGCCTTTTTTCAGGTGTCAATTCATAATACTCACCTCGGAATGGCACAATTTTCATACCGGTATTTAAATCGGCCATTTTAGCCACGCGATCACTGTGCAAACCCGCGCAATTGATTAAAAAGCGTGCTTTTATCGTACCTCGGGTTGTCTCAAGTGATACACCCTCCTTCTCTTCAGCTACGTTTTCCACTTTCGTACCAAGACGGATTTCGCCTCCACCTTCTTCAATGATATGGGCAAAAGTAAGGGATACACCTTTATAATCTACAATTCCTGTACTTGGCACCCGGATCGCACCTACTCCTTTTACATGCGGCTCTATCTCCCGAAGTTCTTCTGGCACAATTTTCATAACATCCAGCTGATTCTGCAAGCCCCGCTCATATAGATGCTCTAACAACGGCAGTTCTTTCCGTTCGGTCGCCACGATGACTTTCCCGCACACATCATATTTAATTCCATGTTCCTTGCAGAAATGCACCATTGCTTTACTCCCTTCACGGGCAAAACGTGCCTTGAAACTCCCTGGTTTATAATAAATACCCGAATGAATGACCCCACTGTTATGACCCGTTTGATGATGGGCCAAGTCCTCTTCCTTTTCGATGACGATAATTTTTGAGCCTGGGTATTGCTTCGTAAGCGCCATGCCTGCTGATAAACCAACGATTCCTCCCCCTACAATTGAAAAATCATACATAATATCCCTCTTTTTTAATGGTAATTTAGATGCTAGGTTTTAATTCCCGCCATTGTAGAGCTGGGCCGTTCACTTTTACATACTTGCACAAGAGGGCAAAGATCACCATGACCTTTGCCCTGCCTACTTTTTATTTGGTTTGAATCTTCATCGAAAGATACTTATCCTCTAAATAATCATCAATTCCCTGGTGACCGCCTTCACGACCCATTCCACTCTCTTTTATCCCTCCGAACGGAGCTTGGGCTACAGTCGGTATTGCATCGTTCATACCAATGATTCCAAATTCCAAAGCTTCTGAAACTCTGACGGACCGACTGGCATTCTGTGTATAAAAGTACGCCGCTAAACCATAAACCGTATTATTTGCTTGTTGAATCACTTCTTCTTCTGTGTCAAAAGGTATAATGGGAGCCACAGGTCCGAATGTTTCCTCATTGGTAATCAGCATTTCATTCGTTACTTCATCCAAAATGGTAGGTTCATAGAACAATCCATTGGAAAGTTCCCCCTTCAGCCTTTTCCCGCCGCAAAGAAGACGAGCTCCTTTATCTAAAGCGTCTTGTACGTGCTCTTCTACCTTTGATAACCCATCACGGCTTACCAGAGGCCCTACCTCAACGGTTGAATCCAGGCTATTACCGACTTTAAGAGCTTTTGTTTTTTCCACCAATAGTTTTGAGAACTCCTTAATAACTGAACGCTGAACATAAATCCGATTCGCACAAACACACGTCTGTCCTGTGTTTCTGAATTTACTGGCAACGGCCCCTGCAGCAGCTTCTTCCAGATCAGCATCATCAAAAACGATAAATGGAGCATGCCCGCCAAGCTCTAGTGACAATCTCTTTAATTGGGAAGCAGATTTGGCGACCAAAAGTTTCCCCACCTCAGTAGAACCTGTGAAAGATATCTTCTTAACCACCTGATTATCAAAAATCTCGTCTGAAATAGGACCAGAATCCCCGGTTACCACATTCACAACACCACGAGGAACTCCCGCCATTTCCACCAATTTACCAAATGCTATGGCACTGATAGGAGATTGTTTGGCTGGCTTCACAATCCCTGTACATCCTGCAGCCATCGCCGGGCCGATTTTTCGAGTCATCATGGCTAGCGGGAAATTCCAAGGGGTAATGGCAGCAACTACTCCGATCGGTTGACGAATCACCATTAATCTTTTATCAGGTGCGGAAGCAGGAATGGTTTCCCCATAGATCCTGCGTCCTTCTTCAGCAAACCACTCCAAATAACTGGCCGCAAAGAACACTTCCCCCTGTGCTTCCTTAAATGGTTTTCCCATTTCCATGCTCATAATTTCAGCTAATTCATCTTTGTATTCATGCATAAGATCACGAATTTTCAATAGATATTTACCACGTTCTCCTGCGGTTAATTTCGACCAAGACTTAAACGCTTCACCAGCAGATTCGATGGCCTGCTTTGTTTCGAAGCGTCCTCCTTTTGGAACTTGGGCGACGACTTGACCGTTGGATGGATTAGTAACTGAGAACGTTTCTCCGCCATGAGCGCTTGTCCATTCCCCATTTATAAACATTTTTAGTTCACTTAAGTTAACTAATGAGTCTACTTTTAACATATAAATCCTCCTCTTATTAATGGGTTACATGCCGGTTGCGACATTTTTTTCCTCTGTGTTTTCTTCGTTGAACGATATTCTCTGATTTTTAATAATGAATGTATAGGCTAATGAAGCAATTCCACAAATGACTATTGGTATAATCAGCGCAATGGTAAAATTTTTAAATTGAGAAATGAGCAGCCCGGTTACTACAGGAGCGAGCCATCCAGCTAGATTTCCTACAAAGTTTTGCAATCCTGCCAGCTTTCCTTCAGCCCCAATCGGAGCGACATCCGAAACAGTTGCCCATAAAATACCCGCTGCCAACCCCTCACCGCCAATGGCAATAGAGATAAAGATAAGTGCTGTCATCGCATCTTTTGTATATATGGTCGGAATAATAAATAACGGAAAAAGCATACCGATCGCCAAAATCGTTTTTCTGGCTTTAATAGAATTCCATCCTCTTCTGATTAACCAGTCAGATAGAACACCGCCAAGAATGTTCCCCAGGAAAGACATAATCCATGGAAGCATTGTAAAAAATCCGGCCTTTAACAGGGTCATATGCCTTTCTACTACTAGATAAGTAGGCAGCCAGGTCATCATTAAATAGGTCAAGTAATTATGTGCGAATAAGCCATATAGCATGGGCCATACATTTCTATACCTTAGAAATTTTAATGGTGAGACTTTAATAGCAAGCTCACTTTTTGTTTCTGTTTGTCCCGCTGCAATATAATTAACCTCGGCTTTATTCGCAATGGCACTTTGGCTTGGTTGATTTCGGAAAAAGAAAAGCCAGAACGCCAGCCAGATAAACCCAATGGATCCGATGACGACAAAAGCCATCTGCCAGCCCCATTTTTCAATGATCCATGCCAGTACCGGAGTTGTAATTCCAATTCCAATTGCTGTTCCTGAGTTAAATATTCCGTTTGCAACCCCCCGTTCATTCGCAGGCAGCCAATCAGAGATTACTCTAGTATTTGTTGGAAATGCAGGTGCTTCTCCAATTCCCATCAGGACACGGATTCCGATCAATGTACCGATAGACCGGCCCAGTCCCGTGAATACCGTACATAAAGACCACCAAACAATAGCAATTGAATACGTTACTCGTGCCCCTAATTTGTCTACAATCATCCCCACTGGAATTTGCATTAAAGCATACGACCAAAAAAATGCGGATCCTAAGATGCCAAATTGAACGGTTGAAAGAGAAAGATCTTTCATCATCGAAGGCCCTGCAATTCCCAGAATGGCCCGGTCCATATAGTTCACTGTTGTAGCAATGAAAAGAAGGACAACTACCAGCCATCTTCCATTCGTTTTCTTCATACGCTCACCTCTTATTTTTCATTTATAAGTTGAATACGCTTCCAAAAACTAAGTCAAAGTACGCTCATTTTATTGTGTTCGTTATAGCTGTCTTCCAGATCACCATGATAAGCCTTTTCAATGATCGCCTGAATATCAGCAGGCCTTGTAAGCCTTGGATTCACATGTACATTCCCGCTTCTCATTGAGTCTTCCACAAGCTTTTCCATTAATTGTAACGAAACGCCCAAGTCCTTTATATTGAGGGGGATATTCATTGACTCATTCATTCTGATAACCGTTTCAATCGCCTCTTTGGCAGCCTCCATCTCAGGAAGACCATTGACTTCTCTACCTAAAGCAATGGCAATATCTTTATATTGCGCAGCACATGCCGGCAAGTTAAATTTCATCACAAAAGGCAGTAATGCTGCATTTGCAATGCCATGAGGAATATCAAACGTGCCACCCAGCGTATGCGATATGGCATGCACATTTCCCAGACGTGATTGGGAAAACGCAACTCCAGCAAGCATTGCAGCAACAAGCATCTTTTCCCTGCTTTCAATATCCGTTCCCCTAAAATACGCCTTTGGCAAATGCTCACCAATCATTTTAATAGCTTGTATAGCATATCCCTGGCTAACCGGATTAGCAGTTTTAGATGTATAAGACTCAATGGCATGCGTTAAAGCATCCATTCCGGTCGAGGCTGTAATTTCCTGTGGCAGCTGGAGGGTAAGAGCTGGATCAAGTATCGCTAGATCTGAAAATAAATAGGAACTTAGCACACCCAGCTTAAAGGAAGTTTCTTTGTTGGTCACTACTGACGAATTTGTGGCTTCACTGCCGGTTCCTGCTGTAGTAGGGATCGCAATAATTGGCAGTGGGGGAATCTTAATCATGCCCACACCCTCATAATCAAGGATATCACCGGGATTCACAGCCATTACTGCTATTGCCTTTGCGGTATCAATACTGCTTCCGCCACCGACACCAAGTACTGCATCACAATTTCTTCGCCTAAGAACCTCGGTACCTCTTCGAATAGTGTCAGCGGATGGGTTCGGCTCTACCTCATCATAGATTTCATATACCAAATTAACTGCATGGAGCGACTTCATGATTCCTTCTAACAGATTCGCTGACCTTACCCCTTTATCAGTTACAATTAAAACCCTGGAAACATCCAGTTCATTAACTAATTCTCCTGTCTTTTTAGACATACCGTTTCCGCATTCCACTCGGGTAGGCATAAAATAAGTAAACGACAATGTTTGAACCCCTTTCTGTTTCACTTTCTTAAATCAAATGCCACTTTGATCTTTTATAAGGCTTTTCGAAGCAATTCTTCCAAACCATGGAGAGTGGGGACCCTCGGATTATTTCGGACCAAACGGTCAATCTGCAAAGTTTTCTCCGCAATTTCGGAAACATCTTCTTCTTTTATTCCTATATCTGAAAGGTGTGTAGGCAATCCAATCGTCTCAAGTAAGTTAAAGACAGCTTTTGAAGCAGCCAATGCCGCTTCCTTTCTGGATAAACCATCAGGGTTGATGTCAAAAGCTTTTAAAATTTTCACCATTTTTTCTGTTTCTACTGCCGTATTAAATTCCATTACATATGGCAGCAGGAGCCCTGTCACTTCTCCATGTGGGGATTTTACAAGTCCCCCAATGGGATAAGCTAACGCATGGGCTGCCGCAGTTCCAGCATTTGAGAAAGCCATTCCAGCAAGCAGACTGCCCAATAACATATTTGAGCGTGCTTCAAGATTTGTCCCTTGCTGTACCGCGAGCGGAAGATTCTTGGAAATTAATTCAATTGCCCTGTAAGCAAGAGCATCACTAATGGGAATTGAACCTTGAAACAAAATACGGCCTTCTGCTTGGATAAATGAAAATGGTTAGCTGTGTATGCCTCAATGGCATGGGATAAGGCATCTATTCCTGAGCAAGCTGTTACGTATGAAGGAAGGCCAATGGTTAACTCGGGATCAAGCAACGCAACAGTGGGCCGAAGATAATTATCCGAAATTCCCACTTTTAGATTGTTCTTAACATCAGTCAATACTGAAACCGATGTGACCTCAGAACCGGTTCCGGCTGTCGTTGGAATTGCTACTAAAGGAGCAATTGGTCCTGGAACCTGATTTTCCCCTCCATAATAATCAAGCGGATGTCCTCCATGCGCGACCAGAAGGGCAACAATCTTTGCCATATCTATGCTGCTGCCTCCCCCCAACCCAATAACGGCATCGGTATTTTGTGACTTGGCAAACTCATAGCACTCCAAGGCTGAATCTATTGGGGGTTCTGGTATAACTTGATCATAAACAACAGCATGGTAGTTGGCCTGCTCTAAAAGAGCTAAAACTTTATCAACAATGCCGGCCTGTTTAATTCCAGGATCAGAAATAAGCAGAACATTTTTTGCTCCAAGCCTTTGAAGAATTTCACCCAGTTGCTGAATTGCCCCATTCCCAAATACAATTCTCTCTGTAGAATAAAAATCCCATGTAGTTCTCATACCTTTCACCCCTCCTTACAAATTGATCACAACAAGCTTTTCATCTGTCATTTCCTGAATAGCAAAATGAGGACCTTCTTTACCAATTCCACTGTCCTTTACACCACCATAGGGCATAACATCAGCGCGATATGTAGACACATCATTGATAATGACCCCGCCAAAATGGAGCTCCCTTGTGGCTCGCATCGCTAAATGGAGATCGGATGTAAACAGACCGGCCTGCAAGCCAAATGCCGAATGATTCGCTTGTTCGAATGCCTTTTCAATTTGGTCAAAAG
Organism: Fictibacillus sp. WQ 8-8; assembly: GCF_024494405.1. Taxonomy (NCBI): domain Bacteria; kingdom Bacillati; phylum Bacillota; class Bacilli; order Caryophanales; family Fictibacillaceae; genus Fictibacillus; species Fictibacillus sp. WQ 8-8. Next base: position 626,670 of record NZ_JAMXKG010000001.1, read on the forward strand.
GAATAATGCTTATGACAGGTGCAAAAACCTCTTCACATACCACCTTCATCTTTTCAGTGACATCTACTAAAATGGTTGGTTTAAGAATAGCCCCTTGCCTTTCCCCGCCGTATATCACTTTTGCCCCCTGATGAACGGCTTCCTGAATCCATTCTTCTGCTCTTCTTGCTTCTTTTTCTGATATCATCGGCCCTATATCGGTCGCAGAATCGGCAGGATCCCCAATCTTCAAAGACTCGGCAACTTTTATAGCTTTTGCTACAAATGAATGATAAATGTCACGATAGGACATAGACGCGTTGTACGGAAATACAGGCCTGTCCTGCATTTGAAAAACCCCTCGTAATACATAAATCTGCAGCTCTGTCGATATCAGATACATCTTTGTGAATAATATTGGGTGAATTGTTACCTAACTCCAATGTAACCTTTCGGATTCCCGTCTTACTTTTAATTTGACGCCCAACGGCTGCACTGCCTGTAAATGTATACATTGCGATGCGCTCATCTTCTAAAAGATATTGGCCCGTTTCTTGGCCACGTCCGTTGACAACATTCAGAAACCCTGCAGGTAATCCAGCTTCTGTTAGTATTTCTGTAATCTTGCACACAATAAGGGGAGTTACTTCAGCCGGTTTTAAAACTACTGTGTTTCCTGCGGCAATCGCTGGTGCAACTTTATGTAAAGTTAGATTAAATGGAAAGTTAAACGGTGTTATAGCACCAATAACCCCTACTGGAACACGTATCGTATACGCCATTTTATTTTCATTTCCCGGCTGCCCTAAAGGCACACCTTTGCCAGCAATCCGTTTAGCTTCTTCAGCAGAAGTAATCAGCGTTTGAATTCCTCTATCGATTTCCCCCCGGGCATCTTTTAATACTTTACCTACTTCACTTACAAGAATCATAGCCAGTTCTTCTTTTCTCTCTCTTACTATTTCTGCAGCCCGCATTAAAATCTCATATCTTTGATTGGAATCCAGTTTCTTTGTCTGAAAAGTATGTAATGCATTAGTAACAGCTTCAGTAACTGTCTTCCTGGATGCACTGCCGATCCGTGAAATCTCTTCATACGTATATTTGTTAACTACAGGGATTGTATTTTGATCAGTAATCCATTCTCCATTTATAAAATGTCCAAAAAATGCGCTTGATGTATTTATTGTTGTTCTCACTTCCATTCCTCCTAGAAGACGTATTTTAAAAATAAAGCGCTTTCAAATAACATGTAATTTAATTACCATCAATCTGTTGCTCCATCAGGACAATAAATCACATGTTCATTTCTTTTTCTTACTGAAGATGATTTCATTCTAAATAATATATTATTTTTTAAGAATATATCACATAATATATTATTGTGTAAATATTCAAAATAAGAAAAAATAGTATAAATTAAGTTAGACTATTAAAAATCCTGATTTAATCAAGTTTTACAAAAATGCAGTATTATATTTCTAAATTATTTTTTATTCCCTTGAATGAAATTAGCCAAAAAAATAATATATAATTTTAATGAGATATTATATTACTTTGCTGTGACACATTACAAAATGGTAATCTTGATATAATGAAAATGTAGTAAGATAGGAGACTTTCAATGATAAGAGAGAAAGAACGAGGAGAGACAACGGAATATGTCTATAATTTGTTAAAAGAGAGAATTTTCGATTGGAGTTTATCTCCTGGAGAAAAAATAAACATTAGAAATTTAACTCGGGAAATCAGTATTAGCGCCATACCTTTAAGAGAAGCCTTGTCTCGCCTTCATTCCGAGAAATTAGTCGTTTTAGAACCAAATAAAGGGTATCGGGTCAGTGATATCCTAGATAACGACAACATGTCCAAGATGTTAGAAGCACGTGTTTTGATGGAGACTCATGCCATCCAAAACATTATCCGAACCAATAATCTGTCTGTAGCGGAAGAAATGACCAGGCTCACTGAACAAATGTTTTCAATCCATTCGGACATACCCAATAAAAAAATACTCGACTTCACGCATTTAGATCAACAATTTCATATTGCCTTAATGGAAGCCGGCGGAAACAATTTTCTGTGCAAGGCATACGAAGGAATGCATTGTCATCTTCATATCGGCCGTTTTTATTATGTAAGAGGTGAGGTTGATCAAAGGGAGGCCCCTTCTGAACATTTGGAGATTATCGAAGCCATTCGAACGCGAGATGTTTTAAGAGCAGAAAATGCTGTTTCCAGCCATATTCAGGATTCTATAAAACGGTTATTGAGAAAAGCGTAACCAAAGAAGCCAACTCTATCATAGAATCGGCTTCTATCTTTATTTTACCTTTATGTTTCTCCGCCGCAGCATACTAGGACTTCTTATCATGGTTATGAAAATCGAGAACAGCGATAACAAACATTCCAAAACTAAGCATTAACGAGATGACTTCGAATGTGTTCATTAACATCGCCTCCTTTATTTTCAGTCTCCCCGGCACCAAATTTGTCCTATACAGTTTTTTTGGAAAATTTCAGCTGAATCTGGAGTGGCTTGAGGACGGAATTGAGCCGAAATTGAAATAATTGAGTCTAACGGAGAATTAATTGATTCTAATTCAAAATAATTGAGCCTAACTGGCAATTAATTGTTCCGGTCTGAAAATTCAGACTTCTCCGCACAAGCAATAATCCCTCCTTACAAAAAAGAACCCCGAAGTCACCAAGACTTCGAGGTTCAAAACACTCACTAAATCGATTTAGTTTTAATCAGCACTATTCCAAATTACTATGACGCATAAAAGCCGATTCATTATCTTCTGTTTGCCTTGCTCCATAGCTCAAGCAAACCGCGTCGCAAAAAACGTGTACACATTGATCGAAAAGAGAACCCAAAGGCTGAATGCTTGCTGCTTCGTTATCTCCTCTGTACTTTGTAGCTGCAGGAAGGTACGCCACAAGGGTTGCATGCCCAGCTAATTCAGAATCCGTTTTTGTTGTAATGGCAATGACCGGGCATCCAAGCTCTCTTGCCTTTTCAGCCGTATTCACAACACTTTTGGTTGTTCCTGATCCGGACACTGCTACAACCACATCACCCGATTCCAAAGCCGGAGTAATCGTCTCCCCCACCACGAAAACGGATGCGCCTAAATGCATTAATCTCATAGCGAAAGATTTCGCCATAAATCCTGATCTGCCCTCACCTGTTACAAAAATACGTTCACCCAATCCTATCTGCTCCGAAACAGACTCTACGAGATTGGGCTCAACCTGGTTCAACACACCTTGTATCTCAAGCAATATGCTGTTCAAATCATTCATGAGCATTCTCCTTATGCTGTTTTGCCATCTCATAAAAGGTTTTAGCAGCAAGCGCTGGATCCTCAGCCTTTGTGATGCCAGACCCGATAATGACAACGTGAGGATCATATTTTGCTGTGTCAGAAAAGGAATCAATCGAAATCCCGCCGGCGACCGCTGTATTTACTTGCTGGCCAGAAAAAGACGGGACATGCAACCGGCCATGATCTTCTCCGCTTTCCTGCTGATCTTTACTTACATGTGTACAAAGGATAGCATCCTCCAATTGACTGCACATCTTTACTTGTTCCTCTGATGTGTTAAGCAGATCAATCATGACCTGTTTGCCATGCTTTTTAGCGGTCTCCATACAGGCTTCAATAGAGACAAGAGGGGCTGTTCCGAGCACCGTTGCCACATCGGCACCTGCTGCAAAACAAAGCTCAAATTCATAAACGGCATTATCAAACGTCTTACTGTCTGCCACGATCGTTTTATGAGGAAAAGCTTCCTTTAAACTCCGTACACTTTCCATACCGAATTCTTTAATCAACGAAGTGCCTACCTCAATCCAGTCGATATACGGCTCCACTTTTTCAGCTATGGACAAAGCTTCTTCAATCGATAACCGATCCAGAGCAAGTTGAATATTCACAGGGACTGAGCCTCCATTTTTTGAACGCTATGCTCATTGTTGATTTTCACAAGCAACGTAAAGATGACCGATAGCACAAGGGAACCTGCCATAAAGATATAGGATGCGCTTGGTCCGCCCGTCGCTCCGTTCAGGTAGCCTACAAAATAACTGCCTACAAATGATCCTAAAGCACCCATGCTATTGATCAAGGCCATGGCTCCTCCTGCAACGTTTCGCGGCAGAATCTCTGGAATGATGGCAAAGAACGGCCCATATGGTGCATACATTGCCCCGCCAGCGATCACTAAGAGACCAAACGATACCCAGAAGTTTGACGTGCCTACTGCATAGGAACCATAAAATGCGAGGGCACCGATCAGCAGTGAAACCCATACAAAGCTTTTACGATTGAGGGTTTTATCAGAGTAATAGGAAACGAGCAGCATTCCAATTACCGCAAGAACATAAGGGGCAGCTGAAAGCCAGCCTGTGGCCACGATGTCCATTTTGGACGCTTTTGAAATAATGGAAGGAAGCCACATCACAAAACCATAAACACCAATGCTCCAGAAGAAATATTGGAGAGAAAGATAAATGACTTTCTTTGTTTTAAAGGCTTCACGGTAATTTTTCACAGGTTTCATCCCTGTTTGTTCTTTTTGAAGCTCAGTTTCCAAGTTCTTTTTCTGCTCAGCCGTCAGCCATTTCGCTTCCTTAGGACGGTCATTCACAAGTTTCCACCAGATAAACGCCCATAGAATGGCAGGAGCCCCTTCAAAAATAAACATTGTACGCCAATCGAACGCTTTTAACAAATAACCGGATAAAATAGACATCCATAAAACCGTAACCGGGTTTCCTAAAATTAGAAATGTGTTGGCACGAGAACGCTCAGCCTTTAAGAACCAGCCGCTTAAAAAGACGAGCATCGCCGGCATAACAGCGCTTTCAACAACCCCCAGAAAGAAACGGATAGGATAAAGCCAGGTGACATGGGTTGCAAAACCGGTAGCTGTTGCAAGACCTCCCCAAAGAATCAATGACCAGAAGACGAGCTTCTTTGCACTTTTCTTTTCAGCATAGATCGCTCCGGGAATCTGAAAAAAGAAATAACCTAAAAAGAATAAGGAAGCCAGGAGGGATGAAACAGAGGTCGTAATATTCAAATCTTCACCCATTCCACCTGCAACACCAAAACCATAGTTCGCACGATCAAGATACGCTAAGCTATAGGTAATAAAAGCGATTGGAATTAAGATCATCCAGCGCTTTCTACTTGCTAATGGATCACTATTCTTCATCATTGGAAACACTCCTTTATCGTCATTTTTTGTTAAGTTCCTCACGCTTCAGCAAGAAGAGAAGTATAATTTAACGCTTCATCACCATCCGTTAAAGGAAACTCAATGGCTCTCGGAATATCAGTTGAAAAATACCGAATGAGGTTCTTCCATTCGGAAGCATCATCCTTGGGCAATGGCAGGGTTACAAGTCTATCATTCCGTTGGTCTACGTATTTAAAATGCAGATAGACGACATATTCAGATAGTAATTTTGCGGCAGACAAAACGTCTTCCCCTGTAAACGCCCAATTCCCAATATCAAATGTCATTTTTACAGGAACCTGCAGTGTCTTTGATTCCTTAAGGAAATGGTGGATTTTTTTAATGGAACCGCCATGTGCCGTCTGATCATTTTCAATCGTAATTTGCAAATCGAGATTCTCTATTTTTAATGAAGCAAGCCATACTTTTAACTCCATGACCCTTGATGTTTGCATGCTGTAATGGCCGAGTGAGAATTTCACAATGGAGGCACCAATTGTAATCGCTTCCATAATAGTCAATGCAACCGCCTCTTTATTTAACGATCCTGACTCATTAAATAATTCAACAGGTGCCGAATAAACGGAGGTTAAATGATACTCCTCCAATTGGGTGCGAAGTTCTTGCAAAGAGAACGAATCGCCAGTAAAAAGTTCTCTTCTGATCTCCGCACCGTGGGCCCCTGCTTGAGCAATAAGCGGAAGGAAGTGCCCCTGTCCCTTCTCTAAGACTTCTTCAGCCTGAAAGGAATTTAATGTAATAAAGGCATTCTGCATATATTCCCCCTTACCCGAGGGATCAGTCTGAATCTCTTTCGATAAGACTTGGCTTATAGCGAAAGACCCCTAAATCCCGCTCGTCTTTGTTTTTGATCTGGCTCAGCAGCAGGTCAACGGCTTTTCCCGCCATTTCAACCGCTGGCTGCGCTACTGTTGTAATAGGAGGCGTAAAAAAGCTTGCGAACGGCACTTCATCAATGCCAATCACTGCTGCGTCGTCCGGGATGCTTAAGTTCCGCCCCTTCATAAATCTCAGCACTTCATTCAGGACAATATCATTTCCGGCCAATATTGCGTCCGGGGGTGCAGGAAGGTTAAACATTTCCTCAAGTACTGCCGGCAGCTGATCGGCAGCTGCACTCTTCACATACTCTTCTTTTACCGGAAGGCCGTGGGCATTCAAAGCATTCCTATACCCCTCAAGGCGTTCGATTCGCGGGGTTATGCTGCGAATAATCGATGTGGTAACCAGCGATATTCGCTTGCGGTCATTTTTCACCAATTGATCAACAGCCAGTTTTGCTGCCATATGGTTATCGAGCATAACCGTGGCAATGTTCAAATCCTTAATCGTTCGGTCCACAAAAACAACCGGAAATTGCATTTGCTTCATTCGTTCATACAGATCGAGGTTGCTGCCTGTCGGGAAAATCATGATTCCATCCACTTGCTTGGCCAGAAGCATCTCAATATACTTCTTTTCTTTTTCCGGCTCGTCGTCTGCATTGCACACAATAATCTGATAGCCTTGTTCGTGAAACGCATCTTCCATTGCCCTTATAATTTGCGTGGAAAAGGTGTGAAGAATATTGGCAACTACTACTCCGACAGTGAACGTTGCTTTTTGCTTTAAACTTCGGGCTACAATATTAGGCTGATAGTTTAATTCTTCAATGGTTGCTTCAATTTTTCTTTTTGTTTTTTCACTCATATAATCAAATCTGTTATTTAAGAATTGAGATACGGTGCTTTTTGATACTCCCGCATGTTTGGCTACATCAGCTATCGTAATGTTTTTCATGTCATCATCCCTGTCTTATTCATTCAATTCAAACATTATAAGACACCTGAAAGTGCTTTACAATCGGGGATTTTGATGGGTCTCACCTATCCGCCGCCACCTCCGAGAATTGATTTAATGTATGGATATACTTTCTGCTTAGCGACACAGCTTCTGCATAGCCGCCCTTCTGATAGGCTTTTGTCAGATCGCTGCCAACACCGACAGCAACTGCTCCTGCATTGAGCCATTCATTCATATTGTTCAGCGATATTCCACCGGTAGGCATGATGCGCACATTCGGCAGTGGACCATTAACCGAGCGGATAAAAGAAGGATCAAAAGCATTTGCCGGAAACAGCTTTAGCACGTCACACCCAGCTTCAAGCGCTTTTGCCATATCTCCAATGTTCATGCAGCCCGGCAGATATGGAACACTGTACCGGTTACAGAGTGCTGCAATTTCTTTCACGAAATGGGAACTGACAATAAACTGAGCTCCCGAGAGAATGGCATGGCGAGCTGTTTCTGAATCCATGACAGAGCCTGCTCCCAATAGAACATTCAACTGTCTTAGTTCCTTAAATACCTCTTCTACTTGAGGGGTCGTATAGGTAAGCTCAATAGCCCTAATTCCTCCCTCGATGGCCGCTTTAGACACTTGTACAGCTTCATGGCTATCTTTGCCGCGGATGACTGCAACGACCTGTGATTCCATCAGCTTCTGAAAAACTGAGTATTTTGGCAGCATCTTTTCTCCTCCTTTCGTCATTTAGCGTTCAACCACTGCTTCCTTGTTGATAAAAGAAAAAACTTCTTCCAATAGCGGCAAGCCTTCATTATCACCGGAAACCGTGGTGACAAGAGCTCCCACAGCATTGGCAAATTCCAGTCGTCTTTCCGGTTCAAATCCATGAAGAAGAGCGTACAAATATCCGGCATCAAATCCGTCCCCAGCCCCAACTGTATCGACAGGATTTACCGGGAATGCCTCCTGATGCAGCCATTGATGATTGGAATAAAGCGCCGAACCACGGGCTCCGTCCTTAATGACCAGCTGGCTGATGGAATAACGTTCAGCAAATGAGGTTAATTCCTCTTCCTTATCACTTCCGATAATGCTCTTGATCTCATCACGGCCTGTCAGCAAAATATCGATGTCTGGAAATAGCGTTTGATACGCCGCTCTTGCTTCATCTAGGCTCCACAGCTTTAACCGTATGTTCGGATCAAAGGAAATCAGTAATTCTTTTTCTTTGGCTATAGCGATCACCTTTTGGACAATATGCATATTTTTTTGGTGAATCGCCAGAAAGACACCTGTCAGGTGAACAACATCAATGTCTTCAAACATTTCCTCCTTTATATCATCAGGTTCAAGGGTTAAAACAGGTGATTGATGGCGGTAGTAAAAGGTTTTTCCTGAACCATCTTCACGGATTTCCTTTACATTTAAAGAAGTGGGATACCCTTCCACAAAGGCAACATCATCCACATCCACCCCTTCACCTTTGGCAAAGTTATAAATAACTCTTCCAAACTCATCCTTTCCGAGCCGGCTGATCCATTTTGAACGAAGATCCAGTCTGGCACAGCCGATGGCAAAGTTCAGTTCTGCCCCTCCTACTTTTCTTTCAAAGGTCGAAACAAATCGTAATGGTCCAGTGCTTGCTGGATTTAAGGTGATCATTGCGTCACCTAAAGTTAGGATTCCATAGTTCAATGACAAATTCATACCCCTTTCTTTTTCTAATTACGGCAAGAAGAGCTTGCTGTAAGGGTATTAAAAAATTACTAAATCGGTTTGGTAAACCGGTTTAGTAGAATTCTAAATGAAAACCCTTACAAATGCAATCATTATTTTTCTATCAACTTTTTAAACTTGAAATCAATAAAAAGAGACTTCCAGGAAGCCTCTTTTTGATCATATCTATTTCTTCTTCATAATCGCCATCGTACACCGGGAAACACAAACAAGCTTCCCTTCCTCATCCGTAATTCTGATGTCCCAGACCATGGACGTTCTGCCTTTATGCAACGGTGTGGCTGTAGCTGTAACGATCCCGTCCCTCTTGCCTCGCAGATGGTTGGCGTTGATCTCCATTCCGACTGCCATCTCCGTTTCCTCATCGATAAAATGATAGGTTCCGATACTGGCGATCGTTTCTGCCAGTGCGACAGACGCCCCGCCGTGCAGCAAACCAAACGGCTGATGGGTCGCTGAGTGCACCGGCATGGTGGCTACCGCTTGGTCGTCGGACAGTTCCACAATTTCAATTCCCAGTGCTCCCAGCATCGTATCTTTCAAATTTTTCATTTCCATACCAAACACACCCCTTATGTAAATTGACTATATTTTCAGAATAAATGACTGCAAGCTGGCAGACAAGCTATTTCACTTTTTCAGGAAATCGCTTACAATAAAGGCAACTAAGAATAAGGAGGAATTCAAATGAAAAACATGAGAACTCAAACACTCCAAACATATAAGGGTGGAACACGTTCTTAAATGTAAACGGCGTGCCCCCTAATGTGTGCCTAGCTAAAAACACAAAGGGGTAAATCATGCATTTTCCAATAAAAAAATTTCTCTCCTATTACAGACCGTATTTACGTTTGTTTCTTTCGGTATTGGCTTGTGCCTTTATCGCGTCCGCTGTGACTCTGATTCTTCCGCTGCTCGTTCGGTACATTACGAAGGATGTTCTCGAAGGAGACTTGTCCATTGCACTGAGTAAAGTGTACTGGATCGGCGGGCTGATGCTCTTTTTAGCCGCCATTCAGAATATCGGAAACTACTTTGTGGACTACAAGGGCCATGAAGTCGGCGGCCGGATGGAACGTGATATGCGCAGTGAGCTGTTCGCGCATATGCAAAAGCTTTCCTTCAGCTTTTACGATAAGGAAAAGACAGGCCAGCTCATGTCCCGCATAACGAACGACCTGCTGCTGCTTTCCGAGCTGTACCATCACGGTCCTGAGGACTACATGAAGTATCTCGTCCGTTTTCTTGGAGCCTTTGTGATCCTGTTTATGATCAATGCGCCATTAACGCTCGCCGTTTTCTGTTTCTTGCCGGTCATCGGTATCTTTTCTTTGGTTCTCAATAAAAAGCTTAACCGGTTATTTAAAAGAAACAAAGAGCGGATCGCAGACGTGAACGCACAGGTTGAGGATAGCCTTTCCGGAATCCGGGTCGTCAAATCGTTTGCCAATGAACATGTAGAAGTCAGGAAGTTCAACCAGGAAAATCAGCGGTTCTTCGAAAGCCGAAAGAGTACGTACAAAGCTGAGGCCATCTATTACGATGGCGTTGAGACGCTCATTCAGCTGATTACGATCACGGTAATCGTCTTCGGCAGTGCCAGTATCGTCCACCACACGCTGGATCTGGCGGATTTGATCACGTTTTTTCTCTATATCGGTTATATGGTCGAACCGATTCAAAAGCTGACCCATATGAGTACCCAGTTACAGGAAGGAATAACCGGCTTCCAGCGCTTTATGGAAATCATGAACTTACAACCGGCTATTGAAAGCAAGCCGGATGCCCTGACACTAACAAAGGTACATGGCGACATTGAGTTCAAGCACGTTTCTTTCCGTTACGAAGGCCATCTGGACCCTGTCTTCGTTAATCTGTCGCTTCATGTATGTCCGGGAGAATATGTTGCATTGGTCGGTCCCTCCGGCGCGGGAAAAACGACATTATGCTCGCTCATCCCCCGCTTTTATGATGTGACGGACGGCGATGTGCTGCTCGACGGATGGAGTGTCCGGGAACTTGACCTGAAGTCGTTACGTAATCAGATCGGTATCGTTCAGCAGGATGTATATCTCTTTGCGGGAACCGTGATGGATAATATCCGCTACGGCAGTCCAGAAGCGAGTGATGAGGAAATTATGGCGGCAGCCAAACATGCCAATGCCCATGACTTTATCATGAGTCTGCCCAACGGCTACCACTCCGAAATCGGACAGCGGGGTGTCATGCTTTCCGGAGGCCAAAAGCAGCGGCTAAGCATCGCTCGGGTATTCTTAAAGAACCCGCCCGTTCTCATTTTGGATGAGGCAACGAGTGCACTGGATAACGAGAGTGAGAGCATCATTAAAGACTCACTGGAATACTTGGCAAAAGGGCGCACAACGATTGTCATCGCCCACCGCCTTTCCACCATTCGCAATGCAGAGCGGATTATCGTCTTAACAGAGGATGGCATTGAGGAAGAAGGCACACACGAGGCGTTGCTTGCCCGCGGTGGCGCGTATGCGCACCTGTATTCCAAGCAGTTTGAATTACAAGCATAATTGAAAAATCGGCTCCCATCTCCGGGGCCGATTTTCTTTAGTTGATCTGTCCTAGGACAAGTTCTGAATGCTGGCATATACTATAGCATCCTAGGGGGGACAACAAAATGTTTAATTATCGATTGAGGGAACAGTTCCTTTTTGCCGCCAGTGACGAAACCGTTGCTTGTATGTTAAGTGCACTCGCTGACAAAGGCGGAAACATCACGGCTTTTGAACAGACACGTGCGGCAGGAAACCGGACATTCCTGAATACGGTGAGGCTGGTCATTGGAAATGATGAAGGTGAAAACAGCGATGATCTCCGCACCTTGAAAAAGATACTAAAAAAGCTTGGTGTATATTATAAGCAGAAAACCGTCATTCAGTTTATTTTCACACCAGACGTACCCGGCCAGTTTAGCGCTGTATATAATCTACTGTGGTGCAGGGTGACCATTAATGCTTTTTATATCGGAGAAGACAATACCTTATATATGGACGTGTCAAATATCGAGAAGGCACAGCGCATCTTATCCAATCCAAACAGTAAACCTTGCCATAAAAATACTGAATAAATAGAAAAGGGCTGTCCTGAAAGTTGAAAATTGACCTTCAGGCAGCTCCTTTGACGTGAAAAATCTTCAATGAAAAGTTGATTGGAGTGCAAGGTGCGAGACTCCTGCGGGACTAGCGTGACAGGTGAGACTCCCGCAGGCGCTTGCGCCAAGAGGCTCACCGCACGCCCCGCGGAAAGCGAGCAGCCTGGAGCGGAGATCAACAGCTACCAGACTTCTTGAACAGCCCCTTATTGCTCTTTACTCGTATTTCTGAAGTTCGTTTACCGTCACGAACTTGTAGCCTTTTTTGCTCAGAGCAGACAGTGTTTTATCAATCGACTCCAGCTCATTGCCGGTTTTGTCATACATCGGATGGAACAGAATGATCGAGCCCGGTTTTACATTTTTCGTAACATAACGAACCTTATCCGAAACAGACGTATAGTACGTATCTGGTTCGAGGCTCCACGTGATCGTATCCATGTGCAATTTATTAGTATAGTAAGGCAGTCCGATCAGCTTCTTACCGTTAGGCGGCCGGAAGTCGATCGTCCCTTCATAACCCGTCTGGCGGATCAGCGCATTCGTTTTCTTCAGTTCCTGCTTGATAAAGGAAGGCGACTTGAACACCATCCGCTTATGGGAATAGGTATGATTGCCGATCTGATGGCCAGCTTGTGCAAGCTTCTTCCCTTCCTCCATGTTCTTCCGAAGTTCGTTTCCAATCAGAAAAAAGGTCCCTTTGGCGTGGTATCGTTCCAGTACCGGCAACAGCTTATCCACCTTGTTTGTCGGACCGTCATCAAACGTGACAGCGACCGCTTTTTGCTTCGTTTCAACATGGCTTGTCAGCCCGCCGAACAACTGGAAATTGCGGGCGTTCATTAATTTATAGGTGCCGAATAATATAAAAATGATAACGAGAAGTACAGACACGGTGATTCCTATTCGTTTTTTCATGATAATCCTCTGTGTTTTTGCTTTTATTATAGCAAACTTCAAAAAAGACCTCTCAGGACCCTCTTTCCCGGTGATTGATATACCCTGGTGGAATTTTACTTGCGGTTCGACATCGTTTACTTGCGAAAGTTCATCCATTACTTGCAGTTCGACACCAATTACTTGCGGAAATGCTTCCGTTACTTGCGATTCGACAAGATTTACTTGCAAAACATGTCATTTTCAAAAAAAGAGTATCACCACAAAGCCAACAAACAAAGCACCCATCTGCTTCATCCAAACGGGTGCTTTTTGATTTGATAGTAAAGCTTTTCTGCTTTGTAATTGGCATCAAGCCGAGGTTTGAATATAATAAAGAAAAAGGACAGTAAGACAGAAAACTGCAACTCCAACATAATTAATAACGTTGGATTACACTCTCTATTTCTGGATATTTCTACCTGTTCTATTGATGGGGAATCTTTTTCATGAAATTAAAAAAAGTGACATGCGCTAACACCGCATGTCACTTCTTTTCATATAAGCTATCTAAATAGATTCGTCTTCGCCAGATCGATCAGATCGTCTCCCTTGCCGTTGAGCACGGTTTTGAGCATCCAGAGCGTAAATCCGTGCGCCTGTTCGAACTCGATTTTTGGCGGCAGAGCTAATTCCTGACGGTTGACGACCACATCAAGCAGCACGGGGCCATTATGTTTAAACGCTTGTTTAACGGCACCCTCCAGGTCACCCGGGTCTTCAACACGTATACCCTGGATCCCCATGCCTTCGGCGATTGCGGCATAGTTGGTTTGTCCAAGGCCCGTACCGGTTTCCAAGTATCCCGCCGCTTTCATTTCCAGCTCCACAAAAGCAAGTGCCTCATTGTTGAACACGACAACTTTTACCGGCAATTGATGCTGCTTGATGGTCAAAAGATCACCCATCAGCATCGAGAGCCCGCCATCCCCGGAAAGGGCAATGACTTGTTTATTTCTTTTTGAAACCTGGGCCCCTATCGCTTGAGGCATCGCATTGGCCATCGTGCCATGATTGAACGATCCCAACAGCCGGCGTTTTCCGTTCATCTCCAGATAACGCGCCGCCCATAAGGTTGGGCTTCCCACATCACAGGTAAAGATCGCATCCTCAGTTGCGAGGTCACTGACCACTTTTGTTAAATACTGCGGATGGATGGGTGCCTTCCCTTTTTTCCCGGTGGCCAGCTTGTCCAAATCCTTCCGTACTTTCGCATAGTCCTTCACATGCTTGTCCAGATGACTCGTGCTTTTCTTCACTTTTATTAATGGAAGCAGCGACTCCACCGTATGCTTCACATCCCCGCATAGCCCATACGTTAACGCAGCCCGGCGGCCAAGGTGCTCGGCCCGGATATCAACCTGTAAAATAACCGCTTTCTCCGGGAAGAACTGGCGGTACGGGAAATCTGTCCCGAGCATGAGCAGCACATCGCAGTCCATCATGGCATGATAACCGGACGAATAGCCGATGAGCCCCGTCAGTCCGACAGAGTAAGGATTGTCGTACTCCAGATGCTCCTTCCCTCTAAGCGCGATGACCATCGGTGATTTGAGCGCATCACAAAGAGCCATCACCTCGGTATGTGCTCCTTCACACCCCGCTCCGCACAACAGCGTTACTTTCTTTCCTTTATTCAAGTAATCAGCAAGCTTTTGCAGCTCGTTTTCTGATGGACGGATGACTGGCTCTGTCACGTGTATGACTTGTTCCGGCACAGTCTGTTCATCATGAAGAGAAGCCACATCGCCCGGCAATACAATCACTGAAACGCCTTTGCGGCCGATCGCATGCTGCATCGCCATCGTAACCATGCGCGGCATCTGCTCCGAACGAGTCAGTACCTCGCAATAATGGCTGCAATCCCTGAACAGCATCTCCGGACGGGTCTGCTGAAAGTATTCTCCGCCGAGCTCATTGCTTGGAATGTGCGCCGCAATGGCCAGCACCGGAATCCGATTTCGATGGCAGTCGTACAATCCATTGATCAGATGCAGGTTACCTGGACCGCTGCTTCCCGCACAGACGGCGATACTATTGCTTAAAATCGCATCCGAACCTGCAGCAAAGGCCGCTACCTCTTCATGGCGGACCGAGATCCATTCAATTTTTCCGGAACGGCGGATGGAATCCAGCACCGCGTTCAGTGAATCGCCCACAATCCCGTAGATCCGCTCAATTCCAGCATGTCTCAACGAATCGACCAGTAGATCAGCAACGGTTTTCTTCATTATGTAGTCTCCTTTTTAGTTATTGCCTCAACCCTCTTCCATATTATCCCTTGTGTTAGTTGGAATATTCGAAGGTTTGAGCGTAAAGCTTCCCTAAAAGAGGTCTACCCTGACGTTTGCTTAAGGAAACCTTCGTTAAGGTGTTCTATTGTGACAAATGACCGAGTAATAATGGATCATGCTATTCTGGAAAATGAATCTAAAATACCTGTTGTAATTTCAATGTAATCACTGTAACATAAATGTAACATATCAATGACCGACTAAAGTTCGCATTCTATCATTAATCAAAAAAAGAAAAGGAGTCTTTATGAAAAAATCAATTTTCCGCCTAACCATGGTTACCATTGCTATTGCCTTGATTGCTTCCGTATTTTTTGTGAATAGTGAAGCAAAGGCCGCATCCGTACTGACAGCTTTTGTAAATGTTAAAACATCGCTGAATGTCAGAAATGCTCCAAGTGAGAAAGCTACAATCATCGGCTCTTTAAAATCCGGCGCCACCGTATCCGTTTATTCAAAAACCAAATCCGGCTGGTCTGAAATCCGCTACAAAAGCAAGAAGGCTTATGTCTCTACCAAGTATCTTAAATTTTTCACGGGTGTAACGATCAGTAAGCATCAGTATAAAAATACAAAGGCTGTGTCCTATCCTCAAGTGAAGGGACTAAAAAGCAAAAAAGCTCAGGATAAAATCAACGCCGCTCTGCTGAGCCATGCGAAAGAATCGTATAATGAATATTTACAATTGCTGAAAGATGAAAAGGAAATTCAGGGAGATAAAATGTGCAAGGAATATCCTTTTTCCTGTGATTATGATTACTCATCCAGTTATTCCGTAAAATACAATGATGGCAAGCAGCTGAGTATCCTTTTTCAAGACTATGAATATACCGGCGGTGCACACGGAATGTCATCCCTCGAAGGGTATAACTTTACGATCAGCGACGGCAAAGAATTGAAACTGAACAACATTCTTACAAGTGATGCGAAATACAAGGCCGTACAAAAATATGCGTATAACTATATGAAAAAGCATAAAGATATTTTTTATGTAACCAGCCAAAGTGATGTGAACATAAAACGTGATGCCCAGTTTTATTTTAACTTTAACGGCATTACCTTAAAATTCGGGGAGTATTCTGTTGCCCCTTATGCAGCAGGAACTCCAACAGTAGACATACCCAGGTCTGTGTACAAATAAAAAATTCTTAGGAGAAGGGATATGCCCTTCTCCTTTTTTAATTTCTTTAGGTCCAGCAGGTGAGTCCTAAAGCTGATTGATTGTACTAGTGACTCATCAACAGTCTGGCCATAGGAAGCGAATCAGACTAATCACTATAATATAATTGATAATACTCCATGTTTGTCCATTGCGGTTCGTCAGATCACCGCATCCTATAATGTATCAACTATAAGGAGGTAAGCTATTGTCACCTCGAACAAATGATGTAGTCCTTATTGTGTTTGAAAGCGTTCCAAGAACGAGACGATTTCGAATTTCTGATTTTGCCATCATCGGCAGTGCAGGCCGATGTAAGGAGTTTCTAAAAATAGGGGAAGATGTAGTACATGCTGAAAGTTGTCTTTTAAGAAATAACTTTCGGGTCGTTTTTGAAAGTTCAAATATTCTGCTTTTCGTTCGTAATTAAACATGGCAGCTTTTACGGAAAGTGACTACGTCCCATTTATTTAGGCCAATCAAGAGAAATCTGTACAGTGGTAATATTATTTCTTTAACTACTGGTCGCGATTCTTTAATCAGAATCGCTTTTCTTCTTGAATTAAAGAATATCAACGGTCTGACTGATCGGCACAAGTATTGCAAATCACTGCTGGCCGTTATGGATGCTTCTCGTTCTTGAAACAGTTCGAATTTATGTACCTTTGATATAATGTTTGATAAGTTTAAACTTAGAGGTGACTTATGAACTATTCAGATGAAAAAATTACCGAAGGACATATTTTTTATAGTTTTAATGACGAAGATACTTATCTAGAAAATTTAATATCTTATATACTCTCTGGCTTAGAGAATCATCAAATTATTCTAGTTATTGAAAACATGAAAGTTCTTCCCAAATTAAAAGAGAAGCTTAACGTGTTATTAACCAAAGAAAAACTAACATATGTGCGAATGGTTAATAATTTTGATTATTACCTTTCAAACGGAGATTTTAATACAACTACAATAGTGAACCACTTTGAAAGTGATTTATCCGCTTTAAAGAATCGCAATTTACCTATTCGGACTTGGGCACATGTTGAATGGTATACCTCTGAACCGGATGCTGAGTTGCTCAACGATTTTGAAACAATCGCAGATGAATTTGTCTTACAGAAAAATACACTGTCGGTATGCGCATACCCTTCTGAACGTTTAACTTCTGAATTGAGCATTCTTTTAAGACAAGCACATAAATATTTTATGACAGATAACAATTTCTCGCTGTCCTCTTTGTATAATAGAACATCTTCTTAAAAAAACAGTATTGAATTTTAACTTAATTATGTTATTTGTGGCCTATTGCTAAAGGGGTTGCTGAGGCAACTCGAAAAAAAACGACGTGCCCACTCGCACATCGTCTTTACCATTAAATCAACAGCTGAAACAGTGTCTTGTCTTTATTCACTTCCTGATACGCAAAGCCCTTTCGGTTCATGCGCTGGATCAGCTCCGGATAATCCTCTTTATGCTTCAACTCGATGCCGACCAGCACCGGCCCGGTTTCTTTGTTATTTTTCTTCGTATATTCAAACCTGTTGATGTCATCTTCCGGTCCGAGCACTTCATCCAAAAACTCACGAAGCGCACCGGCACGCTGAGGAAAATGAACGATGAAATAATGCTGCAAACCCTCGTAGATCATGGAACGTTCCTTGATCTCCTGCATACGGCCAATATCATTGTTGCCGCCGCTCACGATACATACTACTGTTTTTCCCTTAATTTGATCGGCATACTCATCAAGAGCAGCGAGAGAAAGAGAGCCGGTCGGTTCAGCGACAATCGCGTTTTGATTGTACAGCGCCAGCAGCGTGGAACATACTTTTCCTTCTGGTACAACAACAATGTCATCCAGAATCTCCTGACAGATCTGGTACGTGATCGCCCCGACATTTTTTACAGCCGCGCCGTCGACGAACGGGTCGATGCGGTCGAGACATACATGTTTTCCCTGAAGCATGCATTCATTCATCGCCGGTGCACCCGCTGGTTCAGCACCGATCACCTTCGTTTGCGGAGAAACACTCTTCAAATACGTTCCGATTCCGGCAGCAAGTCCTCCGCCTCCGATCGGAACAAACACATAATCAATGTTCTCGTCGCAGTCGTTTAAAACCTCCACTGCCACAGTGCCTTGACCCGCGATCACATCCTCATTATCATATGGATGGATGAACGTCCGATTTTCGGCTTGGCTGCAAACGATCGCTTCTTCATACGCATCATCAAATGTATCCCCGACTAAAACGATCTCCACATGTTCTCCGCCAAAAAACTTCACCTGATTCACTTTTTGCTTTGGTGTTGTCGTAGGCATAAAGATCTTCCCTTTGCTTTTCAGCAGATGACAGGAATAAGCGACACCTTGTGCGTGGTTTCCTGCACTCGCACACGTGATGCCGTTCTCAAGTTCCTGCTGGCTCAGCTTTTTGATCCGATTGTACGCACCGCGGATCTTAAAGGAACGGACGACCTGCAAGTCCTCCCGTTTCAAATAGAGTTTACAGTCATACTGCGCGGACAAAAGCGGATTAAACTGCAGCGGCGTATGGAGGACCACATCTTTGATTCGTTGATTGGCGATCATGATGTCTTCGACGAGCACCGTTTTTTGCTGTTGCTGTACCTGTTCCATGTTCCTCTTCCTTCCTATAATCATTTTTTTAAAATGGCTGTTTTCGTAACCTTTGCTGCTCTTGGGAGTGGTTGATGAAGTTCATTACAAAAATGTTCCCAAAGCAACAATCTTTTAGAAAAGAGCCTTTTCAATAAAAAAAATCTCATTTTTTTACTCCAATAAAAAAACTCCTCCCATAATAGGGACGAGTCAGCTCGCGTTACCACCCTAGTTCCGAAGCAAAAAACTCCGGCACTTTAGTCAAAAAGACTTGTTAACGGACTACCCGACAAAGCTTACTCTCATTTCAGCTTTGTATCTCAGAGATGATTTTCAGATAATGTTTGTTCATCGGCTCTCACCACATCCGACTCTCTTTGGAACAAAAATATTATCCTACTGTTCTCGTCATCGACTTTCGTGTTAGATTTTAAAACTAAGATTAACAGCTTCAAAATGCCACGTCAACAAATTTATTGTAAATTTAGAATATTCTTTTTATGAAAGCGCAACCAATAGAAATCCAATAAAAATAGAGAAGCTTTTTTGCTCCTCTATCTTTTAATCTCTAATTTACTATACTGCCTGGTAAAGAAGAAAGCCTACGAGCAGGTACCCATACATCAGGCATCTACCAAGCCATTACTATTCCCCTCCCTGCCAAAAAAAATTCACTTTGATTAACAATATATATAGCGTTTTTTTATTGAGCTAATCTGCCCGATAGCTCAATAAAAAAAGCCACCTAAAAAGGCAGCTGGGTCTTAAAGTATTGCACCTAATTATGCTTTTCCATTGTACTCATGATACTTAAGAGTGCTGTGATCTGCCCTTCACGGACAGCTGGTCATTTTCACCGACCAGCTCGGCTTCGATGTGAGAGACCTTCGAAGACTCACCCATACGCCAGTAGGTGATGAAGCTTACGGCAATGCAAGCAGCTACGTAGAAGTAGAAGAGCGACTCGGCTCCAATGCTCTTCAGCCATAACGCGATGAACTCCGCCGTCCCGCCGAACACAGCGACAGTGAGTGCGTAGGGGAAACCCACGCCAAGGGCACGGATTTCTGTCGGGAATAACTCGGCTTTCACGATCGCATTGATGGAAGTGTAACCGGTGACAATGATGAGACCCACCATCATGAGCAAGAAAGCAACAATAGGGTTCTTCATCTGCTCCATGATCATAAACAGCGGCACAGTCAGCAATGTACCAAGGATACCGAAACTGATCAATAGAGGGCGCCGTCCTATACGGTCAGACAGCATGCCGGCGAGCGGTTGAAGCACGACGAATACCAGCAGAGCAATAAAGTTGATCCAGCTGACGACCTCCTTTTGGAGGCCCACAGTATTCACCATGAATTTCTGTAAATACGTCGTGTAGGTATAGAAGGCTACGGTTCCGCCGAGCGTTAGTCCTACCACTGTCAGCACCGCCTTGGGGTGTTTCATTAAAGCCTTAACGGTCCCTGCGTTCGCCCGGTTTTCAGAACCCATTTTTTCGAACTGCTCCGATTCGTCCATCGTGCGGCGCAGCCACAATACAGCCAATGCTCCCATTGCTCCAATGACGAACGGAATACGCCAGCCCCAGGACATCATATCGGATTCGCTGAGCACTTGCTGGAGGATGATCTGAACACCCAGAGCCACTAACTGTCCGGCAACAAGTGTCACGTACTGGAAGCTCGAGTAGAAGCCGCGACGACCGGAGCTGGCCATCTCGGACAGATACGTTGCCGAGGTTCCATACTCTCCACCTAACGACAACCCTTGGAGCAGGCGGGCGAGAATCAGAATAATAGGTGCTAGTATACCAATAGTACTATAACCTGGGGTACAGGCAATGATCAGAGACCCACCGGCCATGATGGTGATGGAAAGCGTCAGCGCTGCACGCCGGCCATGTCGATCGGCGTAGCGGCCCATCAGCAAACTCCCAATCGGCCGCATCAGGAATCCGACGGCGAAGATCGCCGCAGTGTTGAGCAGTTGGCTGGTCGGGTCTCCCTTAGGGAAGAAATTTGCAGAGAAATACACGGCAAAAGCAGAATAGACGTACCAGTCGTACCATTCGATCAGATTTCCAACCGAACCCTTGAAGATGTTTCCCGTAATGCGCCGCGTCTTTGCGCGATCAATAGATTGAGACATTGTTAAATCCTCCTCACGATGTGCCAGTGTTAGACACTCGGTTTATTGACTCCGTCAACACTCACAAGCTTTGATACTACCTGAAACCGCTTTCTTTTTTGGCTTTGCTAAAGCATATTGTTGATTTTCTTTCCAAGTGGGCATCGCATACTGATGATTGAAAGAGGCCCTCAAGTTTTTTATCCGGCTGTTTTGTGAAACAAATGAAGCGCCTGAAAAGCAGAAGAGAGTAAGCTTGCTTATACCCTTCTGCTTTTCACAAGGCGTTTCAATCACACCCCACTAGAAAACAACAACATTGACTAACAGAGCTTCTTTTTTAAAACTATACCATTTATCATTCGACAGCAACAGACAGATTGGAATGTAAAACCTGTTAATTTACATCGATAAGAGAAAAGACCCCCGCAGCTAAATCGCCTCTCCCCCATGAAAATATTGCCAAATTCTTTTATGTAATGATACACTTCCCATGTAACAATAAATTTAGATTATATATTCGAGGAGGAGATGACTTTGAATCGAATTGGCTTGCTCCTAAACGTGCTGGATACAACCTTCGACAAGGAGAGTTGGTATGCACCGTTCAAGCATGCATTAGAAGGAATCACGGCAGAACAGGCTAACTGGCGACCAACTGGAGAGGCAACTAAAACAATTTGGGAGAACGTTAATCATCTCATTTATTACAAAGAGAGACTTGCAGCAAACATGGAAGGCCGTGAATGGACACATAATCTCGACGGTAATGAAACCTTCTATCTCACCGAACAATCAAATGACGATAAGGAATGGAAGAAAGTCGTTGAACGTGCCGAAAACGTACAACGCAGTTTAAGACAGATACTGAGTAAAACTTCCGTCGAAGAGCTTGACCAAAATTCCCTTGAGGGAAAGTTACTGGACATAATGCTTCATGACGCTTACCATACAGGCCAAATTATTCAAATCAGAAAAATGCAAGGATCCTGGCCTTCCCACCGCTGACCCGAACGAAAAAACAAAAAGACTCCGCTTTGAGATTTGGATATATCGAGTACAAAAAGTAACACAAAGGACCAAGTCTTTAGTGTTACTTTTTTTGTGAATATGTAATTTTGCTGTACTTTGCAACATGCAGGAACTTTACTTGTTTCTTGGATTTTCACTATTGTTAAAGAAGGTTGGTTATAATGTCAGCTATAAGCGTAAATCCAGCTGCAATAAAGAATAAATTTCCCATTCCTTTTCTCTTTTATATGCTACTCCTAATACAAAAAGCATGCACCCCGAAAAAAATTGAGAACACGGAATAACCTTGAAATTGTGTGAAATCGCGGTATAAATTGTTAGAATAAAAACTATTCCACAAAGTAAAACCACCATTTTAACCATTTCTATTCCCCCTTAGCACCCCTTTTAGTTCCAATTTGATTGACAGCACATAAATCTATGTTCTCTTAATGTATCAGTTTCAGTTTTAGGATAGTTTTCATTTTTCATTATCTCTTTTTGGCTGTAAATATAAAAGAATTCACATTTTCAATCGCTTCATCAAATCCCCAATCTCCATAAACTTTAATATCAATAAATCCTGCTTTGGTCAAATCATTTCCAATTTGTTCTTTTGTTCTAAAAATCAAAGCACTCTCTTCAACATTATTTTGTAAATTCTCATTTTGATAGACTGTTTTATATTTGACCACAGATTCGTTTATTTCCAAAAACTCATGCCAAACCATCATCGGATTTCCTGTTATCGGATCTTGAATAAACTTTTTTGTTTTCTCTTTTGTCCATTGTTCCCAAGCACGCTGAAGAGGATTTCTTGTATCAAATATTAAATATCCGCCATTATTTAATGAATTATAAATATCTAATAATGTTTTATTCCAATCAATATCTTTTAAAAAAACTTGTGCTACGTTGGATGTCATCATAACTAAATCAAAAGATGCATCCATTAATTCTTCTGAAGTTCCTATCTTCCATTCAACTAATAGTTTTTTATCTTTTTGTTTAGCAGTTTCTATCGCATTAGGATCTGGATCAATCCCCAATATTTCATAACCTTCTTCCCCTAAATACAAGGCTATTCTTCCAGTTCCACAGCCTAAATCAGCTATGTATGTTGGTCTGATTTTTTTAACCAATTGAACAAAAAAGTCATCATCTTTATCCCATTTATTCATTTGGTCGTAAAGAGATTCTTTCATATTCTATCCTCCTGACATTGTTCCGCTTTAAGGTTTAAATTTATTCTTATTAGAAATTCACCACGTTGTTCAACTAACCTCCCCTTTAGCGCAATAAGAAAAGCTGCCCAAATTGGCAGCTGGATCTTCAAGTAATGTACCCGTTATTTGAATTGGATGGTTTACCAATAAAGATGAAATTGATTATGAGATAACGAATGAGGAGGTCTAAAGACGAGACGTTGATTTTTTCGTGGGCTGCGGTATTAGTAGCCCACTTTTTCTATTTCGAAGGTGTACCCAATACTTGTTTTAAATGGGTTTCAAGTCCCCTTTTCTCTTTGTATGAACAAAAGATTGAATCATATAGTTGACTCAATCAACTATATGATTTTATAATATGGCTGACTTAGTCAACATTTATCTAAGGAGGAGAATTTTTATGAGTTCATTTAACGAAATAGACAAAATAAGAAAATTTAACAGGTATTATGCAAACATCTTAGGAAGAATAGATCAAGAAATCTATAACCAGTCTTTTCCTTTAACAGAAGCTCGCGTAATCACTGAAATTCAATCGAAAAGTGGTTGTACAGCGACTGAAGTCAGAGAAACTCTGGGTATTGACCGAGGTTATATGAGTAGGATGGTTCAGCGATTTGAAGAAGAAAATATTGTCGTTAAAAAGCAATCATCAAATGATAAACGTCAATACTTGCTCTACCTAACGGATTATGGTAAAGAAATCTATAATGGATTGGTTGAACACGCGAGCCGGGAAGTAGGTAGAATGATTGAAGATATACCGGAACCTTTACTTTCCAAGCTGCTAACCTCCATGGCAACCATACAGGACATCTTATCAAAGGATCATTCTTCTCATTCCGAAGTAACAATTCGCTCCTTTCAACCGGGTGATGTTGGATTCGTGGCACACCTTCATGGACGACTTTATGATGAAACTTATAAGTTTGGACGGATGTTTGAATATTACGTAATGAAGGGATTAACGGAATTTATGAATAATACCAATGGGGGAGATTTATGGGTTGCTGAAGTAAATGGGCAAATCGTTGGTTCCATTGCTATTACTAAATCCTCTGATACGTTGGCTCAGCTGCGATGGTTTATTTTAGATGAACATTATCAAGGGATGGGCATAGGAAAGAAACTTATGGAAACAGCCATCAAGTTTTGTAAGGAGCAACACTATCAACATATTTTCTTATGGACAGTAAATATACTTGCCGCAGCTCGCTACCTTTACCAAAAATACAATTTTAAATTAACGGAAGAAAAACCAAATGAAGATTGGACCGAAACGTTATTGATGGAAGAACGATGGGATTTGGACCTCGATGAAGAGCAAACATCGTAAAGAGAGAAAATATTTCTGGAAAAAAGGGATTCTGAATGCATTACCTATGGGAAAAGGATACATATTCCTTTATTATCCAAAATAAAGAGGCACCCAATTAATTAGATGCCTCTAGATAAAACTTAATAAGATTCATTTCATTCTTCTTATTTATTAATTCTCCTCTTTTAATAAAATAAACATAACTGTTTATATATAAGATTTGTCCTATTGTAATATCTTCGCTGGAAACAAATAATGACAGGGCTTGTCCATTTCCTTCAAAAATTCTTTGGTTCTCAAACATTAGTTCATAGTTGTAGTCATTAATAACCATCAACTCCCCAATTTGAGATTACCTTTGTAATAAACTGAACCTCTCCATCAAAATGATTTCTGAACAGGTTTGTTCTTCAGTTGGGCCTACTGTACGTCTAAATAATGCTGCAGAACCCTTGGCGGGAAATATTTCAGGGGCAGGGGTCTTAAGGATACAATGGTGGAGGGGGAAAGGATCGAATCCTGTTGTGCCTGTCTTAGACAGTTGTACATCGCTTTGCCGCCAACTGAATTGGCAGAATGAATGGTAATGCGGTTAGCAAATCGTTTTTCTTCCACCATCATTTGAACAAGCATTAATCCATTCCTGTCTTTATTTACTAAATCGTGATCCAAAGAAAGATGTTCGATAGTGCAATTTCGCAGCAGCTCTAAACACTCGTCAATCGTCTCCGTTAAAACATAGCCTTCAGGTGCAGTCCGGTAGTCATCTAAGAAAACGCTAATATTACCCATTTCAGACTCCTTCCCTTATAAAGGGGTGACTAAGAGAAGTCGAAAATCCCTAGATAAATAGATCTTAAATAGATCTTGAATCAACCTTAACATAGATTCTATTTGAATGGGGCATAAGCGACTTTAAAAGCTAATATTTGACAAACATTTCATGATTAAGAAGAGGATTTAGTTTAATCGAGAAATATCGATGACTTTGCTAGAGAACTTTTGATGTGATCCAGTCCCTCTTTAAGAGGGGCCATTTTATGTGATAAAAGAAGCATTTGGATAAGTATTGTCTTCTACAACTAACCAGGAAATTGAAATACACCATCCAACAACGGATGGTGCTTAAACTGCATGATTGTCATTTACTTTTTTTCCATTACTGCAAAGTAATTTTCTTCACTATCTGCAAAGTTAAATACTCTGCCAGAAGGCATATTTACAATTTCTCCGACAGTGACATTTTTATTTGATAAGTCGCTACGTAATTGATCGAAATTTTCCGAGAAAAACATTAAAGAAGGTGTACCAAGATTTAATTCAGGCGACATTTTTGCAACGAATTCCTTATTATGCAGAATGATACTTGTTTCTGCATCCTTTGCTGGAGCAATTTCAATCCATCTCATTCCTTGACCGTTATCTTCTTCAGAAATAACACAAAATCCTACTTTTTCCGTCCAAAAATTCACTGCCTCATCTTGATTATTTACATACAGCATAATTTGACCGACCTTATTAATCATTTATTTCACTCCCTTGTCCACTTTCTTAAAATTATATCACTTTTAAACTTGTTTTATAATTTAGAATATTTAATAAATTGTTATATCTTGCACTTGCATCACCCCCCAATTTCAAATAATTTTTTCGTTTTGAACCCTTATGATTTCAACTACTCTTTCAACACGAACTGTGGTATACTATTTAAGCGATGAGCTAATTTGCATAAGACGAGATTGACGCGCCTTTAAGGCAATGCACTATGTGGAGTGCTGTCTCTCGCCGCAATACGCACAAAAAAGATGTCCTGTTGGGCATCTTTTTTTTAATGGACAAGGTGCACTCAAGAAAATGAAATTTACGTTCAAAAAGAAAAGCTTCCATCAGGGGCAGCTTTTAAGAAGAATTACAATAAAAGTTAAAATTTATACCTTTAAATTCTTTAATAAAAAAGTAAGCCCCCTCTGAGGACTTACTCATTCCCTTCATATTTCTACGACCTCATGCTCCCTCGCCGAAAGATACGCCGCTTCAACAATCTTTGTCGCCGCCACCCCGTCCCAAGCAGTGGCCAGCTCTGTCGGATTTTTCCGTATCGTCTCAACAAATGCATTCATCATATGAAGATATTCAAAGTCACCTAAGTTATGATGAATCGTTTTCGTGCTGTTATGCTGAATGATGTTCTGGGCATACGCTTTTAAGTCGATCGCCCCTTCCGTTCCTGTCGCCCGAAGATCAATGCCACCCCACGTCGGATAGCCCACCGGCCGTGACCAGCTCGGGTCGATGTCAGCGATGATTCCATTCTCAAACTCCAGCTGCACGTGGCCGACGTCATCAATGGTGATGCACGGGACCAAGAAGGAATCAGCTTCTGCAAACACCCTCGTCACTTCAGCTCCGGTCAGCCATCGCATCAAATCTGCGAGATGAACGATATGATCCATCAGTGCGCCCCCGCCGGACAGGTTCTTATCAATAAACCATCCTTTCGGGCATTGCCCCGGATTCTTGCCGTGAAAAGCCAGAACATCACCAATTTGTTTTTGATCGATGACCCGTTTCATTTGAACAGCCGGCGTATTGAACCTCAACGGAAAAGCAGTGGCCAAAACAACATCCTGCTCAATAGCCTTTTGCGCCATGATGGTGGCACTTTTTGTTGATACAGCCAACGGTTTTTCACAAAGGACATGCTTGTTCGCCTCTAAAGCTGCCAGTACCAACTCATCATGTTTGACATTCTCTGAGCAGACGATCACCGCTTCACATTCGTTCAACGCAGCTCCCAAATCATCATAAAAAATTGTGGAATGCTCTGCTGCTTTCTTCTTTCCGCGATGAGCATCATCGTCATAGATACCCGCCAATTCTGTGCCTGGACACAGTTTCACGGCAGCTGCAAACGCATCTAAATGAACATGAGCCGCTGATAAAATGGAGATTCTCATCGTGTGTACAGCTCCTTTTCTAAGGAAATCGGCCGCTTTTCCTCTGCAGACTGTAATGCCAGAAGTCCAAGTTTCGTACTCTCATAGGCATCCTGCAGCGTGACAGGAGCCGGCTCATTATTTCGAATGCTATCAATAAAATCTCTCAATTCGAGAGACCAAGGGTCATCCCGCAGCAGGACTGGCGGAACCTCTGTGGAATCTTTTTTAAGCGAAATACTCCGGTGAACAGAGAGCGGAGAAACCTCCTGACTGTTAAACGTAAACAGTTCATTTTCCTGCGCGATCTCCACTTCCTGCGCGAATCCGCCGTCATATCTCCAGCTGCCTTCAATACGGCTGATAGACCCATTCTCGTGGCGCAATGTGATGAGAGCATAGTAATAATCGGGATCCGTCTGTGCAAAAACCCGCGTTACCGGCCCGAACGCCCACCGAGCGAAGTCGATATCATGCAGGCTGAGATCCAAAATAACCCCGCCGCTGTTGCTGCGGTCGAGAGACCAGTTTTTTGCGCCCACAGGTAATTGAGAGCGCCTTGAAAGTAAAGTGGACGCAGGCTTATCCGGATCAATGCATTCCTTCAGCTTACGGTATTCAGGAAAATAGCGCAGCACCTGCCCGACCATCACTTTTGAGCTGCAGCGCTTTTCCAGCTCCAGCATGCGCCGGCAGTCTTCATCGGTATGCGCCATCGGTTTTTCGAGAAAAACATGCTTGCCTTTCTCCACCGCTTTTTCAAAAACATCCCGGTGCATAAATGTAGGAAGACAAACGTCAACCACATCCCCGAGCTCCAGGCACTTCTCCAAATCGTTATAAACGGGAATCCCTTGTATATTCCCTGTTTGGGTCGTAGAATAAATCCCTGCTACTTCCACATCCTTCATCTGCAGATACGCGTTCAAGTGGATGCTTCCGATAAAGCCGTATCCCAAAATAACAATTTTCACAGCTGGCACTCCTTTCAAAGGACTTTTTATATAGATTCCCTGTTTTAACGGGGAGACCTGCATGATTTTTGTTACTTGTCGGGAGTTTACTTACGAATTCTTTGTGGTTACTCCCGGAAACTTAGACTTTACTTGCGGTTCTATACTCGTTACTTGCGAAAACTCTGACTTTACTTGCGGTTCGACAAAGCTTACTTACACAACAAATCATTTTCAAAAAAACGAGCCTAATAAATCGTCATTCATCTAATGTCATCAAATAATTTCGATTTCTATATGTGCCAGTATAAGAGAGATTCATGGATTGAAGGATACGAGAGGAAACAGAAACAGATGACAGATGCAAAAAGGATCTAAGCTCGGAATTTGAGACGGAGAGACCGATAAGCAGTTTATAATCGGTAATGGCAGCAAAATGAGCGTCCTTTGAAAACGAACCGCACCATGTGCAAACCCACTTCGCATGCAGTCGAACCATCGGGAGAGCGGAACATTCCGGGCACTCTACACCGGTCAAAATTTCTTCTTTAGGGATTTGGAACTGCTGAAGGATTTGAGGATCAGATGGAGTGTGGCTGTTCACTAATTTTCGAGAAAGCTTCTTTATTTGCTGGGGATTCAGGAGCTCTTTGGCATGCATCTTTTCATATATTTTTATTTTCAAGGGGAGATTTGCACCATGAATGACTCGTTTGGATGTGGAGGGATCCAAATTCAGGAGGGTATTTTTAATTACCGTGTTAGGGTTGCTCATGACAACAAGCATTTCAATGGGAACCTGTGGGAGTTTTTGTGCAGATAGCCAATCCTGCAGCTGTACACGATGACGTTCGACCTGCAAAACTGGGTCTGCGAAGCCTTCCTCTTTTTCACCAGAGACACGAATGAGCTGTTTATAATTGTGATCAAAAACAAGTGTTCCTGAGATGTTTTTCACCTCTAAAATGAGAAAGTAATGAGGAGAAAGGATGAGCGTATCTATCTGGAAAAAGCGTTCGCCAACCGTAAGCCGGAGATCATTAAAAATAAGGTAGTCTTTCTTGAGGAGATAACCCAAATGATAGTCTATGGCAAGCTCCCCTCTGTAACCCGCCATCCGCCTTGCTAATTGGTCACTAATATCGGGCCGTTTACGGTGATCCGGAGGCAGCCTTCTCAGCAAAGCCTCCAATTTACGTACCGAAATAGGAACTTTTCGTTCTTTTACAATCAAATTCTATCAACTCCCTTTCTTAATAAGAAGGAAATTCGAATTGCGGGAAGGATTTTCCTGCTCATGGTGCAAAAATGAGTTGAAATTATGTATCCTAGCCCGCGATTGATCTTGTATTTAACTAATTATATTGGTTTCTCGGGCTTAGCCGGCCTCCAGCTTGTCCAAACCTTCATCAATAACCCGTTTCTGGGGTAGTGAAACCCTCCTGCTGGCTGTTACTTGCGATTCGACATGAATTACTTGCGGAAATGCCCTCGTTACTTGCGATTCTGCATGCATTACTTGCGAAAACTCCGACTTTACTTGCGGTTCGACACCACTTACTTGCAAAACAAATCATTTTCATAAAAACTGCACGCCAGCATAGACTTCGAGATCATGCTTCGCCCTATAAAATCAGTTAAAACGCCACAAAAAAACACCGTCTCTCAACGGCATTTTCTATCAAGATGCATCCGTAACATTCTTTCCATTAAGGTACTCCGACTTCAAAATACTATAGTACAGACAGACAACTTCCTGCCCATCCAATCGCTCTAATATCTTATTTTCACTAAATCTGTAGTTGAATCCGCATTTTTCATTCACTCTCTTGGAATTATGATTAAAATCATAATGTCCACACCAAACGATATCTAAATTCAGATCTTCAAACCCGTGCTCCAGTACTCGGTTTACCGCTTCAGGAACATAGCCCTTCCCCCAATAGGCTGGATTGAGAACATAGCCGATTTCCTTTTGATTCAAGTGGGACAAGGTTTCATCCGGTTTTCGGTCATGCAGTCCGATACTGCCGATCACCTTATGTTCAGAGAGAAGTTCAATGGCATACAACACATCATTGCTCTCAAGGAACATTTGAATGATCTCTTTGCTTTCTTCCTCATCCTTATGCGGTTTCCAGCCGGCATTCGGGCCCACTAAGTCACTTTTCGCGTAATCGTACAAGTCCTTGAAGTCTGATTCCTTCCAAGGTCTCAATAATAATCTTTCGGTCTGCAATTCTCGCATGTTGTAGCCCCCCTTATTTTTAACCATTATAGGCTAAAAAGGAATAAAAAGGAACATAGGTGCCAGGCACCGAGATTACACAAGTGTGTAAAACCGGTGCCTGGCACCCTTTCCAAAAAGGAACTGCACCATAAGCCACCCTCCATTTAGAGAAAGTGGCTTAAAATCGTTACTTGCTTCTGTCCAAAACGTTGATAAGGGTTGCTTCAATACTTTCGGCTATGCTTTTACTCTTCATCTTCAATAAAACCAACCATGAAAAAAAGCCCAAGAATGAGTAATCATTCAATGGGCTTTTTTGCTTTACTTCAGTTTTTCAACTTCTGATAATACACTATTTAATTCATCAGATGCCTTGGTTAAAGTCTTTGCATCCAAAGGCTTTGATTTTGCACCCGCTTCAATTGTGTGCAGCGGCGTTTCTACTTTTTCATAAAGATCGGCGTCTTTTTCTTTAACGCCGTCTTCGAATTTTCCCCATGATTCCTCTAATTGTTCTCCAGATTCTTTCACTTTATCTGCTTCGTTCGCTTTTAATTGTGATTTGAGGTCGGTCAGTGTTTGTTTCATTTCTTTGGATCCTTCAGCGATCGTCGGTTCTTTCGGTTTTTCTGATCCGTTATCTTTAGTTCCACAAGCTGATAATGTAAGAGAAGCTGCCAGTACGATAGGTACGATGTATTTTTTAGTTTGCATTTCGAAGTTCCCCCTGATGTTTGAGTTCGATTTTTAATTTGATATCTTTTTTTCTATTCAAAATTGCTGCCACTATGGCGACCAAAATAAGAAAAGCCTGTGGAATCATGCTTTCGAGCGTTGGGTAAAACGCAAGAAAATCAATAGTTGTTAAAGAATTTACTTGTGTCACAGGCAATAATCCAGCAAGCTGCAATCCGTGAATCCCCATACCTGTAAACTTGAAGCAGAGGTAAAACATGAGAACACTGGATACTAAGAAGAACGGGCGCATCGGAATTCTTAACCCTAGCTTAAGAATGAAATAAGAAAGGATAACAAGAACCAGGACACCAATACCAATACCTGTTAATAACGAAGGCAGCTTGATTGAATTCGCCATTCCTATGAAAAACAATACCGTTTCTGTTCCTTCACGGAAAACGGCAAGGAAAGACAGGGCGGCTAGTGAAAATAAACTTCCAGTGTTCAGTGCATTTGTACTTTTTGTGCGAATATATCGCTGCCATTCCGCAAGACTGGATTTACTGTGAAGCCAATAACTCATGTATAGCAGCATCGCAGCCGCAAAAACTCCTGTCCAGCCTGCAATCAAGAAATTATTGCTTCCGAAGGCTCCTGCTGAAAAGAGGAGATTCACAATGACACCCAGGATAATACTGACGCCAATTCCTGAACCTACACCCATCCAGATCCATTGTTTTTTGTCTTCGTGCCCGGCTTTTTTCAAGAAACCAAGCAGTGCGACTACTACCAGCAAAGCCTCAAGTCCTTCACGAAGCAGAATCGTTGTGGCATCCATCATGTTATAGCTTGTTTTCATGGCGATGGGAGCCAGATAATCCCGCATATCCTGAATGGTTTTTTTAGCACCGTCTATATTGTTTGATGATAGCTGGGCATAAGAAGTAACCATATCCCGTTCAGCGCTGCTATAAACTTTTGAAGATTGGGTAAGTACAGCACCTTCTGCATTTAACCAGGATTTTCTAAACCTTTCAATGTCGGCTTTAGCCCCTTGAATATTGTTTTGATCGATATTCTTCAATGAGTGGTCCAGTAAGGAAACTAGGCCAGCCACGTCTCCCTCTTTACTTGAACCGCTTTTTTTATCCTTGGATGCAGCAGGAAACTTCCCGTCGATGAACTTTTGGTTCGTTTGCTTTAATTGTTCCAGCCCAACGGTTACATTTTTCTTATTTACAGGCTGTTGAGCGAGAGCGAACTGAACTTGTCCCATCGCATCCTCAATATCATGATAAGCAGTTGTCGATTGATCCTTTACTCCATCCTCAATGGACAACCAAGTGCTTGAAAACTTTTTGAACTTGCTGGATGCCTTGGTGATATCCCCTTGCTGAGATGCATTCATAGCTTCTGTAACCAACTTGTTTGCATCTGTCATATCGCCTTTTGCATTACCCTTCGCAAAGCTATGTAAAGGTATAATCAAGACTCCAACTAGAAGTATGGCAAGTATGATTTGAAACTTATTCTTCACTGTAATCCCCTCACTTCTCAATAAACTAACTTTTATCTATCTTTAGTTAATGAAATTCATTATCAGTACTCACTTTCAAATTATATTGTTAATGATAATCATTGTCAATTACCATTTTACTAAGATTTTTGTATGCAAAAAAAAGAAATCCTTAAAAATCAAAGAATTTCTCTTAATAATAAGGGTCTTTTTATTAGCCCTCCTCTTCCTGTTGCTTTATAAACTCAACGGTTCCATTTTCACAATATAATCCACTTTGACTTTCATGTTCTCATAATAATTCAGCCATTCTTTTCGGCTCATCGGCTGCAGCAATGGAGAAAGAGTATGTGCTCCTACTTCAAGAGGCTCTGCCTTTAATTTTTGTGTTTTCTTCACCAAATCCATTGATTGTCCTTGCAAATAGGACTCGATGTCTTTGTTAAGCTTTCTCATATCACTGCTGCTGAGTATATTTCGATGTCCTCTGTATTCATCTATTCTTCCTTTCACATGTACCTTGATGGATAACGTTTTATAATTCCTGTCCACCTTCATATGAACCCTCGAACGTACTTGGCCTAAGGAAACCTTCAAAGGAGAAAGAGGAAGATTTTTTAAGTAATGGTCGTTGGCTAACAGCTGGAACATCTGATCTTCACTATCCTTAACGGAGCCCACATAATCATTATTTTTAAAAAAGGCTGTTCCTTCGTACGTAAATTTTTTTTCATTCACTTTAAATATCGGCAGCACAGGATCCGAATAAGGAGAATAGACCTTTTCCATAAACTCATGAATATTGACAATCGTCATTTCTCCCTGATTTCTTCTTTCATAATGCCTGAACATCCGATATAGAAAATAATCCAAGTTCTTCTGTTCGTTCTTTTCCTTCTCTAAGTACTTCTCAAAGTTCCCTTTGACCAGCACAAGGTATAGACGAGGGGATACATCCGGATCTGAAAGGATGGTGTTAATTAAAGAAATGACTTCTTTCTTCGCCAGATTTTCATTGATTAACAGCATTCGGAGCTGACCAAGCTT
The DNA here is from genome assembly GCF_024494405.1 of Fictibacillus sp. WQ 8-8. Lineage (NCBI taxonomy): Bacteria > Bacillati > Bacillota > Bacilli > Caryophanales > Fictibacillaceae > Fictibacillus > Fictibacillus sp. WQ 8-8. The sequence continues at coordinate 660,630 of NZ_JAMXKG010000001.1, forward strand.
TAGTTCCCGGTAAAACTTTAAGTTGAAATCCTTTTTTCCCTGCTTTAATAAATCCACATCCAGTGTAAATAGCCGCTTTTTCTCATTCATAACGGGAGGAACAAGTGTAGTAATTTCCAATTTGCCATTTTCCCCTTTATTCAGCGACCAAAAGGTTACCGGAGCAACTTCTTCAACCGTATTATCCTCAACAAATGGTGAGGAGCAGCCCGAAAGAACCAGTACACAACAAAGCAGCGACAAAATAACCCTCTTTATATATCTCATACTAGGAGCTACCTCTCTTCCATTTCATTGCAATAAGAAGGAATGAAGGCACGAGAAAATAAGTAATCGCACCCAGCCAGAGCTGCAGTGTTGTCCATATATTCAGCTCTTTCCCTTCCCTCCAGTACCAGCCATTAATAATCAGCATGCAAATAAAAATGGCGGCAGCACTTCCCAAAAAGCCTTTACGATTCGTGGGAACCTTTATTCTCCCTGCTGCAATTCTTACTGCACCATAGAAATACAATAATAAGAGAGCGATCAAAAATAAAACGTAAATCATGATGAGAGAAATTATTAGCAGATCAATGCGCTCAAACACCGGTGACTGCAAATAGCGGAGCATGTTTACAACAGGAAAACTGATTTTCTCGAGATAATTAGAACCAAAAAATAAAAAACAAGCGACAAATAGAATGAGATATTCAATGACAGAGAGAGCATTCCCAATACTTAACCCTTTTAAAATCTTTTCCTTCGGTCCAATCCATGGGCCTAAACAGATTAAATATTCCGGTCCGGAAAGAGCTGACCAAATCATTAGAAACCCATACCAGGAATGAATCGAAATCTCTCCAGGTACCAATGGATACAGGTGATGTATCTCGGCAATGGGAGGCAGGAAATAAGGGACATAAAGGACAATAATCCAGATCGTTGCTAAAAAAGCAATAAGGCCAAGCCGGATGGTCTTCTCCATTCCTTGAGAGGCAATGTAAAAGCTTGTGGCCATCAAGAAGAAAATGAGCCAGCTCGTCTTCATGGAGGGAAACATAAATTGGTGAATAATCTCAACATAGCCCAATGCTGTTACAATTACTTTTACTAAAATGACAAAAAGACCAAAAAATGCAAACAAACGGACGAGCCTCTCACCAAATAACTGTACAAAGCCAAAATAACCTTGAGAGGAATAGTTTGATTTTAAATAGTTAGACAAGATCAAAAGGTTAATCTGCGAAAGGATCCCCACTCCGATAATTCCTAAAATCATATAGGGATGCACTAAGTGTTTCGGCAAAATGATAATATAATACAGCATTTGCATCCGGTTCACCATGGCAAATATATAGCCGGTTCCCGTGATGGCCGTATTATCGAATAAGACAAACCTACTGCTCATTCGATCCCCTCCTTCTTTTCACCCTCCATTTTTGCAGTGGCTGTAAATATTGCGGCCGCTGCTTTATCCAGGGTAACGGTATTCTAACAAAAAGGTCATTCCAATCCTTCCAATGAAGAGGTGCAACGGGAGCAAAAAAAGGCTGTTTAAGGGAAGATAGTCCATTCAGATGGGCCAATAGGAGAATTAACCCGAGCGCAATTCCCAAAATACCGATAAACGACGATAAAATTAGAAATAGGAATTGTATGACCGTTGTAGCTTTTGTTACTAAATAATTTGGCACCAAAAAGGAAGCAATCGCAGATATTCCCACAAGAACAATCAATACCTTACTTGCAAACCCTGCTTCTACTGCAGCCTGTCCGATAACAATACCGCCAATGATCCCGATCGTCTGGCTCGTTTTGGTCGGCATCCGCAAACTGGCTTCTTTAATGATTTCAATGATAACTATCATGATCAACGCTTCCCAAAACGGAGTAAACGGCAATTTGGTCCGCGATTCCATCAGCACATATAGAATTTGGAGCGGGATCATCTGATAATGATGGGTCGCTACCGCTACATAAAGCGGGATGAGTAAAATGGCGATAAGGAAACTTAAATAGCGAAGGGTTCTTAAGAAACTAGCAATGACCCAGCGGTGAACATAATCTTCTGGTGATTGGAAAAGATGAAAAAAAGTAATGGGAGCAATGAGGGCAAATGGTGTATTGCCAAGCAAAATGACGAGTTTACCAAGCCCGAGAGAATAAGCACATGAATCTGGACGGTCCGTCTGCATAAACTGAGGAAACAAGCTATTTGTATGATCATCCATAAAAGCTGAAAGGTTCGATGACTCCAGAATAAGATCAAAATTCACTTCCGAAATATTTTTCCTTGCAATATCTACAATATCCGGATTGGCAATCCCCTCTATGTACAACAATTGAACTTGTGTTTTTGTCAGGGAACCCACTTGAAATTTTTCTGTCTTCAGTTCAGTCAGAGGCAGCCGCCTGCGGATCATGAATAGATTATGCTCAACTCTTTCCGTAAAACTGTCTTTCGGTCCATACATGATCGTTTCAGTTTCCGAATTTTCGATGGCCCTGCTTAACGGGTTCTCCAGTTTAATGGCCCACCACTCGTTCTTCTCCACATCCTGGACAAGGACACACCCAATCAGCAAATGATTCTTTGCTTCTTCCATCGAACTCATCTTTATTACTTTGCACGTAGCGATACATTGGACAAATTGTTTGTTCGTGCTATGAATGATCGGATTGACGATTGATTCATTCAACCTCTCATGATCGATTAAGGTTTGTATGTAGACAAGAGAAAAGGGAATGCCACTGTTGGTTTGCCGTTGAACGATTTCGGCATCATCCATTTTTGCCGTAATTTTTTTAAATGCTTCCAGTGTAACGGCTTCATGTGGAACACTCGTCTTCTGTTCTTTTTCTTCTTGGCTGGTTGCTGCCTTCTTCTTTTTCCAAAACATCATTAAATCCCACCTGACAAATTCCTCGGATAGTTTCTGCTTTTTATTATGTTCCGGAGATGCAGTTTTATCCAAATGGTTTTAACGGTTGATCGGATTAGGTTAGTATTAGGTTGAAAATAAAAAAAGCCTTAACTAGATGATGTAAATACGGCGTTAAGTTTGGAAGAATAAAAAACGTATGGTACATGCTAAAAAAGCGGGGCTGTCCAGAAAGTCGAAAATTGACCTTCAGGCAGCCCCTTTTTGGCTTGAAAAATCTTCAACGAAAAGTTAATTGAAGTGGAAGATGCGAGACTCCTGCGGGACTAGCGTGACAGGTGAGACTCCCGCCGGTGCTTGCACCAAGAGGCTCACCGCACGCCCCGCGGAAAGCGAGCAGCCTGGAACGGAAATCAACAGCTTACAGACTTCTTGGACAGCCCCGTTTATCGCGCTCTTATACGATTCCATCATACATATCCAGCTTACGGTCATTTTGGCAGTTTTCACATATGTGCAGGATTTTAGCAGGAATACTGGTTTGGTCGTTTTCCCTCTGTTCTTCCATTCCACAGATTTCACATTTCTTCATGATGTGCCTTCTCCTTTAGCCTATCAGAATTATTGAAGCTCACCATCTTCAACAGCATAGCCGCTTTCATGGATGGCTTGAACAAAGTCCTCATAGGAAGCCATTTTTTCATCGAAACTTATGCTTGCCTCTCCCCGTTTTATATTTACATCAAGCTGTCCAATCCCCCACACGTGCTGAAGCGCATGGGCAATTTTATCGGCATCCTGTTCATTTACGATATCATTGATTTTTATAATTTTTGTTTCCAATCCTGGCTTCACCCTTTATTTATTATGTCTTGGTACATCCGAAATACCTTCACCCATGCCCTGCAAAAACTCCGTCATCATCGACATCGTTGCCCTCGTTTCAGGGTTTCTCATCCTTTTGCCTAATTCCCAGAGGCTTGGCTTTTCCTGTTTTTCAACGGATTCGGCCGCCCGTTCCAGCCCTTTGCTGAGTCCCGACAGCATGGTTTTCAGTTGATCCGGGTTTAAGGTGCCTAAAAAATTAAAAGCGTTGATTCCATTTTTTATCGTCTTGTGCATCTCAGGCTTATTCAATTGTTGAACGGCGATCACTCCCACATCATTGCGTTTTTCAATCAGTGCCGAAAGCGTATCCAGGGCACCCATTTCATGGAGGTTTTTCACGATTCCTATCATGGTCAGAATGGCCTCGCTGTTGTTTGCAAGCTCATTGACAATGCCTGAAACCGCTTCTGCCTGCACTTCTTCCCGACTGCGGATGTCCTTTTTAATTTGCTTGATTGCTTTCGCCATATTCGTCCCCCCTTATTAAATCTTGGATTGGCGTAAAATCCGAACGCTTCCACTTGCCTTCTACGCGAACACTGATCTGGGGAATGCGGTTGCCAAAACGGTGATTCACTTTCGGAAGCGGCGGTTCTCCTGACGCCTCCAGTACTTCCATCCTGACATCCATTTCTTTGTAGGCCGGTGTATGTGTAACAATGTCATGGTAGCTGCTCGTTAGCTTATTAACGGCTTCAATGTCTTCCCTTGTGTTCATGGTTAAATAAAGCTCATTGCCTTTTACCCGGTCGGTAACCATAGCCCGTACTTCCACATTTCCATACGGAGAAGTCAGGCTGACTAACGCACCGTCCTCGATCTTTCGCTCAAGAGCAAGCTGAGGAGAAATTTCCACCCAAGGATGAGGAACTTTGTGTGTCAGGCCATCCGATTTATACGTCATGTTTCCTTCGTGGAAGTGCTCCAGCAAACGGCCGTTGTTTAAATGCAGGTCATACTCTTCTCCCGGTTTAAAGGGCTCTGTCCACTGAACAGCGACCAGTCTCGCCTTGCCGTCAGGAAATGCAAACCGTTCCTGGTATAACAGAGGAGAATCTGTTCCATCTGCCGCCACAGGCCAAAGCTGGCTTTTCCACCCTTCCAGTCTTTCATAGCTTACACCCGCGAACATTTTCGCAAGGCTCGCTGCCTCTGCCATAATTTCACCTGGATGAGTATAGTTCCAATTCGCCCCTAAAACGTTGGCAAGATCCCGAAAGATTTCCCAATCCGCCTTTGACTGTCCAAGCGGTTCCAATACTTTATAAAACCGCTGAATGCGGCGTTCGGTATTCACGAAGGTTCCATCCTTTTCAAGACTTGGCGCGGCAGGCAAGATGACATCTGCGAATTGTGCCGTTTTACTGAAGAAAATATCCTGTACCACAAAAAAGTCCAGTTTTTCAAAGCCGGCATCCACGAAATTTGAATTGGAATCCACCAATGACATATCCTCTCCAAACAAATAGAGCGCTTTTAGTGTGCCTTTATGAATCGCCTCTACCATTTGGTGATTATCCAACCCGGGCTCTTCGGACAGTGTAACTCCCCATGCTTTTTCGTAGCGTTCACGCACCTGCTTGTCCTGTACAGGCTCATACCCAGGAAACCATGCAGGCATGGTTCCGAAATCACAAGCACCCTGCACATTGTTATGTCCTCTTAATGGATAGGCGCCGGTCCCAGTTCGTCCGTAGTTTCCTGTGATCAACAGCAGATTGGAGATCGCTGTACTCGTGTCCGTCGCTCCCATGTGCTGGGTCACACCCATTGCCCATAATGCACAAACGGATTTCGCCTCATGAATTGTGGTCGCGATTCGAATCAATTCATCTTTCTTTATGCCTGTTTTTTCTTCGGCATATTCCAGCGTGAATTTTTGCAGGGATGATCGATAATCGTCCAGCCCATTCACCCGGTTTTTCAAGAACTCTTGATCTTCCCATCCTTGATCGATGATATATTTCGTAATCGCTGAAAGCCAAATCAAATCTGAACCCGGTTTTGGATGAAAGTGTATATCAGCCCGCTCTGCCAGTTCATTTTTCCTCAGGTCGGCTACAATCAATTTTTGGCCGTGCAGTTTATGCGCTCTCTTGATCCTTGTAGCCAGCACAGGATGAGATTCAGCTGGATTGGCCCCGACAACGATCACAAGCTCTGCGGCCGCGATATCTTTTATTGTCCCGGCATCACCGCCAATACCCACCGTCCGCATTAAACCAGCTGTGGCTGGGGACTGGCAGTATCTTGAGCAGTTGTCCACATTATTGGATCCCATGATGGCACGCACAAATTTTTGAAAAAGGAAATTCTCTTCATTGGAGCATTTGGAAGAGGCGATATAGCCAATGGAATTTGGACCATGCTGATCTTTAATCTCTGTCAGCTTGCTCGCGATTAATTTCAGTGCTTCTTCCCAGGTCGCTTCAACAAATTCTTCTCCCTGACGGATTAAAGGTTTTGTCAATCGTTCTTCACTGTTGACAAAATCCCAGCCCCATTTCCCTTTTACACAAGTTGAAATGCCATTGACAGGAGCTTCCTCACTTGGTTCAATTTTTAGAATATCCCTTCCTTTTGTCCATACTTCAAAGCTGCAGCCTACTCCACAATACGTACAAACCGTTTTGGTCCTTTTGATCCGGGCTTTCCGCATGGCTGCTTCCATTTCAGAAATCGCGAAAATTTCGTTATACCCCGGTTCTACTTCTTTCGTAAGATCGATCATTGGCCCCAGCATGTTTGCTGGAATCCCTGTCAGATAACCCGCTTCTCCCAGCATGGATTTCTCCATCAGCGCATTGCATGGACAAACCGTCACACAATGACCGCAAGAAACACATGAAGATTCATCGATCGGTACATCGTTATCCCAAATCACACGCGGAGCTTCACGTTCCCAATCGATCGTCAGCGTCTCATTTACCTGCAGATCCTGGCATGCTTCGACGCATCTCCCGCATAAAATGCACTGATCTGGTTCATAGCGGTAGAAGGGATGAGAGTTATCCGGCGGATAGGGCTTTGCTTCGAATTTATATTTTTGATGTTCAATCTCCAAATATTCCGCGGTGTTATGAACCACACAATTACCATTGTTGTTATCGCAGACGGTGCAATAGAGCTCATGGTTTTTCAAGATCCGGGACATCGCTTCATATTGTGCATCCTTTACCGTCTTCGATAACGTATCTACTTCCATTCCTGGCTTGGCTTTTGTTGAACAAGCCCGTACAAGCTCTCCTTCTACTTGAACAAAGCAGGTATCGCATGTTTGAATGGTGCCAAGATCAGGATGGTAACAAATACTCGGTATCTCGTAATCCTGAGATTTGGCAACTTCCAGAATGGTTTCTCCCTGAGTGGCAGCAAAGTCTTTGCCATTGATCTTTATTGAAAAATTTTTTTCTTCCATTGGATGGTCTTCCCTCTTTTCATTATTTCATTTCCTTTGCATAGCATTTCCAAAAATGAAAGTAATTAAAAGGAAACTGCATATGAGATAGCAGGATTGGTTACTATTTTTATAGACAGGATTCAAGAAGGAGTGTTAGATGGATGGAGAATGACGCATTGTTTTCGCATGTCAAATCGATGATTGTTTCATCTACGAAAGTGCCGAAATGTATGGCGGTATCCACAGTGAAGGTTGCTGATCTCTATGGGGTAAAGCCAATGGAAATTGAACAGGGACTGAATGCACTGGTGGATGAAGGGAGATTAAAACGGGAGAAATTGAACGATTATCCACATTATGAGGTGTATTTATTGCCATAAGAATTTTAAAAAATTATATATAAAAACAGGCTGTTGAACTTGTGAGGTTAACAGCCTGTTTTTTTACCCATCGCTTATAAGGCTTTCTGTTTAAGCTGGGAATTGTCATTATCATTTTCATTTTCTTCTCTAACAAAGCTGTTGCTTCCTGCACCCATCCCTACTACATAGAGAAGTATGGCCGCAACGACTAAAATGATAAGCGGAACCGTCCAGCTATGGGTCTGATCATGCAGGAAGCCGAAAAGAGCCGGTCCTATGGCAGCCAGCAAATACCCGACAGATTGTGCCATCCCTGAAAGCTCTGCAGCTTGATGAGCATTCTGCGTTCGCAGTACAAAAAACATGGTAGCAAGGCCGAACCCTGATCCGATTCCGATTCCAATCAGGATGACATAAACAGGTGCGAGCCATGTCATTCCACTAAGAATACCCGCATAGCCCAAGAGCAAAAAGATGACAGTGAAAGCTACTAATTTTCGCTGGTTAGCACTTCTTCCTGCTAAAATCGGCACAATAAAAGTAGGCGGAAGGCTTGCAAATTGAGTTAATGATAAAAGCCAGCCTGCTTTTGTCGGGTTAACCCCCTGTTGATGCAAAATAGCCGGGAGCCAGGTAATGATGGCATAAAAGACGGTTGATTGCAGCCCCATAAACAAGGTAACCTTCCATGCAAGCCCGGAACCCCAAAGGTGCGTCCCTGAAGAAGAAGATTTAGGAACATGCTGTTTTTGAAGAAGCTGAGGGATCCACACAATAATGGATACGAGAGAAATGAGTGCCCAGCATACGAGGGAAAAGCGCCAGCCATACCCCAACCCTTTTGTAATCGGAATACTGACGCCAGAGGCAATAGCAGCCCACATATTCATTGAAACGGAATAAGTACCTGTCATTAATCCTACTTTGTTTGGAAATTCTCTTTTGATTAAGCTTGGCAACAATACGTTACACACCGCAATGGCAATTCCGAGCAAAATCGTCCCGCTGAACAAACCTGGTGTAAAAGGAACAGAACGCAAAAGAATACCTGCTCCCAATAAAAGTAAAGCTCCAAACAGGGTATGCTCCAATCCAAACCTCCGGGCGATTTTTGGGGCGACCGGTGAGATCAGGGCAAAGGCAAGCAGTGGCAGCGTAGTCAGCATTCCTGCTAATGTATTGGACATTCCAGTATTTTTACGAATGATTTCGATGATTGGACCTACACAGGTTAACGGTGCCCTTAAATTAGCACCTGCAAAAACGATGCCCAGGATGAGCAGCCATACTCCAGGCTTAGAAACGGATTGAGTATGAAAAATCTGTTTTTTTGAAATCACATTGCTTCCTCCTCAAAATTCTTGGTGCAGCTTTCTTCTATGATGAAACTCCTGAAAAACAACAGAACACAGCGGTGCTTTCTAAAAAAGAAAATGCCCGACTCCTCCACAAACGCTACTCGTGTGGGGGGGTCTGGCACTATGTAGTCAGCCTATTTATGTAGAAAGCAGCTGCCTGAAAAAGCGTCATAATTCCATTATAACATAAATCCCTGTCCTTTACAGGGATAAAGGGTAAAAGGATGTTGAATGAACATGTTATGTCCCTTCAACATTAAAAAGGACGGCACTTGCTTTAGCAACCATTTCCTTTTGATCATTAAAGACTTGGCATTCGGTATGGGTCAGTGTTCTACCCTCTTTTACAACCTGTGCATGCGCAACTAATAAATCACCTTTTCCTCCTTTTAAAAAGGAAACATTTAGGTCGACAGTTACCACCTTTTGCTGATTGTTTTCGTTGGGTTCAATCGTATTGCACATGGCTACATCCGCCAATGAAGAGATAATGCCCCCATGAACGACTCCCAGACTATTACGATACATCGATTTTACGGGTAAGCTCACTTTAACCGTTTTCTGATCCACTCTTTCATACTCAAGCTCCAAAAATTGATCAAACGCTTGTTTTATGAACATGAAACACCACTCCTGCCTCTTCTATTTATTAGTTAAAAGTATAGGGCTCAATAGGAAAAGCTGTCAAAAATGACAGCTTCGGCTTTATATCAATAATGGAATTGCCGGACGCGGTAATCAAGCAACGCAAAGCGTCCTAACTAGTCCACTCTATCCTTCTCAAGAACCGTAAAATCCTTGTCTACCAACCAAACTTGGTTCACTCGGCTCCCCGGATCACTTTCTGTACCACTGAAGTGCTGCGCCACACATACATCAAAAAAGCTCTTTACCTGTTGATTATAGGCAGCCTTTTTTGATTGAATGATAAAGAACTTTTCTTCCTTCGCGATAATGGCTTGCGTATCAAGAACGGCGTGATACCGATTTAAGTCTCCGAAGTTGTAGGACATATACTTATTAAACGCTGACTCTATCTCCTTTTTCGTTTGGTTTCTGGCTTCTCTTTGCTGGCTGACTGAATCATAGGGCTTTTCTTGTCCGAGATTTGATGAAACCGGTGCCGCCTGCACGTATTTTGCAAACAGCGCATCATTCACTTTAAAACCAACATATAAACCCGTCACGACCATCAACATGAAAATGATTATAGGCTCTCTTTTACCCATAGATCCCTCCACACTCTGCCAATAATCCATTCTCTCTTTACATCCTATGTTTACTAGGGGGAAAAATAGTCTACTAATTTTATTCTTTCAAAAAAAATGTTTAGAGGGTGGCTCATTTTCCTCTTTCTGAGGCGTTACTTGCGATTCGACAAGGTTTACTTGCGGAAATGTTCTCATTACTTGCGATTTTGCCTTCATTACTTGCGAAAAGTCGGACTTTACTTGCGGTTCGACAAGGTTTACTTGCAAAACACATCATTTTCATAAAACTGCGTGCTGAACTACAGGATGTATAAACTCTCTTGAATATACTAAAAATGTTGATAAACTCAATTTATATAACGATTTGATAAAAAGGAGATTTATATGATTAATAAAATTGGGAAAATAACGGTGTATGTCCAAGATCAAGAAGAAGCTAAAGATTTTTGGCTAAATAAAATGAACTTTGTTTTAAAAGCGGACCAGCCTATGGGGCCAAACGCATCTTGGATCGAAGTGGGACCAAGTGAAGACGAATTTACCACCTTAGTTCTTTATTCAAAGGCAGCAATGGAACAGCAAAAACCATCTAAAGTTGCACATCCGTCCGTTTTATTCAGTACGACTGATATAGAATCCGCTTATGAAGAAATGAAACAACGTGGTGTGGAAGTAGATGAAATGCTAAGATTGCCTTTTGGGAACATGTTTTCATTCAAAGATCAAGATGGCAATGATTATTTATTAAGGGAAGACAAATAAAGGATACACGAGAAAAGGAGCTAACAATTTATTGTTAGCTCCTCAACTTTTGGAGAATTTAATTCACTCCTACCTTTCCCTCACTAACCCCAACCTTCACAATCTGCTTCATCTTGTTCGACTCAATTGCAGCCAGGATGACATCCAGCGACTTCATGCCTTCCTCTCCGGTAATGAGAGGAGTTTTCCCATTCAGAACACAGTCTGTAAAATGGTCAATGACATGCGACTTCGTCTGGCCGCCTTTATCGTTGGACTGTATTCGTTCCAGTTTGTAGTTGACGACTTCACCGGTTTTGTAATGAACCACAAGAGAGTAATTCGGGTCATCCTCTAAGCGGAGAATCCCTTTCTCACCATAGATCACCGTGGAATTATCGCCACCTGACACATAGGACCAGCTGGCAGCAAGTGTACCGATGACGCCGTTTTCTGTTTTTAAAATACAAACCGCATTGTCATCCACGTCTGTATTTTCCTTGGCGCTTGTATCAATGAACGAGCCGACTTCAGTAATCTCTCCGAGCAGGTAGCGCATGAGGTCGGTTTTATGTACGCCAAGGTCTCCCATCGCACCAATGAAGGCTTTCTCTTTATCAAAGAACCAGCTGTTTCGGCCGTCGATGCTCCATCGTTCCGGGCCGGGATGCCCGAAGGTCGTCCGGAAGCTGTAGATTTTACCGATCTCGCCGCTGTCGATCAGTTGCTTCGCTTTGGCATGTGAGGCTACAAAGCGCTGGTTATGCGCAATCATCAAGGTTTTGCTATTTTCCTGTGCCGCCTTGTTCATTGCCTCTGCTTCCTCTTTGGACGTAGCCATCGGTTTTTCGCAGAGCACATGCTTACCCGCTTCTAATGCCGCAATCGTAACGGGGGCGTGCAGGTAGTTTGGCAAGCACACGCTAACTGCTTCGATATCCGGATTTTTCAACAGCTCTTCATAGTCGGTATAGCTCGCTGCTCCATATTGCTGGGCTGTTTCCTCTGCTCTTTCAGGAATAAGATCACACACCGCAACAATTTCCACCTGTTCGTTTGCTTCATATTCCGGAAGGTGACGTTTTCTCGCAATGCTGCCACAGCCGATGACTCCAACTCGCAATGTACTCATCTCTCAATTACCTCCTGAAAATAGTGTTTCGTTTACCCTTGCAGGCTGGCTGCAGGTGCTCTGCATCTCATAATGCTTGCCAAGAGAAGACGACTCATGAAAGCCATGCATTATTTCCAGGACATGAAGGGCAAGATCTCCGGACGCGCGGTGTGGCCGGCCATTTAATAAAGCATCCGCCATATCCGCAATACCAAGGCCTCGCAGATTGTCTACCGCATCCGAGAACAGCTCCTGCTCCACCCATTCATCCGATCCCTTACGATTCAACAACACAGGCCCGCCAAACGTGTTCGGATCCGGTACCGAAATGGATCCTTCCGTACCGTAGATTTCAATAAACGGTGTCCGGGTTGCCTGCACATCAAAGCTCGTAATAATCGTACCGATTGCTCCGCTATCAAATTCCACATTGCCGGAAATATGAGTCGGAGTCTGTACAGGAATCTTCTTTCCTGCATCCTCCCCCGTCATGATCGTCCGTTCCAAAAACGGAATGCCCGCAGATGCGGTTACCCGCTTCACCGAACCCATAAGCGTAATGAATGCCGTTAAATAGTAAGGTCCCATATCATACATCGGACCGCCGCCCACCTGGTAAAAGAACGCAGGATTTGGATGCCAGTTCTCAGGTTCGCGCTTTAACATAAAGGCCGTGGCGGCAACCGGCTGGCCAATTGAGCCTTGCTCAATGAGCGCTCGGCACGTCTGCATTCCTGCACCTAAAACTGACACGAGAGAGATATAGCCAGCAATGGATTTATAAAAAGCGCAAAAACACATGCAGCTATATCCCAATTTATAGTACTCGCCACAGTTTGTTTTTTAACCAAACTTTTAACCGTTCCTTACAAAAAAAGCCTGTCTCATCAAAGAGATAGGCTATTGATTCTTATTTATACCAAACTTTGTAGTAGACCCTGGTGGTATCAGAGTTCTTTAAAAGAATCCGGTATTGAGTATATGGAGATAATGCCGTGCTGCTGTTCTCCTGTGTGAAAGTGACTGTTTGAGCCCCTGTTTTAGGAGCATCAGCTTGTCCAACACTTGTCCAGACTCCATTTATGGTTTTTTGCAGATATACTTTGTATTTCCCGACCGTTGTACTTGTGGAATCTACTTTTACAATAATATCATTGTCGCCATTATATGAGATTGGATAGATGGTATCCGTTCCTACATTATACAAGAAACTGCCCGTTCTATATTTCCCTTCCCAAGTAGGGATAAAGTTCATCGGGTTCATCGCATATGTTTTTGCAGATGTCCAGTAGGGTTGGTGAACTTCAAAATGCAAATGCTGTCCGGACGAAGACCCCGTGTTCCCCATTGATCCTATCACTTGACCCTGATAGACAGTAGCACCAACACCTACATTTCTAGTATTCAAATGAGCGTAAACCGTTTCGTATGGCACGCTGTTAATCGTATGTTTAATAAAAATTACATTTCCATAGGAACTAGATAGGTAGGATCTGCTGACCGTTCCTGGAGCTGATGCAACGACTTTAACATATCCGCTTTTAGCGATATCTGCACCATAGTGATTCGTACCGTTTCTAGGTCCGAAATAAGAAGTAAACGTTCCTTCTGCCGGCTTAATAAATGTGTTATCCCCTGCCGCGGCCTGGGCCTCAATACCTATAAAGAATACCGAAAATAAAAAAGCAAAAACCGTTGATAGAATAAAACTCTTTCTCTTTATGCACATACTTCTCAAGCTGTAATCCCCCAAATATTAGACTTTATTACATAATATAGAATTCTATACTAATATAGTAATTCTTTTTCCCCGTACAAAAAAGGTAAAAAAGGCCCAAAAATAAAATTAAAATAAGAGGATTAAAACTTTGTGACTATTATTTAGATAAGGAAATAGTTGGTTCCAAATAAAGAAAATGACGTATGCTCATTCATACGTCATTTCTTATGTCATTTATTAAGAAAGCACCCAAAACGAACCCTATAGTCTAACCGGATGGGTGCTTTCCTTTAATCATTAATGATCATTAATTTGTTTAATTTTAGATAGGTTCACTTTAGGTTTTCTGCTTTCGGTTAACAATCCGTTGACTTCTTGCTGAACATCGGTAATTTGGGTATAACAAAAGCCGCAAATGTAGTCCAGGCTCATGATCGCTTTCGTAATGGATTCATAACGATCTAAAAATTCCTGCTCGTCTTTTACCTGGTTCCCATATCCCCAGCCTTCTTCTGAGTTAAATGCAATTCCCCCGTATTCACTTATAATAATCGGCTGGCCTTTATACTCATATCCCTGTGCCATGGCATGCTTAAAATTATTAAAGGCAATCTTATTATCCACGACTTTTTCTTTTTCCTTATAGCGGTTTAGGAATTCGTCACCATATTCCACATAGTCATGAAGGGTAATGATATCTGAAACCGTATGTTCCCAACCGTCGTTTACGATGACAGGCCTCATAGGATCCATTGATTTCGTTAGATGATAGATTCCCTCCGTAAACTTTTGCTGCTGTTCATTCGTGTAAATATTCTTTACTCCCCACGATTCATTGAACGGTGTCCACGTGATAATACTTGGGTGATTATAGTGCTGCTGGACAACGGTCATCCATTCCTCCGTGAAATTTTGGATCGCCTCATCCGAAAACTGATAGGCTGCGGCCATTTCAGACCAAACTAACAGGCCTTTCTTATCCGCCCAATATAGAAAACGCTGATCTTCAACTTTCATATGTTTCCTTACCCCGTTAAAGCCCATTTCGAATGTCTTCTCGATATCTAAAATGATCGCTTCTTCTGAAGGCGGTGTAAGATGGGAATCTTCCCAATATCCTTGATCTAACAGCAGTTTTTGATAAATGGGTACATTATTCAATAAAATATTGCCATTCTTTATCGATACTTTTCTCATACCGAAATAGGACTGTACCCGATCCATCTCTTGTTCCCCATGGTAAAGGGTGAATTCCACATCGTACAAATGAGGATTCTGCGGACTCCATTGCATGACCTTCCATTCGTGGATCTCACTAGCCAGATTAACTTTCATCCTTGCATTTTCACGATCAGCCTTCAAGCTAAATTCCTTTACAGGCTGGCCATTAAATGTAATCGAAGTTCTTAACGAAAGCTCCTTTTGATCTTGTTGAATATTCGCTAATTTATAGTCAAACTCTACAGACTCCGTATCCAGATCTGGAGTTATTTTAACCGAATGAATACTCGTTTGATTTAAGAATTCCAGCCATACGGTCTGCCATATACCGGTGGATTGTACATACCAGCAGCCAAAGTTCTGATCGATCCATCTCTGTTTTCCTCTTGGTTGATGTTCATTGTGGCTATCTTCTATTTTGACTACTACGTTATTTTCTTTTCCTGCATTGATATAGTTCGTAATGTCAAAGGAAAATGCCGTATATCCCCCTTTATGCTGGCCGGCAAAAATACCATTCACCCATAGTTTGGTCACATAATCGGCTGCTTGAAAGTGCAGAATGGTTTTTTTATGGGAATACTCTTCAGGCACAGTAACTAACCTTTGATACCAAATATAGGGGCAAAAGGTTTCCTCATGAATACCGCTGGCCTTGGTTTCATAAGTAAAGGGGACCCTTATTTTTTGATTTAATTTTGTTTGTTTGTACCATTGCTCTTTTTCACCGACATTCGTCTGATCGAACTGAAAATCCCATTCTCCATTGAGATTTAACCATTCTTTTCTTTCAAATTGCGGTCTGGGATATTCCTTGCGAATGTTCACTTCCATGATCAACAGCTCCTTGATAAATTAGTGGGTTGGCTCTGCCTGACTATGTAACTTCGAAATCGTTTTATTTTTTGCCAAGGCCAATATTCCGCCCGAAAGAAAAAGAACAGTACTCAAAAAATCCATAAAAAAGTAGGAGGCAGCACCTAATAAAATAAACCAGAATGATAGTTTTACTTCGACCTTGTCATCTTTAAAGTTTCTTGCCAGATAAAGATTCAATAACCCTATAGCTACAAAAAAGAGGCCGAATGTTACAGCAAAGCTATATAAACTGCCAAACAAAGATTCCATCGCTTTCATTTGTGCAAATTGCGTTTCATGAATACCGTTACTTTGAGATTTGATATAAGATCCATAGACAAAGATGGTAAGCAGACCGGAAAGCATTTGCCATGCCGATCCGATGATGATCAGTTTTCTTTCCAGTTTTCTATTCAAAGCGTTTCCCCCCTATCCTTTTACTCCAGAAGATAAAGACATCGATTGTAAGAAATAACGCTGAGTAAACAAATACAAAATAAAGGTTGGGACGATCGCAATAATAGCGGCAGCCATCGCATGTCCGATATCTGTGACATACATTCCTTGCAAAAGCTGCAACCCTGGTGTGATCGGCATTTTATCAATATCATTGAACACGATGGAAGGCCACAAAAAGTCATTCCATGAACTCGTAAATGTAAATAACGCCACAACGGTTAATACGGGTTTGATAAGCGGAAGGGTAACCTTCGTATAAATTTGAAAATCGTTGGCTCCGTCGATCCGTGCCGATTCATCCAGTTCAATCGGAATTCCGATCATAAACTGTCTTACTAAAAAAACATTAAACACCGCTGCAGCTCCTGGAACGATCGCCGCCCAATAACTATTGACCCAGCCGAGGGTATCAACAATTTTATACAACGGAATCAGGTTCACAACGGCAGGGAACATCATGGTTGCCAGTAAAAAGGAAAAAAGCCAGTCCCTTCCCTTAAATCGCAGCCGGGTATATCCATACGCTGCCATTGAAACAACAACCAATACAAGAATGGTCTGTGTGACAGAAATGATCATTGAATTCATAAACCACTTGGCTACAGGTGCACTTGTGTTATTAAAAAGAACGTCCTGGTAATTGGCGATGACCCAGTGGATGGGCAGCATCGTAAAACCAAAGGTTTGGATATCAATCTCATCTTTAAAGGATGTGAAAAGTGACCAGGCGAGAGGGAATATCCAAATTAAAGTCATGCATAACAGAAAAATGAATGAAATCAAGGTGGAGATGTTTACTTTTTTCAATGGTACCCGCCTCCTACTTCCTCTCTCTTAATAAGAAAAATTGAATAACCGAGACAGCCATGATACACAGACCAAGGATAACCGCCATTGCGGACGCAATTCCTGCGATGGATTGACCCGATCCAAAGGCATTCTGCTGGATATACATAAGTAGCACGGTGGTTGAACTGGAAGGACCTCCCTTTGTGAGCATGAGCGCCTGTCCATAGATATTAAACTGGGCGATGGTTGTAATGACGATCGTGAACAGCAGCTGATTCTTTATACTTGGAAGAGTGATGTGGAAAAACTTTTGCAGTCTGCCTGCCCCGTCCAGTGACGCAGCTTCATAGTATTCTTTGGATACTCCGTTTAATGCTGCCTGGTAAATGATCATGTTCCCGCCGATTCCCCACCAGACTGTTACAACGACGAGTGCGATCCATGCGTAAGGCTGTGTGCCCAGCCAGTTGGGTGAGGAAGTGAAATAATGGTTTATAGGTCCAAACGAAACGTTGAACATCATGGACCAGATAATCATGACAGCTGAAATGGAAAACAATACGGGCAAGTAGAAAATCGCTTGAAAGATCTTCATCCCTTTTGGTTTCACATGGAGTGCAGCAGCTAAAAGCAAGGGGATAATGATGCAGGCAGGAACCGTAAAAGAAACAAATTTAAAAGTATTTCCCAGTCCGGTATGCAGCTGGGTGTAGAACGTTGATTCTTTATTTAATAAAATTTCCTTATAGTTATCCAACCCAACAAACTCGGGAGTATTGACCAAATCCCAGTTCGTAAAAGAAATGTACACACCAAAAAATATAGGGATAAGAAAAAATAGAGCAAACAACAAAAGATGCGGCCCGATAAAAATCATGGGCGAAAAATTGATTCCTTTCCGATGCGGCTTACCCATGGCTGGTGAAAGCACGTCTACTCTCTTTTTTTCTGTCAGTTTAAGATCCATATTTTTTCTCCTTCTCTTTTAGTAGAAGGCAATAGAAGAAATCGCTCCCACTGCCTTCTATCCATTCTGCTGGAGACCTGGTTCCTCTTACTTATCCTGAGCGATCTTATCCTCTACGGTTTTTTGGGAATCCTTTAGAGCCTTTTTAATATCGAGCTTTCCAAATACCGTATCGTTGCCGATCTTGTCCAGCTGTTCAGAGATATAGCCGTTGTACTTGTAGTCAAAGATTTTTAACGATTTTTGTTCTGTCGCATCTTTAATCAAGAACGATTGAGGCATCTTTTGATATTTAGGATTATCCAATGTAGCTAATGCTGCCGGGTTTTGACCCGCTTCTGCCCATGGAAGGGAGTTATCCCTTACCCAGTTAATAAACTTTATGACGCCCTCTGTTTTCTTCTTGTTTCTTTCAGGATTTTTAAGAAGTACAAATTGGTGGGAAGAACTCCAGTTCACCATTTTGTTCTTGTCATCACTTAGCTGAGGGAAGTTTGTCATTCCCCAATTCAGATTTTTTGCCTTCTTAATATCATTTTGCATCCAGATTCCTTCGGGGTAGAAGATCGCTTTTCCGGATTTAAAGACTTGACCAGCATCCTGGCCATCTTTATTGGTGATGCCTGATTTTACAAAACCATTGTAGAGTTTTAACGTGTCTACAGCTTGTTCCGTGTTTAAAGTCGGCTTCGTACCATCACTCGTAATGCTTCCACCCATTTGGCTGTACACCGACAAGAAGGCAGGCTTCATCCAAGTAACAGGGGTCGCTATAATACCATCTTTTTTCGCTTTTAAGCCTGCTTCTTTTATTTCATCAAATGTAACGATATGATCATCAAGGGCATGAGGCGCATATTTGGCTGCCAGATCTTTGTTGTAGTACATAACAAAGCTATGCACATCCAAAGGGACGCTATATCGCTTATTGTCCAGGCTGCCAATATCCCAGCCCGCTTTTACATAATTTTCAGCTTTAATTTCAGGATATTTTGCAAGGGAATCATCCATTGGAATCAGCATGTCTTTGTCCACAAATTGTTTGATTCGCTCAGCATGAACAATGTTTAAATCAGGGATATTTCTGCCCGAATTGACAACTGTAGGGATCTTTGCGTACATATCGGCTTCTTTTAGTGAGATATTTCTCACTTTAAACTTCGGATTCGTTTTGTTATAGGCATCGACCATCATCTGCATGTTTTTGCCATCTGGACCTACAAACGGATTCCAAAACACAATTTCATTTTTTCCCACCTTATCAGAAGATGAACTTTGGCTGCACGCCCCCAAGGAAAGAATAAAAATAACGATGATCATACAGCTGATCATTACCTTGATTTTCTTATACATCTTGAATCTCCCCCTCGTTAATTAGTTAAGGCAGTTGGAAAAACAGAAAACTATGACCTGCTTGATCACTTAAAACCGATAGTTCCTCCTTCCTGATAAAAAGTTTAAACATTCTGAAAATTTATGTTACTACTCACCGATGCTCTAAGAAAAATACTGTTTTTTTCGAAACCAATACTGTAGTATTTAATACAAATATTATGTTTGAAACAGTATTGTTGTATTAATTGTTAAGATAACGCTTTCATTTTGATAAGTCAATATCTTTTTACATTTCCAGATATTCCTTTATTATGAAACCATACGTTCTCCTCATAAAAATAAGATAGGGGTTGCATTTTCTTGCTAGAACTCACAATTGATGAATCAGACGCTTTGATTAAGGTAGCTCACGCGCTCTCTTCAAAGGTAAGAATCGATATTCTAAAATTACTAAATGCGAAAAAAATGAACATCAATGAAATTGCAGAACAATTAAATCTGCCAGTTTCTACAATTGCTTTAAACATACGGGTCTTAGAGACTGCTGGGATCATTTATACTGAACTGCTTCCTGCAACGAGGGGGACAATGAAGGTTTGTTCGCGGGTTTTTGAAGATATCCATATGGATTTAAGGATGGATCTGGGTTATGGCAATAAAGAAAATATGTATCAACTGGAAATGCCGATTGGTCATTACTTTGATGCTAATATTTCGCCAACCTGCGGAATCATTACGAAGAATGGGGTACTGGATCCCTTGGATGAACCTGTATTATTTTACCATCCAGAAAGAATGAATGCTCAACTGATCTGGTTTCGCAAGGGGTATATCGACTATCGATTCCCATTGCAACTACCGTCCAATGCAAAAATTCAATCTGTTCAATTTTCAATGGAACTCTGTTCAGAGGCACCTCACTATGACCATAATTGGCTTTCAGATATTACGATATGGATCAATGATCAAGAAATTTGTACGTGGACATGTCCCGGTGATTTTGGTGAAAGGAAAGGGAATTTAAACCCTGTGTGGTTTCCGACAGAGGGGCACACTCAGTATGGTCTTTTAAAATCATGGAAAATTACCGAGGATGGAAGCTATTTAGATGAAATACAGGTTTCTAATACTACGTTAAATGATATACTTGTCGATAAACAAAAACATCTGAATTTCAGGATTGGTATTAAATCAGATGCTCCGAACATTGGGGGGATCAACCTGTTTGGAAATCAATTAGGTGATTATCCACAGGATATTTTAATGAGGGTGATTTATTCTTAATTGAAAGGCTCTGTTAAATAAAAATGATATCTGAATATTAAATATTAAAATAACTTGAGGTGAAGGGAGAAAGCAAATGAACCTAGAACTGATGGATATTTTTCGCATGGAATTTGACTTTAGTTGGGATACTGAGACCTGGTTTTTACCTTTAGAATCTGCTCTTGAGGGTTTAAATTCCACAGATGCAAGCTGGCAACCTCCTGGAGGAGGGAATACAATTTGGCAAACTGTGAACCATCTGAATTATTACAACGCCCTGCTTGTTAGAAAAATCAATGATACAACGTCTAAAAAAGAGGCATCTGATAACAAAGCTACATTTGGAGATATTGGAGAACCACCAAATTCTAAATGGCAGGCAATCTTGGCAGAGAATACCTTTGGGGATAGCGGAGATCCAGCAGATTCTGAAAAATGGAAGGCAGCCTTGGCAGAAACACACCTAATTTGTGAAAACTTGCGTAAATCACTGGCACAAGTGAATGACAGTCAGCTGGATGAGGAACTTGTTGGGGGTCTGGCTCGTCAAATCTTGCACAATGTGTACCACATCGGACAAATTGTATTAATTCGTAAACAACAAGGCTCTTGGCCAAAGGAGCGAGAATAATTTGTGTATACGCTTTAGGGCGGAATTCTAAAGCATTGGATTGCGCTCGTAATCTAAAGCCTCTTCAGGGGAGTTAATATATTGGTAAAAAATCCCATATAAAACATCTTTAAACTCGTATATGAAATCATATTGTTTGTCCATAATAACCCTCTCTTAAAGATCTTCTTCCCATGCTTCTTTCGCATCTAATAACCTCAGAAATAGAAATATTTAAAAGTTCTTTGCTGTATTGTCGTCATCAAGCCCCCCTTGTCTATTCCACACTATTACCGGGCATTCATTATTTCTCATATGAGTTGTATCTAAACAATAAGCGTATTCCCCACTATCTTCAATAACGACCAGGCTCTTATTCATTCCTAAATTTCTATATCTCCCTGTCTGAATAAGTATGCCTTTTTGTTATAAACCCGAATAAGTAACTTACTATATTTTCTGTTCTTTTAAGGAGGGAAGACACATGCCAAAAAGATCTAGAAAAAGAAGCTCCTCTTCTCATCACAAGCGTTCCTCTAATCGATCCTCAAAACGTAGACGTTTATCTAGTTCATCAAGTTTCATTTTTAAATGTAAAAAGAAGAAAAAAAACCGCCACAGTTGCTAAGATTGATTTTATGTCTAGTTTTTCAGCCGTGCGGCATATCCGTTGGCATACCTTTTCTTAAAGAATGGCTTCAGCCTTCGTTCTGCCGAATCTACCTGTACTTCAAACCCCATAACCTGTCAGTCGATCGGCGCCCGATTGTTAAAGATCAAAGACTGTTAAAGACAGCTTACATTTATTGAACTTTAGCTCTCATTTGGAGAAGGGCTATTAAATGTGTCCTTAGGATCAAGTAGGGGGCTATATTCTCATCGTCCCTTATATGCTTTCTGTAATTCCGCAAGATCAAATTTCTTCATTTTAAGAAATTCCTGCGTTACGTGTGCAATTTGCTCCGGTGTGCTCTTGCTTATCATCTCGTCCATCTCACTCGGCACAATCTGCCAGGACACGCCATACTTATCTTTCAGCCAGCCGCATTGCTCGGCTTCAGGAACTGCAGAGAGCTTTTCCCAGTAGTAATCAATCTCTTCTTGTGTGTCGCAATACACCATAAATGAGATTGCCTCGTTAAAACTGAATTTATGCTCTCGCGCGCTGTCCATTGCGGCAAACCACTGATTTTCAAGCATGAAATCAGTGAACATGATTGTTCCTTCTTTGTCAGGTTCCATGCCCTTAGGGTAGTGGGCAATAAGTCCCTGCTTTGAGTTCTTAAATACTGATAAATAAAAATTAATCGCCTCTTCCGCTTTACCGCATTTATCACCGACAAACAAAAACGACGGCACTATCGTAGGCCGCTCTTCACCTTCTGGATTGGTAAAGATTAACTGCCAAGACAAACCATACTTATCTTGAACCCAGCCATACCTTTCACTGAACGGATACTTATCAAGCTGCATTAAAACTGTGCCACCTTCGGACAATTTGTTCCAAACCTCATTTATTTTTTCTCTTGCCTCTACTTCTCGCGATGGGTAAAAATTAACGATGAAAGACACCGACGGATTGAACTTGAACAAAGGCCCTGCGCTGATTGCCTTGAACTTCTGCCCCCAACACTTAAAAGAGACCAAATCGGAGTCGCCTGAAGGTGTGTCGTGGAGTGTTGTTACATTCGTAATTTTTGAGTCCGGGAATACGGAAGCGTAAAACTCAGCTGCTTCTTTTGCCTCCTTGTCAAACCATAAATGCGGAACGATTTTTTGATTTGTTTTTATCATAGTTATTCCTCCTTGTATTTTCTAGAAATTTTGGCCAAGTTTGCTTAATACCAATTATTTCAAAATCAGGCGTTCAACTCCATCTTATTTCCGCAAAAAATACGCAGCCGCTTATTACATATAAGTGCCCGATTACGGAAGATTAGCAATATCATTAAGGGCTGAGGAACCTGCTTTCACTTTTTGCACTAAACCGATAGTCTTACAATACTACAACTTAAAGGCATAGAGCTTCTATTCCAAATAGCCAAACGCCTTTAGATGCTTATATCTATTAACGGCAAGAATCCCTTTCCAATATCTTCTTGCAACTTCAAATTCTTCTGGATAACTCCCCCAACTCCAAGAAATGTCCCAAATACCTTCTTCAGACATTTGTTCAACATAAAGATCTAGATTTTGTTCAACTAATGGACCAAACCTTTCACAAAGAGGGTGTTTGGGATTATCAATAAAATCTAAAGGAAGAGCTTTATAGCCTTTTGTCCAAGTAGAAATATCCTTATCCGCGCATTGCTCGGCTAGCACCATAATTTTTTTAGAAACGCTATTCAATGAATATTGAAGTTTAGTGTTAAAAGTGGATTCATTAGGTTTTATTATTTTAATTAATTGCAGATAGTTGTTGATTTCATGCCTGTCCATTTCAGTCTTATTCATTAAATGATTTATTGCTTTTCCTATTGAAATCCAACCTATTTCCCCAGCTTTGCTTTGCTCGGAAGACCAATGCACAAGAAACGCAGCAAGTTCTACACTAGGATTAAACATCCAATTTTCCTGAACACCTTCTTGCCAATGCCACCAAGGTGCGTGTGGATAATCATTATTCTCAGGTAGTACAGAATTCCACATTCCTGTTTCAATATCATTTGTATTTATCAAATAAGAAATCATCGACTTAACCATTGGTTCATTTGCATCTGCACCTATTTCCATCAAAATTTGTCCTGCTGCCCATGTAGCCATTGGAGATGAATTCGGCAACCAAAAATCAGGCTCTATACCATTTCCAAAGCCACCGTCCTCGTTTTGGTAAGTTTTTAGCTGTGTCATAACATTTTCCTTGCTGCCATTTCCAAATGAAAATTCAAACCGAGCAAGTTCTAATTCTCGACCTTTTGAAGTTATGAATGTTTTTGTTTTTTTAAACTTACTTTTAGAAATTTTATTCACTATAAAATCTCTCCTCTTCCTATCACATCTACATCAATGCCTGATATTTTACTAAACAATTCGTTAAAATGGTTAATAATTCCTTTAACTGCCTCGATAGTTCAAAAAGTTAACACTTCGTGTTTTTCAGAATCGGTATGAGAAATATGACTTAGTCATCGCCGATGAGTTGGGGTATATCTCTTTTGGTAAAGAAGGGGCAGAATTATTATTTACCCATCTCTCTTTGCGGGCGCATCAAAAATCAACGATTATTACTACCAACCTGTCCTTTGAAAGATGGGGAGAGATATTTCAAGATCCCGTCATGACCGCTGCGATGATTGACCGGTTGACTCACCAGGCTTACATTGTCAACATGATTGGAGCTTCTTACCGAATGAAAGAAACAGAAAAGTGGTTACAGGAACAATCCCTCTTACAAGAGCAACCGATGTAAAATAACCATTAAAAAAACCAGCCATTTTTTACGGAAAGGAACTTCCAATATATACTTCAGGCATTCCTGTGGAAGAAATTCAACTGTCTTTTTTTCTCTCTTCTTAAAGGGAATTCCTAAGATTTTTTGGCACTCCAACGAAAGCAAACGGTTCGGGTGGTAATCGTTGTGCTTCGGCACAGGGATCCAGGGGAGAATACGCATACAGGGGCGATTTTGTATGTAGAAAGCCCTGGACGATGGATAATCGAAAGCTAAAGAAGGGTCATACATACGGATCCCAAATTGACCCTACATTCAGTACACACATACATAAAACGTGCAGCTTCCCCCCTTTTCATGCTTGTTAGATATCACTTAATGAGCGTGAGAAGGGAAAAAGTCTGCCTCCAGCCATTTCCAAATCCCCCCACCATTCAGCCATTAAATTTCCTCTGAAACAAGAGGGAATTTAAATTTTTAAGCGATAATTTGAACTTTTTCATTGGAATTGGTGGAGACCTGGCGAAGCCATTGTATTAACCGCAAGATAAACGCAGTAACTGGAACCCTTGCTATTACTGGGTTAAGAAGTAAACCGCAATATATAAGCAGTGAATCGCAACAGCAGAATCCTATAGGAATTAGCGAAGACTTGTAGAAACAGATAAGATCTGGAGGCTTTACAATGAATAAATTGTTAACCCTTGAAGAAATGGCGAAGGACGAAAAAACGTTATCGTCCAGAAACTGTGGAAGTGTTGCGGTTCATTGCGAAGGATTTAACCGCAACGGAGATTGAGAACGGATTAAGCCTTGATTTTTCTAGGAATATTGAGGTTAACGAAGAAACCGCAGCAATCGCAGTAGCGCAACAGCAGTCAAATAATGAGCTTAATCAATATGCGCTGCAGCTTCAGACAGCCATGGAGCAGATGGGGAATGCTATGCAGATTATGGCTGATCAAAAAGAAGAGATTACGGAGCTTCGAAAACAAGTTGTGGAACAAAAGCGGTTTGTAGAAGAAACGCTGAAGCAACGGGATGAACGACTAATGGAATCTATGATGCAATTTTTAGAGCAAAAAAAAAGCCATGGCCGCGAGTAGCCACTGTGATAAGAAAGGTTTCTGGGCTAGGATCTTTAACCGTTAACGATCAAGATCAATTTTTTGATCTTTTTCTTTTGAGAAACGCTGTAAAAATTCATCAAATTTTGAAAAGAGATCATGCTCCTTAAAGAATTGTTGAACTTTATTGAGCATGGTCTTTAGTTTGCTGTTTTCGTTTTTTAGGGTGTTGTCCGTGTTCCGAAACGTGTTTTAAATCGCCTTCCAGGTCGCAAGCGTTCCTCGATTTCTTGAATGGTGGTTTCCAATTCCCTTTTTTGGTGCTGTTTGTCGGTTAAGGTCGATTCTAAGGCTTGAATTTCATCTCGTGTGGTCTGGGCTTTGAACCGGGCCGTCTCGATATGCTTCCGGTCGCTGGAGAGGCCCCGTTCCAGTGAAAACCAGGCCCGAGTGAGGTGATGGTGGAATTGATCCTGCACTTGTTTCAGTTCGGTCTTCTTGCCAAAAAACGATTTGGCGGCCAGCCGGCCGTCTTCGGTGATGGGGATCATGCCGACATGCATATGAGGGGTTTTCTCGTCTTTGTGCACCGTCGCATACACGATGTTTTCTGTACCATACCGGTCTTGAAAGAATGCCAGGCTTTCTTTGAAAAATCGCTTTTCCTCGTCAGCTGTCAAGGAATCAAAGAACGGCTTGTCTAACGTGATCAGGAACGAATACAACATGCCCGCGTCTATCCGGATTTTTCTGGTCGTCCTCTCCGGTTGGCAGGAACAAACGGTCGTTTGTTCATTACCAAGAGGGTCTGGGATTGAGAGGTTGTCCATTCCTAAATGCTCCCTACAGTGCGCTTATCATGGACAACAGTCACATGTAACCTTCTTTTTATTATTCTCGCTATCCTTAAATAGTACACGTGCGTTCCGGTAAACCGGTACGTATTTGTATTTTTTAATTTGTACAATTCTTCCATTTGATTTTTATAACACATAATTGCACGAACACCAACATCGAACCCAAAAATAGGAATATCTATTTTGCTCTTTAACAGGTTACCCTAATATTGTCTGTTTTTATTCGTACAGAATCGCTTACGGTATCGCAGACATAATAAAGAATGGGGGAAATATATGTGAATACACTAAACAACAATGACTCTCGTGAACAAGATCCGAAAAAGAAAAATAATCAGGATAAAGAACCCCAGCCCCGTGATACCTGCTTTGAATTGGGTACGAATGGCAACTGGGAAGTTTGTTGCTGCGACGATGACGGGAACAATTGCGAGTGTACAGGCATCGTGTAACTCTCTTGATTCTAAGTTAACAAGCCCAAAAGTGTAACACAATCACATTATGTTACATTTTAAAAAAAGCCTTCAACATAGATTTAAAAAGGTTTGAAGGCTTTTTGATT
Source organism: Fictibacillus sp. WQ 8-8 (assembly GCF_024494405.1). NCBI lineage: Bacteria > Bacillati > Bacillota > Bacilli > Caryophanales > Fictibacillaceae > Fictibacillus > Fictibacillus sp. WQ 8-8. Next base: position 687,670 of record NZ_JAMXKG010000001.1, read on the forward strand.
TTTGTTTTGCTAAGCGCGCAACAGCTGTCTTTTTCGCCGAGATAATATCTGCATCGGGTACAAAGTGTTCCCTCTCTTTAGCACAACGCAAAACCTTGAATTTCGGCTGATTTGGCCAAATTCAGGTTTTTTTTTGCTGGCTGGGTTCCGGGAACTACCATTATGTAAACTATCTTCAATCTTTACTTACAATTGGGGTTTGTGTAGCAATGGAACCAAATCACGAAATAAGCATTAGTGGACATTATCTTAGCGAAAAAAGGGCCCTATATCAACAAAGAAAAAGCATTACCTCAAATAGAAGTAATGCACTAACTAACAACTTTGTTATCAAATCTGCTGATATGATCTTTAATATACATTGTCAATTGTTTTAAAATCATTTTCTTTTTTTGCTGTGGCAGGTGACAACTTAAAATTAGTAAATTTACCAAATCAGGTTGCACTTCAGCAATTTCTTGAAGGTAGTTCCTGTTAAACTCTTTCATAACAGATAATAATTTGTCATTTTTAATGAAATTCCACATCTATTTTCTTGGTATTATTTTGAGCTGTTTTTGGCATTGTTATTTCAAGAACACCATTTTTGTAAGTAGCCTTTACACCTTCGTTAGACACTGAAGCTGGAAGCGTTATAGCTCTGTGAAAGCTGCCGCTATATCTCTCTTTCCTATGCATATTCTCTTGCTTAACTTCATGTGTTTTATTCATTGATCCACTAATGCTTAATATATTCTTCTCAATATGTATATTTATATCTTCTTTTTTCTCCAATCCAGGAATATCACAAGTTGCCACTACCTCACTATCTGTTTCATGTATATCTACTCGTATGTTTCCAAAGTGCCCGCCTTCAGCTCCTAAATCAAAAGGGGATTCAGCAAAAATTCGCTCAAAATCTCTTCTCATATTAGATAATTGTCTAAATGGCTCATAAGGTATTAATGACATCTCTTTCACACTCCTAAATTATTTTGAACAGCAATATTTTTTGTTATTAGCCAAAATATTATTCGCTCTTTAAATAAAAAAAATCGATTCCTTAGCACATAGAAATCGATTTTTCCAAAATTATCCTTTTTATGTAGTAAACCAAGTCAAAAATTATAGCTATCTAGATATTTTTATGTTTAAGATATAATTGGATACTTTTTGTATATTTTACTTTTAAAAAACAACCCCTCGGAAAATTGAACTGTCACCGAATAATGGATCATCTTCATTTAAGACCCATTTTTTAACAGTGGACGGCAAATGAATGTCTTAAATCATGGAGTCTCGGTCCTCTTCCACTATGGGAAATTCCAGCTTTCCAAAGGATTTCTGTAAACAGTTCATATATCGTGCCTTCCTTATAATTTCCTCCATATGGAGATAAGAAGAAAAATGCCTCATTGGACTATTGATGGAGAAATTAGAGAGGGACGATTGGTAGTACCTATTCGATTTTTATACGAAGCTCTAACTAGATGTCCAGAAAATTATTCCAACTGCTTATTGCCGAATATATAGCAGAGAATTTAAGCATTATATCAGCGAAGAACCATTCTTATTCTCTGGCACTCCGTACTGGGAGTAACTGCAACTAACAAGCCGCCAAGCGAGCGCAATGAAACAAATAAGAGCCGGAAGCTACTTGTTCAAGTGGCGCACCGGCTCTTTTTCTCATGGATTTCATGCTCTCGCTCATGCGCGCCGCTCAACTGAACGACACTGGACCGAGTCACGCTTACTAACCATATTTCGAAAAGTTAAGATGAAATTGATCGGCCGGCAACCTTCTGTTTACTTGAGTTTTCTAAAATAGCTGTAACGACGGTTCAGGAAGGAGGGTTGCTATGAACAGAAGGAGGCCCTGGCTTTTATCGAAAAAATGGGGCAATACCGCAGCCGCGGCGCTCGTTCCGTATGCGATTTTAAAGACGCTTTGGGCGAATGGAGTCGTCCTTCTCGCTTCCGGTAAAGGCATCGCGGAGCTTCATGCCTCCATGAACGCCGAAGCCGATCCCGTCAGCAAATTTCTGTATGCCTGCGGCATCGACATTACCGCTCTATTGGCGCTGATTGCCTCTTTGCTGGCGCTTGCCTTGGTCCGGGATTGGGGGCGGAAGGTTTCGCGCTGGCTATTGCTCATCCCGTCCTGTTTAGGCGGCTTATTTTTTATTGGCATCGGTCTCGTGACTTTCTATTGGCTGATCGTCGGCGCCGTTGATTTTTCCGATAATCCGGAATTCAGTCCATGGGTGCTGCTTCCGGTATATGGAGGCTTCCTTACGTGGGGAGTAACGATCAGCATGGCCGCTCTATCTTACGGCATTCGAACGAGCCGTTCCGCAAGAATTGCGGCGAGCAAGGCGAATAACTTGAAGGAGGTTGATTGAATGATGAATACGACGGCAGACCGTCAGCAGGCTTGGGCACAGAGAGCGATTCCGGCATGGCCGGGTTATGTCGGGTTCCTTTGGGCGTTGATATATGCGGTTTTTGTTAGATTTTATCAAGCTGCGGGCGGGACGATCGGATTGCCTGGCCGGCTTGAGAAGCCGGAAACGTTCTACATGGCAAGTTACGTCGCAGGTGTCGTAGTCCTGTTCGCCGGCTTTGTCATGCTGGCGCTCGTCAAGCCTTGGGGCAAGGTCGTTCCAGCGTCGATGCCGTGGATAGGAGGGCGGAGGGTCCGGCCCGGCATTCTGTTCGTGCCTGCACTCCTCGGCAGCGCATTCGCAGTGGCGCACGGCGTCAGCGGGTTCATCACCAAAGCGCTCGATTTGGCGGGCATGATGACCATTCATTTTCAGGGATGGGAGGTCGTCGACGTTCACCGTCTTATTTTGTGGGATATGTTGTTTTACGAGCCGTGGTTTATCGTCATAGGCGTTCTTGCCGGTATGGCGGCCTTTCATTATGCGCAAGCCTCCTCTATGCCGCGCTCCGTAATAAGACGAATCGCCATCTTTTTTATAAGCTTTGTTATTCTCTTAACGGCGTTGTTTGTATGGGCTATTATGGTATTATTCTAGTTAAACAGGGCAGAGGCCTATTTTTCTTCATGTTCAAAGGGGATCGATAATTTGCGGAACGAATCGATATTGCTGGTTGATGACGAAGCGGGCATTCTGAATATGCTGGACAGCCTACTTCGCAATGAAGGGTATTCCCATATAACAAAAGCTGGATCTGCCGCTGAGGCGCTCACTGCTGTACGAACGAAATGCTTTGAAATGATAGTGCTTGATGTCATGCTTCCGGATATGGACGGATTTTCTTTGTGCAGGGAAATGCGCAAGACGATAAGTACTCCTATTCTGTTCCTTACCGCCCGCTCCAGTGATTTGGATAAACTCCAGGGCCTATATTTAGGTGGTGATGATTATGTAACGAAACCGTTCAATCCGATGGAAGTAGTCGCACGTATACAGGCGCATTTGAGACGGAGTTCTTTATACGCATCACACGATTCAAGCACTGAAGAGATCTACCGATATGATACTTTTACGGCTAACCGGACCACAGGGCAGCTTATCGTCAATAATGTTGTTATTTCTTGTCCGGCCAAAGAGTTTGAACTGCTGCTCTATTTTTGCAAACATCCGAACCGAGTTTTTACAGCGCAGCAATTATATGAGCAAGTGTGGGGCACCATGGTGCAAGGAGATGAGAAAACGGTAGTCATCCATATCTCGAGACTCAGAAAGAAACTGGAGGACGATCCATCCCATCCTAAACTCATTGTTACTTTGAGAGGAATTGGGTACAAGTTCGTTCCATCCTCGGGGAAGTAGGCCAATGAACTTTATGCTTCGTATAGCGTTGCAGCTGCTTCTGGCTTTCTTTTTCTTGTTTGTCTGCATTCAAGTGATTGTTATCGTAACGGCATGGTTATTTTGGCCGCAAATGATCACGGATGGCAAAAGTTCAGGAACTTATGAAATCTATGCGGTTATCTTGTGCGCCGTCCTTTTTCTTCTTACCTTGCTTCTAATAGGCTGGTATCTTGGAAAGCCCGTTTATTTTATCGTTGTTTGGATCAGACGCCTCGCAAGCGGTCAATATGATGACCCCTTACGATGGCACGAAATCCACTCCCGCGAAAAAGAAAAATTAAAAATGCCGTATTCGGTCTACAAGGAATTGTTCGAGCATTTAAGGCTGCTTGGTAACACACTGCAAAAAAATGAAAAGGATCTTCAGAATTCTGAAAGAGCAAAACGGGAATGGATTCAAGGGATTTCACACGATTTAAAAACACCTTTAACCTATATATCCGGTTATTCGACGATGCTGATCAATGCCGAGTATCGGTGGAGTAAAGAGGAACAGAGGGAATTTCTATCTTTGATTCAGCAAAAAGCAGCTCATCTCCAAGAGCTGGTACAGGACCTTAATGAAACGATTGAGGGAGAAATTCCTCTTAAATCCAAGGAAGCAGATATCATTGAACTCGTGCGCAGAACTGTTGCAGATGTCAGCAGTGCCCCTTGGGCAGCCGATTACGTTTTCATCATGAATTCGAAGCCTGACCAAATTCGTGTTTTCTGCGATCAGAAATTGCTGACGCGTGCTATTCGAAATTTGCTCGTCAATGCCGTCGTGCACAATCCTAAGGGCACCAGGATTGCGGTTCATGTTTCGCAGCTTCAAGACCGGGTCATGGAGATCAGGATAGAAGACAATGGGATTGGATTCAGCAAAACGCTTATAAAAAGCAATTCAGCCCTAACCACCTCTGAACGTTCGGGCCTGGGACTATTCATTGCCCAGCAGCTGATTGAAGCTCATAACGGAGAGTTGACGATCATCAGCAAGCCGAACGAAGGAACTTGTCTTTCTATCAAGCTGATGATGCCGTAATGTTAGGGGGATGTTTGTCATCCGTTTACCCCCTGCTTACCTGAGCTCCTTATACTAAAGAAAATAATGTATAAGGAGCTGTGATGATATGAATACCCTATTCCATCCAGAAATAAATAAATCAAAGCCTTCCGCATTGAATTGGTTGAGGCGCTGGCCGGAATGGGTAAGATGCGCAGCGATCGTTTGGACGTGCGTCTACGGCATTTTAGGGATGTATTGGTCGCTTGAGGGACCAGGTTATCCTTTAGGCTTATCGAACGGCCCCATTGCTGGAGGCGTAAGCATCGCTAGTCTTTGTTTTTTGGGCGTAATCGTGCTCTGTCTGTATAAGTTCAAAGTTCGAGGGTTTATGCGAATTCTGCTGAGCTTTTACGCTTGGAGTGCAGCTGCGATTCTCTGCTTCTTTATTCCAGACGCACGCATACTCATTGCGGTCGCTTACGCTCCTATAAGCTTGATTGGGTCACTTTTTGGAAAATCATTGCATTATTTCGATTTCATCACTTGGCCGGTGGTACACCAGTTGATTTGTCTCACAGGCGGTTTCCTATGGGCAGCAGCGGCTTTGGCCTTCCAGCGCCATTCCAGAGATGCTTGCAAATATTGCGGGGGCAAGAACAATTCGAGCAGCGGCAGGCCTACAAGCACTGCGATGCGTTGGGGAAGATGGGTGACTCTTGTGGCGATCCTTGCCCCCGCTTATTATGATATTACCCGCATTGCATGACTGCTAGGCATTCCGCTGGGAACTGAAAAGGAACTATTTCAAAGTTTACAGGATTCAGGTGCGGTATGGGCTGGAGGGGGCATTGCACTGGTATCGATTGTCGGTGCCATTCTTACACATGGACTAATCAAGCCGTGGGGTGAGACGTTCCCTCTCCCTTATTGGCTGGCAAACGTGTTCCTCTGGCATTGGCCATTGTTCCTGCAGGTGAAAGAGCTTTTACGAACTCTCACGGATGTCATGGGAGATGATGAAGAAAGATTAAAAGCCCGATTTAAAGACGAAGTAATCCGCTATTTCCGTGATGATTTGGAGGATAGAGAAAAACTAAATCTTCCCCTTTTTAGCCCTGACCATTTTAAAGATGATGAGATTCGTTCGATTTATGCTTCCTTGCTGCCTGTACAAGTATAGATTAGAAATAAGAAAACCAATGCGCGTGGGCATTGGTTTTTTATTCATTCCTTTGTTAAATTAGAACAAAAGAGTTACTCTTTATCCAAATCGATAGTCAGTGTTTTGGCTTTCTTAGTAGGTGTAATTTCCAAATTTGCAACCACCGGTTACTACTACCTATATAAAACTTATGGGAAAATAACAGATGTACAGTCTAACGCAATTATTCACTCTTCTTATGTAACTGGTGGAATGAGTGGTGGACCAATATTAAAATCAAATAATATTATTTCTGTAAACAGTACTCATAGTTGGGGAGCAAAATTTGGTTTCTCTCACATAAATACAATTAATGAATGGAAGTCTTTGCCCCCAAATTAAATAAAGATAAAAAAATGCTCCCCTTAAGGTAGACAGATTAAATAAAAAATCTGTTTTACCTTAAGGGGAGCATATCAGATAACTGAGATCATCTTTTAAAATTCCCACTAACCCAAGTCAATCGATCCATATTTAACAAATAACTTATCAAGTTCACTTTTGAGATGATTCTTTGCATCATGAGTAATCCTTATGTGAGATCTTCTAAAATGCATAGTATGCAAGTTTTTTAAACTGATATCTGACTTCTGTTGAAGGGAAGGATACGTATCCTTTCCTAAACTATTGTATAAGTCTATTAGTCTTATACCACGCTTAATGGGTGCATTTATAGCTTTCCCTCTCGTAAACTCAACAAAATAAGGAAAACGGTCTTTCCAAGGAGTTTCCTTTATCTCGTTAGCATTCGCTATGTTCTGAGCAATATACCCTTCCGTTTCTGCATACCCTACAATCATTGGTGTTGGGACATCTTTATCATCCATACTAACTATGGTTAAAAATAATATATCTCCCTTTTCTATACCACTTGGCCTTCTAGGAAAAAATGTTTGATTTAAATCTCTTTTTCTTACACCTTTCATCTCTCGATAGTTCATATAATTTGGTATACGATCTTCTCCCGTACCTTCAAACTTGAACCATGCGGAAGAATTCGAATCTATATTGTTTGTGGGAGTGTTTTCAAGTATTTCTTCAAATAAATCTACTTTTTTTAACTTTGGAAGTACTGCCCCTCTTTTAAAGACATTAGTGTAAGTAGTATTTTTTGCTTTTCTAAAAGGAGCAGTTTTTCGAGCCATTTCTATTTCTGTTTCTATCCATTCTTGGGTAACCTTGCCCTCTCCAATATCTATAATTCTACCTAATAAATCATAAAAGTATTTGTTAGAACGCTCGGCAATTTCTCTTTCATTATTAAGTAATATGCACAATTCATGATTTGAAACAAAGCCACCCTGAGTGAAATTTGCTGAACCAATTATTGCTGAATGATTATCAAATACATATAGCTTAGTATGTAAGTCAACTAATGCATAAATGTTCACACCAGCATTCATTAGTACTTCTATTCCAGATAAACTGCTAACATTTTCAATAAATTCTTCTCGATAGAAACGTGTTATTAAATTACAATTTATTCCTTTGTTGATTGTTAACCATTTTGCCAGTTGTAATGACGTTTTCCTTCCAATAAAAGGAGATATTATGTTTATTTCTTTTTCGGTTGTATCTAACAGTTCATTAAACTGATCAAATAAATCTTCTGTTATTAGGGTAACTGCCATTGTTTCTCACTCCCAAAATCAAATAATGTTAATAAACAATAAGCATTATTTGTTATTTAGTTCAATTATATATTACTCCATTTTATTGGAAAATTTTATATAATAAAAATATACTCCCCTTCTTCAAATGGAAAGACAAAAAACATAGTAGGTTTGTATAAAGAAATGATGGAAAAGAGGCACTAGAGGAAGGTGAAATGTATGCGTAAAACCGTGAATATCTTACTCGGTTTCTTATCATTGGGCTTTGCTGCACTATTTGATTATAAATCGGTTGTCACTCATGAGGGAATTTTACCCGCTCTGTTGAGGATTTTAGCTGCTTTGATTTGGTTAGGCGTGGGCATTTTATGTTTTATAGAAAGCAATATTTCTTCAGAAAACCAGGTGCGAAAATGGTTTAATTAACAAAGGGAGAAAGGAAAGGCCCATTATATTATCATGTATGGAATTATTTCGTGGGGTGTATTTGTCGGCTACGTTACCGGGATTTTTTCGGACGACTTTCAAGACAAACACCTTTTAAAATCAGCATTAACCCATATTGGGATGTTCATGCTGCTTGGTATTTATGTTGGTTGGCAAGGATGGCAAAGAAAGGTGAAGGTTTCCAAAAAAATGGGGTTAATTAAAGAGTAAAGGATTCTAAAAAGTTTTTATCCACTCATAGTTCTTATCAAATATTTAACATAAGAAAACCTTGAAAAGCACAATGCCATTCAAGGTTAATTTTCAGCTACTCTTTTTTATTTCTTCGAACCAAAAATCAAAGATATCATCAGGTAATAACTCTTCGTCTTCTGAATAGATCAAATCATATTTATACTGTGCTTTTAGACTGTTTTGCTGTACATTATAATGCATTTTTATTTCAGTCGGCATATCTCTTCCATATTCTTTACACTTAGCATGTATTTCTTCTAAATCTTTAAGCCCAATATCTAAAACTGCTTCTTGTCTTTCTTCTGATGTATCATAAGAAGTATCGTCTTCATTAATTGCAGTATTTACATTGTTTTTAAGTACAACTTGACCATTAATTCTATAAAATACGTCAAATGCATACATTTCCGGTTCATATGAACAATAGATATAGATGTCTTCAGCCTTATTTTCAACGTACTCTAAACAGATAGCTACCATGTCTGTCTGAAGTTCAGATAAATAATCTTCAAATAATTTACTCATTATTTTCACCTCTAATTTTTCAGAACCCTTTTCTTCATAACACCATCGATAACATATTTTATTTCAAAACTCGCCGGCCTTAAACCAGCTTCATCATAATTTACTTTTACATTTACAGAAACCTTTTTTCCTTCTTTTATAGCTGCAGCCCATTGGTTCTCTAGCTTTTTATACTTACTCAAATTCACACTACTTGATTGGGACACAAGGTTATCTAAATCCGAAGATCCTCCAAACCTGTCTGCAGCTAAGTGCCCTGCGTGGTCTCCAGGCTTTTTACCAGGTGTATTAGTTTTATGTGGCAATCTACTATTACGTTCTGTTAATTTTAAATCCTCTGCTTTAAAGTCATTAAGTCTTCCCAGTTGATCTGTTTTGTAATGATAATCATATTCACCAGTTTGGTATCTTAGATTCGGTTTTAATATACCATTTTTACCAATATGGCTTCCATCTCTAATTATATTATCCGCACCCTTAACAACATCCGTGGACCTGATAACCCTTCTCGCAGCCTGCCCTTCCTTCGCCACCCCTATCACTTTATCAGCCGTTCTCACTAGCTTGAATGCCTTTACTCCCTTTCCGAGAGGGGTAAGACCAAACACAAACATCCCGCTGGCAAGAACTCTACCCCATCCGGATACTCTTTCTCCGGTCGCGGGATCAATTCCTGTTAATGCTCGCTGGGCATCGTATACTCCTGTTAATTCTCCGGCAGCGTCTTTTGCCAGCTTGCCTGCGTCAATGCCGTCTGTTTTGCCAGAATCCTTAAACCGGTCATCGTACTTTGCAAGGATGGCCGTGGCCTGAGTGAGCGAGAGCGGAACGTTGTCGGCACCAGAGGCCTTGTGGGCAAAATAAGACAGCCAGGCCGCCTGGTATTCGAGGGTACGTACAACCGTTTTGCTCGTTTCCTTTATACTATCATTCGTGGCGGAAAGTTGTCCTGAAAACGGCGGCGGAAATTCAGATTGACCAAGAATAGAACTGATTTTTCCAGTTTCTCTTTCCAAACTATACTGAAGATTCTTCGCCCGGTTTTGATGCTCCAGCATCCGTTTGGACAGGTTCGCCAGCCGATTAGGTTCTATTTTGATTTCCATGAAGTCCCTCCTGCCTTATTTGGTTGATTCCTGCTTCTTCAGTGCTTCTTTAATTTCTTGGAGGAGCACCATTAACCTGGACCGTTCGCCCTCCAAATAAGAGATCCACTCATCCATGTAATAAACTTGCTGCCCAATGTCTCCTTTAAAACTTGAGAAGGTCTGGTTCAACGACTCATACATTTCCTTATATTCCTGTTGCTTCTTTCCCTTCCAGTGGTCTTCTCGCGTTTCCTGTGTCACATCACGCGCAATATTTTGCGAGAGCGTATTTGTCTCTTTTTGCAAGGTAAGAAGCCCTTGCTGTACCTCTTTAATTTGCTGTATATCCCGATTGATATTTTCAAACTGCCTTTGTACACGTACACCGTCCATAAAACCAAGCATTGCAGGAATCCTCCTTTCGTCCTTAGATCCTCACCGTACAAATCCCTATAAAAGTTAGTCACCATAATATTTTACCTTATTCTGTTAAACCTTTAACTCTATCCTTTTTACCAACCTTCCTATCGTTAACTAGGGCTTTTGACACACGCAACGTCCAAAGTACTCCAAATAAAAAAACCTCTTCATCTATTAAATAATCTCTTGATTCTTCTATTATTCTTAAATGCGATTATTGGCCCGACATTTTCTCTATTAATAAGTGTAGGATATGTCCTTTTACCAAGATTACGGTAAACACCAAAAAACACTCAACAAGAGCCTTATTGAGTGTTTAAATCATTTAGAGCGTAACGAGCGAGCTAAAGTGCTGCTGAAGATCAGATCGCATTTTTTCTTTATGAGCTTCAAATTGTTTTACACGATGTCCATTCCCGCCAGAAGGATGAGGGAAGCCAGAAAGCAAGGTGTGTTTATCAAGGACCTGCCGATCAACTAATTGGTTGATTGCATTTCCCACATTAACCCCCAAAGGAATGATGAGTGACGGCTCAAGGGAGTTAAGCTCTGAAACAAAGCAGTTCCGAACATAGTGATTGAGCAAAGGAGTCTTTACTATGCTCGGAGTCGAGCCGCTGTAGTTTTTACCCTTGTAAAATACAGGATAGGCAATCACGGAGGTGGTGTGAACCAAATGATTCGCAGTACTGAATAACTCGAGTGTAGAAGAGAGGTTTAAGTACGTGTGAAGATTAAGCTGGTCCAACATTGACACCAGGTTTTTTCTCATTGTTCCTTCGAAGCTAGAATTATTCTTCACTTGCTGTAGGATCTCTTCATCAGATAATCCGCTGTCTTTGGCATTGTATACCGTCTGATAGGATTTCATCATTTGAAACAGGCCAGGGGTTATGCCAACAATAACTACTTTAGCCTTTTCATTCACGTGTTCGAATGGAGCATAATAGATATCGAGCCCTTTCTTTTCGTCCCGCTCCACTAAAAATTCTTCGCTTTTAAGAAATTCTTCAGATGGAAGAGTAGGGGAAGAGTGGATCATGGATTTATATTGTTGAAATTTAGAGTATGTAGCAATGCTCATTATTAAGTTACCTCCGTATTATTTAGAGTGGATTATTGTAAGTGTTGTTGCATTCCTTTTTCTTTTTTCTCACCTTATAAGTATAAGAGATATTTTATAGCGATTGACACAAAAAAAGGAAAAAACCGCTAAATAGCTGCGCTTATAGCAGATTCGTTTAATCGTGGTCAAAAATTTACAAAGTGATGCCTCCTTTTCCCCTCTTTTCTCTATTTAAAGAGTGAAGAGCTTTTTATAGAGAGGAAGAGCCACATGGTGCCTGGAAAGGTTACGAATTTTAAAGAGTTGAGTGAGTTTCAAACTGTGAAGGAGTTCAATGAATCAAACAAACGATTCTTGGAGGTACATGGGGAGAAGTTTACGAAGGGGGAGTTGATCGCCTTTAACCAGCTCACACGATATAGTGTCAAAGTTATCGGCGTATGCAATGCAAGAATCGGTACGCTTGTTTCTGCCTGTCATGAAAAAGGCGGTATTTCCCGTTCCACGGTTGAACGCATGCTTCGCAAAGCAAGAAAGTTTGGGATCATATCCATTCACCACACCATCCGGAACAAGGGCGGATATGCCCACAACATTTTTGTGTTCCATCGTTTTGACAGACTGATCCAGGAAAAATTGACGGACCGGCAAAGCCCCGAAACAACTTGCAGTTCTATGAAAAATCCCGACATTCCGGCATCGGAAACTAAAAACATAGAAACAAAAGAAAAAATAAAAACCAAAATCCTACGTAAGCAGCCCGCGTATTCGCCAACATTGGATTATTCTTATCTTCCTGATTACATACCGAGGGACTTTATTCAGGCGGTCACACCCTTCTTCACAACCGCTGCAGAGATCTGTTCACTTTGGCAGAAGGCGAGGATCGTCTATAAAAAACTGCAGATGGAACGACCACTGGAGATATTGGTTCCAGTTGTGATTCAAGCCTTTAAGATCACGGTTTACCAGTACAAGCTACGAAAGATCAAATCAACGTTCCCGCAATATTTTTATGGTGTTCTTTATGGGATCCTGACTGTTGAGCGCAGTAGAGAGCGCTATGCCGAGGTTCACACTTATGATTGGTTGAATGCTGGCCATGAGGGGTGAATTTATTTAGGTAACCTATTTACATATAACAATTCTTACCGATATAAACGATAGGAACTCAAGCTAATAAGCCTAGTTACTCTCTATGTTGACAAGAAATTTTTATACTACTATTAAAAACCAACTTAACTCTGATAAAACAAAAAAGGAAGCGCAAGAACCGGCCCGTGCTTCCTAACTCGTTATTTTTTTAATTCAGCTTCTTTTCTAATTGTGCCTATTTTCTTATCACTTCTAGTATCTCTTCCATTAGAGTTTCTTATCGTGCCAGCAGGTAGGCCATGTTTTTTTTCAAACGTGCCTACTGTACAATCACTTCTCGTTTTTCTAGCCATAACCATTCTCCTTTTTATACAATTTTTCTTATATATTGTGACAACTTGATGCTTTAATTTCTTCTTAGCCGTATTTACAGTGAAGCTAATACATTATAGTTTTTAATTAATGTCTTAAATACCAAATCAAATCCTAGTTTTTTTTTATTCCCCATTCAATTTTACCTTATTTATGTATATATTGGAATAAAATTCAATAATGTTAATTTAAAACATAAACATATGGAAGCGCGAGAACCGTACCCTGTCTTACTTACTTTTTGCCCTAGTGAACTATCACCAAGATATTAGACAGTTTATAGAAGGACCTTTTAATCAGCTAGAAGATGACTACGGTATTCATCCTTTTTCATTCCCATTGATAGCGAGCAGAATTGTAATATTTAATCCTCAACTTCATCTTTGAAATGACCAAAGAATGGTTCGATCGAAGTATTATCTAAGCAATTTCCTTTGCTTGACATCAATTGAGTAATGCCTAGTTCTTTCACTCTTCTTTGATACTTCCAGTGTGTATAATGGCCGCCTTGATCAGAATGCAAAAGAGCTTCAGGGTGCCCATTACCGAAAAGCCTCGTTTAAACGGTCTAAGGTCTTATATCCTATATACTAATGGGTTGTCCCATCTTTTACGCTGAAATCTTTAAATATAAGTAAGTGATGTCTGTAATAAAACCATACCTGGCTTTTGAACAAATTTACAGTTAAGAATATTTTGGTGGTTTTTTCGAAAACAAACACAACAAAACCGAATAAGGGACTTTTATAAGTTTCCAGTATTCGGGTGACAGATCTTTACCACCCTCGTCTTTTCTAAAGTGTATAATGTTAATTAGGGATAATTATTTACCTTATATGGTTATTTATTGAATATTATAATCTAACGGAGGATCCAATGATTGGAAAAATATATTTAGTTAAAACGAGTGAAGACAAAGTGGTTCCCGCCTTGTGCATTTCCATTCAAAAAAGCGGTAACTTATTAGCAGCTCAAATCAGAACTGCCAATAAACAGGATGCAATGGCAGCACAAATGAAAGAGGAACCAACCCGGAAGAAACAGAAAAACAAAACCCCTGTCAAAAAACCAAATACTATTTACATAGGCAAGCCAAATGGGCTAAGAGACCCTTCAGCAGTGATGGTTTTAAAAGTTCACCAGGTGGAACCGAACAATGTGATTAAAGAATTGGCTCATTTAAGTGATGATATGGTTCAATCAGTTATTCAATTACGGAAGCAATTATTAACACATCAGCGATTACATGAAGAGATGCATATAGTCAAAAGGAAGATTGAATTAGCGAAATTCAATAATGAAAATTATACTCCTTTAGAAATTCGGCTGGATCATATTCTCAAAGAGCTGGGCTACGGTTATGGCGGCAGAAATAAAAGGGAGAAAGGCTATTTAAATTACCGAGAAGTACCTACCAATGGCATTGTTAAGATATATCTTGGCGGAAGATAAAAGCTGCTGATAGAAAACAAGCTAGCAGCTATACATGCCAGCATGAGAATCTAATAAAAGCATATAAAAAAGCGAGCCACAAAAGGGTCGCTTTTTTCCGTTCATTTAATGTTATAAAGCCTTGTTTCAAGATGAGGAATTTTGATAGCTCCTGCAGTTGACGCATTTTCCAATATCTAATTTGATTACTTAAACAACCGTTTAAAAATATTTTTTACCCATGCCCCTTTTTCGCCATTTTTCTCTATTTATAGTGTGAAGGATTCTATGAATGGAGAGGAATGGGAAGATGGAGCCTGGAAGGATTACGAGTTTTAAAGAGCTGAGTGAGTTTGGGACGGTGAAGGAGTTCAATGAGTCGAATAAGCGGTTCATGGAGGTACATAAGAAGGAGTTTACGAAGGGGGAGCTGGTCGCTTTTCAACAGCTGACCCGGTATAGTGTGAAAGTGATCGGGGTGTGCAATGCGAAGATCGGCACGCTTGTTTCGGCGTGCTACAAAAAGGGCGGGATTTCCCGTTCCACGGTGGAGCGCATGCTGCGCAAAGCAAGAAAACTTGGGATCCTCTCCGTCCATCATACCCTCCGCAGCAAAGGCGGCTACGCGCACAATGTTTTTGTTTTCCATCGTTTTGACATAGCGCCAAGCGAAATTTTGACAGAGCGGCCTTCCGCTGAAACCCCAGCCGTACCTAAGGAAGAACCGGCAAAAAACGAGCCGGAAACTGAATCTTTAAAAACGATAAAAACAACAAAAACCAAAATCCTGCGTAAAGAAGAGGTTCCATATAGCACATTGGATTATTCATATCTTCCCGAATACATTCCACAAGACTTCATCAAGGCTGTCAAACCTTTTTTCACAACCGCTGCAGAGATCTGTTCCCTCTGGCAAAAAGCACGGACCGCCTACAAGAAGCTGCAGTTTGACCGGCCACTCGAGCAGCTCCTGGCAGAAGTCATCCAAGCCTTCAAAATCACCGTCTACCAGTACAAGCTGCGGAAGATCCGGACAAGCTTTGCCCAATACTTCTATGGCACGGTTTACGGCGTGCTGACAGTGGAACGGCGCAGGGAGAGGTATGAAAGCGTCCTGGGGTATGATTGGCTGAATGATTAAGGCGAAATAAAAAAGCCCTCCAGCGAGGACTTCCAATAAGTTATGAGCCAGTTTCAGTATTGATTTAACGGTGTTCCGCCCCTCCACCCCAGATTTCCCGGCCGCCTGTATGTCCGGTGTTTTTATGTTCGTCCTCGTTAACCAGCTGCATTAACCCAGGCTCTTCATGGTGATGCCATGTGTATCCTTCTGGTGTTTCTCCATGCAGGAGACTCTGAACATCCGCAGTTGATAAATGCAGCTCATTTGCTAATTCAGGGTTTGCCATTATCCCTTGATAAAGCTGTTCATTGGCCACCGAAAATTGAAATTGATCGCTCTCCAGATAGCTTTCTTCTGGTATTTCCGCTTCAAAGGCTGCATTAAATACAGGAAAGGTTCCTTCCACTACATCACCGTTCGGGAGAATCACCACATTATCCTCAAAAGGCACTCCCGTTTCCGGATGGACAGCACCATCAAGCACTGCATTTCGTGTATCGATGTCTTCTGTTTCAGCGATATCGGGTCCGTCTATAAAGTCCAGCACTCCCACTGCCAGCATTGAAACAGCGGCTACTTTACCAAGGTTTTTCAGCCCTTGCAGTGTCTGGCCATTATTCCCGCTCGCCATTCCTTTTACCGTTGTTCCGGCATTTTGGGCAGTATAAATAAGTGTGCTTCCTATTCCTTTGACCGTTCTTTTTGCGGAATCCTTGAGATCATCAAGTCCTTCCTGCTGATACTTCTTATCCTTTGTTACGAGGCCATAGAGTCCCTTTGCCGTGCCATCGATCATTTGCCCTGCATTGTCCATGGCTGAGGCGGACGCTGTTATAATACTTTCACCCACCTCTTGAACCCATTCATTATTCAGCTTTTTTCCTGTATATTTTACGGTACCTCCTATAAAACCACCGCTAGCCTGACCAAATCCTTTGCTTATTTTTCTGATGGTTCCCATTCACACGGCTCCTCGTCATCACAATTTGTCCAAATTCAAAAAAAGACTGAAGAGGATTCTCCAGTCTCTCTTTTCCGGTTTTTATACTAACGCTGCCTCTTCTTGTACCCTTAAAATATTCTCCTGTCTTACCGAGAATTCATTAATCTGGTGTTTAATTTCCTCCATATGAGCCACATGTTTAGCAATGTTTCCTTTGTTCTTTTGGTATTCTTTGATAATTAGATCAAGCTGTCCTTTCAGGTTAGAGATAAAGGCTTCCATCTGGTTTTCAATGAATTTCATATGCTGTTTGCTTGCTTGATTCAAAGATTTATCCATATCTTTTACGATAGAGTCCACATCCTTTTTCACTTGTTTGATCATGTCCTTTTTCATCGAGTTAAGGTCCAGGGTATAATATTCCTGTGTTTTTCCGCTCTCTTCAGTAAATATAGCGTTAAGGAAACCCGCTATCCCTCCTACTACTGCACCAGCCAGGTTGCCGATTCCAGGCAATATGACTCCTGCCCCGAATCCGGTACCGGCAGCTGTCAGGGTTTTCTTCAGTATTCTGCCAAAATCATCGTCGGATCCATCGGAGATCGTATCCGCTTTAATAGAAGCCTCTTCATTCAGTTTGAAATCCGACTTGTTCACTGCGATATCTTCCATTGAAAATGTCTGAAACTGAATAGCAAACCGCTTTCCAATAATTTCATTTGCTTTGTCGGACAGATCATAGAACTTTTGGTTAAGCCCTGAATTAATTTCGATCTGTTTGTTCATAACGAGGCGCTGGATCTTATCAAACTCCTGATTAATCTTCATTTGAACATTTTCTATGATAAACGATTGAATTTCTTTGGCCTGGCGTTTTAAATCGTCCTTATCCGGGCTTTCGAGAACCTCTCCCCCAATATGTTTGGAAATGATCGCCTCCAGCTCCTTCGGAAGGTTTGCAATCAAATCTTTTGTGGAATCCTGCAGTTGGGCAAGGTGGGTTTGGGCAAATGTTTTTAGCCCTTCCCCTTCTCTTCTAAGCTTATCAATCTTCTTTTTATTTTCGGTTACAGCGCTGATCAGCTCATGTTCATTTTCGGATGAAAGCTCAATTTGTGCTTCTGCCGCATATATGATATTTTGTACAACCTGGCGGAAGCGTTCCTCTCCGTTTTGAATCATTTTTTCACTCGCCTGGTTAAACATTTTTTCAATAATCGACTTTTCAATTTCGGTGATCTTGCTGGTTTGCAGCAGGTCCCCGGCAAACATTTCCGGCTCGGGCACGACGGAATACTTGATTCCTTCATGAACAATTTCTTTTTGAAAATTGACGCCGTAATTGGTCTTCATTTCCTGCTTCATTGCATCTGTCGCGTTTCCGTTTAGTACGGCTCTCGATAGAATTGCCTGCTTTGCAGAAAAAGCATACACCTCTGGATCCTCGATAACAGGAGCATACGTGCGGATCAATTGTTTCACCCGCTCGATAACATCCTCCACTGAACCGTCCCGCGCTGTCATGGCATCGATCTTGTTGACAAGGAATACGATCTTGTCTTGATCCTCTGCCAAATCGTCTCTGTTCTCAAATATGCTTCTCAAGATTCCAGCATTGGTTTCGGATTTATACGTTTGATAATCCAGCAGCATAATGAGGGCATCCGAGTATTTCAGCTGTTCCAAAGCAACACGCTGAAGTTCTGCTACTTCAAATTCCTCCACCTTTGCTTCATTCGGCCCAGGGGTATCCACTAGAATGAAATTCTGAACAAATTCACCGTATTCGGATTCTTCCAATGATTTAATCGGCGTTTCCAAATAGTATTTTTCAAGTTCGGAAACTTCATTTCTTTTTCTTGTCTCCCTTACGCTCTTATGAAAATTTTCTTCAAGAGTAGCTTCATCCGTTGCCCTTATCATTTCAATGTCGCCATTTTTATAAACCTTGTGGACCACTTCAACGGGTTCTGGCGCATGTTTGATTTCCGTGATGGCTGTTGTACAAGCTTCATTTTCATTGGGAAGTAAATCTCTTCCCAGAAATGCGTTGAATGTGGTTGACTTTCCAGCTTTCATTGCTGCAATAACCGATACGACAAAACGGCGCTCATTCAAATTGGTAATGGTCTTATGGAGGATTTCCTTCGATTTGGTGTCATCCTGTAAAAAATGGTCCTCCTGAATGAAATCCAGCAGCTCTTTGGACAGATTGGCCATTTGATGAATTTGATCTTTACTCATTTCCTTATCCCCTTTTTATATATACGATGTGATTGAAATCGTCTCATCTTCATGATCCAGTATCGGGCGTAAAAGACAGCGAACCGTTTTTCTTCAAACTGATTATCGGCCATCTTTGCGTTAAATCCTGTCTTAAAATAAACGGAAAGCAAACCGTTTTGTTCAGACACATTTCCTGCTATTTTTGCCCTGTTCAACCGATGAAGAGTGATTCCGTACATACGATTGTGGTTGCTATCATTCTTCTCAAGTGTCACGAATGAATCGCCGTTAACCTCTATTCCGCTATTATTCTCTAAACAGCTGTTTTGGCTTACCCTATATACACCATTGCCTGAAAGGAAAACACCTTGCTCTTCATTATTTTCCAATTGGTTATAAAGAACATGAAACTCTTCACTGCTGTTCACATGGATTCCTGACTTTTGGTTATGGGTACAGTGATTCTTCAGAATCTGCCCGTTTACTTGATCATCCACCGAAATACCATGTGCTTGGTTATGGCTGAGGAAATTGCCGTTTAACTTAACAATTTTACTGTTGTGTGACATTTGGAGTCCCGATGAGTGGCACCCCGTAATATGATTTTGAGTGATATTTGCCACTGCATGATCCTCAACCCGAATGCCGTTGTTCAATGAACTTTCTATACGGTTTTTTTTAATAACCGGGGAAGCCTCGCCCAATAAAAGAATACCGTCATAATTGCCATCAAACGTATTTTTAAAGGCAGTACCA
Organism: Fictibacillus sp. WQ 8-8; assembly: GCF_024494405.1. Lineage (NCBI taxonomy): Bacteria > Bacillati > Bacillota > Bacilli > Caryophanales > Fictibacillaceae > Fictibacillus > Fictibacillus sp. WQ 8-8. The sequence continues at coordinate 707,025 of NZ_JAMXKG010000001.1, forward strand.
GAAGCTCTGTCATCGAAAATAAGCGCCTTATGGTTATTAGAGAAGCGATTGTTTTTTATGTACGGGCTGGCATTGTTTATGCTCCACACAGCTGCATTATGATGATTCTCAAACTCATTATCAGAAATGTCTGCCCGCGAAAAGCCGCTGCTGACAATTCCGTACTTTTGATGCCGAAAATAATTGTTGAGAATTCTTGTTCCAGATTGGTTAATCAGTTTGATGCCGATTTCGTTTTTCTCAAACCGGCTAGATTCTATGGCCATTAAGTCGGACGTATCCATTTCCAAAGCGGTTTTACTATTCAAGAAAGAACAAGCATGAATAGAGCCAAGCGGGCTCCCGCTAATTAAAATGCTGCTTCGTTCAAATACACAATCTGATAGTGAAATATAGAGCTGGTTGTTTAATTCAATAGACTGATCGTTATGTTGGATGAAAACAACGCCTTCCATCATAAAACAATGAGCCTCTGGAAGTGTTATAGAACCATAACAGTAAATAACGGTATCTGCTCCATTTCCTTTTATGAAGATAGGTTTGTTCAGTTTTAAATTACCTTTAATTTCATAAACACCTTTTGAAAGAACAATGGTCGCTCCCGGTTTGCTTTTCAATAACTGTTCAGTAATATCAAGGGATTCAGGAAAGACAGTATTTGATAATGTTATAAAATCGGTCCGTTCTCTAAGCAGCCGGCTCAAAAGGGTAACTTCAATCAGGTGTTCCTTTATCCTTTTTTGCTGATGTTCAATTTTATTTATCTTTTTCCCGATTTGCAAATACCGTTCTTTGATCTGCACATTGGAATCTTTGACTTTCTGAGCGAAGATTCCTGAGAGAACTTCGGGGAAATCTTCATATTTTATTCTGTTCACTTTTCTATAGAGAGCCTGATTATAGTCATCCACGTCGTTGGCAAAAATATCTTTGAAGTCTTTGATTACGTTTGAAAAATCCTGAGAGTATGTATATTTATAGCTGGTCGTCGGAAAAAAGAGCAGTACATATTCAGTTACCGTTTTCGTGTGGGTATGCAGCTTGATTTTTCGGGTGAATCTTTTAAGTTTCTTTTCGTTAAAACCCAATGCTGATGCTGTTGATTGGCTGTTGGAGATATGTCCCGGCGAAAAGAAAAACTCTTCATTAAGCGGCTGCAAGTTTCCCTGAAATTCATTATTGTATTTCTCAAGCATTTGATTGATAATTTTCGTTTTTTTCTTCATGTTTTCAATGACAGCATAATAGAATTGGTGAGTGGAATTTGACATGAGCTCTTTGGAATAATGATCGTAGATACTGCTGGCTGTTTTCGCATAAACGCTTTTTAAAGCTCTTTCTAAAATGCTTCCTGCAGCTCTTTCTGCGCTATATTCACTTTTGTATTTTATTTTGTCGGACTCAACATGTAGAGAAGGGATTTCTGGCACTAACATGTCCGTCGGAAGCAGCTTCTCTAATTGAGATTTGTTTTTAAGGTAAACGTTGGCTTCCTCAAACCGTTTTAGATTGTGATCCATCAGCTTTTCCAATGATCGGGATTGGCCTTTGAGCTGATCGGCGGCTTTTTGCAATAGCGCAAATCTTTCCTTCATTTCCATCTTTTTTTGGTCCAACTGCTCGACCACTTCATCTATGTTTTCCTTTACACGATCTATTTGCTTTTTTTCCTGTAGGCTGCCGAAGTGATCATGGGAATCAAGAAGCACTTCTTTTTCAAACCGCTTAATGCCACTTTCTTGTACAACCTCTTCGTAAGCTTCTTCAGTGTGGGCTTTGACAGCACATAAAACACCACCAATTTCAATCTCAGAAACTTTAAGGTAAGGATCGATCTGACTTTTATATTCTGCATCTTCGGGATCGGCTTTCAGCACTCTCCCTAAAAGCGCCTTTTTCGCACTGACAGGAAACAATTCCGGATCTTCAATTCCCCAGTACTGTAATGCGGAACGGACATCCTCTGTTACCTGTTCAATCGAATGGTCCTTGTGGCCATGCTTATCGATCTTATTAATAACAAAAACAGCCTTTTTAAGAAGCTGCGGCCTCAACTCTTTTATCAGATTCAAGATCATCTCATTTTCTTCAGCCTTGAAGTATTGATAATCAATGACATAGACCAGAAGATCCGTCCGAAAAACGGAACGCCGGAAACTGCTCATGATTACTTCTTTATCAGCGCCGGCATTTTCCATTTCATTGATACCGGGTGTATCCATGATGATCAAGGACTTTTCAGAGATTCCATCTTTTATATCCAATGAATAAAGAGGATGAGATAAATGATAGGTAAAATGCTTGTTTATTTTTTCTCTTCTTGATTTCCTGACTTCTTTCAAAAATTCAGCAGCTAATTCAGGGCCTTGAATGATTTCAGAAGACCCACCTTCAAAACGTTTTTCTATATGGTTTGCTTGATCCCCAAGGACAATCTCAGTCGTGGTCAAGGTACAGGCTTCATTCTCATTCGGCATTAAGTCGGCACCCAATAAGGCATTAATAAAGGTGGACTTCCCTGACTTCATGGCTCCCATTATGGAAATGACATAATCATTGCCCAGAAGATTCTCTTTCGCCTTTTCCAAACGCGTCAAATCCAAATCTTTGATAGGGTCCACACGGTCCTTGACATACTCTAGCTTTACTAACAGTTCATTCAAATGCCGGCTATACTTATTAATGTTTCATCTGCCTCCTAAAGCTTTTCCGTATATATATAATCGGCAAAATGATTTATATTATTTAGTTATTTTACAAAATCAACCACTTTTTGAACCAAAATAAAAAGCCCTCCAGCGAGGACTTTAATATTTCTTCGGAGAGCCGTTCAAATAGGAGGACAGGCCAACATATTTTTGGGGCGGCTTCGGTTTCGGCTTTGGCTTGTTGGGTACTGTGGGTTTAGGTGAGGGGGCATACTGCTCGAGAATTTCCTTTGCCCTTTTTAAAGGCATCATCACTTTCGGATTGCGGCTGTCCGCATCATACTCCAGGATTTCCAGCGTCTTGCGGTCTCCCCTTGAGGAAGGCAAATGGAACAAATACTCTTCCACCTGGATCAAAACATCCAGCCGCTGCAAAGCCTTGCCCGGATTCGGAGAATAATTCAGCCCGACCTTCTTCGCCTTTCCCTGCTTCATCAGCTTCTCAATAGCCCGCTTCTTCATCGCATAAAGCTCGGGAGCATTCTTGGCATGCTTGTTCAGGATATAGATCGCCTGAGCGATTTCAGTTGTATTATTTTTCATTGGTATCTTCTTTTCTTTAGGTTTTTTAATCATTAAACACTACTGGAAATGATAATAAATGGGGGCATCAAAAAAAGCTCACACTTACAGGTATGAGCTTTCCTTGTATTCTTTATTCGTCATCGAAGGTTTCAGCAAGAGGTATACAATTAAAATCCCTAAGGAATCAATTACAACATCATACAATCGGCCATCCCTTCCCATATACAGCTGCACAGTCTCAGTAAATACAGCGAATCCAACGGAAAGAACCAGAGCTGGCCTATGCTTTCTCAATAATGAAAAAAGCAACAGATCCATAATAGCAAAACCAGCAAAATGGCCAAACTTCACAATGTAGAAGTATTGATGAATCATGGTCAAATCCGATAGGTTGAAAAAAGATAGTAAGTCTGGCGAAGCATCCCAAGTGAAATTAACTTTTTGATGATAAAGCAAAGCTTCCAGGCTGTCTGTAAAAGTATGCAGTCCTAAAAATAGAGCCCAGGCAATGACAGAAAGTAATTTAATAGTATTCATGCATTCATTATTGTCCTTCTAACTTCATTTCATAACTTCTTTTTTAAAACCATGAACATTATTCTTTTTCCAATTCCATATTAAATCATGGGGATCAATTTTTGAAGTGTATATAAAGGTTAGTCAAATATGCCCCCGAGTCACTAATAGTCCAGCGGGTAAATTTCCTATTCCTTATATTTCTTCTCAAATTGCCAAGCATCTCGGCACATGGATAGAAGATCGCGTTTAGCAGTCCATCCTAGTTCCCGCTTTGCTTTTGAAGCATCAGCGTAGCATGAAGCAATATCCCCGGGTCTTCGATCTACGATTTCATAAGGTACTTCAATGGCATTTGCTTCTTCAAACGCCTTCACTAATTCTAGTACACTAGTACCTTTTCCGGTACCCAAATTATAAACATGGACTCCCTCAGTAAGGTTTTCCAATGCAGCAACATGACCTTCAGCAAGGTCTACCACATGAATATAATCACGAACCCCAGTGCCGTCCACTGTTGGATAGTCATTTCCAAATATACGTAGTTTCTCAAGTTTACCTTTTGCTACTTGAGTTACATACGGCATTAAGTTGTTGGGGATTCCGTTAGGTGCCTCACCAATTAAACCACTTTCATGTGCACCTACTGGATTGAAATATCGAAGAAGTGATACTGAATAAGCAGGATTTGCAATAGCAATATCCGTTAGAATACGCTCACTTATGGCTTTTGTTTCACCATAAGGATTCGTCGTTGGTAGGAGATCCATTGTCTCTACAAATGGCACTTTATTATTCCCATACACGGTTGCCGATGAACTAAAGACAAGCCGATTCACACCATATTTCTGACAGACTTTAGCAAGAACCATGGTGCTAACAATGTTGTTGTAGTAATAATTCAATGGCTTTTCTACAGATTCTCCTACTGCCTTAAGACCGGCAAAATGAATAATACCATCAACCTTATAATTTTCAAAAATTATATTAACAGCTTCTGCACTCGATACATCAATTTCATAGAAAGTAACTTCTTTATCAGCAATATCCATAATCTTTCCAATCATCTCACGCTTACTATTGCAAAGATTATCAGCAATTATCACTGAGTGCCCCGCTTCCAATAAAGCAATACAGGTATGTGAACCTATATATCCAGCACCGCCAGTAACCAGTATGTTCATAGGTTGCCCCTCTCCTCATGCATTTAATAACTAGGCTCTTATTATGAATTTATTAAAAACAATAGGAATAACTATCGTTATCGTCTATAAGTAATTGGACAGTTTAACTTAGCAGATTCGTATAAAGATAATACTAGCTTAAGAGCATTTTTACCGTCTTCGCCAGTAACTGCTGGCTCTCGACCGTCATTAATAGCATTAACCATGTTTTCAATAATCCACTGGTGACCTGGGGTTCCCCAAGGATCAGCTTTAATACTTTCTTTCAAATCTTCTATTTCGTTATCCGACATATCCATTATATCAAGATGCTCGAAATATAATGCGTTTGTACCACCAATTTTCACGGTACCTTTTTCACCGAATATTGTAATAGACTCTTCATAGTTCTTAGGATACACAGTAGTTGAAGCTTCTACTGTTCCAAGTGCGCCTAAATCAAATTTTATTATTCCTACAGACACGTCTTCAGCTTCTATATGCCTAAATCTTGTTGCCTCCATACTAAACACTTGTTTAGGAGTTCCCATAAACCATAACAATAAATCAAGATTGTGAATTGCTTGATTCATTAGTACTCCACCATCATGCTGTTTAGTTCCTCTCCAAGGGGCTTGGTCATAATATTCCTGATTTCTGTTCCAATTCACTATACAGCTTGCATGGCTAATCTTTCCTAATAAGCCCTGGTCCAAAATTTTTCTCAACTCTTGAACAACCGGTCTAAAACGATTCGGATGAACCACCGCTAATTTCACATTATTGAAGTTACACGCACCTATGATTTTATCGGTATCTTCGATTGACATCGCAATTGGTTTTTCTACAATAATATGCTTTTTTGCTTCCGCTATTTGAACTGCAATGGAAGCATGGAAACCACTTGGAGTACAAATACAAACTATATCAATATCCTCTTTTTCAAGCATTTGTTGTAAATCAGTATAAGGTTCTGCATCATATTCTTCTTTGTAAAATTCCATTGTAGCCGGAACTTTATCACAGACTGCAACGAGCCTTGCAGCATCAATTTTATCAATTGCTGCTGCATGCTTTTTTGCTATAAAGCCACATCCGACAATTGCAAAATTCATAACGAAACCTCTTCCCTTTTCATATATTGATCTTAAGCATTCATAAATTCTTGTATTACATCACATACCTTTGTAATTTCTTCCTCTTTTAAATATGGATGCATTGGGAGTGAAAGAACAGTATCACAAAGCTTGTTTGTAACAGCAAAATCTTCCTCAACAAATGGTAGATCTGCGAATGCCAGTTGAAGATGCATTGGTTTAGTGTAGTAAATCATACTAGGTATCTCATTTTCCTTCAGCTTGGCCTGTAGTGCATCCCGTTGTTCTTTTGAATTAAGTTTGATTGTATATTGGGCAAAACTAGAATAATAACCTTCTGGAATATAAGGTGTTTCTACAATATCTTGCAGTTTTTCACTATACAGTTGATATGCTTTATTTACTCCATCTAGCTCATGTTCTTTAAATGCATGCAATTTTACTTGCAAGATAGCTGCTTGTATCGTATCTAGTCTGGAATTAACACCAATTCTAACGTTGTCATATTTATTTACACCTTTTCCATGAACTTTATAGGAACGAAGCAATTCAGCTGTTTCATCATTATTCGTAAAGATTGCTCCACCGTCTCCATAACAACCAAGAGGCTTAGCTGGGAAAAAGGAAGTAGTTGCAGCGTCACCAAAACTACAGGCCATTTTACCATTAATATTTCCACCAAACCCTTGTGCACCGTCTTCTAATACAAGCAAATCATACTGTTTAGCAATCTTCTCGAGCTCATTATAATTAGCCGGGAGTCCAAACAAATCAACTGGTATAACTACTTTAGGATTTAATTTTCTTTCTTTTTTCACTTTTTCAATTGATTTTACAAGCTTATCAGGATCTATATTGAAAGTCTTTTCATCAACGTCTACAAAAACCGGTGTAGCTCCATTAAAGGAAACTACTTCTCCTGTTGAGAAGAATGTAAAATCAGGTACGAATACAGCGTCACCCTCTTTTACATCCCAAGCCATTAAAACCAATGACAAAGCATCTGTTCCATTAGCACATGTAATACAGTGCTTAACACCTACATATTCAGCTAATTCTTTTTCAAGTTCATTTACTGGTTTCCCACCTATATATTGGCCAGTGTTTAGCACATTTTGAATAGCATCATCAATAGCTGATTTATACTGAGTATATTGAGCTTTTAAGTCACGAAACTGCATACTTTACCTCTTTCCCTTTATTTAGTTTCAATTAAATTACCATCTTTTAATTCATAAGATCTATTACATTCTTTACAATTATAATCTTCCTTTAAAGGAACACCGCATTCACAAACCCAACCAATTTGTTTTGCCGGAACTCCAGCCATTAATGCATAGTCTAGAACATCTTTTGTTACAACGGCTCCAGAAGCAATCATAGCCCAGGAACCGATGGTATTGCCACATACAATCGTTGCGTTTGCTCCTATAGAAGCGCCACATTTAACTAATGTTCTTTTATATGCAGCACTACCTTTAGGGTATTTACTTCTTGGAGTTAAATCATTGGTAAATACCATAGATGGACCACAAAACACATAGTCCTCTAATTCTACACCCTCATATACTGAAACATTATTTTGAATCTTTACTCCGTTACCAATTTTCACGTTGTTTGATATATTTACATTCTGTCCAATTGAACATTTTTTTCCAATTTCCGCACCAGAATGGATGTGACTAAAATGCCATACTTTTGTTCCTTCTCCAATCTTAACATCATCATCAATGTAACTACTTTCATGTACAAAATACTGCATCATAACTTCTCCTTATCTTTTCCTTGAAATAATTGATTAAGGAAGAGGTCCCATTGGCACCCTTTCTACAGCAACTAATTATTTTCTCTATTATCTTTCTTTGCATTTTTTGTATTAAAATAGCCTTTGTATACTGCTGTATAAGGGGCACAACTCATCACTATATGATCCGCATTTATAATGGCATGTTCTATGAGCTAGTTTAAAACCGCTCCTTGCTCCAGAATAGATGATACAGTTTGCTTAGATAGTAACATTTTTAAAGTGGAACACTCTTATCAATGACTTAAAAAATTAACTAAAACAGATAAATCGACAAAATTTATAATAAGGAAGCGTTCTTTTAGTTAGAGTTTGAAATATTTATTTGGCTTCGCAACATCTTTAAATGCATTCCTTGTATCAAAAATAACCGCTGAGTTCTGAGCAATGAAATCATAATCAAAATCAGAATGGTCTGTTGTTAATAACACCACATCAGCATTTTCTAATAACTCTTCAGTTAACTCAACCGTTTCTATAGAAATATCAGACAAACGGAAATGCTTGACATAAGGATCAACAACTGAGAAAGTAGCTCCCTGCTCACCAAATAATTCTAATATTTTTAACACTGGAGATTCACGCACATCATCGATATCTTTTTTGTATGCTGCTCCAAGAACAACAACATTTGAACCTCTTAGTGCTTTTCCATCTTCATTTAAAATGTGCATTGTACGATTCACTACATACTCAGGCATTGCATTATTAATTTCACCAGCCAGCTCGATTAAACGAGTATGGTAATTATATTCACGTGCTTTCCATGTTAAGTAGAACGGATCGATAGGGATACAGTGTCCGCCAAGACCTGGTCCAGGGTAGAATGCCATAAACCCGTACGGCTTACTTTTAGCCGCATCAATAACTTCCCACACATCGATTCCCATACGTTCACATAGAATCGCCATTTCATTAGCTAGTGCAATATTAATATGACGGAATGTATTTTCAAAAATTTTCTCCATTTCAGCAATCGCTGGGCTAGAAACTTCATGAACGTCTCCTTCTAGTACAGAGCGATACATAGATGCAGCTACTTTCGTACAGTTTGCAGTAATACCACCAACGACCTTTGGTGTATTCTTCGTTTTAAATTGCTTGTTTCCTGGATCAACACGTTCTGGTGAGTAAGCAACGAATACTGTTTCACCAGTAATTAACCCTTTTGCTTCTAACGCAGGTTTTACGATTTCTTCAGTCGTACCAGGATACGTAGTAGACTCAAGAACAACTAACATACCTTCCTGTGCGTATTTTGCAATTTCAATTGCAGAACTTTTTACATAAGAGGTATCTGGCTGTTGGTAAATATCAAGTGGTGTAGGTACACAGATTGCTACAGCATCAACTTCGGCAATACGACCGTAGTCAGTTGTTGCTTGTAATTGACCACTATTAATCATTTCTTCTAAATCAGCGTTTACTACATCACCAATATAATTAATAGCCATGTTTACTTGTTCAACACGGCTTTCTTGAATGTCAAAACCGATTACTTTATAGCCTGCTTTTGCTTTTTCAACCGCAAGTGGTAATCCAACATAACCTAGTCCTACTACTCCGATTACTGCCTCTTTGTTCTTAAACATATTTAATAATTTATCAACATGCATTGCCTTTAATTCTCCTTTGTTTTTACAGAATAATAATGAAAAAGTTTTAATGACAGCCTTGAATCTAGAGGAGAATTGGTAAATCACCTTTAGAACCATCTTCCTTGCTTCTCATAGATAATAAAAGACACTCTTCGAATATCCTGCACCACCAGTTACTAGTATATTCATTTCATGTATTCACCTTGCTTACTCAAATAGAGTTATTTGACTGCCTGCTAAAAATAGTTATTGTTAAATATTTTATTATATCATGCAAATATTTTTTTAATTTTTTTATATTGAAGTAATATAAAGATAATCCCTGATAATATAGCAGACATGATTAATATAAAGGAATTGTCATATGAAAATAATATGAAAAATGTTAACCCAGTATAAGGTAGTGCTTTAAGAATTTCTAAAACTAATTCTCTTAATACTTTATAAAGGGACAAACCTGCAAGAAAGAGAATAAGTGTACAGTTTGTCATCCATAAGACAGCACTTACTACTGCAAATAACGCTATGGTGAATAATGGATCCCCGAATATTCCACCAATAATTAGAACCGCTAACCTACTGCTAAATAAAAGGATATCAATGAATAATCCTAACCGCTGTCTTTCCATAACTAAATATAAATTTGAAAGTGGAGATGAAATAAATACAAAAATAAGCCAAATACTCATCCATCTTACATATTGTCCAGCTTCATACCAATTTTCTCCGAAAACAAATGAAAATAGCTCAGGAGCAACTAAAGATATCAGTGATATAGGTACCAAAGCAATAGATAATAGATTCTTAAATACATCAAGTGTTACACTATCTAAATTACCATTCCTATTCGCTTCAGTTGCATAAGGGAAGAACACTTGAGCTACCGCATCACCTACAATACTCATTGGAAGATTAATTGTCCTCTGTCCAAGAGCATAAAATCCAACAACTGCAGGTGTAAAAAAATACCCTAGGACTAACGGCGGTATCATTACCGAGGCTGTATTAAGTAAGCCCGACCATAAAGAATATATAGGGAAGTTTCTATATTCAACTATATTTTTCCTAATATTCCGAGTACTTAGGTAGGATAGTATTTGTTTCCCGTTTTCTTTCCAAGTCTGCCATAAAAGCCAACCAGTTGCTGCTATTTGGCCAGCAAATTGACCTCCAATTAACCCTCCAGCTTGAGCATTTATGATTGTCCCATAAGAAACCTGTGTTGAAGCCGTAACACCACTTTGTGTAATCTGTCGTATAGCCAAACGATTAAATCTTTTTCCTCTTATGTTCCAATAATTAAGTGCTTGGAAAAAACCTAATGTTAAAATACTTATAGGAATAAACCATAGTAAGTATTTAAGTTCTGGTGCACCAAGCAAGACAGAAATTGGTCCTCGAAAGAATACTATTAGGACGAATGAAAATATACTTACAACACTACATATCAGAAAAGATAATGCCAATAAGTTAGCAGCATCCTCTTCACTTTTTGGAAGAACGATAGCTAATTCATACCTCAAGCAAGAAATTATCGCCATTATTGCTAAAATTGAAGAGAACATTGTAAATGTTCCAAAATACTCAGGTTCATATAGTCTTGTTAGAATTGGTGCAATAATTACTAGCAACAATTGTGCAAAAGTTGTTCCAGTCATTAAGGTGACAACACTTCTCAGAAACCCCCCAGAAGGGATTTTTCTATCTAGCCATATCCTTAATTTATTCACGAAATAGTTAACTCCATATATAATTTCCTTTCTTTAACTTATCTACAATTACTTTGTTAATCTGTTAATCTATAACTCCTTATATACTTTAAGGTATTCCTTAGCGATTAGGGAGTTTATATTCCCTCCACCGCTTACTATATATTTCCCTTTATCCTTTCTACTATATAATGAGTAGAAACTGAACCTATTCTTGGAAACATGCTGGAAAGAAGCAAACAAATGGTAAAGATATTTCACCGGAATTAATAATGGGCTTTTTTTAACATTGTTAATGCCTGCATAATCTTTAATTCTAAAGTTATCTTTCTCTTTTTCTAATAAATTGTCACCCAAAACGTCCAAATATGGGTACACATGAATTTTTGTGTACTCAAAATATAATCTTCTTTTCAAGCGTAGCTCAAATGGTATATTGAGCCAAAACTCTATTAGATCCTTATCCCATAAAGGTAAAGACCATGTATAACCAAAAAAGTCATAAACTCTTACTGAATTACAAATAAATTTTGACTGCCTTTCTCTCCACACCCATTTTTCTAAATGGTTTGCCCACTCTTCTCTAGTTAAAATATTGCTTTGATGTAATTGATTATTAACTTTTAAACTTTCTAATATAGATTCCTTCATCTTTCTAGAATTATTCTTACTTGTTGGCCATAGAGTATAGTGAACCTTAAAAATATAATTTGAAAGTTCAGTTAAAGTGGGTTCTCTACTTTTATCTAAAAAATCTGGTATATGACTTCCTGCTGTAAAGTCACCTGCATGCCCCGGGATAAACACAGCATCATCAGGGATGATCTCTTTATTTTTCAATTCTGCTACTGCTAAAAAATCTTGAATATGAGGAAGTGAACTATAGTTTCCAGAGTTCCTAATATATTCATCAAACAAACCATCTTTACGTATTTCCCTCCACTTTGTGGGATTGTACTCTACGAAATACCATGGGTAGCCAAATTCACGGGCGATTTCTTTCGAAATCTTTGCTTCTTCATCAGATTCACTTCCGTATGTAAAACAGATAACATCTTGGTATTTAAGGCGTTTAAACATTGTAGCAATTAGTCTAGAATCCTGTCCTCCACTCAGAGGTATTATAGCAGTCCTGCCATTTAGCATTCCTATTAATCGTTTAAAAGCTGCCAGTGTTATTTCGTCAAGTTCTTGAACAAGTTCATCGATAGACTTATTTTCGAGAGAAATATGTTCAAAAGTAAAATAATTGGATACTTTAACAAGGTTAGTTTCTTTATCAATTAGAAGAAATTCACCTGGCTGAAGTTGTTTAATATTTTTAAAAAGCGTTCTATTTTCTGTTGTATAACCAGTTAATAGAAATTCTATTCCGCCGTTTTCATCTCTATCCCTAAAACTTATTTGTGAACTTATCCAATGAGCTTTATCACTAATATATATATTTTCATTATTAATAAAGTAAAATAAAGGAGTACTACGAACCCTATCAACTGATGCTAGGACATATCTTTCATTTTCTACTATTATTGAAAAGAAGCCATTTAAGCTTTTTAAAAAGCTAATTATATCATTTTCATACTTTAAATTATTAAGAGCTTCTTTAAGTTCATGCTTAGCCATAACATTACCTGATTCCTTAAAAACATGCCCCTTGAAACTTAGACTATCTTTTTTGCCACTGCATTCAAGATCATCAAAAGAGTTCAGATTTACTTTCAGCAATTATACAACCTCCTTAAGGGGTGAAGTCATTAGGTAGTTTATGCTCAAAACCAAATTTTTTAAAAAATTAGAATTCAACATCATTAACGTTTATCTTATCCCTACCAAATATTTTTTGTTTTCTTATTATTACCAGTGCAAAAACAACAGCAAAAAACAAAATCGAACTGTTAATAGACTGTGCTAGAAACTCTTGGCTAACACTTCTTAGATACCTTAACATATCAATCAGAAAATAAATAAACCAAAACTTAAGAACTAAATTACTTTTAAAGAACTTAATAAAGATCCCTATGATAATAGCTATTAAAATACCGTGTAACCAACTTAAATTACCACCATAGAACATAAAAGCTTCACCTAGCCAACTAGGTACAACTATATAATATCCGGGATCTCCCATTTCCATTCCAAGACGAGCATATGTGTATATTTCATTTACTAATGGTGGGTTATAATTTGGTAGTAAAAAATTAGGTATTGGTAGTGTAAATAACCATAATAGAAAATCACTTGGGTTTAAAAAATTTGAAATATTTACAGTTAAATCATAGTAAAGAGGAAAAGTTGCTTCCTGATTTAGAAATTCACTAAACATCCCACCAAAGGTTGCTGTAGCATAACTTTCGCCCTTTCGTAAAAAGTATAACTTGTTCATAAGGGGTACACCTATGATGCAAAAAATTCCTATTAATCCAATTAGCTTTGTTTTAGTTATATATTTCTCAGTATATAAATAGAAAATAATTAAAACTATCGGAAAAATAAAATCGTCTCTACCTAGACTACCTTTCGCTATAATATCAATGTAGAATGGTACAAGAACCCACAATATAAAAACAAAAGGTTTTTTCTTATATTTAAAAAGAGAGATAAAGTAAAAAGGTCTTGTAAGAACTGTTATCCATCCAATGATAATATAGAAATAATTATTACTTAAAGAAAGACGCTTGTTAAATACATCTAAAGAATTTGCGTCCGAAAATAGTATCCAGGGCTTAAAAAGATCTATTAAATGAATATTAGGAAAGAATAACAATAGAAATAATGAAAATGGATATACAAATCCCAAAACTCTAAATATAGACCAATTTTTTATAATTATTTCATCAAAAATCCCATATTCATTTACATTATCTTTAAATCTAATTCGTGAAATAGAGAGGATGACTATACAAAATGCCAAGTAGTAAGTAAAATACGATATTATATATTGTTTATTAGCATATATTAAAGAAAGTCCAATACCCGAATAAAATAAAAATCCAATTGTAAAAACATGTATTGTAAGCTTACTATATAAATCTCGTAATAATATATTAGTGAAAATCCAAATAAAGAAAGTACCCATTACTATAATAAATAAATAGATTGGATCAAACTCTAGCAGTTTTTCCACCTCCTAAACATATATTCGCAAAGTTCGCAATGATGTTTGTTTTTACTATAAGGAATTACATTAGTTTCTTATTTATTAGATGTTCAGTGAGACGGTCAGTTATTTTTTCATAGTTAAAAGCTTCCAGTTCTTCTTCATTTGGATTATATAAAATATCCCCTTTGGTACTTACTTGATTAAAAGAATCAACTATAAATTTTTTTAATGATTTAATATCATCATGATAAGTTGCTTCCTCAAATGCCATTCCAATTCGACAAGACTCAATTATACTTTTAGCTTCACTATTTTTCACATCTCCAGAAACTAATGCTAAAATTGGGCGTTTCGTCATCATATATTCAAGAAGTTTACCGGTTATTATGCCTTTATCATGTTTATCATTCCAAGTAAGCATCAAAAGAAGATGACATTCTTTTTGTAATTGTAATGATTGGCTTCTAGAAATCACCCCATGATTTATTAAGATATCACTAATCCCGTATTCAACCAATTGTGATTTGAAAATACTAAAACTTGAGCCCGCATAATGTATTTTTATTCTGTCTAAATCTATTGACCTTTCTTGTGTTAATTCTTGAATTGCTTCTGCTAGCATCTGAACCCTCGACCTATCTGGATAAAGGCGCCCAACGTAACATATATGCAAATTATTATCCTTTTCAATAATTTTTTCACGGTCATTCACCAAATTTAGATCTTCTAAATCATAACCATTTGTAAAAATTTGGACTTTGCCAATCATTTCATTCTTTAGATCCTTATGCCTATCAAGTATGCCTTCCTTCATTCCTTTTGATACTACAGATACAGAGTCTGCTTTAATAAGATTTTTTCTTTCAAACCTCTTTTTTATTCCGTAGATAGGAGGCACTTCATAATCTGATAACCTTATAATAGAATCACGTAAGTCCAACAACCAATGACTGCTTTTTGATTGTTTTTTTGCATATTTACCGATGTTAACAGAAGAAATAGGTCCAAAAGAAGAAAAGATAACATCGGGATTGTTATTATATATTAACTTGTCTATATGTTTTCGTGCTCCCTGAGTGAGCAAATAGTTAAAAAATACATCATAAGCATAATAAGCCATGTAAAAAAGCTGTTTCTTAATTGCACTTTTCTTTTTAATCGAGCCTCCCGACTTAGTGCCCTTAGGTGATTCTAAAGTTTCTTCACTACTATTCCTATTTATTTTCCTCGCTTTAAGCATAGTTTTCATACTAATAACTTTTAACCACAGCTTGGGCAAATTTACATACTCAATTTCAATTTCCTCTAACTCAGGAGATAATAAAGTTTCATCCTTTTTATTTTCATATGAATTGAAGGGATTTCCTTCGAATGTTAAGACACTTACTTTCCAACCGTTTCTTACTAAAAATTTTGCAAGTTTAGTCAATCTTATTGCAGCAACTTCATTTTTGGGAGCAAAATAATACGATATTATTAAAATAGAAGGTTTCTTCATATTAAATAAAATCACCCCTTTAATTCTTCATCATTTTAATATTTATCTTAAGTCAAATATATACAAGCTTTATTAGCCTTCATATTTTATCTTTCTTGCCTTAAAAAGGCTAAAACTTTTTGTGGTACAAGGCCCACTATTAAAGGTTTAATTGTATATATTAAACCAATTGGCATTAAATCTAGCATTTTAAACCCTCTGTATCTCACCTTAGCTTCATCTAAACGAAATTTTAATTTTCGTCGGTTATATGCTTCTTGGTTTTCCCGGAATTTAAAAAGATGTTCTTGAAGGTTATAACCCTTCTTTTCCTTTGAATATAGTCTCATAAATAATTCATAATCCTCACAGCGAAGAGTTTCTTTTGCTACTTTGTAACCATTCATCTCCTTTATTGTGGCACTTCTAATAAGTATTGATGGGTGAATAAATGGTGTACCAAACAAAAAGTGATTTCTTTTAGGGTATTCCTCTGTTCTTCTATAACCCCAATCACCATTTTCATCAAATAAAACTGCATTACAACCTACTAAATCATATTCAAGGTTATTATCTAAAAACTCAACTTGCTTTTCTAGCCTGTGGGGCAAAGAAATATCATCAGCATCCATTCTTGCTATATAATCTCCCTTAGAAATTTCTAAACAATTATTGAGAGTTGATGCTAACCCCTTATTAGTGATATTTTCAATTATTTTCACCCTACTATCATGATTTGTAATTTTTCTTACTAACTCTAACGTACCATCATTTGATCCATCATCACATATGATGAATTCGAAATCAGTGTAGGTCTGATTTAGGATTGAGTCAATTGCTGGCTTTACTAATGTTTCATTATTAGTATTATATATACCCATTATTACTGATACTCGTGGCATTATAAAACCGTCCTCACTTATCTCCTTGACATAAAATCACTTATTCTTCCAAAGTGTTATTTAAAATAATTCAAATAAATTTGTTCCAGTTCCTTTATTACATTTTCTGTTGAATAATCTTTGATTAACTCAATACTATTTTCACTCAATTTAATTCTCAATTCATGTGAATTGTAAAGTTCTTCTACTACTCTAGTAAACTCGTCGATATTATTAACCCCTGTTACGTACCCGTTTTTACCATTTGTAACTAAATCGCGATTTCCTCTACAATTTGTCACAATAAGCGGCAAACCCGTTGCCATAGCTTCCATCACATTTACCGGGAGACCTTCCCTTCTTGATGCTGAAACAGCAACATCTGATAATTTTAATAAGTTTGGTATATCATTTCTAAAACCTAAAAATTCGATATTAGTCCCTAGATCATACTTATTTACTTGTTCTTCATATTTCTCTTTGAGTGAGCCTTCCCCAGCAAGTAATAACTTTATGTTAGGTATTTTTGTCTTTAGTTTATTAATCACTTCTATAAGCAGGTCTTGATGTTTATTGTAATTTAATTCGGCAGCATAAAATAATATAAAATCTTCACTATTATAACCATATTTTGAACGAAGGATATTTTTCTGTTGAGAATTATTGTATGTGAATTTTTTAAAGTCAATCCCGACACCATGCACCTTAAAGACTGATTTTAGTCTTGTGTTTTTCAATTTATTAGCAGAATTATAATCTTCGCTATTGATTGTTATTATTGCATCAGTATAGTTTGCAGCAAACTTTTCCATTGGGTAGTATATTAACCAGTTTTTTAAAGGAGCACCTTTGAAAAAGTGAAAGCCGTGAGCTGTATATAGTATTTTTATATTAGATATGTTTCTACAAGCAATTCTTGCTATGAAGGACGCAATAGGTGTATGTGTATGAATTATGTCATACTTTCCAAACAAAACTAAATCCTTTAATTTTTTGTATGCGGAAAAGTTTTCTTTTTTTAGGGGAGACCTTTGAAATTCAATATTGTGGATATTACAGCCAAGTCTACTTAACTCTGAACTTACTTCCTGAATGACGTTCGAGGCGATATCGACTTGATGACCTTCTTTTAATAAATATTTTATATGTGGGATTAAAAATGCATTCACCGTATTGGAAATGGTTGATACATATAATATCTTCAATTTTAAACTCTCCAGTCTTATACTTACTTTTCTATTTTTCTCGCAGGAACACCAACATAAGTTCCTGTTTCATTTATATCCTTAACAACGACGGTACCCGCACCAATAATACACCACTGTTTGATATATATATTATTACTCACTACACTACCAGCCCCTAACCATGTACCTCGTCCTACCCTTACCGTACCTGCAATATGAGACCCAGGAGATACATGGACATATTCTTCAATAAAAGAATCATGGTCTACTGTAGCGCCAGTGTTAATAATGCAACCCTTGGAAACATTTGTGCAGCAATTTATGATAGCTCCAGCCATAACGACTGTTCCAGGAGAAAGCTCTACTTGACGTCCAATAGCAGCAGTAGGATGTATCAATGTAGGAATTGTTGCACCTTCTGCTTCAAGTTTAGCTTGAACATTTGCTCTAATAAGGTTATCCCCTATAGCAACGAAAATATCGTAATCATTCTTAAGAGCATATGCATCCTCTAACTTTCCTATTATATCTATCCCCATAGAAGACTGAATTGTTTCATTATCATCCAAAAAAGCTATATTTTCCCATTTGTTCATGTTTAATGCTATATCAGCCACGACCTTACCATGGCCACTAGCACCTATTATTAGAAGTTTGTATTTCATAGCTCTAATCTTTCCTTTTTATTTCCTTTAAAGGGCTCCATTGTTGCCGCAGAATCTGAATTAATTCCTTCCCTAACAAAAACCTTCTTATTTGTAGAAAAAATAATCTTCCAATCATTAATAAAACTCACATTGTCTACATATTTCACATCTAGATTAAATTTATCTTCCCAGCTAATAGCATTTCTACCACTTATCTGAGCTAAGCCAGATAAACCTGGTCTAACCTCATGGCGACGTTTTTGATGGTCATTATAAAGAGAAAGATACTGAACCAATAATGGCCTTGGACCTATAATTGACATATCTCCCTTAAGAATATTAAGAAGTTCTGGTAGTTCATCAAGTGATGTGGATCGAAGTAGCCTTCCAAATTTAGTTAACCTAACACTGTCTGGAAGCAATTCTCCATTCTCATCTCTTTCATCAGTCATTGTTCTAAACTTATACATCATAAAAATCTTCCCATTAAGTCCCGGCCGTTTTTGTTTAAACAGTACCGGACTACCTAACTTAGTTCTCACAAGGATAGCTACTAACAATAAGACTGGGCTAAGCACTAAAATAGCAATCAAAGAAAGTAAAAAATCCATTGGTCTTTTTATAAACCTTTTATAAATTCCACCTTTAGAATTTCCCATTACTTCAACCACAACCCCTTAATAGTCTTCACAACTCTTTTTAAGTCCCCATCCGTCATCTTCGTATCAGACGGCAAACACACACCATTCTCAAACAACTTCTCTGATACATCCGTTCCAACAAAATCAAATTTCTCAAAGAACGGCTGCATATGCATCGGTTTCCAAACCGGTCTTGATTCGATATTCTCAGCTTCCAGTGCATCAAATATATCGATTGGTCTCACTTTACCAGACAATGTTATCGAGCTTAACCAATAATTTGGTTCATCCCATTCATTATTAGGCATGAATTCAACACCTTCTAGCCCACCAAGCTCTCTCTTATAAAACTCTAAGATATAATTCTTCTTCGCAACTCTCTGATCTAATACCTTAAGCTGCCCTCTACCAATCCCAGCAACCACATTGCTCATCCGGTAATTAAACCCTAATTCGCTGTGTTGATAATGTCTTGCCTGATCTCTCGATTGAGTCGCCCAGAATCTAGCCTTAGCGATTCGTTCTTCATTATTAGAAACAAGCATCCCCCCACCAGATGTAGTGATAATCTTATTTCCATTAAATGAGAAGATGCCATAATCACCAAAAGTTCCAGTATGCTTACCTTTATAGTAAGTACCCAGTGACTCAGCCGCATCTTCAATAACCGCTACGTTATGACTCTTACAAATCACCATAATTTTGTCCATATCTGCTGACAAACCATATAGATGAACGACCAGTACCGCCTTTACTTCTGGATACTTTTGAAAAGCTTCTTCTAATGCTTTTGGGCTCATATTCCAAGTTTCATAATCACTATCGATAAATACAGGAATAGCATTTTGATAGATGATTGGATTTGCAGTAGCAGAGAAAGTAAGTGTTGGACAGAATACAATATCCCCTTCTCCGACTCCTGCTGCTTTAAGAGCTAGATGAATGGCAGCTGTTCCTGAAGACAGTGCTGCAGCAGCTTTAGAACCAACCTTCTCAGCAAGCTCTTTTTCAAATCCATTTACGTTTTCACCAAGGGGGGCAATCCAGTTTGTATCAAAAGCTTCCTTAACATATTCCATTTCAAAACCTTCATCACTCATGTGTGGTGATGAAAGAAAAATTCTTTCGTTTACTTTTGTTGTTGCCATCTTCAAGTCTTCCTTCCTCTGTTAGGTTAATACTTTAGTAGCTTAGGACTTAATTAGAAATCTCTCTAACCAACTAATAAACCACTAAGAAAAGCGAGTTATATATATCTTTTAACCATTAAACATACAAGCGGGTCCCTTAAAAAAGAGACCCACTTATCTATTTAATTTACACTTTTTACTAACAACTGTTCTTTTTTATTAGCTAACCCCAAAACATAATCCGACAAATAACCACCATCAAACGACTGATGATTCGCAATAAGATTAGCTACTCTTTCATAATCAAATGCCACCGTTTTCCCAATAAAAATCTTAGGAAAAACCTCTTTCTTATGAACTTCATTCTCTCCAAGCAGCTCTTCATACATTTTCTCACCAGGACGAATCCCTGCAAACTTAATTCCAATTTCATCAGTCGTATAACCTGAAAGGTGAATGAGGTTCTTCGCTAAGTCTACAATCTTAACCGGTTCCCCCATATCCAATACGAAGATTTCTCCACCACGAGCTAACGCACCCGCTTGCATGACTAATCGTGAAGCTTCTGGAATGGTCATGAAATAACGAGTCATATCCGGATGGGTTACCGTAACAGGTCCACCGTTTTGAATTTGCTTTTTAAAGAGTGGAATAACAGATCCACGGCTGCCTAATACATTTCCAAATCGAACCGCTACATAATTAGTAAGGCTCGTTTTATCTAGTTGTTGAATAACCATTTCAGCTATCCGCTTGGTTGATCCCATTACGTTCGTAGGGTTAACAGCCTTGTCTGAAGAAATTAAAACAAACGTTTTGACTCCAAAGACATTTGCTGCTTCAGCCACATATTTAGTACCAATTACATTGTTTTTTACAGCTTCCTTTGGGTTATATTCCATTAACGGAACATGTTTATGGGCAGCTGCATGATAAACAACATCTGGTGCATGGAGGCTCATCACTTCAAAAATACGATCTCGGTCTTGTACATCGGCGATAATCGGAATAATTTCAAATTGAGAACCATACTTGTTTTTTAGTTCCATATCGATAAGGTAAATGGAGTTTTCTCCATGACCCAGCAAGAGCAATTTTTTTGGTTTGAATTTACTTACTTGGCGGCAGATTTCCGAGCCAATTGAACCGCCCGCTCCGGTAACCAGTATCGTTTTATCCGTTAGATTTTTAGAAATGCTTTCCATATCCAATTCAACCGGTTCACGGCCAAGCAAGTCTTCCACTCGAACATCCCGGAACTGATTTACTGATACCTTTCCGGATACAATATCTTCAATCATCGGCATAATTTGTGTTTTAGCGTTCGTCTTGCTGCATTCCTGGTAGATCTTTTGAACATCTTTCTTACTAAGAGAAGGAATAGCAATAATAATGTTTTCCACGTTCAGATTTGTTGCAATTTTTGGAATATCTTCTGTTTTCCCATAAACAGTAACCCCGTAAATTTGCAATTTCGATTTCCTAGGATCGTCATCTACAAAGCCCACAGGAATTAGATCAGTATCACGGCTCTTGATTAACTGACGGACAAGCATGGAACCTGCTGAGCCAGCTCCAATGATTAACGTGCGTTTCTTTTCCTGTTGGGGCTGTATATAATAATCTCTAAGCATTCTCCAAGAAAAACGCGAACCTCCAATCAATAGGACATGAAGCATCCAAGTAATCCCTAATACTCTTACGTAGACATTCCCGTTGACTAGAAGCTGTATAATCCCTGTCGTTATAATGGATAGAGTAACCGCCCGCAAAATTCCGATGATTTCTCCTACGCTTGCGTACTCCCATGCTTTTTGATATAAACGGAATTTAAAGGCAAAGACATGATGACTAACAAGTAAGGCTACAGAACTGATAACAATGGTTTTTAAGGTATAGATGTTGAAGTATGGATGAAGAGTGAAATAACCGATATAAATGGCTGTTAAAACAATAAGTGAATCAAGTACAATCAACATCGATACTCGCTTTTGATAGCTCAAAATTTATCCCTTCTTTTCATTGAGTTTTGACAAAGTAAACTTTATCGGCCTAGTGGTTTATTTCTATTCCTTTTAAAAGTCGTTCTAGCTCAGGTAGTAATTGTTGGCTAATTTCTTTGTCTTTTAATGCAAATTCAATGGTTGTCATGATAAATCCGAGCTTCTCACCAACGTCATAACGGGTACCTTCGAAATCATAGGCAAAAACTCGCTGGTACTGATTGAGTTTTTGGATGGCATCTGTCAGTTGAATTTCACCGCCAGCTCCTTGTTCCTGTTTATCCAAGTAATTAAAGATCTCAGGTGATAAAATGTAACGGCCCATGATCGCTAAGTTTGATGGCGCTGTTCCTAATGCAGGCTTTTCAACAAAATTTTCTACGCCATATAACCTGCCTACTTGAAACGATGAATCTACTATTCCATAACGGTGTGTTTCATTTTCGGGAACGGTCTGTACTCCAATTACTGATGATCCAATCTCTTCATATTGCTCAATCAGCTGCTTTAAGCAAGGCTTGTCTGCCTGAACAATGTCATCACCAAGTAATACCGCGAATGGTTCGTCACCAATAAACTTGCGTGCACACCATACGGCATGTCCCAATCCCTTTGGTTCCTTTTGGCGAATGTAATGAATATCTGCCATCTTGGAGGATTGCTGAACCTTATTTAGTAAATCGATTTTCCCTTTTTCAAAAAGATTTTGTTCCAGTTCAAATGCATGGTCAAAATGATCTTCAATGGCACGTTTTCCTTTACCGGTTACAATAATGATGTCTTCAATACCAGATTCGATTGCCTCTTCAACTATGTATTGAATGGTTGGTTTGTCCACGATTGGCAGCATTTCTTTTGGCATTGCTTTTGTTGCTGGAAGGAAGCGGGTCCCTAATCCCGCAGCTGGTATAATTGCTTTTCGTACTTTTTTCATCCCTATCATCCCCTTTTCTAGTATTTTTCATTAAAAAATACCTAGAAGCTTCTTCTTCCTTATTGGTTTTGGTTCTTCTATATAAATGCTCTGATTGTTAACTATTAGCTGCGTATTTTCTTGCAGGTAATAGATCATATGATTACCGTACTTTTTGCTTATTTCGTCAAACGCCTCCCTTAAATTAAAGCCACGGGACGAAATATTATGAGCATCAGAAGCTATAAAGTGTGTTAAATGATTTTCTACTAATTTTAGTGAAAAAGACTTAATATTCTTCCCAAACCCGCCGATAATACTATTGGCTGTTACTTGGGTTAAAGCCCCCTCTTTGACGAGGTTGTATAAAAGGTGTGGATTTTCGATTAATTCACTATTGCGTTCCGGATGAACGATGATGGGCGTGATCTCCTGAAGCTTGCACTCATAAATTATTTGACGGGTGTAGTTGGGTACAGCGTTGGATGGAAGTTCGATCAGTATGTACTTACCCAGGTTATTTAACGTCAGCAATTGATCGTTTGCCAAATCAGCTAGAAATTCTGCATAGATGCGTATTTCCTGTCCTGGAAGTATGGTTAGAGGAATTTGATTGTGTAATAGCGCTTCGTTCAGGCGTTCCGTTTGGAGCAGAATGTCCTGTTTGCTATTTTCATATTTACCGTTGCGGTGATGAGGTGTTGCAAATAATGTTGTAATGCCATCTTCGACTGCTCGTTTGGCCATGTCGAAACTCGCAGTCAGATCTGGTGCTCCGTCATCAATACCTGGTAAGACGTGACTATGGACATCAATCAAAATACCTACACTCCCTTCATAAAAAAAGGTGAAAGAACCAACGTACACACTTCTGGTTCTTTTTACCATAAAACTAATACGTTTCCTATGGTAGCATAACTGTACAATCCATCAAGGGGCTTATTTTGTCGAAATGTATTAATTTTTTTTGTTATTTACTGCCGTAATAGTAGTAATAGCTGCTATCGTTCGTTTCTTTTCCGTTCAATACGACACCTAAAATCTTTGCATTTGCATTTTCGAGCAGTTCCTTCGCTTTTAACGCTTCTTCTTTCTCCGTTCTTCCACTGCTTGCTACAAGTACTACTCCGTCACAGCGATTCGATAAGATTTGAGCGTCGGTTACAGCTAGTACTGGCGGCGAATCAAACAGTACATAATCATACTTACTGTTCGCGTCTTCTACAAGAGCTTCCATCGCTTTGGAATTTAACAGTTCAGAAGGGTTTGGCGGGATCGGTCCGCTTGGCAATACATACAGATGCTCTACATTTGTCTTTTGAACCGCATCCCCAAAAGTGAGTTGCTTCGTCAGGACACTGGTCATTCCCTGAATGTTACTCACCCTGAACGTATAATGAACGGTCGGCTTTCGTAAATCTCCATCGACTAGGAGAACCCTTTTTCCTTGCTGGGCGAGCACAACAGCAAGATTGGCTACTGTCGTTGACTTTCCTTCTCCCTGTCCAGCAGATGTTACGAGTAACGTTTTATACTGTTTGTCAATGGATGAAAACTGAATATTGGTACGGATTGTGCGGTATTGCTCAGAAATCGGCGACATTGGATTATTGTGAGTGATTAAACTTCTCTGTGTGAGATTACTGATGGTTTTACGCAATTTACGGCTCAATGGTCGTTCCTCCTACAGTATTTATACTGCTTTTCTTCGATATGATGGATCTTTCTCTTCGTTTACGGTCATTTTCGGTATCGTTCCTAGCACCGGCAGTTCGAGGAAATTTTCGATATCCTGTTCTGTTTTCAGCGTGTTATCGAGGTATTCTAGTAAGAAGGCAAGTCCTACACCTGTCATCAATCCGACAACCAGTGCAATTGCCATGTTCAGCATTGGATTTGGTTTGACTGGAGATGGATTCTCTTTCAGTTCCGCTTTGGACAAGACACTTACGTTATTTATATTCATGATGGAAGGTATTTCATCCTTGAAGGTATCAGCAATGTTGTTGGCAATTTTGACCGCCATGGCCGGATCGGGGTCTTGAACTGTTACGTTAAATACCTGTGATTCCTGTTCACTGTTAATGGTAAGTTTATTGGTGAGACCTTCAACCGTTGTATTTAGATTAAGGTTATTGATCACTTTAGAAAGAATGGCGGGACTTTTAATAATCACACTATAGGTATTGACCATCTGTACATTCGTTTGAACCTGATTGTAATCTGGACCGTTTTTATTTGATTTTTCTTGGTTGACAAGAATCTGTGTGGAAGATTGGTAGACAGGGGTTAATACAAAATAGGAAACCACTCCGCTTATGGCTACAGCCACGATTGTAATGAATACAATGATCAGCAGCCGTTTTCTAATCGTTTGATATATATCTTTTAAACTAATCGTTTCTTCCATGGCACCCTCCAAAGTAAAAATTTACATACGATGTATTATAGCATAGTAATTTGGCAGATAAAGACATGAATTAAGATTTTTTGTAAAAATTTATAAGTTAATGTTATTTTGAGATAACTATGGGTCTATAGACTGCTGTTACCAGTTACATATAAATACTCTATAGAAAATAATTTCATCCCTTGTGATGGGTGATAACCCTAGTAAACTAGTATTCCTCTTTTCATTATTTAGCAAAAGCTTTATACTACTAAAGGATAGGTAGTTAAATCGTTCGGTCTGTGTAACTTTTTGTCTTATTTTAGGGAATATATTCCCTTTTTATAGGGACTATGGTTTAATGGACAAAACAATTATTTTCCAAATTTTAGGTCGATGGGAGGACATATAATGCCGGATATACAAGTAGTTATGATCATGCCCAAAAAAAGACCGCACATTACTGCAATCCCCAATTCAACGAAACAGTTTGAGGAAATCGTAGGCGGTCCAGTCGATATCTTAAGTTTTCATCGGCAACATTACAAAATTGTTTGCAACATTGATGAAGGTTACGACCTTACATACAATAAAAAGGCGCCTGCCAGCACCTTTTTTATTGCCAAATATCAGGGTCAGTTTGAAAGCTTGAGTGATGCAGAAACGGAAGAAATTAAAGATGTCTTAAAAGCTAAAATGAAGAAGTGGAAGTAAAAGAATCTTTAAATCCAATACTACCATTTAACCGCTGAATGAAACGAAGTTGACATAAAACGTTTAGGAGGTGCCTGGCCGCACCTTCTTTTATTATGTTCTTTTATGGAGCAGCCTGCTTTATGACCTGCCTGCGCATCTGGCGGTAGTGGTTCTCACAGTATCCTTTACAAAAGTGCGGTTTTTCACAGCCTATCATTTGGCAAACATTAATAACTTTTGTTATCTCCGGATTTCCATGTCTTGCCCACCTTTTATAATGCATGTGACAGAGGTCCCTGGCTGCAACTTTTTTTTTACACTCTTTTATCTTGCATGTCTTCATTTAGATCATCACCTTAAACTCCCTTGATAATCTATTTATCGGACGTTACTGTAAATTATTCACCAAAAATTTATACCGCTGCACGATTGATGTATATCGCAACAATGATTACTAAGGCCCATATCGGGAGTGATAATCCCAGCCCCCACATACAACCTTTAATAAAACCGATTTCTTCTATCATCTCTCATTTCTCCATTCCTTAATTCAATATATGTAACCTCGTTTAGATCAACTTATATCAAGGTTGATAATCTATATATCGGACGTTTTTGCTAATAATTTAGGAAAGATGTATTGGGAAAATAGATAGATCTCAGTGTCGAATGATGGAGGTTAGCTTATCCGATTTTCCCAAGAAAAACAGCCAAAGATTTGTCGTTACATGCCGATAAGGGATTTTGGTTTTGTTAGTGCTAATGTAATGGTGCCAGGTTCCCGTAAAGAACAACTGGAACTCGGTACAAAAAAGCAGAATTCCTATTGGAGTTCTGCTTTTTTGCTTGCTAACAGAGGTAGATTTCATGCATTAAAAATGAACTTCATCTTGATTGGTTACAACTAATAACGCTTTTCCCTTGTCTAATTCTTCTTCTAGTTGTTCAGCCTTTGATTGGTCAAATCCAATTTCCGTCATTTTGGACCTTAATTTATCACCTTTGCTTTTGAACACATTTTTCGTCGCAGTGCCTAACCCAGTGACGTTAACCCCAATCTTATTGGCATCTGTTTCCTTCCTGTCGCGTCTGACATGATCATTGTCATGAGCAAGAATGTAAATATCATCATCTCGAATTCCATTGTTTCTAAGCTTGTCAATCGATTCACTCAAATGTTCATCATTGTGGAATATTTTAAATTTAGGATTCAATTAAATCAGCCTCCCTAGGACAAAAAGTACCCCCTTTTGAAAAAACCTAAACCATTGGATCGAAACAACGATTATTTAAGTACTAACGTTATGGTCCCCGGGCTTTTGGTGTTAGACTAAAAGAAAAACTCGTTCCATGAGGAGGCGTTTGTATGAGTTCTTATCTTTTTGATCAATTGCGTTTTGTCAGGTCAAACACGCTGAAATTGGTTGAAGGTCTGGAGGATGAACGTTCCGAAATCATTCCAGCTCCCTTGAACAACCATATCAAATGGAATCTTGGACATATTTATTTCATCCACGAGAGGAATGCTTTTCAATTCGTAAAGGAAAAGGAAGATTGGATCATGCCTGAGTCCTTTCCGTCGTTGTTCAGCCCTGGGACAAAGCCGGAAAACGGCCAAAGGATGCCGGTAGACCTTTCAGAGATCGTGCATTTAATGGAAAATCAGATCGACCGGATTGAATCCACATTCAAGGACCGGTTAAAAGAAAAGACAGAACCCTATACTACATCCATGGGGCTGCACCTCTCCACTGTTGAAGAGTTTTTAAGCTGCTGCCTGTATCATGAGGGCATGCATTTGGAGAGGATTAATGTGATCAAGAAACTAACCTAAAATAATGGCCATGAACAGTCCATGGCCACTTTCTAAAAAGGAGTTTTTTTATGATGAATCAAAAAGCAGGATGGAACTTGGAGAACAGTTATGCCCGTCTGCCAGAGCTGTTCTTTTCCTTGATCGAGCCGAATCCCGTCCGCTCGCCGAACCTTGTCATTTTGAATCAACCTCTGGCAGAATCGCTAGGCTTGAATGCTGATGCACTAAGAGCTGAAGATGGAGTTGATATACTTGCCGGCAATCGGGTACCGGAAGGCTCTTTGCCGCTCGCCCAGGCTTATGCAGGTCATCAGTTCGGCAACTTTACTCGTCTTGGGGATGGCCGGGCTTTGCTCATCGGTGAGCAATTGACTCCGAATGGTGAGCGGTTTGATATCCAGCTTAAAGGATCCGGCAGAACACCGTACTCCCGCGGGGGCGATGGCCGAGCGGCACTTGGACCGATGCTGCGGGAATACATCATCAGTGAAGCCATGCACGGACTAGGCATCCCGACGACCCGAAGTCTGGCTGTCGTAACGACCGGTGAGACGATCTATCGCGAGACCGAACTGCCCGGTGCGATCATGACCCGTGTGGCTTCGAGCCATCTGCGCGTGGGCACTTTTGAATATGCGTATCACTGGGGTATGCCTGCGGACATTAAAGCATTGGCGGACTATGCCCTGGAGCGTCATTTTTCAGAGGTCGAGAAAAAGGAAAACACTTATCTTACCCTGCTTGAAGAAGTGATCAAGCGCCAGGCCAAGCTGATCGCCCAATGGCAGCTGGCCGGCTTCATCCATGGCGTGATGAACACCGACAACATGTCCATCTGCGGAGAAACGATCGATTATGGCCCTTGCGCCTTTATGGATGATTTTGCTTCGGATACGGTCTTCAGCTCGATTGACATTCAAGGCCGCTATGCTTATGGCAATCAGCCGAGCATTGGCGTATGGAACCTTGCACGTTTTGCGGAAACTCTGCTTCCCCTTCTGCATGAAGAGCAAGAGAAAGCGATCGAGCTGGCAGAGAATGCCCTTTCGACATTTAAAGATTGGTTTCATAACCACTGGCAGTACGGGATGAGGGCCAAGCTCGGATTGTTCGGTGAAGAGAAGCAGGATGAAGCTTTGATTGGTGAATTGCTTCATCTAATGGAAAAGCACCGTGCGGACTACACCAATACGTTCCTCGCTTTAACCTTCGATCGGAAGGAAGATCATGCTCTTTTCAATCACCTGGACTTTACTAAGTGGCGGGAAAAATGGCAGGCGAGGCGGGAAAGGCAGTCTGAATCAATGGCTGATTCCCTTCAGTTGATGAAGGACAGCAATCCTGCCGTTATTCCTCGGAACCACCGAGTGGAGGAAGCGCTGGAGGCTGCCGTGAATCATAGGGATTACAGCGTGATGGAGAAGCTTCTTGACGTTCTTTCCGATCCTTATGCTCACACGGCTGAACAGGCGGAGTACGCGACCCTGCCGCCGGATGATGGGCAGTGCTATAAGACGTATTGCGGGACTTGATTTAGTTTAAAGCTAAATAGACATCCTTAAAAGGAGGCTGACACCCGAGACTCATTTTATGTGAGCATTAGGATCAGCCTCCTTCATTTTTTAAGTAATTTACTCAACCGTTTCAGCTTCTAAATGAGGGACGGTAATTTCAAAGCCAGCCTGGGATTTATAGGTTAATGAACCTTCAATCGTCCCATACACTGTAACTGTATCATCTTCTATAAAAGGTGTTGTGCCCGAGTAGGTTACATAGACTATATCATTAATATCATATCCATAAGAAGCTTTCGTAACGGCTAAACGGATCTCAGTGGAGCCATCTTTCTCCATTATTTGAACAATTTGACCTTGGAATTTAACAAAATCCCCTTTAAAGGCATCAGGATTCTTCTCCAGTTCGCCGTACCGTATCGTTTTGGCACTTTGCTTTCTTTCTTGCTCTTCCTGCTTTTTAAGGTTTTCATCATACTTTTCTACTTCTTCTTTCTTATGGGCATTTGTAACTTTTATTTTACCCAAATGATAAAACTCGATATCATAGTGCTTGCCATCAGGGACAATTTCGCCCTTTGATACTTGATAATTTTGATGGAATGTATCGTAATGACCGTATTTTTCCGGAAACTTCAGGTTGTTTGCTGTATCAACATAAACAGTAGCCGATACTTCATAGTTTCCATTTTCAATCAGATAATATTCTTCTCCCATATTTACAACAAGTTTCCCGTCTTTAACTTTCCCCCCTCCTCCATAACTTTCATCCGTATTTTTGTCTTCAATACCTACACCGACCTCTGTACCGTCATTCAAATTCGTTTTTCCAGAAAACACAACGGTATCTTTACTTTATCATAGGTCACCTGCTCTTGCTTTATATATAAAGTTTTCTTTTTCACAGGCTTCACCTCTTTCTTGGAAGCCTGTTTATGATCTGTTCCACTTACCGGCACTGTACTGATGCTCATACATGAAAAAATGAAGGCAATAACAAAGGATAGAATCATATAACCTACCCATTTCATAAACCCATTGTCACCCATATAAGCTTTAATAGCTAAAAATAAAAATAATATTCCAACCATAACACTAATGGTTGTAAAAAAAGTAAACATCGTCTGTATTCCCCCTGATGACTATTAAATTGTATCTGAATAATTTTACACCTAAACTATCATTTGTGAATCATATTTTTGAAGAATTACCTTATATTAAGAAAATTTTCTTTTTATTTACTTTTGTTTATTTCCTGAAGCCCACGAAAGTATAGTAATACGGCGTTGCCGAAGGAGCCGTTCACTTCTGCTTCAGGTTCGAGAATTACTGCTTTTGCATTTTAATTCGGCAGGAAGGATTTTATAAAGAGAGATGGAATAGTAACTAAATATTCTATTTGGGGGAGATATCGTTGTCCATTTCCAAAGATATTAGTTACGTTGTTCGTACTGGAAAAATTGAGGATACCGAGGCCGTTTTAACCATACAGAGATCCGTCGTATCCGAAGGCGAGTTTCTAATTTCGTTATCCGAAGAGTTTAATAAAACGTTGTCTCAACAAAGAGAATGGGTACAGAGCCTATTGGAGAATGTAAATGAAATCTTAATTGTCGCTGAAAGAGATGGTGAAGTTGTTGGCTGGATCGTATTTCAAGCTGCCCCAAATCGAAAGCGATTGTCTCATACAGGTGCTTTAGGGATGATGATCAGTAAAGGTTACAGAGAAATGGGAATTGGAAGTATGCTGCTGAAAGCTTTATTAGACTGGGCGGAGAAAAATCCTTTGATCGAGAAGGTAAGTTTAGGGGTTTTCTCAACCAATCATAGGGCCATCTCACTGTACAAAAAGATGGGGTTCCTTGAAGAAGGCCGTAAAATTAAAGAGTTTAAGATGAATGAAAACGACTATGTTGATGATATTCTTATGTATAAATTCGTTAAATGAAAGAACGGCCCTGAACATCTTCAGGGCCGTTTTTACTTTACACTTCAGTTAGTGATGCCAAAATCTCACTCAAACTGAGCTCCGCACACGCCATCGAGGTATCGGAGACGCCATAATACATTTTCATGGTGTCGCCTTCCACTAATGCCCCGCACGAGAATACGACATTGCCGAAGAAGCCGTTCACTTCGTAATCTGCTTCTGGCTCAAGGATAGGGGTTTCTGAACGGGCGATGACTTTGGACGGGTCGTTGAGGTCGAGCAGAACGGCACCCATGCAGTAGCGGTTGTCTGTTGTTGCGCCATGGTACAGTTCGAGCCAGCCTTTTTCCGTCTTGATCGGAACGGCGCCTCCGCCGATTCGTCCATCATCCCACATGCCATCACGCAATCCGAGCAAGTATTTATGGTTGCCCCAGTGGAGGAGATCTGGCGACTCAGCGATCCAAATCTCCGGCGCTCCTGTGCTTTTAGGTACCGGGCGGTGAAGGGCGTAGTATTTTCCGTTCACTTTTTCCGGGAAAATGAGGACATCCTTATTTTCCGGCGCAAAGATCATGCCATGGTGCTCCACGTTTTTAAAATCTTTCGTAGAGACGAGCGATTCTCCTACTCCGACAGGTGAAACCGCACTGTAATAGATGTAGTACGTGTCCTCGATCTTTGTGATCCTCGGGTCTTCAATGCCGAACGTTTCGAGGTCGTTGGATGGATAGATGAACGGCTCGGGATCGATGGTGAACTCCCGCCCGTCCTTACTCCTTGCAATCCTTAAATAGGATAAAGAAGTTAAGTAGACAAATTGCTCCGAGCCGGCTTTCCGAATCACACGCGGATCTTCGAAATCATACCTTTCATCAGACAGCTGAAGCTCAAGGATCTCGAGTTCATTTTTTTCCAAATTAAAAACGGGAGCTTTCACGATCTCAGGGTCCTCGCTCACCGGGCGTTCGGCTACACGCAGCAGCATGATGACTTCATCCTTGTGCTGGGCGATGCCGGCGTTAAAGGCACCGATCACTTCAAAGTCCGGACGGTGAGGTTTAACATCACTAGGTGTTACTAAGGGGTTCTGTTCATATCGATATACATTCATGTTGCAGTCTCCTTATCTCTCATAGGGTAGGAACGGGTCTTGAATCGTTAGCTTATGAGCCTCTGCGTCACTGATGCCGGCGTACAAGTCAGCGGTGCCGTCTTCCTTCCGCACCAAACCGCCGCTGAACACCACATCCACCAGGTCAGGGCGCTTTGACGCTCCTTCCAAAAAGTCATCTCTTACGGCGATCAGTTCGATATCGGAATAAGCTCCTGTTTTCGGATTCACGACAAATCGCATCGGGTAATAATGGCGGTTGCCTTCCGAATCAAAGCTCGCGATGTGGCCAAGCACGCCAATCAATCCGCTGGAGAGGACATGCAGCTCGTTCGCCCCTCCCCACTCCTCGTCTGTAAACTGATTTTCCAAGAGCGGTGCGTTTTCGATGGACTCTAGTGTTAAGTCGCTAAGCGCGGGAACAACCGTGAAGCCGATCTTCCCTCTTCCGCCTTTTTCGCCTTGTGGCCTTGTGAAAACAGCGATGGAGCCGTTCAACAGCTCGGCGATCCGCAAGTCCTTCATGCCATCCGGCCCTTTGAAGAACTCTTGAAGAGTATTGATGCTGCTTCCTTTATAAAAAACAGTCCGCCAGCCGAGGGCGTTTTCGATACTTGGATGTGGAAAGGTCTGCACGCCGCCTAGGACGAGATCGCCAGCGATGCGTGTGATGAATGGATCCTGAAGCTGATAGATCGGTGCTCCCTCTCTCGGAACCCATGTCTCCCCTGCTTTTATGAAAAAATGAACTTCCGATTTCTCACTGTCACGTGCCTCCACTCTGCCGGCGATGACCAGCTCGCCATCGTCTTCAAACGGTGCGGTAATGTTGTAGACATCTTTTGCACCGACGCCCTCAATTAGCAGTTTTTCGGGATCTCCGGGCTTATCTTTTTTCTCGTAGTCGGAAAGCAGTTCGCTGCATGTTTTTACGTTGGATTTAACTAGTTTCAAAGGATTGTCCCTCCTTATTTCAGTGTGAATTGCATGCCTTCTTTAAACTTTTTGGCAAAGAACAGGAACAGGATGATGATCGGCACGGTCAGGATCACGGATGCCGCATACATTGGTCCCGGATAGCCGCCGTACGGCCCAAACATCTGCGACAGAAGCACGTTCAGGGTCAGCATGTTGTCGCTTTTGACGACGAGCATGTCCCAGAGGAGCTCGGTCCAGCGTTCCATGAACAGGAAGAGAAAGACAACGATCGTGATCGACTTCGACATCGGCAGGATGATCCGGAAGATGATCTGCCAGTCGGACGCGCCGTCCAGTTTTGCCGCTTCAATAAACGTGTCGGGGATCGCCCGGAAAAAGTTCGTGTACATGAAGACAGCCCACAGACTCAGTGCTTTCGGCAGGATCATCGCCCAGTAGGAGTCGTACAGCCCCAAGCGCTGGATGATGAGGAACGTCGGCACAAGCAGGATGATCGCCGGGAAAAACATTTGAAACAGGATGGCGTTGTTCAGGAAATTCCGCCCGCGGAACTGAAGCTTGGCGAGCGAGTAAGCCACGATGATACCGGTCACCATCATGAGAGCCGTGGAGCCGGTTGAAACGATCAAACTGTTGAAAAAGGCACGGATCCATGGACGCGGTTCAGCGGACTGGCCCCCGCCCAGCAGCCATTCATATGACCGGAGCGAGAAGTGAGACGGAATAAGTGTCCGGTCCACCTGGTTCCAGTCGGCGAACGAGTTCAGGACCATATAGAGATACGGAAAAACCATGACGAACAAGAGCAGAAACGCGATGATATAACGGATGATGAGCGTATTTTTCTTATGTCCAACCATTTCGTTTCCCCCACATTTCTAAAAATTTTCGAATGATAAAGATCGAGATGAACGTAACGACGGACGCGATAAGCGCAACGGCGGATGCATAGCCGGCGGACAGATTCTGGAACGCCTGCTTGTAGATCTCCATCTGCCACGTGTTGGTCGCGAAGTTCGGCCCTCCGCCTGTCAGCTGGTATACCTCGGTAAAAATCCCGAAGGTCACGCCGATTGAAAGGATGAGTGTTGTGAAAAGAGCCGGGTAGAGCAGCGGCAAGGTAATTCTCCAAAAGCGCTGCCATCCGTTTACGCCATCGATGGCTGCCGCTTCGTATATTTCTTTGGAGATGGATTCAAATCCTGACGTTAAGATGAGCGCGTAGTAGCCGGTAAACTTCCAGGCCATGATTATGGAAACGACCAGGAGGGCTGAAAACGGTGTTCCGAGCCAGTTTACGTCAAGGCCGAACGAGCTGCGCAAGAACGTGTTGACCGGGCTGTTGTACGAAAGAAATCCTTTGACGATAAAGGAGGATACAACGCCGGATGCCAGGTACGGAAGGAAGAAGCCGATCAGGAACAAGCCTTTGAACCGCGGCAAACCGTGAACGACGAGCGCCACGATTAATGAGGACGCGATGACCATCGGCACGAACACGATCATGAACTTGAACGTGACAATGAATGCGGCATGAACGCCGGGGCTTTGCAGTGCTTTAATGAAGTTGTCAAAGCCGACATGATGAAAAACGGGAGCGATCAAATTCCAGTCGGTGATCGACAGATAGAACGACCAGCCGAGCGGAATCAGGAAAAAGATCAGCCCATATAAAAGGTAAGGACTGGCGAATAGCCAGCCCAATCTGTTATTATGCTTGGTTCTCATTACTTGAGATCCCCCTCAATGGCCTGCTTCATCTTTTCCCAGCCTTTCTTCGGCTGTACTTCCCCTTTTACTACAGGGTTGACGGCATATTGGCCAATATAGGTTTGAAGTTCGTTGTATTTCGCGTTATCAATGGACGGCACGGCGTTCGGAATGGCCTCTGCATAGGGCTTGAGCGCAGGATTCTTGTCAAAGATCGCTTTGAATGAATCGTTGGACGCCAAATCGTCGCGTGCAGGCGGAAGGTTCGTTTTCTCCATCCATTTCACATCATTTTCAGGTTTCGAATACACCCATTTCATGAATTCCATCGCTGCTTTTTTCTCGTTTTCAGGAGCGGAGGAATAGATCACAAGACCTTTTGTATCAGCAAACGTGGATACATCTTTTGTGCTGGCTCCGTCCGGCACTGGCGGTGTAGATAAAGCGAACGTTTCATTGTATTTCATCTCCGGGAACTTCTCTGCCCAGTAAGAAAGTGTCCACGGTCCGATGTCAGTGAAGACGCCGAGTCCTGTTTCGAACGGATCCTTCGACTGCTTGGTAAGGATGCCTTTTTCCTTGCGGATGTCGTTCATGAAGTTCAGAACATCCACTCCGGCTTTATCGTCAGCCACAAGCTTGCTTCCTTCTATAAAATTGTTGCCTTGTGACGCAGCGTCATAAAGCATGAAGAAGTCGAACCAGCGCTTCCAGGCGGTCGGATCGGCAAGGTCAGGCTTTGCCCACAAGTATTTATCCGGGTATTTCGCTTTTAGTTTTTTCGTTACATCGAGTACTTCGCTGTATGTTTTTGGCGGCTCGTTGTACCCCAGCTTTTTCAGGATATCGAGTCTCCAGCCGAACAGCATGGCGTTGGAGTAGATTGGCAGTACGTATTGGTTGCCGTCAGAGAACTTCCAGCCTTTGATCGTGTTGTTCATATTGCGTGATTTGATGATGTCATTGTAGCCATCCAGCTTGTTCAGCGGTTCGATAGCTTTGCTTTCCGCCAGCTGTGCCGCGAATCCGCGGTTGATGTTCTCGGACATCGTCGGTGCTTCCTTACCGGCGATCGCGGATTGGATGCTCGCTTCAGACGTCGGGCTTTCCTTGATCGGGCTTACTTTGATCTTGATTTTCGGGTGATCTTTTTCAAACGCTTTGGCTGTTTCTTTCCAGTACGCTTGCTGCGGCGGGTTTGGTGCGGCCCAGAATTCGATCGTGGTCGTTCCGTTCTTGGATGAATCTTCACTTGCCGGGTTTCCGGTCGAACAAGCTGACAGAGCAGAAACTGTTAATGATGCTCCAAGCAAAAGTGAGGCGGCCTTCTTCATTTTCATCACAATATCCCCCAATACGATAGTTTGAGTAAGCGCTATCATTTCCTGCAAAAAAAAATTTACGCTCGCTCGGATGGAAAACATTACATTTTATTCTATTTGTAACTTTGTAATGTAATTAATAACTTTACAATTACAGTTTTACATCATTACAAAAGTTCTGTCAATTCTTTTTGCCTGAAGCTGTTTTCGCAAACGTTGTTGCCTTTGAGAGTAGTTGATCTCTGTTTCAGGATGCTCGCTTTCCGCGGGGCGTGCGCTGAGCCCCACGGTGCAAGCGCCTTTGGGTCTCACCTGTCACGCTACCCCCGCAGGAGTCTCGCACCTTGCACTCCAATCAACAATCAATGAAGTCTAGTTACAAAAATAGCACAAAGCATAGAAAAGAGCATTGTCAGAAAATTAATAGGGATAATTTTCTTGTTGTGGTTTACGAGGGTTATTGATTAGGTTATAGTTAATTTGTAACGTGACAAAACAAATAACGTGTAATCCTTATGATGATTTTATGTGAAAGGTTTGAATAACAATGGCGAAAAAAGTCTCCATGCAGGACATTGCAGATGCATTGAATATATCGAAAAACTCCGTCTCCCAAGCGCTGTCGGGGAAACCGGGTGTAAGTGAAGCAACTCGGCTACTTGTTGAAAAAACAGCCCAGGAGATGGGATACAGTGTGAGGAAGTCGTCTGTGTCTGCTGGTGTGGTAGGGGGCGGCACAGGCAACATCGGGCTGATCGCTTCGGATTATGCCTTCTCGCTGAAAAGCTTTTTCGGGGAAATTTATTTGAGTGTGGAAAAAGAAGTGACCGAACGCGGGATGAACCTGCTCATTCAGTCGATCAATACTGTGGCGCGTGACAATCTAGTCCTTCCTTCCTTTATAGCAGAGGGCAAGGTCGATGGTGTCTTGATTCTCTCGCACATCAGCACAGAGTATAGTAACGCCGTCATCGCGACCGGTATTCCGACGGTCATTATTGACCATCACCACCCCTTGATTCAGGCGGATGCCATCCTGACGAACAACCGGTTCGGCGCTTATACCGCGGTCAAGCATCTGATCGAGCTTGGCCACCGGGACATCGCCTATGTTGGAAACGTCAGGCTGTCACCGAGTTATCAGGAGCGTTTGGAAGGCTACAGGCTCGCGCTTCAGGAGCATGGGATCGAGCTTAATGAGGAGTTTGTGTTTAGTGACGTTCTTGAGGATGATCAGGATGTGACCAGGCTCATGCAGGGGCTGGATGTTCAGCCCAGTGCCTGGTTTTGCGTGAATGATGGGTTTGGCTTTTTTGTGAGGTCTGCCCTGCAGCAGCACGGCATTGCTGTTCCGGGTGAGGCTTCTGTGTGCAGTTTTGACAACGGAATGCTTTCTCGCTTGTCTACCCCGAAGATCACCACGATGAATATTGATTTGGAGCTGTATGGCCGGAAAGCCGTCGAGCAGCTCACATGGCGCATGCAGCATAAGAATGAACCGATTATTGAGCTG
The DNA here is from genome assembly GCF_024494405.1 of Fictibacillus sp. WQ 8-8. NCBI lineage: Bacteria > Bacillati > Bacillota > Bacilli > Caryophanales > Fictibacillaceae > Fictibacillus > Fictibacillus sp. WQ 8-8. The sequence continues at coordinate 745,067 of NZ_JAMXKG010000001.1, forward strand.
CTGCTTCCGGCAGAGTTGATTGTGCGGGAGTCGACGGCAAAAAGGTAGTTCTTTTTGGTGCCATCTTTTTGGTGCCAGGCACCGGCGTTACACAAGTGTGTAATTGCGGTGCCTGGCACCAATTTTATATACAAAAAGGAGGATGATTATGAAGACTGCAAGAATGCTTTTATCCTTTGTTCTGATGTTTTGCTTTATGACGCCGGCTTATGCAGAGGCACCGGTAAAGGAAAAATCACCGGTTAACCTGGAGCACCTCGATTTTTTGAATGAGGATGTTACGATTGACGGAAAGGACATGTTGATCACCCACATTTACTCCGAGTACCCCGTATACAAATGGGTGGACGCTTCTGGTGAAGGAATCGCCTGCGTGGATGATGTGGCCCGCGCAGCAGTCGTGTATCTGAACGATTATGAGCAGAATAAGAACGCTCAATCGTTGAAAAGCGCTAAGAAAGCGTTGAATTTTGTTATGCACATGCAGGCAGATGACGGCGAGTTTTATAACTTCGTAAATAAGGACCTCTCGATCAATACGGACGGACCGACGAGCAAGAAGTCGTTTGACTGGTGGGCTGCACGTGCGATGTGGTCGCTCGGCCAGGGATATGGTGTGTTTAAGGATGTTGATTCTGCTTACGCGAAGGAATTGAAGGACAGCTTCCTTCTTGCCAACAAGGCTTTACAGAATAAAGTGAACGAGCCTTATGGCGAGTACAAAAATGTACACGGTTACAAAATACCAGCCTGGATTGGCGGCTTTGATGCGATGTCCAATGCACTGCTGGGCCTGGCTGAGTTTTATGAGGTTGAGCCGAGAGCTGATGTGAAAGATTCGATGAAAAAAGTGGGCCGCGGTTTGGACGAGTTCCAATATGGCTCGTATACTCAATATCCATACGGCGCGCACATGGATTGGGAAGGCTCCCCTACCCTCTGGCACGCATACGGCAGCGGGCAAACCTACGCCCTGGCAAAAGCCGGCATGGTTCTCGGCGAGAAGAAATGGATCGCTTCGGCCAAACAGGAAGCCGATCAGTTCTTCACCCACCTCCTCGTTACGGGCATGATCAAGGAAATGGCACCGACAATGGCAAAGGATGAACAGATTGCTTATGGCGTGAACATGCTGACGCAAGGGTTCGCCGCAGTGTACCATGCGACGAAAGATCCGAAGTACGCGAAATATGCTGGCTTAACCGCCTCGTGGTTCACCGGGAATAATGATGCCGGCGCTGTTATGTATGATCCTGCGACCGGCCGTGGATATGATGGCTTGAACGGCGTGACCGGAAAAGTGAACTGGAACTCCGGTGCGGAATCTACCATTGAAGCCTTGATGGCGATTCAGACGGTAAATGAAATACCATTGGCCGCGAAATTGCTGGATGCGAAGACGGTGGATAGACATACCGCGGTTGTTGAGGAAGCCGAGAGTTTTGAGTCTGTATTGGGTAAGCCGGAGATTGTGACACCGGAAAGTCCATGGACCGGTGATGCTTCTTATAGCGCGAAGCTGATGAAACTGGATAATCAAGATGTGGTAAGTAAGAAAATATCTGTTGATAAGGCTGGTGTCTTTCTATTGTCCAGTGCTTTAGTAAGAGAGGCTGGTCATGCCGGTAAGCTAGGAGCGAAGATTGATGGCAGAACTGTGAGTGCAGCGTCAGTTAAACCTTCTCCAGACAGCGATTTCCTCACTCTCGTAAACTTTGATACTCCATTTTATGTAAGTAAGGGCGTGCATGAGCTGAGTGTGCCATTTAAGGGACACGAACTGCTTCTTGATAACCTGGTAATTCGGCCAGCTGTTGAATCAGCAGTGTTTAAGAGTGAAGGAAAGACATTTAAGCTGGAGCGAAACTTGTTAAAGGGCAGTAATAAGCTAAAATAGCTTGGATTGATGCAGCAAAAGTTCGTTATTTTAGTAGATGAGTAACTTTTCAGGTCTAAAAGTGATGCCAGCAGCTAATTTACTTATTAAATATGGGGCCAGCCGGGTAAATGACAGGCTGGCTTTTTGGTTACTTGCGGTTCGACACGCTTTACTTGCGAAAATGAGGAATTTACTTGCGATATTGGCCCCGTTACTTGCGGTTCGACATAGTTTACTTGCGATTTCACAAGGATTACTTGCAAAACACATCGCAGAAACCTTGATCAGTGACGGCCAGCACAAGGAACGGCTGCAAAAAGACACGGCCGATCAGCTCTTCAGTGTGCTGGAGAAGCAGAAGGATTACATACAGTGTACGGACATGATCTATTTGTATGAACTATGCGGGCTTCGATATTTATTGCTCAACAATCGCCTTCCAGAGTTTGAGGCGGCCGCTGCTCAAATGCAGGAATTCTTCAGCGTCTTTTTTCTGAAGCGTGGTCAGCTGGTTATGACGGCAAAGGCACAACCGATCCCCGGCATAGCTGTTCCTGTGTCTTGTTCTGTTTTCTGCGATGATAATAAATGATTCTCCCGATAGCCATACACAACCCACTCACTTTCCATGTCATCTAATATAGTAATATACGAAAATGAAGGACTGTTTTCCTGCAAAATTCGGGGAATTTCCCCGGAAATAGCGAGAAAAAGTTTGGGGATAAAAGTAGTGGTGCCAGGCACCTCCATTACACACTTGTGTAATTGGAGTGCCTGGCACCGTTTTTTGTTATTTCGTAATTAGATCCAAATCGACTGGAACGAACTTCTCTACCTTTTCGTCCTTGTTCACTTTGACCGCTGTTTGAACCGCCTCGGAACCGATCATGTCAGGCTTCTGTGCAACAGTTGCCGCCATCTTGCCTTCTTTGATTGCTTTTTGCGCATCGTCCGTTGCATCAAATCCGACAACAACGACGTCTTTCAAACCGGCCGCTTCCAATGCCTGAAGCGCTCCGAGCGCCATCTCATCGTTATGAGCAAACACCGCATCTACTTTTTTGTTGCCTTGCAGGATGTTTTCCATTACGTTCAATCCTTTAGCACGGTCAAAGCTTGCTGTTTGTTTTGCTACAACTTTAATGCCTTTTTCTTTATCGACTGCTTTATGGAAGCCTTCTCCACGCTCGCGCGCTGCAGAAGATCCAGAGATTCCTTCAAGCTCTACTACATTACCTTTTCCTTTAAGCTGCTTCGCGATATAGTCGCCGGCCATTTGGCCGCCTTTAACGTTATCTGATGCAATGTGAGAAACGACTTTTCCGCCTTCTGCACTGCGGTCAACCGTGATGACCGGAATGTTGGCGCTGTTCGCTGATTCAATCGCTGAAGAGATCGCTGCTGAATCTGTTGGGTTCACTAGAAGCACATCCACGCCTTGCTGGATCAAATCTTCGATGTCATTGACCTGCTTGGCAGAATCATCCTGTGCATCTACTGTTTTCAGCTGTACGCCAGCTTTCTTTGCTTCTTTTTCAGCCCCTTCTTTTAACGTAACAAAGAATGGGTTATTTAATGTTGAAACGGAAAGACCAATCTTTAGATCACCCTTGCCCTTTTTCTTGTTGTCATCTGTTCCCGGCGCTTTTGTGGAACAAGCCGTAAGCATCAAAGCCCCAATGACGAGAATAATTAAACCCTTAAACATATTTTTCATCGTAAATCCTCCCTTTTTTTTGTTTGCAGTTTGTTTGGTGCCAGGCACCGGCGTTACACAAGTGTGTAATTGCGGTGCCTGGCACCGAACCTCTGGCACCGAACCTCCTCGAATAATCTAAGCCGCCTTCTTCCGATCGATCAGCACTGCGAGCAGAATTACTCCGCCTTTAACCACCTGCTGATAGAAGGATGAAACGTTTAATAGGTTCAAGCCGTTGTTAAGTACACCAATGATGAGGGCACCGACTAATGTACCGAAAATCCATCCCTTACCACCGGAAAGGCTTGTCCCGCCCAGTACAACAGCTGCGATGGCATCGAGTTCATACGCTGTACCTGCCGTTGGCTGTGCAGAATTCAGACGTGACGTTAAAATGATGCCGGCAAACGCGGACAGCAACCCTGTCAGCGAGTAGATCATGACTTTGATTCGGCCGACTTTAATACCTGAAAGCAATGATGCTTCCTCGTTTCCACCGATTGCGTACGTTCTTCTTCCAAAGGTCGTCTTTTTCAGGATGAACCAGAGGACCGCGAACGCGAGCAGCATCCAGATGACCGGGAAAGGAATTCCAAGGAAATACCCACGTCCCATCAAGACAAAGCTCATATCATCCGAGAGGCCGGTGATCGGTTTTCCCTCGGTATAAACGAGCGTCAAACCTCGGAAAATGGTCATCGTCGCAAGTGTCGCGATGAACGGCGCCACTTTCCCTTTGCTGATAATGATTCCGTTGATGGCTCCCATTACAGTACCCGCAGCCAGACCTGCCAGCATTGCGAGAACTGGGTCTGTTCCGCCAGCCATCAGTCCGGCTGTGATCGCTCCGGACAGTGCCAGCATCGAACCAACGGAAAGGTCGATGCCTCCCGTTAAGATGACGAACGTCAGTCCAAACGCAATGAGCGCGTTAATGGAGACCTGCCGAAGCACGTTGAGGATATTCGTTAACGTGAAGAACTCCGGACTTAAGATGGATAGAACAATTAAGATAATGACGAGTCCAATGAGCGGACCGAGCTTCTGAAATATACTAATCTTTCGTGTTGAGGCTGACATGTTACATCCCTCCTGTTGCAGCATGCATGATTTTTTCCTGATCCGCTTCTTCGCGGTTGTGAATCCTGCTGATTTTTCCTTCATGAATGACGAGGATCCGGTCACTCATTCCTAAAATTTCCGGGAGCTCGGAGGATACCATAATGATGGACACTCCCTGCTCCGTCAGTTCATTCATAATCTGATAGATTTCTTTTTTCGCACCAACGTCCACACCACGGGTCGGCTCGTCCAAGATCAACACTTTCGGCTGATTGTTCACCCATTTTCCGATGACGATCTTTTGCTGATTTCCACCACTCAGCGATTTGACGATCTGTTCCCCGCCGGACGTTTTCACGTGGAGTTTTTTAATGAGCCGCTCCGTTTCTTTCTGTTCGGCACTTGCGGAGATCACACCGCCGTTTGACACCGCTTTCAAATTGGTTAGCGTGAAATTTTCACGAACGGTCATCCCTACAACAAGCCCTTTATCTTTGCGGTCCTCTGTGACAAAGGCCAATCCGGCCTCAATCGCATCTGATGGCTTCGAGATGTTCATCGGTTTGCCGTCGAGATAAACGCTGCCGCCATCCTTTTTCTTATAGCCGAAGATGGCTTCCATGATCTCGGTCCGGCCCGCACCCATCAAGCCTGCTACACCCAAAATTTCTCCCTGTTTGACATCAAAGTGAATGTCTTCGAAGTGCTCTTTTCTAGAAAGTCCTTCCACTCTCAGCCGTTCCGGGCCGATCTTCGCCTTCCGCTCAGGAAACCGCTCGCCAAGCTGTCGGCCGACCATCATTGAAACAATCTCATCAAAATTCGTTTCTTTAACGATTTTCGTACCGATAAAATCACCGTCACGAAGAACTGAGATCCGGTCACACATCTGGAAGATTTCCTCCATCCGGTGGGAGATGTAGACGATGCCGACGCCTTGCTTTTTCAGCTTTTCAATCACGGCAAAAAGCGCTTCGATTTCACGGTCGGTAAGTGCGGCTGTCGGTTCGTCCATGATGATGCAGTCCGAATTTGTTTCAAGCACTTTGGCGATCTCGATCATCTGCTGCTGTCCGACCGAAAGCTCGCCGGCAACCGCATCAGGATTGATTTCCACTCCGAGCTGCTGCAGTGCTTTTTTCGTTCGTTTTCGCATATCGGACGTCCGTAAAATGCCAGTCTTGCCGTACGTCAGCTCTTTTCCCAGGAAAAGATTTTCCGTCACGGTCAGGTAAGGAATGATATTCAGCTCCTGGTGCACGACGCCGATCCCCATCTCCTCTGCCTCTTTCGGATTGGAGAAATGTACGTCCTTCCCTTTTACTGTGATTGTCCCTTTGTCTCGTTCATAGATGCCGGCCATAATTTTCATCAGTGTTGATTTGCCTGCGCCGTTTTCTCCCATGAGAGCATGAACTTCGCCAGTCTGCACGTCAAAGCTCACATTTTTCAGCACATGAACATCTGAAAATGATTTATAGATACCTGTTAAATGAACAAGTGTCTTGTCACTCATTAGAAAATCACCCCCGCATGTAAAATGATGTTGGCATAAGGCGTTGTTTCACCCGTACGGATGACCGCTTTCGCATTCTTCGTTAATTCCTTGAACGTTTCATGAGAGACCATATTTTGCGCGGTGCCAGGCACCGCTTCGAGGACCTTGCTGAGATACGCTTCGTTCTCCTTCAATTCCTGAGCCAGCGTTACTTCCTCCACCTGCATGTCATCCGCGACCGCCTGCAGCGTTTCCAAAAAGCCTGGTGTACCCATCGTCAGGGCGATGTCGATGCGTTTAACATCGTCCGGAATCGGTAAGCCGCAGTCTGCGATGACAATCGTATCTGTGTGGCCCATTCGTGCGAGAACCGAAGCAATCTCGCTGTTCAATATCCCTTGTTTTTTCATCTGCACCACCTCTTCCTCATGCTGTCTTTTGATTAGAAAAAATTCCGGTTCAGCCGTTAACTGCGATGAACTGCTCTACCTCTGATTTGGTTGGCATGCCGGTCTGTGCACCGAGCTTTGTTGTCGAAAGGGCAGCAACCGCATTGCCAAATTTACAGGCTGCTTTCAGTGACAATCCTTGGCTTAACCCAACTGCTAATCCGCCGTTGAAGGAATCGCCAGCACCTGTCGTATCTTTAACATCCACCTTGTAAGAACGGACGTTGATTTCTTCTCCATCTTTATAAAAAGTAAGGCCATTTGAGCCCTTCGTTACGATGACCTTTTCCTTGATGAGCTGCTCATCGCGGCCTTGAAGCAGCAATTCGAGCTCGTGTTCATTCGGTGTGATGTAGTCGACTTCCCGAAGGAGTTCTTCAGGCAACTCCTGAATAGGAGCAGGATTCAGGACTACCTTTACGCCGTTTTCCTTGGCGATGCTCACTGCTTTCTGAACGCTTTCCAGCGGTATTTCAAGCTGAACAAGGAGAAAATCACTGCCGGCTATTATCTCACGCTTCTTCTCGACAAATTCAGGCGTCACTTGATGATTGGCGGCCGGCACGACGATGATGCTGTTATCACCTTCTGATACAAGGATGGTGGCTGTTCCCGTGGATCCGGAGACCTGCTCTACATCTGTTACGTCTACACCCTGCTTATTAAGGTGATTCACAAGCTCAGAGCCGAAAACATCGTCACCTACACAGCCCACCATTCGGACATCAGCTCCAAGTCTTGCGGCAGCCACCGCCTGGTTTGCCCCTTTTCCGCCAGGAATCGTTTTAAACTCCTGCCCGAGGAGCGTCTCCCCCATTTTCGGAACCTTGTTCGAAATCGTCACCAGATCCATGTTGATGCTTCCCACTACCGTAATCTTAGCTGCCATTGCTAGCCCACCTTTTTGTTTGATTGTGTTTGTTTCGGTGTCATTGATTCGGTGCCTGGCACCATCCTAGACCTTCCGCGTTGATTCTCGTTCGATTAGTTCAACATCCAATTCATAGAAGGTATTTTCCACTGGCTTTTTCTCAATGAGCTTCACAAGAAGATCAGCAACGATTGTTCCCATGTCGTAAATCGGCTGCCCAACAGTGGTCAGCTCTGGCGTTGTTGCTTCTGATAATGCAATACCGTCAAAGCCGATAATGGCCAACTCCTCGGGTACCTTCTTTCCGAACTGATGGGCTGCTTTGATCGCGCCGATGGCCATCACATCGTTGCCTGCAAAGATTCCGTCGATCTCAGGGTGGCGGTTCAGCAGCTGAAGTGTCGCCTTAATCGCTGTCTTCATATCATAGTTGCCGTCCTCGATATAGCTGCTGTCGAACCACAGTTCGCTTCCAACTTCTTCGAGATATCCGGCACGCCGCTCCATCGCGTTATCAATATGCTCAGGTCCGCTCAGATGGGCGATTCGTTTACATCCCATTCCCTTCAAAAAGCTAGCCGCTTTTTGTGCACCGCTTTTGTTTTTAACAACTACAGTAGGAATGTCTGCGTTGATTTTACGGTCGATGCTAACAACCGGAATGTTCAGCTGTTTCACTTTTTCAGCAGTCAGCGTATTGGAAGCGACAATAAGGCCGTCAACATACTTTTGAAGCAGAATCTCAAGATAGTCTTCTTCTTTTTCTGCGTTTTCATCGGTATTGCAGAAGACAACGTTATAGCCCAGCTTATGGGCCGTGTCTTCCACTGCCCTAGCAAGCTCCGGGAAAAATGGGTTAACTATATCTGGCACAATTAACCCGATGGTTTTCGATGTTTTTTTGTAAAGGCTTCGGGCTACCGCGTTTGGCTTGTAATTCAGCTGCTGGATCGCTGCATCAACCTTTTTCTTCGTATTTTCATTCACGTACCCATTGCTGTTCATCACCCTGGACACCGTCGCAACTGAAACACCTGCCTGTTTCGCGACGTCTTTAATGGTTGCCATAATCAAACACTCCGATAAAATGCTATTTATAAAGAAAGTTATGTTTTGAATGTCTACTCATATGTGTAACCGGTTACATACTGTTGTAATAAAAAATCGTCAATCTTGTGTAACCGGTTACACACAGTATAATTCCTCCTAATTAAGATGTCAAAGGGAAATTTTTTTAGGTGCCAGGCACTGTCGTTACACAAGTATGTAAAGGCGGTGCCTGGCACCACATCAATGGCACCACATCAACGACACCCTACCAATCTTTTAACATCAAACTTTCACTGCCAAACTTTATCCCTATTGACAAGAGCTCATCATCATAATAAGATAACTGACAGAATAGATAGAATTATCTGTTTATTTTTTGTTCCTATTCCAAAACTTAGTTTTATATTATAAAACAAATAAATCATTTACCTCTTTGTTTATACATAAAAGCCAGATTTTACGCTCTACTTTTTATCTTTTGAAAGCGCTGCCATTTTGGCGTTTTATAAAAAACAAGGAGGGATTGGGTATGGAAGCAAGACTTGAGACAAAGCAAGCTAAGCCGGTGAATTTCGCACGGAAGTTTCGCTGGACGGTTGTTGTTTGGTTGTTGATCGGGGGTATCATCAACTATCTTGACCGGGCGAATCTTTCCATAGCAGCTCCAGAAATGATGAAAGAACTCGGGCTTACTGCCACAGACATCGGATTGCTGGGAACCGTTTTTTCTTGGAGTTATGCGCTGATGCAGCTCCCTTCCGGCTGGCTGATCGACCGTTTCGGAACGAAAAGGGTCTATACAATCGCATTGATTTGGTGGAGCGGCGCTACCATGCTGACTGGGGCAGTACATAAAATGTCTACCTTTATCATGGCACGGGTTTTGCTTGGCGTCGGTGAAGCTCCATGTTTTCCGACCATGGCCAAGATTACTTCTTATTGGTTTCCGAAAAAGGAAAGAGGGCTTGCGACTGGGATATGGGACTCGTCCTCCAAGTGGGGACCCGCTATAGCACCGCCATTACTCGTTTTTCTCATGGTAACTTTTGGCTGGAGAGCCCTCTTTTATATCACGGGTGCCATCGGCATAGTTTTTGCCATCGGATTTTTCATCTTTTATAAAAATCCGGACAAAAGCCGCAAGCTTTCCGAGATGGAGCTGGAATATATACAATCGGAAGGCGCTGGTTCGGAACATAGCATTCAAACATCCAAAATTAAATGGGGAGAATTATTCAAGTATCGAAGCGTTTGGGGGATGATCCTTGGCTTTTTCTGTACCATTTGGATCTGGAATATCTTCCTTGTCTTTCTTCCTCTCTTTTTAACAAACGTCCATCATGTCTCATTGAAAGAACTGGGGATCTATGCCGGGATTCCATGGCTTGGCGGGATTTTCGGAAATATTTTCGGGGGATACCTTACGAAAAAGCTCGTGGATAAAGAAGTTACTTCACCCATTAAAGCAAAGCGTGCTCTCATAAGTATCAGTGCCATCTCTGCGGCCATAGTGGTTTGTGCCGTTCCGTTCGTGACAGGACTTGCCATGACGCTCACACTGTTAACGCTTGCTCTTTGTTTTATTTCAGCAATGACGGGAAGTGCATGGGCGCTTGCGGGTGATATCGCACCGCCTTCCATGGTTGCATCAGTCGGTGCCATTCAAAATTTCGGCGGCTATTTTGGAGGAGCCTTTTCCCCTGTCATAGCAGGAATGATTGTAGATGCTACAGGCTCCTACTCCCTTGCTTTTATCTCCGGCGGTCTGATCGCAGGCTGTGCGGCATTATGTTATTGGTTTATCGTCAAGAATCCTATTCAAGAATAAGGATAAGGAGGAGCGCTATTGAAACCGAAAGTTTTTCTCGCAAGACCTATCCCTGCTGAGGCAGAAGCGTATATTTCAGAGCATTGCATATACGAAAAATGGCAAGGTTCTGCACCGATAACGAGAAGTGAACTGCTAGAAAGGTTGGAGGATGCAGAAGGGCTGCTCATTACCGGGGAAAAGATTGATGATGAACTGCTGGATCATGCCCCAAAGCTAAGAGTCATCAGTAATATTTCCGTCGGTTATAACAATTTTGACCTTGAGTCCATGAAAAGAAGGAACATTATGGGTACGAATACCCCTGATGTTCTCAATGAAACGGTGGCTGATCTGGCTCTGGCCTTAATGCTTTCCGCAGCACGGCGCATCCCCGAGCTGGACAAGCTGGTGAAGGACGGGAAGTGGGAGGATCAAGACGATGAACCGCTCTTCGGTGTCGATGTTCACGGAAAAACATTGGGTATCATCGGCATGGGCAGAATTGGCGAGGCTATTGGAAAGCGCGCCAAATTCGGCTTTAATATGAACATTCAGTATCATAACCGGCACAGGAAACCTGGATCAGAAAAGATTCTGGATGCTGACTATGTCCCGCTGGAGGAATTGCTGCAAACTTCAGACTTCGTACTGTTAATGGTTCCTTTTACTCAGGAGACGAAGCACCTTATGGGTCAAGAGCAATTTGCACTCATGAAAAAATCCGCCATCTTCATCAACACTTCACGCGGACAGACGGTCGATGAAAACGCCTTGATCCAAGCTCTTCAAAACAAAGAAATCCTGGCTGCCGGTCTCGATGTATTTGACCAGGAACCCGTCTCAACAAGCAATCCGCTGTTGAAGCTTCCTAACGTGGTGACCCTGCCTCATATCGGTTCAGCGACTCACCAGACGAGGTTCGATATGGCCATGCTCGCTGCCAAAAACCTGGTCGCTGCAGTTACCGGAAACGAGCCTCCAAATATTGTCCAGGAACTAAAAAGCGGCATCATGCTGTAAACGGTAAACAGTGCCAGGCACCTCAATTACACACTTGTGTAATTTGTGGTGCCTGGCACCAATTTTTTAAAAAGCATACTTCTTGCTTACTATAAAATAAACCCATTGATGGATAATATTTTCCTATTTGTTTGTTACTGTAAAATGGTAGTGCAAAAAATAGCGAGAGGTGATGTGTTTTGATGAAGATGGTAAAAAAAATGCTGATTCTGATTGTTATGGTATTCACGCTAGCCGCAACACCAAGTTTATCGTACGCACAAACGCTGGGTAAGGGAAGTACAGGCAATGAGGTCAAGACCCTGCAGAGCCGCATGAAGAATGCAGGCTACTTTCATGGTCCTGTTACCGGCTATTATGGACCTCTCACAAAGTATGCTGTTGCTAATTTTCAGCTGGCCACTGGCATTGTACCTGACGGAGTTGCCGGCCCGCGCACATTCGGTAAGTTAAACGATGTCGAAATTATGGCAAGGGTAGTCAACGGAGAAGCGCGCGGGGAATCCTACCTTGGGAAAGTCGCCGTAGCTGCGGTCATCCTAAACCGCCTTGAAGATTCACGTTTTCCAAAAGATACGTTTAATGTCGTCTACCAGACCAACGCTTTCACTGCCGTCCATGATGGACAGTATAATATCTCTCCTAACTCTTCCGCCTATCGTGCTGCCATTGATGCCATGAAAGGCTGGGACCCTACACACGGTTCTATTTTCTATTACAATCCTCACCTTGCATCGAACAACTGGATCTTTTCACGCCCAAGCGTTACCCGAATCGGCAATCATATATTTGCTAAATAATATTTTGGTGCCAGGCACCAATTTTGTAACCCCACTTTTCGTATTGTCGAAATAAAATTTTTTATTACAAAGTAATTCGACACAATTTTCTGATATTTTTTGATAAATTATTAACTGCAGTCTAATATTGATGAAAAGGGGATAGAAATTTGAAGAAAAAGCTTGCTGTACTTTCAATGTGCTCAGCCCTGTCATTCTCACTGTTTTCGGGACTTGTTTCCCAGCCTGCCAGCGCTGAGGAATCAGCCTCACAGGTGCATTATCTTCTAACGTATAAAGGCAACAACGTCCCTTCCAACCTTTCTGCAAAAATTGAACAAGCCGGCGGTTCTGTGGAACGTGTCGTTGAGGAAATTGGTGTTGTAGAAGCCAAATCATCCTCCCCTGATTTTCTTGCCAAAGTGAAGGCAGATTCAAATGTACAAGCCGCGGACAAAGAATTGGAAGTTTATTTGGAAGACGATCCAAATCCAGCTGACGGACAACCCATTACATCCATTCCGCAGCCCGACTGGAACGATCCTAGCCAAAACTACCATGATCTCCAGTGGGATATAAAGAAGATCACGAACGATTTTAAATCCTATAAAATCAACAAAGGAAACCATAACACGGTCGTCGGGATCATCGACACCGGAATGGACTTCAATCACCCTGATTTAAAAGAAAATGCAGATCTTGCCGGCAGTAAAACCTTTGTGCCTGGCACGAAAGATGCCCGGGACCAAAACGGCCATGGAACACACGTAGCCGGTTCCATTGCTGGTAACGGTAAAGTATACGGCGTTGGCCCGAACTTAACCGTACGTTCGTACCGGGTTTTCGGTGCTACAGGCGGTGCCCAGCAATCATGGATTATCGATGCGATCGTGTCTGCAGCGAACGATGGAGTTGAGGTCATCAACATGAGCCTTGGCGGATGGCGCTGGATGGCAAACAATCTTGGCGACAAAGGCGATTCCGCTTCCATGGTTGCTTATCACCGTGCCATGCAGTACGCTACGCAAAAAGGTGTGACGGTTGTCGTTTCTGCCGGCAATGACTCCCGCAACTTGAACGACATCCATGATATGCAAGCTTACTGGAAGGAAACGTACGGATTGGATATTAAAGGGCCATCCCGTGTAGCACCTGCACAGGTTCCTGGAGTCGTAACAGTATCCTCTTCCAACGAGTGGTCTAAGGACAAAATTGCGTTCTATTCCAACTATGGAAGTGTGATTGATGTAGCAGCTCCTGGCGGTGACAACGGCCCGAAATACGATGCCCTATATCGCCAGGATCCAAAAGGAAACTATCTTGATAAGCGTGACTTTATGTACCGCGCATTCTCAACTTGGCCAACCTATCTGGCACCCTATGTAACAGGAAACTTAAAAGGTTATGCCCTTCTTCACGGTACTTCCATGGCTGCACCGAAAGTAGCCGGTATCGCAGCGGTCATCAAATCACAGCATCCTGAATATTCGCCAGCACAAGTTCAGGCCAAGCTGCGCCAGACAGCTGTCGATCTCGGAAAAGTGGGACAGGATCCACTATTCGGGTCTGGAGAAGCCAACATCTATAACGCATTAACGAAATAAAAAATTGGTGCCAGGCACCCGCTTTTGACATATGTCAAAGAGCGGTGCCTGGCACCAAATTTACTCCCCCTTATTTTACTTTCACATCCACCAGATCAGACATCTTCACTCGATGGACCTCGTGGTGGAAATCTACGATGCGCAGCTCTTTTTTATAGGAATCTACATAATGGACCTTCCCGATCAATAAATGAAAGTCCCCTTTTTCAAAAATGGTCATACACAGATCCAAATCCTCAGCCATCGCTTCACAGATCGTCTCTTCCATCAGCTCGTATTGCTGTTCATCCAGTTCCGGTTTTGTCTTCTTTTTCTGATCCCAGTCAAACTCCCTTAAACCCTTCACATGCTCAGGCATAAACATCCCTTGCCATTTCATCTTTCCGCGGTCACGAAGCATATTCATCACCTTCCTCACCCTATTATATGCGAATATATGTTCGGTTTATACTGAAAATAAATGGCAAATAATGCATGTCATTTGTGGAAACTTGTAAATTGAAGGCAACCAGCCTAATGAAGTGCCCAACCTTAGGCTCCAACCAATCCTGAGGAATGTGTAAATTTTAAAATATTTTTAAACAAACCTGTCATTTTCTGTTATATTAAAAAAGATATTGAAATTGGATAAAATACGATCATTAATGGCTTTTTATTATAAAGAAGAGGTTGATGAAATGGACAGACGTTCAGCAAAACAGCAGCGCAAGAAAAAGCGCACGGGCTTAAAAGTTACACTGATTATACTTGGAGTTCTCTTGCTCATTGGAGCAGGCGGATTCTACTATGTTTATGGTTCGGTGAAAAATACGGCCAACAAAATGCATGATAATTCTGCGTGGGACGGTTCCTCCAAACGAAAGGAAGAGCTTACTCCTTCTAAAGGGGACCCGCTTTCCATCTTGATTTTGGGTGTCGATGAACGGCAAGGTGACCGCGGCCGATCCGATACACTCATCCTTGTCACAGTGAACCCGAATACGAACAAAATGGTTATGACCAGCATCCCTCGTGATACTCGAACAGATATCATTGGAAAAGGCCGAGAAGATAAAATCAACCATGCGTATGCATTTGGCGGAACAAAAATGGCGATCAAGACCGTTGAAAACTTCCTGGACGTGCCCGTCGATTATTTCGTAAAAGTAAACATGGAAAGCTTCAAAGGAATCGTGGATGCCCTTGGAGGCGTCACTGTAGATAACGAACGTCTGGCGTTTAATTACGATGGCTACTCGTTCCCTAAAGGCGAGCTGAAGCTGTCCGGAAAAGAAGCGCTTGCTTATACCCGTATGAGAAAACAGGATCCACAGGGTGACTTTGGCCGTAACGAACGCCAGCGCCAGGTGATCAGCGCAATCATCAACGAAGGAGCTCAAATTTCTTCGGTTACAAAGATGGGCGACATTCTGGACGTAGTCGGCACTAATGTAAAAACAAACATGACGTTTGACGAAATGAAAGACATTCAATCGAAGTATAAAGGCGCACGTAAAAATGTAGAAAACATCGAGATCAAAGGCCAAGGCCAGCGAATCGGCGGCATTTACTACCTCATCGTGCCGGAAGACGAGAAAACCAAGATTCAAACCACGTTAAAAGAACAGCTCGAACTTTAAGATGACAGCAGTGATCCTTGCAGGAGGGTCGCTGCTTTTTTTATGCTAAACTATTTATATAGAAATATTTTACAAAAGGGGTGCCTCTCATGCATTTAAACTATGACTACAAACAAAAAGAAAAACGAAACGGAACCAGCTACATTAAAGTCCGGGATAAAGAAGAAAATGCCTTATTTGAAGCTGAACACAAAGGCAATCAAGTGGTTTTGACGACGTACTGGCGAAACGAAAAAACGACTTGCTTTTCCATGCCTGTTGAGCTTGTTTGAGAAACTGTATCGTGATCCAGGTATTTCGGAATAGGTCTTTCCCTAAGGCTCTTTTCTAAAAGATTGTTGCTTTGGGAATCTTTTTGTAAATAGGCTTCATTGACAAGTTGATTGGAGTGCAAGGTGCGAGACTCCTGTGGGACTAGCGGGACAGGTGAGACCCACCGGCGCTGGCGCCGGTAAGGCTCACCGCCCGCCCCGCGGAAAGCGAGCATCCTGAAACGGAAATCAACCACTCTCAAAAGCAACAAAGGTTACGAAAACAGCTTTCCTAAAGAACTTCTGTCAAAAGAAGGATTTACATGTAAATTTATGGAATAAATTGTAGTAATGAGGTACCAGATGTGCCTCCTTATTTATTCTTCTTTTGATCGGAGGCCATTGAAAACGGATGAAACGTATTTTCATAACTTTATTCACGTCCCTTCTCGGCATTTTGCTGATGGGCGCCATCCCGTTTGCTTTTAACGGGACATCGTTTAAGATCTCGTCATACAGCGAGGGGTTGAAGATGCTGCTCAGCAGCCTGACCCATCCCTTTAATATCATGTATCCAGCCGAAGCCACATCACGAACCCTCTTCCCAGATATTTTAGAACCCTACATTTACTCGATGATTGTCCTTTTTTCAGCGCTTTTTCTCGCCATTATTGTGGCGCTCGCCCTCAGCATCCTGATCTCACTGCTTCCAAAGCCACTGTATAAAGCGTCTAAAGCTGTTTTGTTTATCTTTGAATCTTTGCCCGATGTTCTGATCGCAGTTCTTGTGCAGTTCTTGATCATCTGGTTTTATAAAAAAACGAATATCTTGCTGTTTAATATTGCTTCCTGGGGCAATGAGCAGCCTTATACCCTGCCCATTCTCTGTCTGAGCGTATTGCCGATCATCCTCTCTTTGCGGATCTTGCTGTTTCATATGGAGGAGGAATGGGAGGAGCCTTATATTGAAAACGCAAAGTCAAAAGGTCTGACAAGGCTATACATACTGCTGCATCACGTCCTTCCCAACACATTGGTTCACTTTTTTCATCAGTCCAAGATGATTCTTTGGTTCATGCTCTCCAACCTGCTCGTCATTGAGATATTATTTAACATTTACGGCATAACGAATTTTGTTTACCGGCACGGAAATCCTGCGGTCTTTACGATTGCTTCGATGCTGGTGTTCATCCCGATGTATGCCTTTTTTGTCCTTGGCTCCATGTGGACGAATAAATGGGCCGTTCAAAACGAAATGGCCGCCACCGCCGCAGTACAATCTTCTTTTAGCTTCCAGCCCTACTGGCTGATCATCAAGCGCTTTTTGCTGCGAATAGTGAGCCCGCTTCGGTATATTGGAGCTCAGCCACTGTTTGTTACCGGTTTTTGTATCATTGGGTCCTTGCTCGCCCTGAGTATGATTCACAATTATGCGTTTGATAACGAGATTCCGAAAACACAAGTGCTGTATGCAAAGGACGGAATTACAGCTCTAGGAAGATCACCCTTTGAGCCTTCTTCGCAGTTTTGGTTCGGTACCGATCAATTCGGCAGCGAACTTCTGTATAAAATCGTGTCAGGCGCGAAGTACACGCTCGGGCTTGCCTTTTTCATCAGTCTGACCCGGCTCTTGTTCTCGTTTGCTGGCGGCTATCTGTTTTTTGCGATGAATCCCAGGTTTAAAGAGTGGCTGAAAGGTATAGTCGATTCCACCCACTATGTACCTGTTGCCCTGCTCTGCTACTTCATTTTGTTTCCGGTCGTACTTTCTGAAGGACTGACATTTTGGCAAAAAGGCATGTTCCATATCATGATTCTTACTCTGGTGGCAGTGCCTGCTATTTCAGTAATGATCGGTTCAGAATTGGAGCTGATCTCCAATAAAGAATTTGTTTCAAGTGCGCGTGTTTTGGGCGGGGGCCGTTTTCATGTTTTTTACAAGCATCTCCTCCCGCATATGCTGCCAAAGCTCTCTTTCATCTACATCCAGCAGATCATGTACGTCTTGATCTTGTTCGCACATCTTGGGCTTCTGCAAATGTTCTTCGGGGGAACGGTTCTGGAAGAATATACGATGCAGGGCGGCGACTATATCCCGATTTCCATGTCCAACGAATGGTCGGGACTGATCGGTTCCTATTACCGACAGATGCTGCTGCGTCCGTATCTTATCATTATCCCTGTTGTGTTTTTTGCCGTTGCCATTATTGGGGTTAACCTCATGCTGGAAGGGCTGAAAAAAGCAATCGAAGATCTTCAGTGGGGACGAAAGAAATTTTTCCATCCCGCTTCTATCGTGATTGTAGCTGTTGCTGTCGTCTTTTGTTACTTTGCCGTCCACAAGTTTTCTGATGATTTTACGGAAAAAAAAGCAATCGCTGCCGCACAGAAAAAGCCGGTCGTGAAGATTCCAATTGTGGAATTGGACAAAGAAACTCTGGACAGGTTTGAAGACGGGGAAATGAATGGTGTAAAGGATTTATATTATGTTGGTTCATTTTTGGATCGCGACACGCTAAAGTGGGGATATGGCAAACCCATAAAAACAAAAGAATATGAGAAGCGAACGGACTACTATTATAAAGAAGACGGTTACCAGATTATCCTTTCTTCCGGCTTCAATCGCCGGGTTTCAAGGATTCAGGTCCAGTACGACAGCACGCGTGAGGATATTCTAAAGGCTATGAAAAAAAGCCAAACGAGCAATCGAAAAAAACATTGGATTATCTTAGAGGGGACTACCTCGTACGTTTTACCGAGTCCTCCCCCGATCACTGGTGGATCAGTATCCAGGATCAGTACTATTTTAGATAATGACGAAAGCCGCTCCGGGAAGATCTCCGTGGCGGCCTTTTTCAGTTAAACCGTTGCTTTTCGAAGGAGTAAATAGGACAGGACTGTCAGACTGGAGAGCTTTACTGGCTCCACAGTTCTTTTGAAATAAATGGGGCGAATCCTGTCGTTTGGTGTCGCTCATAAACGGTTTGAAAATAAATGAGTCATTTTTGAACAAAAACCCTATAAATTTGAAAATAAAATATCTGGGGCGAAGACTTCGCATGTAAAAAGAGCCGATTCAGTGCTCGCTTTCGCCGCAAGAGTAACCACTGAGGTAAAATTTACTCAAAATCATTCATAAAAGAGCCTATTGCTTCCCGGTTGCGTTGATTTCCACAAAAAACTTAGGCAGAATGCTCTGCCAGATCTTTTTATTATCGAAAACAGGAATTTATTATCGAAATTCTGATTTTATTATTGAAAACACCGATATATTATCGAAAAGTCCACTTTTATTATCGAACGGTTTATCAACGACACCCCGCAACATAAAAAAAGCCTGCAGCCCTTTTGATTCGGGACTGCAAGCTTCATTTATTCAGGAAACTCACTTTTCTTTTCCGCCAGCTTTCTGTGCAGCTCCTCTTCTTCCTCTGAAACATAGCCTTTATGAAGGAGGGAGTTGATTTTATGGTGCTGAAAATAGATGGTGTTGTTGCCGTCGATATGTCCGCCAGGGTAAAAACAACCGATGTAATCAAAAAGCACTTCACCTTCTCCGGCGGATTGAAGCCTTCCGTAGATCATCACCGGCCGGTCGGTGTTTTCCAGGGTGATCACTGATCCGATGGGCAATGGGAAATTCTCTGTCATGGGTCGGCCTCCTTCTTTATGGGCTACTTTCCTCTTCTATCCTTTGTTTAATCCTAAAAACGAAAATGTTTACGATTTTTACAAAGTCGCTGTGAAAAAGGGTGAAAGGAAACGGAATAAGATAAAAGAAACCATACAACGCTGGGTTGTACGGAATCAGCCATTAAATCTTCCCATCATAATGGTGTTATAGTATTTACCATCAGAAAGGATCTTGTCATTTTTTAATACTCCTTCTATTTCAAAGCCAAGTTTTTCATAAAGATGAACGGCGTTCTCATTTGTTTCTAATACATTCAATGTGATTTTTTTAATTTCATTGGAGTCCGCCCAGGCTATCGATTCTTTTAAAAGATTTCTTCCAATACCATATCCCCAAAACTCTTTTAAAATGCATATTCCAAATTCGACTTTATGGGAGAAACGAGTTAACGGATTTCCCTCGCACCTTGAAAACCCGACGATTCGATCATCAACTGCCGCAACTAAAAATAAGCTCGTTTTATTTTCACGATCTGTTTGAATGATTTGTTCAAATCCTGATGCATCGATGAATGCCTCGCCTTTTTCTCTGTCTAAATTTTCGGTCTCTCCATCAATCTGCACTCTTAAATCAGAGAGTTCTTTTGCATCCTTATCCATTGCAGACCTGATCGTGTAATCTAACCCCTTAACATGAAATTCTTTTTTGCTAACGATCATGATACGTATCCCCCCCCTGTACTTAATTAACTTGTTTACCAATTAATTACACTCCAACAAGAATAACTAATAATGAAAAAAGCCGCAAGCACTGATGCTCGCGGTTTCTTTTACCATTTATAATTGTAAATTTTCCAAGCGGCTTTGGAACTGGATTTTGAGAGATAGAGAGCTTGGCGGTAGGTGTTCATATCATCTTTGTGATATTGATAGACTTTCAAATACCACTTGCCGTTCTTCGAATAATACGTAACGGAAGGCTTTTTAGGCGCCTCTTTCCCGCTCCAGTCAAATCCCCAGATTCTGTACGCTGGAAAGTCTGTCGCGAGCCACTCATAGAGTTTGTTGCCTTTTTTATCTTTTTTGTAGGACGCCATGTCATATTTTATGAGTTTGTCGATGTAGGCAGACGTGTGGGTGGGTGACAGTATCTGATGAATCTGCTTTTTCGTATACGCTTTGTTGCTTGCTATCTTGTTCTGCAGGCTGATGGCTTTGTCTGTGATGTTTTTTGCTTCTGTACGGAACATCGTGTGGTAGAACCTCAAGTATTTTGTGGCAACATAGCCGTTTTTCTTGTTGTATTTATTTGATCTTGGACCATCCGCTTTTCGTTTGGGAATAGATGGTCAGCCTGGTGTTGTCTTTATGGGACCCGATCACTTTATACTGTGTTCCTGGTCCGCTTCTGACGTTTAGCTTGCCTGATGTAACATCCACATAGGCGATTTTTGCAGGTGAGGCTTGCGCAATTTGGGACGGAAAAAGAGAAGTGACGAGCCCGATGGCCAGCAATAGAATCACTACGATTTTTAGAAAGCCCTTTTTCATGCCGGATTTTTCCTCCCTTAAGGTTTGGTATGGACATGCCTTATCGTTCCATCGTATGCTGTATGACTTTTTATTATGTAAAAATATAGAAACAATAACCAGCTTTTTCATTCCCTATTTTTTGATATTATAGTCCACAAAAAAAAACGACGAAATTTAATCAATTCGCCGCTCTACTTGTTTAGGATTTGGCTGACTCTGTTTTGCATGGATGCGATGACGGTTTTCTTGTACTTGACAGCAAGCAGCAAAACTTTGATCTGCTGGGGCCGCGACAGTTTTTTAAAGCGAGGTTCCTTCATTAAAAAAGATCGGACGATGGACCAGCTTTTCGGATGCATTGGAAAATCATCGATCGGCTGCCGGCCGCTGAAACGTGTGAGCCACGTTTTGAGGCTGGATGGTTCATCGATAATGCACGGAGCGTATTTGTTTTTCGTATGTTTTTTCAGATAATCCAGCCGGTCCTGTCCGCTAACCACTACATAATGACCGTCTTTTTTACTCTTTTGGACCACGAGCACATGCATGCAGTCCCACATGATTGTACGGAGCTTCTTTAAATGCTCCGTTATTTTTATGGAGATGCCGGGTTTGATGCTGCTCAGAGGGATGTATTGCACGGTAAACTTCATGTTCTGCCTCCTCCAATGGATGAGTGAGCGTAATGTTTCTTAGGCAGTATATGAAAAGACTGGGCGGATGGTACTTTGACTTTGGATGACAGAATCGAATGGTTCGCCGCCCTTCTCTTTGGCCATAATGGTAAGGATTCTAGAAATGAGGGGGTGAGGTTGTGAGGCGAAAAACTATCTGGGTGTTAAGCATACTCTTTATGATCTTCATGCTTGTCCTGTTCATCGTTTACCTCATCAAGGGAGATTCGTCTCGCTGGCAGGTCGCTTTAGGTGGTGTCGCGGTTAGTGCGCTGCCGCTTTTGCTGCTGCGGTTAAAACAGATTCCTTTTAATACCGCCCTTATTATTGGATATTATCTGTTTCTTTTTTGTACTACGTATTTGGGCTCTATTGCGAGTTTTTATCTGCATTTCAAATGGTGGGATTCGACGC
This sequence comes from Fictibacillus sp. WQ 8-8, assembly GCF_024494405.1. Taxonomy (NCBI): domain Bacteria; kingdom Bacillati; phylum Bacillota; class Bacilli; order Caryophanales; family Fictibacillaceae; genus Fictibacillus; species Fictibacillus sp. WQ 8-8. The sequence continues at coordinate 766,912 of NZ_JAMXKG010000001.1, forward strand.
TTCACCTTTATAAAGGAGTTTATGTCGGTTTCGCCGCCATAACGTTATATCACGTTTTATTGCCGGGACGGGTACGGCAGGAAGCCTCTCCTTGGCTGCTTTTTCTCTTCGTCTTTTCCCTTCCCGTGATTGCGACCGTGTTTTGGGAGACCTATGAGTTCGTGGGCGATCAGTTCTTCACCCACACGATGCAGATGGGCGGAAACAAAGACACGATGCTCGATATCATCTTCGGCATGGCGGGCGGTCTGGTCGTGGCGGTTTATGCAAGGGTGCGGCGGGGAAGAGTTTCATAGCCGGTGCCACATAGTCGGTGCCAGGCACCGGCGTTACATACTTGTGTAATTGCGGTGTCAGGCACCGTTTAAGGGAGGTTGTTGTATGTGGAGTGCAGCCATGTGGGGAGGCATTTCCGGCTCTGCTGTTTTACTGGGTGCTATAGCAGCTATGGCATTCCCCATCAAAAAGAAAATCATCGGCTTCATCATGGCGTTTGGGACGGGTGTGTTGATCGGCGCAGCCACATATGAACTGCTGGGAGAATCCGTTCATTCTGGAGGTTTGTTTCCAACATCGATGGGATTTGTAACCGGTGCGGTTGTGTTTACGGTGCTGGATCTCATTGTTTCCCGGAAAGGGGCACACAAAAGGAAACGGTCTGCCGGCCAGGATGGAGCACCCAGCGGCTCCGGCCTTGCGATCTTTATCGGAACCGTGATGGACGCCATACCTGAATCCATTATTATCGGGGCCAGTCTCATTGAAAATAACAGTGTCAGCTGGCTGCTCGTCATCGCTATCTTTATCAGTAATATACCTGAGGGGCTGTCGAGTACGTCCGGGATGCTGAATAGCAATGTGAGCAAACAGAAGATCCTCGTCCTCTGGATTACGGTGCTGGTGATCTCAGCCTTCTGTTCATGGGCGGGATATCTATTTCTGGAAGGTGCTTCTGAAGAACTCATGGCTATCATCGCTTCCTTTGCAGCAGGCGGCATCATCACCATGGTCGGCTCGACAATGCTGCCTGAAGCTTTTGAAGAAGGAGGCTCACTCGTTGGCCTGCTCGCCTCCATCGGTTTGCTCGCTTCTCTCATTTTGACAAAAATTTAATCATGTCATGTGGTGTAAGTCCTTGGTAGTATGGCAGTGCCAGGCACCGCTCTTTGATAAAGTTCAAAAGCGGAAGCCAATATAAAATAAAGGGCCCTTTCTCAATGAGAAAGAGCCCTTTATTTTACTCGGCACTATTTGTGTTATTTTTAGCTATTCGCGCGCCTGCCACTGAACTTGCCTACCGCTACAACAAGAATAGCGAGTGCAATCGGCAAGACGAGATGAAGGTTAAAATGAACTCCCTCTAAGTAATGACCGACAGCCTTGTCCTTTAACATCATTTCGCCAGCTGTGTAGCCTAAGAGTGCAGCACCAATGATGATGATGATTGGGAATTTCGCCATGATCTTCATAAGCAGCTGGCTTCCCCAAATGATTAACGGAATACTGATGATCAAACCAAGTATGATGAGTACAATGTTTCCGTTCGCTGCTCCCGCCACGGCTACAATGTTATCCAGACTCATGACCAAGTCAGCGATAATAATCGTTTTGATGGCCCCGGACAAGCTGGAATTTGCCTCAATGTCTTCATCTTCTTCTCCCTTTAAAAGGCTGATGGCGATCCATAAAAGCAGCAGTCCGCCAGCAAAGTTCAAGAAAGGGATCTTCAGTAAGTATACTGCAACAAATGTTAAAACGACCCTTAGAAATACCGCCCCAAACGTACCAAAGAAAATCGCCTTGTTTCTGTGCCGCTCCTCTAGGTTACGGCAGGCGAGTGCGATAACAACCGCGTTATCTCCGCTCAACACAATATTTATAAGGAGGATTTCCAAGAGATTTACCAATAAATTATCCATGAAACCACCTTATCTATAACAATTAATTTTTCTATTACCACATTATAATAGTTTACCATTTTTTATTCTATATCATAACTGTTTTGTTCATAAAAACTATTTTTGAGGATTTGGACTGCGGTGCCTGGCACCGCACAGATGAAATTTCATCATACCTCAACATTATTAAACACCACTTAATAACATCTTGTAATACTAATGGCTAATTGATTTAACTAGTTCACCCCTCCCCTTTACACTTTGTTTATTAAAATAGCTCTACGAACTAGAGTTAAAAATGAACACACTGCAAGGCTGCAGCAAAAACGGCGGTTTATGTAGTTGCAATCTCTTCATAGGTTTTTCATTAGACTTTACAAACCCTGCACGCTTGTAGTGTCATGAGGCGTCTCTGCAGGATGCATATGTCTATAATTTCGACATATTTCCCGGGAAAAGCACAAGGATCTTGGTTGCAGGAAATGATTTCCACTCTATTCATAATCAAACTGCAAACTAGCTTTATTTCTAGCCTTTCAATCGTGCATTAGAGTTTATCTTTTCACTGGGGATTGTCCCAAGCGGATTATGCTTGTTCGCATATACTGCTAGAACACGCACATCATGTGTTTAGTTTCATAATGTATGGTGGAGAAAATTATGAGTAAAAAACATGAGAGCAGCAGCTCAAGCTCCAGTTCTAGCAGTTCCAGCCGGAACAAACCGGGAATCAACTGCAACAATCCGGGCCCTATTATCCCGTTGAACCCTGGACCGCCAGGATTCACATATTTTCAAGCTTTAAAGACAACGCCGCAGCCATTCATGGCGAATTTTATCGATGTCGTCACGTTTAATGACGTAATTTTTGACCGAAACAACGAATTTAACGTATTTGCTTCTGAATTCACAGCAACGCGAACAGGTTTCTATACGTTTTGTGCTAAAGTCAAATTCCGCGGTTCTCAGGCTGGCGGAGGGAGCGGTCAGTTATTTTTATTTAAAAACCGCTCATCTCAAGGATTTATCGCTGAATTTGGCTCAGTTACCATCCAAGGAACCCAGTGCGTCCAAATTTTTTATTCCGGAAAACGGGATCGGGATGTGTCTACGTCAGTATCTACAGGTGAATGATGCTGCACCTCTGCAGTTTCCACTTTCACTGGACGCTCCCTCTCCAGGCGTTTTACGGCATTTTTTAATTGAATGATCTTAATGAATCCAAGAAGTCCAACAGCCAGTCCCCCAATGGCAGCAGAGCCTAAAATAATGAGAACAAGCGGCCATTTGACACTTCCAAAAATATAGTTAAATTCTACATTATTGCCGTTGACGACCGCAAAAACGGCGATCAACACAGCGAACAGCAAACCAAAAAGCAAGTAACCTTGTGCTTTCATATTCTTTAGTCCTTTCTGTGTCCATTGATGGGATAGACGATGGTATTCAATAAGGCGCCAATGATGATGATCATGGCGGACAAGTAAAACCAAAGCATCAGAACGACAATTCCGCCGAGTTGGCCATAGAGCGCCGAATAGTTGTTTCCCCTGACATAAGCGGCAAATCCCATGGAAACGAGCTGCCAGCCGATCATGGAAAAAAAGGCGCCCGGAATCACTTTCGTCACGTTCAGCTTCACGTTCGGTGCAAAATAATAGAGTCCGATGAAGAATAGAAATAAGAAGAGACTGCCTAATCCCCATTGTATGAAAATCCATAATTTATGATAGCCATCTAATGAAAAAACATCGTTTAAATAATGCTTCATCAGCTGTTCAATGATCGGAACGAAAACGGAGAACAAGATTGCGATCATAAAGCCAATCGTAAGTACGATTCCTTCTAGTATTTGTTTTATAAAACTTTCTTTCACCTCAATGACATAGGCATCATTCAATACACGTTTGATACATTGAAAACCCATGGAAGAGAGCCATAAGGTGAAAATCAAACTGAATGACAACAGATTTCCCTGCTGGTTCGTAACGGTGTACGTCAGGGTCTTCTCGATCAAGTGATACGTATTTTCAGGAGCGTATGGTTTTGCTAGTTCCAAGATGTTTTCTTCTTGTATGGGCATGTAGGACAATAAAGAATAAATCACCAATAAAAACGGAAACACAGACATCAAAAAGTAATAGGCCATCTGGGCAGACAAATCATATACTCTCAGCGTAAAAAAGCGGTTGGCGAGCTTCTTTAGAATATCAGCAGCTGTCATATTAGCCCCCTTTCTTTACGGCCATCAAGTCATTCAGCAATTATACAAAGATTATACATATCATAAAAATAAATGCAAATGAAAGGCAGTCCCACTACACCTTTAAAAAGATGGACATGGTACAGAGGATATGAAAGTTCCGTGCGATTTAGAAGTATTTTCGTGAAAAAAGTGGTGCCAGGCACCGGCTTTTGACATATGTCAAAACGCGGTGCCTGACACCATTATGTTAACTCCTGGTGCACCTCGTGAGCCGCACGTATAGCGGATTCAATTGAGCCTTGAATCCAGCCGTGGGTCTTGGTCGCATGCTCTCCTGCAAAATGGAGTCTCCCTTCTGGTGAGGATATCGCCTCCCCGAACTCTTTTTCCTGATATGGCTTGAACATCGTAAACGCCCCGCCGGCATACTGGTTATTCGTCCAGGAATAGGATGCACCGGTTAAAAACTCCCGAAACACTTGAGATCCGTGAAAAAAGGACAAGCACCGCAGGGTTTCCTGAACTCTTGTCTTGTTCGGCAGACAGCTCCAAAGGTTGGAATCATCCTCCCACGTATAGCTTCCAAGCACCACTCCAGCCTGGCTGCCGTTTGGATAGTGGCTCGGGTAATACGTAAACCGTGATGCCTGGTCAGATACTGCTTTTCCTCCCCGCAAACCCTCATCTTCCCAAAATCGCCTTTTAAATTGCAGTCCCACTTTTGTGGAAGGCACATAATGAAGCTCACGGATCGCTCTTCTTTTATAATAGGACAGCGATTGCTCAGGTTCGATCCTCACAAAGTTCAGAACTGAAAAAGGCAGGGTGATGATGGCACGGTCTGCTTCAAAAGTTTCTCTTTCTCTGCTGGACGGATTTTCGGTATAAAGTATAACATTTTTGGGGCTCTGTATGATCCCGGTCAATCTTTTACCCATCTGCAGCCGTTCACCAAGCCTAGGCACAAAAGCTTTCGGCAGTTGATCATTTCCTCCTGTAACCTCATACCATTTTAGCTCTGGTTTAATAAAGATGAGCAGAATATCACGGAACGTTTCAAGAAAAGAAAGCTCAGGAAATCCTTCCAGCGAAATGAGAACCTTGATTTTATCTACCGCACCTGGAGATAAAGACCTTCCGAAGGGATTCTGTTTCAGGAAAGAATCGACCGAGTAGTTTTCGAAGCGTTCGATGACCACCGGCCAATGCCGTACAGGATCCTGATTCACATAATCAACGAGAGGCTGAATGGCAAACCTCAAAAGGTCCTCTGCCGTTCGGCCTTTTTCATGCGCCGCAACCGGGAACCCAAGCAGATCCGGATGCCGGCCATAAACATCGGATCGAACCTTTCTTCCATTGACGTAAAACAAATCATTCGGGAGGGCATTAATAAACCGGTTATACGGCAGTTTGAATTTATGGAGGTATTCAAACACCAACTTATGGGTCTCGGGTATTCGCATGGCTCCCGCCTCAAAATGCTGGCCATCCGAAAAGGGTGAGCGGACGGAGTAAATTCGTCCGCCGACCCGCTGAGACGCCTCCAGGATACGTACATCATGGCCAGCATCCAGGAGCAGCGTCCCTGCTACCAGCCCTGCTATTCCAGCCCCGGCCACTATTATTTTCTTTGGGGCTGCAGCAGGTTTCAGCCCGTTCCTGATCACGTTCAGCATTTCATCTTCTGATAGGATCCTTCTTACCATACGAAGCCCCCCAACCCTTGAACTTTTTCCCAATATATTCCTCATGCGAAAAGAAAATTAATTTTAATATAACAATAAACTTAAAGCCCTCTACTAGAATCCCAGGCGAAGGGACTGTTCTTATTCTAGAGTAAAGCCCGATTACGGTTCATAGACCAATAGGCTGTTTCCTATATAAAAATAAAAATCCCGCAACTGCGATTGACTCGCAGTTGCGGGATTTAGTTATTCGGTGTTTTGATTATGGTGCCAGGCACCCCTTTTACACACATGTCAAAACGCGGTGCCTGGCACCATCAAGGGCACCATCAAGTAGAGTGGCACCATTATGTAAACTCCTATACAGGCAGTTCCAGCGACACCGTTGTTCCCTTTCCCACCTCTGAATGAACTTCCAGCGTCCCGCCTACAGCCCGTGCTCTTTCTTCCATGCTGAACAAACCGACACCGGGTTCATCATGTTCAGCATCGAACCCTCGGCCATTATCGCTCACATTCACATGGACACTCCCATCCGTATCCGTTCCCTGAATCGATACCGCCGCTTCAGTTACACCTGCGTATTTCCGCACATTCGTTAGCGCCTCCTGAATAACCCGGTAAATTGTCGTTTCTTTTTCAATGCCCAGCCTTCCGAAAAGCGAGCAATCAAACTTCACGTCAATCCCATAGTTTTCACCGAAACGAGACAAAAATGAACGAATGGCAGGAACAAGTCCAAGATCGTCCAGAACGGACGGGCGCAATTCCCAGGAAATATCGCGCACTTCTTCAATCAGTTCTGATGCCTCCTGCTGCATCTGCTCCAGCAGTGGATGCTCCTTTTCCGAACGCATCCGGTTGATCGTAATCAAGTGACTGTACAAATTTTGCCCGATGCCGTCATGCAAATTCCGCGACAGACGCTTCCGTTCTTCCTCCTGTACGTCCAGCAAGCGAGTCATCATATGCTGAAGCTCCTTCTCCACCCGCTTTTTATCAGTAATCTCAGAACGGATGGCCAAGTACTGATAGGGTCTTCCGCTTTCATCAAGAAAGGGGACGATAGTCGTGTCCACCCAGTAATAGGATCCATCCTTTGCCCGGTTTTTCACTTCACCACGCCATACCTTGCCGCTTGAAATGGTTGACCAAAGGTTCTGCATGAACGCCTTAGGATGATAGCCCGAGTTGATCAGACGGTGATCCCAGCCCACCAGCTCCTCCCTCGGATACTGGGACACGCTGCAAAACTTATCATTCACGTAGGTGATGATTCCCCTGCGGTTGGTAATCGCCACGATCGCTGACTCGTCCAGTGCAAATTTAAAGTCGGCCAATTCCTTTTCGCGGGCATAAGTGCCAGCAGCATCCTCTGCCTCGATCTCAATATCTTGAAGGAGCAGCAAAGAATACGTCCCCCCATCCAGCTCAAATGAACTCTTTCTTATAAAAAGAGGAAATTCACGGCCGCTCTTTTCTTTCCCAAAGCAGGGGACCAATTTCTCCTCTTCCAGCTTCTCGATGTTCAAGACAGGAACCAGTTCTTCAATCTTAACATCATCTAAACTCGGCCATCCAAATCTATCTCGAGCCGCTTCATTCATTGACTTAACCGCACCGGAGGAATCAATGATTATCTGTCCTTTCCTCCCTATATCCTTTTGGTCCACTTTCATCCCCTCTTTTCAAAAGAGCTATTTATACCCTAGGAGTCCTTTTTTTAGAGCATATTCAACCAGTTCTGGCCTGGTTTTCAATTTAAGTTTCTCCATTAGATGGCCTTTATGGGTCTCCACCGTCTTCACACTGATAACCAGCTGTTCACCGATTTCTTTATTAGAATAGCCTTTGGCGATCAAGGTCAATACTTCCTTTTCACGGTCTGACAGCAACCTGTACGTATCCGTTGTTCCCTGTTTCACATGATTTAAATATTCTTCCATAAGGCGTTTGGTAGCCGCCGGATTCAAATAAGCATTTCCATGATAGACACTCTGGATGGCTGCCATGAGTTCTTCGTGCGGTGCACTTTTCAAAATACATCCTGAAGCACCTGCCTGAATCGCCTGAAATAAATATTCCTCATCGTTGTGCATCGTTAAAATCAAGATGGCACAGTCAGGAAGCTGCTTCTTTAACTCAGAGGTCGCCGACAGCCCATCTTTGCCATGCGGCATGCTCAAATCCATGATGACGACATCCGGCTTGAGTTCCAGTGCTTTTTGAATCCCTTCGTTACCTTCCGATGCCTCCCCGGCTACATCGAAATCCGGATGAGCGTTCAGCAGCATCATGAGCCCCTGCCGCACCACCGCATGATCATCCACAAGCAGAATCTTAATCAAGGTAGGTCCCTCCGTCCTCTTTTCATCACATTTCTTCTAGTTTACCATTTTCGGTTTTGGTTTGGTGGGGGGGGGGGGGGGGGGGGGGGGGGGTAAAAGAGTGTGGGCGGTACCCAACACACTCCACACCAC